>JAXLVK010000034.1:0-56936 GCA_046329055.1 Bacteroidia bacterium
GGGGACCAAATCCTTCTTGGTGCTGTCCACAAGCTTGAGCAACTGCGTGTCGAAGGCTTGGACATTCGAGTAGCGGTTCGCGGTGGTCAGCATCTTGGCCTCCACCCGGGACCGGAAATGCCAGACGCGGTATTGCTCAGCGGAGAGGTAGATCGCCACACACACGATCACCAGCATGGTCGCCACGATCAGGGTGAACTGCAGGGTGAGGCGAGTGCGGATCTGCATGATCAATCCCGGATCACATAACCCATGCCGATCACCGTATGGATGAGCTTATGGGTGAAATCGCGGTCCACTTTTTTGCGGAGGTAATTGACATAGACCTCGACCACATTGGTGCCCGTGTCAAAGCGGATGCCCCATACGCGCTCGGCGATCTCGCTCTTGGAGACGACCCGGTCCTTGTTACGCATCAGGAATTCCAGCAGGGCAAATTCCTTGGCTGTCAACTCGATGGGGCGGCCATCGCGGTAAACGCGCTTGGTATCCAGGCCCAGGCTCAGGTCCCCCACAGTGAGCACACGCTCCTTGCCCTCCATGTAGAGGCTGCGCTTGATCAAGGCCCGAACACGAGCCAGCAACTCCTTGAATTCGAAGGGTTTCGCCAGATAATCGTCCGCTCCAGCATCCAGCCCCTCGACCTTGTCGTCCACTGCCCCCAATGCCGTCAGCATCAGGATCGGGGTGATGACCTGCTGCTTCCGCAACTCCTTGCAGATTTCCAGCCCGTCCTTGTGGGGCAGGATCCGGTCGGTCACGATCACATCGTACCGTTCATCCAGCGCCATGCGCAGCCCTGCGTCGCCATCCAAGGCAACCTCAACCATGAAATCGTTTTCCGACAACCCTTGACGGATGGACTCTGCGGTCTTGACTTCGTCCTCGATGATCAACAAGCGGTGCATAGTACTCATCAATTTAGTGGTTTCTGATCAAACTAGACCAAATCAAAGACAATCCCATACGCGGTGGGGCGCATTGCATGGATTTTAAGGGAATTATAAAGCCCTCACGCCTTTCCCAGACCCTTCGTTTGCCCCACAACGACGTTCAGGATCACCCCCGCCAGCACCATTCCGATCCCCACCCCAGCCAGCAGGTTGTAGGTTTCTTCGAACAGGAAGTAGCCAAATGCCAGCCCGAAGAATATGCCCAAGTAGCTCACTGAGCTCACCACATTCGCCTTTTCCTTGTGGAGTGAAAATGTCATGAATATCTGTCCCAGCTGCGCGAAAACGCCCATCACCCCGATCCAAACCCAGTCCACCATGCTCGGCATCTCCCAGTCCAGGGCCATCATCACCCCGGAGAGCGGCAGGGTCACCAGCGGGAAATAGAAGACCACCACCAGCGGATGATCCGTCTTGCGCAGGTGCCGGACTGTGGTATAGGCCATGGCCGACAGGATGCAGGACGCGATCCCGATCAGCAGATAGACCATGTCCACCCGGGGATCGAAGCCCTTGATCAGCACCACCCCCGCACTCGCCAATGCCAGGCAGATCCACTGCAGCGGATGCATCGGCTCCTTCAGGATGAAAATGCCCAGGATCGCCACCCACACCGGGGACATGTATTGGATCACCAGCGAGGTCGCCATGGGCATGTGCTGCAATGTCGCCACAAACATGCTCAGCGCCCCAAATCCAAACAGCCCGCGCAGGATCAAGGTGGATTTTTGGTTGCCCCAGACCGGAATCCGTTTCACACGCAGCGTCACATAAGCAATCGCCGCCGCGATCAAGGCCCGGAAAAATACCAACTCAAACGTGGGAAGGTGGGCCAAGTACTTGATGGCCAAGTTCATCACCGCAAAGGCGACCACCGACAAGCCCATCAGGGCCACACCCCAGTTCATGCCTGCGATTTAGGGAATTTTAAGCTCGCCCATCTGAAAATCTCAAACATACCGCACCACCACCTCCTCCAGCGGCTTCCGCCGAATGTCCGGCACCGTCGCATCCGCTGCTGCATACCCCACCGGAATCAACAAAAACGGCCGCTCACTCTCCGGCCGCCCCAGAATCTGCGTCAGGAAATCCATCGGGCTCGGCGTATGCGTCAGCGCGACCAATCCAGCATGGTGAACCGCAGCCAGAAAGAATCCGCAAGCCAATCCCACCGATTCCTGCACATAATAATTCTTCCGCTTCCGCCCCTCGATCACATCATGGTTCCGCCGGAACACCACCACGAGCCACGGCGCCGTCTCCAGAAACGGCTTTTGCCAATCCGTCCCCAAGGGCGCCAGGTCCTCCAGCCACTCAGGGGTCATGCGGTGCGCATAACTCTCCTGCTCCTCTGCCTCTGCCGCGATCCTGATCTGCCGCTTGATCTCCGCATTGCCGACCAAACAAAACGTCCACGGCTGCTTGTTTGCCCCGCTCGGGGCAGTCGAAGCCGTCGCGATCAGGGTCTCCATCAATGCCTGAGACACATGGGAATCGCTGAAAAACCTCAACGAGCGGCGAGATTGCATTTCATCAAAAAAGGCCTGCGCCCGCTGCAGCATTTCCGACTCCGGATAGGTCGATGGACGGTAGGGAATATGTGGGAACTCCATGGATACAAATGACGCAGATTCTACGAAATCAACGACTTGCAACCCGATTCAAAATATTTTTTCCCAATGCAGGGTTACCTCCCCACTGAGCCCGGCATTCATCACAAAGACACTCACATGAAAAAGCAATTTCCCACTCGACTCCTTGGCCTCTGCGCCACCACGCTACTCCTTCTCGCGATCCTTACTGCCGGATGCTCCACAAACACCGCCCCCAACTCTGACAGCGCAGCCTCAGCCCTCCCTCCACAGCCCGTGGACATGCAAAAGCTGATGGCGCCATTTGCCCCGCCGACCCAGACCTTCACCGTCAGCGGCAAGAAACCCAGCACCGTGATCGGCGACAAGGGCACCATCCTCCACATCAATCCCGCCAACCTTCAGATGCCCGACGGCAGCCCCATCACCGACAAAATTGAGGTTTCTCTGGTCGAATGCACTGACAAAGCCGCCATCATCGGCGCAGGCTTGCAGACGGTCAGCGATGGCAAACTCCTCGCCTCGGGCGGCTCTTATTTCATCGGCATGAAATCCAGCGGACAGGAACTCAGCCTCCAATCCGGGAAAACCCTCAACGTCGAATTCCCGCAAGTGGTGGACCAGGGCATGGAATTGTTTTATGGTGAACGCACCTCCGATGGGCAAGTGAATTGGGTGGCAGCCAAGAAGAAATTCAAGGCCGCCCCGGAGCCGACGGTCGAGGCGACGGAAGCCGGATTCACATTCAAATCGGACACCACCTACATGTATGTCTCAGGCAACGACACCGTCGTCAGCGATGACATCACGGACATCTACGCCTTCATCGACGGAGAAAGCGCCAAGCCCGACAACAAGCGCAAGGCCAGGGAAGAGGCCATGCGGGAGCGCCGCCTTCAGGCCGAAAATGCACGACAAGCCCGAAACGCCGCCAATCAGCAAGCCATGATGGCCCGCAGGCAGCAATCCGAATCCGCCGCAAAGACCCTGAAAGCAGCGCAAAAGGAGCAGGAATTGTACGCGTCCATTGGCCTCAACCGCCTCGGGTGGATCAATTGCGACCGATTCTACAACGAAACCAACAAGGCCGAAATCGCAGTCGAAACCCAATCCACCGGCAATCCCATCATCGCCTATTACGTGCTTCGGGACATCAATTCCATGATTTCCAGCCAGCAAACCCTCGACCCCAACAAACTCTACCCCCAATCGCTCCCCGTCGGCCAGCAAATCGAAGTCATCTGCCTCTCCCAAAACCAAGAAACCGGAGACTACGCCTTCGCAGCCAAGAAACTCACCGTCGAGGAAAACACCACCCTCCATTTCGACCTAAAACCCGCCACCACCACCGAAATCAAGAAAGTCCTCAGCACAATATGAGCCGTGCTAGGAAGTCATCCTGAATTGACGGGGCATTCGCGAATTTGTAGAACATGCATTGCTAATTCAGCCAAGGATGGCCCCCAACTACCACACGTCATGCTGAGGCCCCGCAAGGGGTCGCAGCAATTATGCACAAGGCGGCGCGGTCAACTATACATTGTTCATTATCAACTATTAATTAGAAACCGCATAGTCCGCTCAAAAAACTCACCCGGCGCCTCCGCGTGCACCCAGTGGCCCGCCCCAGCAATCGTCTCCAAACTCGAATTCGGGAACACCTCCTGAATCCCCGGCCAATCCGCATCCAATACATAATCCGAGTTCCCACCCCGCACAAACAGCGTCGGCACGTCAATCGAATAAGGCGAGGAAATGCCCTCCAAAATATTCTGGTAATCCCGGTGCAGCACCTTCAGGTTGAACTTCCATTCGAACCCTCCATCCTTAGTCCGGTCCAGGTTCTTCAGCAAAAACTGCCGCGTCCCAAAGTCCGGAATCCGCACCGCCAACCATTCATCCGCCACCCGTCGGTCCTTGATTTCATCAAATGGAAACGCACTCAGCGCATCGATGATCGCCGTATGCCGAAAGTCATTCGCCGCGATCCCCATGTCCGCCACCACCATCCGCTCCACCATGTGCTCATGCTCCACTGCAAATTGCATCACCGTCTTCCCACCCATGCTATGCCCGATCAAATGCGCCGCCGGGATGCCCTGCTGCCCCATGAACTCCCGCAAATCATCCGCCAACTGCCCATAAGTGAAAGGCGTATCCGTATGCGGAGACTTCCCATGGTTCCGCTGGTCCACAATGAACACACTGAAACGCTCCGCATACTGCTTCGCCAGTCCCTGCCAATTGTCCAGCGACCCAAACAGCCCATGCAAGATGATCAAAGCCGGCCCAGACCCGAAGGATTTGAAGTTGAGTTCCATCGGCACCAAGATAGGGAAAACTCAGCTAAGCGGTATGGCTGCAACAATTTCTGATCTTATCCAATGGCGAAGCATGAAGCGTCTGAATGCAGTAAACTCTGCCCTGGGATCGTCGGCTATCGCCTTAAATTTCTCCAAAGCCACTCTGACCAATAGCACCTGCTCGTTTTGAGAGACTTTGAGGAATTCACCCTTAATGTCCTTTCGGAAGTCCTCCAAAATCTTCCGGCGTTCATCATTCAGGTAGGTGCGGTCTAGACCGCAAGTTTGAATGGTGTATTCCATACGAACATTATCGGATCGCACGGAGCCATCTCTCTCAAAAATCATCGTCGAGACGAGATCATCGACCTCTGGATGGATGAGCTTGGGATTCTCAATCTCATCGTATTTGGACAACAAATCATGAATTTCTGCCCACTCAAACGGCGGATGATCCACGCGAACCTGAACACCTTCCTCACATTCGCAGACAAATTTATCCAGTTTGTTTGTATTGCAGGCGGGGCATGCCGCGAGGAGATTGTCCCAAGAAAAAGCCAGCCAATAATACACAGATTTGGGACGATAATGCTCGACTTGCCATCCTTCTACCCGCTGCTCGCAATAGGCACATTTCCCATGATAGATGGCATCCAATGCAGCCTCAGTATCCTTTTGCTTATAGCGGTCACTGTGCTTTTCGATGTATTTCCGCTCAGCAATCATTTCCAGACGCTTCTCATGCGTCGTTTTCCCACGCCTCAGCTCATATCCATTCGCAAATGGCCCAATATCGGGATGCCGCAGGGAAATCGGAACACCATTCGGTGACTTGTCCTTTTCTATCTTACGCATGGCTATGAACGTAACTCCTCCCCCAACACCTCAGAGATGATGGTATCGATCTCGCTCGGAATGAACCCCTTGCCTTCCCTGCGCTGTTCTGCGAGCTTCATTTCCACGGTATGCGACACGGCTGCTCACAAAGGAATCGCTCGTGTCGGGATCAGCAGCCTCAGGAAATATCCGTGCACTGTCAAGCCCAAACAGGGGCGATGTCATGAGCGTATTGAACATCATGTGGCTCATATTGCGCTTGTGATAAGGCTCACTCACATGAGACTTACCTGATGCCTGATCCCGATAGACCCTGTAAAACAGCGTCCTCGCCCGCACCACGCACCACAGCGGGGCTATGCGTTGAAAAAACCACTGCACCTTGCGGGAAATACTTCCGGAGCTTGGGCACAAGCGTAGCCTGCCACCGTGGATGCAGATGCAACTCCACCTCGTCCAGTATCACAACCCTGAAATCCGCAATCCTTGCGATTTCCGGTTCCTCGGTTTGAAAGCGGAAAAGCAGATCGCTGACCCAGATCAGTAGATTCTTGTAGCCCTCCGAGAGATTCCGGAAAGGCAAGGCGAATCCTTTTTCCCGGAACTTCCATTCGCCGCGTTCAGGTGACTTCTATCGTTACATTGGCCTCCAGCAAATCCTCAAAAAGTGCTTTGATGTCAACGTAGGGGATTCCACCTAAAGTTCGGAGACCTGTAAGTTTCCGCATTCCGCATCACCTCACCATTCTTGGCATACTCCAAAATGCGAACCGGGGAATACAACTTCACATCGTTTTCATAGAGAGACATAAAGCCAGTCTCATCGTAAAAGTCAGAGGAATACAGGCTTCGATTGGGGCCATACGCGAAAAAATGGTTTAGAACATAGTCGGGTTCATTCTTCAATTCAAACAATTTTCCGTTCCCATCCTTGCCTTGCAAGACTGCCCCATTCTTTCCATTTGCCAGTTGCAGGGCAACTGCAGCTGTGCCATTGTTGCTATGACGCAGCACAGCATCTATCCCAAAAGTCAGATGAATTGCTTGCAGCAGCAGTGTTTTGCCGTCACCATTCTCTCCCAAGAAATAGACTTCCTTGGAGGACGCCAGTTCGCTCAAACTGATCTCTTCAAACGCGTAAAAGTGCGTGACATGCAATTCAGAAATGAATGAAATATTCTTCCATCTGCAATACGAAAGCCTCCATTCTGGCGGCAACCAAAGCTGAGCGTTTTCGTGAACAAACAGATTCAAATTATCCTCTAAACTTTCCAGCGAATGCGAATCGAAGTCCCTTCTCCAAGCCATTCCAATCCAATCAGCACCATCAGTGAGTCGGAAAGGATATTCATCGTTCTTCAGGAAAACGTATTCCGAATTGATGCTCAATCGCCTCCTTGAAAGAAACTGCAAGATACTGCATTCCGGATTCCCCCCATCCATTTCACCTCAACCCCCTATCCCAGCCGCGATCGGCCAGCCACTCCTCAGCGAATCGCAACAGCTTCGCCTTCAGCTCTTCTATTTCTGCGTTTTCGCTCATAAATCACTGAGAGGCAGGACTCAGAAACCTCCCCTTCCCACAAAGATACTGACATTCGTGAATTCCCAATGCCCTACTCCTCACCAGACGCAACACCAACCGGTTGCGGCCTTGCAAATCCATCAAGTAAACGCCCCGAGAAACCTCAGAAAGGTCCAGCTCCTGCTCAATTGAGGAAACTTTGCCTACTACCACCTCATGACCAATCAAATCGATCAGGCGGTACTGCGCCCCCAGCCACTCAGGCGAAACACGCAGAGTTACGCGCCTTGAAGATGGATTGGGAAACAGGGTCACCAGACCATTCGCCCCTTCCGGCTCAGGCGTAGCCGATGGCGTACAAGCCGTCAGCGTATTGATCAGCACCCGGGAAGAATACGGCTGCAATTCAAAGCTCCCGCATACCTCCACGCTGTCCAAATCCAGGTAGAGCGAATCCAGCAAATCCACCGTTGCCACGGTATCCGTCTCGTTGATGAATATCCGGCTATTGTCCGTCGGCAGGGTCCAGCTCACGTAGCTGTCAGCGGAATGCGCATCGAAGCCAGACGTCGTCTGCCAATTCGGGAAGCTGTAGTATTGGTCCACACCGTTTACCTTCCGGAAGGCATACCGCCCGGCATCGTAGGGTTGGAAATAATGATTCGAATCGATCACCCCAGTCTGATACTGCTCCGTCCAGTCCACCTGATGCACGATCACTGCATTCGGATCACGTGCAAAGAAGGTATTGTGCGTGATCGTCATCGCATTCAGCGTGTCGTTGATGGCATGCGTGCCGTTCAGCTCCAAGCTGCGCTCAGCGCCATAGACCACGTTTCCGACCAGCTGATTGTGGTGATTGCCAGCGTTTTGAAAAATGCCCCTTTCCGCATCTCCTGTGATCGTATTGTTCTCGACGAGGCAATTGTTCACCGAAAAGTCGAAGTAGATCCCCGGCGTCCTGAAATCCGCTTGCGCTGTCCCCTCCCGGTTGCCGGGGCGGGCGTAAGCGATGTTGTTCCGCCAGGTATTGTAGGCGCTGCCCGGGCCGAAGCTCTTGAAGGGCGCGCCATCGTTCACGAGCAACATGGCATTGCGCACTACATTCCGCTCGATCAGATTGTACTTCCCGTCCGCCGAGATGCCGCAATAGCCCACACTGTCGATGTCATTGTGATGGATGTTGCAGCTGTCCGCAAATGCGAGGAAGATCGCGCTCAGATTGACCTCCTCCCCGATCCCGCTGTTGCGGAATTGGCCGTTGTTCCGGAAGGTATTGTGGTGGATCACCGCATTGCCGCCTGCCCCGCCCAAGCCCAGCGGGTCCACGTACATCGCGATCCCATCGATCTGCCGGAATTCATTGTAGCTGAACTCATTGTATTCGCCACGGTCTTGGATGCCGTGCTTGTAAATCCTTGAAAACGTGCAATTCGTGACCGAATTGAATTTGCAGCTCGCATTGGGAATGTAGATGCCATGGCTGCCAAAGTAGTCAAATGCCAGCCCCTGCACCCGCACAAAGCAGACATCGCTCGCGAGTTGCATCCCGAAATCCTTGGTCACGACCACGCAATTCGCATTCGACGGAGACATTCCGGAAGCTGCGACATAATAAAGCCGGTCCAGAGTCCCATTGAAGTGCCACTCGCCGGCGGTGTCCAGCAGCTGATAATCCCCGTACAGGAAATATCCATAGTTCCGTAGCGCCTCCAGGACCATTGGATCATGGTAAAAGAGGGTATCGGCCTTCACGGAGTCCACCGCGCTCTTTTCCCAGCACCATTGCGCTGTATGCACGCATACGCTCGCACTGTCCGTCAATACAGAAGGCAGGGCCATGATGCTCAAGTCATGCAGGTAATCCGTCTTCGCCGAGTCCAGCCGCAGGTACTGATGCGCATTCGGATACCGAGCCAACTCTTGCTCCTGACCGTCCACGTAGAAGTTCCGAACGGGATCAGGCACGCTCGCCACAAAAGTATCCCTCCCGGCCACCTGCGTCCAAGCCGTCACCGCGCTCCCGCCCGTGATCACCGGACGTGCGCCAGCCCCATAAGCATTGAAAATGACATCGCCCGTCGGATTTCCGCCCACATTCACATTGATGCCCCCGAGAAAGGTGTCCCCTGCCCTGAACGAGACCGTGTCCCCCGGCAAGTAGTTGCTGCCCAGGGTGCTGTTCACTTTCGTGATCGTCTTCCAAGCCGAGTCGGGATGCGTCCCGGAATTCGCGTCATTTCCAGCCGCGCTCACGTAATAGTGCCGTTGCCCCATCAACCCAAGCGGCAGCAGCAGCATGCCAAGCAATACCGTTCCAATCAGATTTCTCATAGTCCAATACCCTTTCAGCCAGAGACTCCCAATCGCCCCGAGCGTTTAATCGAACTACAAGATAAGATAAAGGTTGATTCGAGAATGGACGGCACTGAGGTTCTCGAAAGGCCCTCGGTGTCGTCCATTCACCCCCTTCAATTCTTCACAAACCGCTGCACCGCGGTCATCGCCGCTGCCTTCACCTCCAGCACATACACACCGGGGGCGAGGTCCCTCACGTTCGGGATGCTCAGGGTCGATGCGGCGCTCAGGCTGCCATTGCCGATTTCGCGGCCGCTCAGGTCCAGGATGCGGTAGCTCACCTCGCTGCTGCCTTCGGGCAATCCTACGATCACGGCCTCCAAATGGTCCTTCACGGGATTGGGACGGATGCCCATGGTCATTCCTTGCAGGTCGTTGCCAGCTACGGTGACCACTTCGCTGTATTTGCTGTTGCCGTCGAGGTCGATCTGCTTCAGGCGGTAGAAGCTCATCTCACCAGCCGGATTGATGTCCCGGAAGGTGTAGCTGTGTGAGACATCGGAGGTGCCATTTCCACGCATGAAGCCCACTTTGGCAAACTCGCTCTCGGAATTCAGGCGGCGCTCGATGTCAAAGCCGTTGTTTTGTGACTCGAGGCCGTCTCCCAGTTCAGATCGACGTACTGCGAATTCAAGCGCTGCCCGGTGAAGCTATTGTACAGCACGGGGAACGGCGGCATGATGTAGCCACAGCCCGTGAAGAAGTTCGTGATCTGCGTGAGCTCGGTCATGGTATAGCCCATGTTGATGCCCGCCTGACGGAAGGCGATCGCCGCGTCCTGCTGATTCGTGGTGGAGTTCGTGAGCATCAGCCCCTCCAAGAATGCCATGTCGGTCTTGGTCCTGCCGATCACGTCGTAAATTTTCATCAGGCAGGTTGCCCAGATTTGACCGTCGGTATGGATTTGGTTCACCAGTCCGCCGGGGTAAAGCGCGCCGTAATTGGTGATCCGGCCTCCCCAGAAGGGATTGTGTCCATCCCAGTTGAAGACCCATTGGTAGGGTGCCTGAACTGTCGTCCATTGGCCCTTGCTGCGGCTATAGCTTTGCGCCCAGTAGTCGCCGCAACCTTCGCTCAGGCCGTTCACCTGCGACAGGCTGCCATTCGTGGCCCAGTCGTGGAGCCCGTGACCGAGTTCGTGCAGGATCACATCGCTGTCCTCGGCATCGTCCACCCCGCCTTCGCCAAATGCAATCCGGCCCGTGCTGCCGATGTAGTGCGAGTTGTCCGCGCCGCTCAGCCCGCTGGGGTCAAACCGCATTCCGGTCGCGTATTGGAAGGGCATCAGGGTAATGCCGAGGGTCTGGTTGATGTAACGCAAGCTTTGATCCAGATGGAAATAGGTGTTGACGGCCTCGAAGTTGTCCGCGTTCCGGTCAAAGTTGAAGGTCGTCGTCGCTTGCGTGAACAGGCCCTTGTTGGGTGCCTCGAAGTCCATGATCTCGGCGTAGGGGCCGATCAGGCTCACCACCCCGGCATTGCTGGTGATCTGCTGCAGGGTCTTGTTTTGGAGCTGTGCGGTCAGCACGGCTGCATTCGCGTCCGTCCCATCGGTATAGCCGCCCACATTGTAGGTCGCAGCAGCGGAGCTCAGGGGATCGGCATCAAATGTATTCCCGAGGCCATTGACCTGTGCAGGCGGCAGGGGAAGCGGAGCAGGAGCCATGCTATCGACGGCTGCCTGTTGGGGATGCCCCTCGTCACCTTTGCGCAGAGCCACCTTGTGATCGTGGTAGTAGCAGCTCACATCCTGCAGCTTGAAAATCTCCCCCGTCTGCGCATCGACCAGGGCGTCCCAGTCCCCGATGGGAGACTCGCCCACCATCCGCACATTCCATGCGAGGCGTGTCGTGGTGTTTTGTCGGAAAATCACCAAGTGGGTCTGATCAAACTGCATCGGCCCCACCAACCCAATCCGGGTGATCGCCGACTCGCGGGCGGACTCCTCTGCCACCGCGGGATTCACATCCATCAGCGCCGGGACGGCCTTGTAGCCATTCATCACAAAAGTGACATAGCCATCTGGCGATATGTTCAGGGTAATCTCGCTGTCATAAACGGGCACCCCATGAAAGGACTGCGCAAACCGCAAGGTCGTCCCAGCCAATGAAGTGCGGATATGCCTCAGGCTCAGGTCGGACAATGTCTCATCCGCCAATCCCAGCAGTTCCCGGTTCGCCTTCAGAAACAGCCGTGCAGCCGCCTCAGGATCAGTGCTTTGCACCCGTTCGCGGAGATTGTACATCGCCAGGGCCTTGCCCGACCAGCGGCTCATCCGCAGGTCCTGCAACATGTCCCAGGGTTCCTCCACCGTGACAGAAATCTCAAAAGGCCGCGTCGCCTGAGGCTTCTGTGCATTCAGCTGAATGCCCAAAGCCAATGCCGAAGCCAGTACGATAGTTGATTGACTCCACTTCATAACCTTTACCATTACCTGTTCCAACACACAAAAATAACCACAATCCCCCAATCAGTTATGAACAATCCACAAATCGCAACGACCACGACATTGGAATGGAGCGGTGCCTGAGGTGCTACACTGAGCCGTCGAAGTGCGCTCGAAGGCCCCGCTCCATTCTCAACCATCAATTCAACGCGATTTTCCGCGTCACCACCCCATTATCCGTCTCAACCCGCAGGAAATATACCCCCTTCGCAAAGGCGCTCACATCGAGCACCCGCTCCAGGCGGCTCGTCTCAGCCAGTTCCTCCACCCAGACCTGCTGCCCCAGCGCATTCATCAGCCGCAGGCGCACAGGACTTTCCATCGGCAACCGCAGGTCCAGTTGCACCCGGTCACGGGCAGGATTCGGCCACAGGTCCAGCACGATAGCCGCAGTTGGATCAGTACCGACAATGCCGACGTAAACGTTTTGGCTATACTCATGGGCGCAGCCATCCGAATTGGTCACGCGCAGCACCACTTGATAGACACCCGAACTCGCGAAGGCATGGGAGGGATTTTGCAGGAAAGACATCGCACCGTCCCCAAAGTTCCAGTTCCAGGAGGTCGCGCCGATGCTTTGATCGGTGAAATTCAGGACCTGACCCACATTGGCGGTGGTAGGAGCTGCAAACTGCGCCGTTGGACCGCCTGTGGCGCCGAAGGCATTCCAGACAGCTTCAAAGCCGCCAGCGGCATTCGTCGCATTGCTGCGAAGCTCCACCGTCAACGCCCCGCTTGTGCCGACAAATGCCTGCCCATTGATCGGCAGTGTGCCCCCGGTGTAGTTGCCGATCATCGGCGATTGGGTGGACATGCCATTGTAAACCCGCACGAAGTCAAAGCCAAGCTCCAGGTCAAATTGCGTGAATTTCAACTCCACGGTATTGGCCCCTGATGGCGCGATGGTCACGGAGGTGATGGTATTCAGGCTGTAATTGGAGGTGCCGCCGTCGTCCATGAGGGTTCCGGCGCAGCCGGTGACCACCACATTGCCTTGGGCGGGCAGTTCGGTCACTTCGCAGACTTGTGCATTGGGATTGTAGATCACGACATTGGACAGGGTGAGGCTGTCGCAGCCATTTTGATTGCAGCAGCGCAACTTCACGGTGTAGCTGCCCGGCTGCGCGTACTGATGCACCGGGTCCTCCTGCGTGGAGGTGCCGCCATCCCCAAAGTCCCATTCCCAAGAGGTCGGAAAATGCCCGCTGATATCCTCGAACTCCACTGTCCCGTCGCAGGAAATGAAGGAGGCAGCAGTGAAATTGGCGGCGGGAGGCAAGGTGCTCATCACGCATTCGTAGTCAAAGTCGAATCCTGGGTAGGTGAAGTACCAGTCGCTCATGAACCGCACGGTGATCGCGCCAGTGGTGCTGACGATCGTGCCGCCATTGGGCAGGGTGCCTCCAGTGTACTTGCCGATCAAGGGGCTGCTGATCGAGGGGCCGTCGAAGATCCACATGAAGTCTTCGTTGTCCTGCAAGGCGAATTCATTGAAGTGGAGCTTGACCGTGTCGGCACCGGGCGGGGCAATCACCACGATGGTCGTGCAGTTGTCCATGTACAGGCCATCGCCACCCGGGTCCAGCACCCGCCCCCGGCAATCGTCAAGGAAGGTTTGCCCGATCACAGGCATCGTCAGCGCACAGGTTTGATTGGTGTCCACGACCACGCATTGGTTCAGCACCAGGCTGTCCGCACCGCCAGCACAGTGGCTGACCACGAGCTTCACGGTATAGGTTCCTTGGCTGCCGTAGGTATGTGTGGGATTCGCAGCGGTGCTGCTGTTCCCGTCCCCAAAGTCCCAGAAATAGGTCCCCACACCGTTGCTGCTGTTGGTGAAAGTCACGGTCGCGGGCACGGTGCAGTGGTTGCGCGGATGGACTGAAAATGCCGCTTGCGCCACAGGATTCCAGGGGCCGCCCACACCCACGGCGTACCAAGCATTCGTGGTGGCGATCACCTCCGGCGAACAATACCCATACAGGTCGGCCGCGGATTGGATGGCGTAGAACCGGGCATCGGCAAACTGCGATCCGGGAGTCAGGTACGTGGTGAGGGTGCGGAAGGCGATGGCCTCCGCCTTGGCGTAGCCGAGCCCGGTGACATTGTAGGCATTGCCCAGGTCATTGGTGCCCGATTCCCCCACCACCAGGATGTAGAACCACTTGTTGGGCACGCCGCTGCTGTAGTGCGGATCCAGGCCCACAGACCAGTATTGTCCTTGGTAGCAGGAGGGGTTGTTGAAGACCTTGGGATCGGCCATGCTGCGGATTCCCTGGCCAAATGTACACTCTGGGCTCAGGAGCCAGCTCGTCTGCGAGGGCCGCGCATAATGCTCGACAGCCTTGCCGAAGATGTCGGAGAAGCCTTCATTCAGGCCGCCTGCCTCCTCCCAATACAGCAAGCCAGCGGTATTTTCGGTGACGCCATGGGTGAACTCATGCCCGCAAATGTCCAGTGTGGTAAGCGGGCTGCTGAAATACACGCTGTCGCCATCGCCGTAGGTCATCGTTTGGCCATCCCAGAACGCGTTTCCATACCGATAAGCATAGTGCACATAGCTGATCATCGGCGCATTGTTCCCATCATAGCTGCTCCAGCCATGTTGCGAATGGTAGTAGTCGAATGTGGACTCCGTCCCCCAGTGTGCATCGGTCGCGAATTCGTCCAACTGCGGATTGGCATTGTTCCAGAAGTTGTCCGAGTCCGTGAAATCCGTCGCAAACTGATAGTCCGTTTGGGCGAGCAGGTTCCAAGTCTCGAGTCCCCCTCCCCTGCCGGATTCCCGGAGTCGGAAGCTATTGGGTCCGGTCTGATCCGTGGTGATGGTCCGTAGCCCACTGTAATAGGTCTGCGCGGAACCCACCACGTCTGCCGTATGGATGCGGTTCATGGTGCACATGACCTCTCCGGTCATCGCATCCACAAATACCCACTCCCTGCGGAGGGGCTCCATGGCATACACGTCCATCTTCCAGGCGAGGCGGAAATGGTTGCTGCGCAATTGCTGCCCCACCGGACCCCAAACCAGTTCAGGTTGCGGCAGATAGCGCAGCCGTGACGCATCGAACCGGGTTTTCATCCCGCCATTTTCCCACATGTAACGGTCTGCCTTGAAATGATCCAAGGCGCGTGCCATAGCCTCCTCGGCCTTCAATCGTGGCTCCACACCCTTCACCTGAACGCCATACAGGTCGCCATTCAGGGCCACCAACCGACCGCCCGATTCATGCACCACCAAGACCGCACCCTCCACCGGAAGGCCCTCCACCAGCATTTGCATGCGACGGTGCCTCACCCCCAACCTGTCCTTGAAGGAGGACTTCTCGCGCCAGCTCACACCGCCATTCACCTCCGGCATCCAGGGCTGTCGCCGCGAGAGAAACTCCTCCAGGCTAGCAGGCCCATCCGCTCCGAAGCGGATGTACTGCAACTGCTTGGTGTGCTCCGAGTACCGCACAACCTCGGCACCAGGCACCACCAAGGCAGCGGCCGGACCCTCCAATTGCTGCGATGAGCAAACAGAAATCGAACAAATGAGCAAGAATAACAAAAGGGCTTTTTTCATCTTACCAACGGCTTTGATCCAAATATTCAATGGCATTCAGCCCATTTCACCTACGGCTCCAATATGGATCAGCCCCCACCCGCATGTCAATACCTTTTTCACCCTTCCGTGACACGATTCCGAAGCCAAGCCAAGCCTCTCAGCACAAAAATCAGAGCCGACCCGCCCCAGCGAATCGGCCCTGAAACATTGTTAACTGTTAATGATCAATTCAATGAAATCTTCCGCGTCACAGCCCCAGTCTCCGTCTCGATCCTCAGGAAGTAAACTCCCTTGGCAAAGGCGGCCACATCCAAGACGCGCTCCAGATGACTCGTCGCGGGCAGTTCATCGGTCCACACTTGTTGCCCCAAGGCATTCATCAGGCGCAAGCGCAAGGGGCTCTCCAGGGACAGGCGCAGGTCCACATGGACGCGGTCGCGGGCGGGGTTGGGCCAGAGGTCCAGGGTCATACCAGCGCCCGGGTCGGTGCCCACGATGCCCACGTAGATGTTTTGGATGTACTCGTCGGCACAGCCGGTGGAATCCGTCGCCCGCAGCAACACATGATAGACCCCGGCACTGCTGAAGGCATGCGTCGGGTTTTGCAGCGTGGAGGTCGATCCATCGTCAAAATCCCAAGCCCAAGTGGTCGCTGCGATGCTTTGGTCGGTGAAATTCACTGTCTGTGCGACGTTGGCGCTCACAGGGGCGGTGAAGAGGGCATTGGGGCCGCCACTCGCTCCGATTGCCCGCCAGAAGGCATCGAACCCGGCCGCATTCACCACGAAGTCGCTCATGAATTCAATCGTCAGGGCACCGCCTGTGCTCACGATCGTCTGACCGTTGTTGGGCCGGGTCTGACCGGTATAGGAACCGCTCATTGGCGAGAGGTTGCTCGGACCGTCATAGATCGTGAGGAAGTCCCATCCGGTTTCCAGGTCAAAGCTGTTGAAGGTCAACTCCACTCGGCTCGCTCCGGGCGGAGCGATGAACACCGTGGAGGTCACGTTGTCGCTGTAGTTGCCTTGGCCGCCATCGTCCATGAGGGTGCCCGCGCACATCGTGGCGGTGTAAGTGCCCTGCGTGGGGAAGGTGGTGACTTGGCAAGCCTGCGAATTCGGATTGTACACCACGATGTTGGGCATGACGATGGTGTCGCAGCCCAGGTTGTTGCAGGCGATCAGGGAGACGGAGTACGTGCCCGGCTGTGAATATTGGTGGATCGGATCCTGCTGCGAGGAGGTGCCGCCGTCACCAAAGCTCCATGTCCAGCCAAAGGGCAGGTTGGTGCTCAGGTCCTCGAAATTCACGATGCCATTGCAGGTCGTGAAGGGCGTTCCCGTGAAATTCGCGACGGGCGGCGTGGTGACGGTAAAGCATTCGAAGTCAATGTCGAAGCCCGACATGGTGACGGAGACGTCGGAGGTGAATTCGAGGGTCACTGCTCCGGTGGTGGAGCTCACGGTTCCCCCGCCAGGCAGGGTGATGCCGGTATAGCTGCCGATCAGCGGACTCGCGGTGGTGGGGCCATCGTAGATGTTCAGGAAATCCCATCCATCCTCAATTGCAAACGAATTGAACGTGAGGACGATGTAATCCGCAAGCGGGGGCTGGATGGTCACCACGGTGTTGCAGTTGTCCATGTAGTCATTCGGGCCGCCGGGGTCCAGTACATTGCCGACGCAATAGCTCAGTGTCGTATTGCCGGAGGTGGGCAGGGTGACCGTGCATGCAAGGTTGGTGTCCACCACGATGTAGTTGTTTTGGATCACGCTGTCCTTGGCACCGGTGCAACCCGTGGCAACCAACTTGACATTGTAAGTGCCGAGGTTGTTGTAAACATGCTGCGGATTGGTAGAGGTGCTCGTGGTGCCATCGCCGAAGTCCCAGTAGTAGCTCGCTCCTCCATTGCTGGTATTGGTGAAGCTGACGGTCGCGGGGGTCATGCAGTGGTTGCGAGGATAGGCCGAGAAGAGGGCTTGCGGAGTATTAGTCCACGGTCCACCGACACCCACTGCATACCAGGCATTGGCAGTGTTGATCATCTCGGTGGTGCAGGCACCGTAGAGGTCGGTTGCGCTTTGGATGGCGTAGAACCGGGCGTCGGAGAACTGGGAGTTGGGCGTGAGGTAGGTGGTCAGGGTACGGAAGGCGATCGCCTCCGCCTTGACATAGCCCAATCCCGTCACGTTGTAGGCATTGTTCAAGTCATTGGTCCCGGATTCACCCATGACCAGGATGTAAAACCACTTGTTGGGGATGGCGCTGGAGTAGTGCGGGTCCAAGCCCGGCTGCCAGTACAGTCCACCGTAGGTATCGGGATTCTGGAAGTTGTTCGGATTGGCCATGTCCCGGATGCCCAAGCCAAATGAGCACTCCGGACCCACCAGCCAGCTCGTTTGCGTGGGACGGGCATAGTGCTCGACAGCCTTGCCGAAGATGTCGGAAAATCCTTCGTTCAAGCCACCCGGCTCATCGAAATAGACCAAACCTGCGCTATGCTCGGTGACACCGTGGGTGATCTCGTGTCCACATACGTCAAATGTCGTCAGGGGGCTGTTGAACAAGCTGCCATCGCCATCGCCGTAGGTCATCACCTGACCATCCCAGAAGGCATTCCCGAATGCCACGTCATAGTGGACATAGCTGTTCATCGGGGAGTTGTTGTCGTCGTAGCTGTCCCAGCCGTAGGTCAGGTGATAGTAGTCGAAGGTCGCCTCCGTCCCGATATGTGCATCCGGAGCGCACTCATCCTGCTGCGGGTTTACGTTGTTCCAGACGTTGTTCGCATCGGTGAAATCCACCGCGAGCATGTAGTCTGTGCCCGTCTGACAGTTGTAGGTGTTGATGCCACCTCCCCGGCCGGTTTCGCGGAGGCGGTAGTTGGCGGGGCCGGTTTGGTCGGTCGTCAGGGAGCGGGTGCCGCTGTACAACGTCTGTGCACTGCCCACCACGTCCACGGTATGGATGCGGTTTTGGGTGCTGACGAGCTTGCCGGTCATGGCATCGATAAAGACCCATTGGCGGCTAAGGGGCTTCATGGCATAGACGTCCATCTTCCAAGCCAGGCGGAAGTTGTTGTTTTTGTAGCGATTGCCCACGGGTGCCCAGACCAGCTCAGGCTTGGGCAGGTAGCGCAGGCGAGCTGCGTCGAACCGGGACTTCATCCCGCCATTTTCCCACATGTAACGCTCGGCACCCACCTCCGCCAATGCCAGGTTAATCGCCTGCGCCTTGCTCACAGCAGGCTGTGTGCCAGTCACATCGAAGCTGTACAGGTCACCGTTGAGCGCCTGCAGCCTACCCTGTGCCTCGTGCAGGATCAGGATCGCGCCTTCCACAGGCATCCCCTCGACCACCATCTGCATGCGGCGGTGCATGATCCCCAGTTCGTCCTCAAATG
The DNA here is from genome assembly GCA_046329055.1 of Bacteroidia bacterium. GTDB lineage: Bacteria > Bacteroidota > Bacteroidia > J057 > JADKCL01 > JADKCL01. Next base: position 18,968 of record JAXLVK010000034.1, read on the forward strand.
CAGAGTTTTGTTGCCAGGTCACCTTGCCGTTCACCTGCGGCATCCACGGCTTGCGCTTCTCCAGCAGTTGATCCAGGCTAGCAGGGCCATTCGGGCCGAAGCGGATGTACTGAAGCTGCTTGGTGTGTTCCGAATACCGCACCGCCTCAGCACCCGGCACAATGCGCGCCGCAGCCGGGCCCTCATAGTATTGGGCAGAGCAGATCACGGCAGTACTAAAGAGCAGGAATAAGAAAAGAAGGGCTTTTTTCATGCAAAAAAAGGGTTTTCATCCAAACTAGGCGGGATCGCATGACCCCGCACAATGATGATGAAAGTTAGGCAGGAAAGGTTGCAATCCCAACCCCATTTCCACAGGATGTCGGGAAATAGACATGCGTCCACCGTTGCGAGCTCTGTCCGCGCTCGCAACGGTGGACGCCACCCAACTATACACTATCTATCAACTATCACCTCCCCAACGCCTATCTTGCACAGAAATGTCCGCCCTCCCCGAATACGACCTCCCCGACCCGCAGGCCCGCATGGCGCTGCGCGTGGAGGCCCTTGCCCGCACCGGACGGTACAATCCCAACCATCCGCACAGGCACCGCTATTGCGAGATTTTCCTCTTCACAGCGGGCAGCGGCACCCACATGATCGACTTCGCCGAATGGCCCATCGCCCCCGGCCAAGTTCACCTCGTCTTTCCCGGGCAGGTCCATCAGGTCATGCGCAGCGGCGACTCCGAGGGCGTGGTGCTTTGTTTCGGCAGCCACTTCATCCCCGACCCCGAGACCTTGGAGGCACTCGACGGATTCCGGGAACAACCCAGCATCAACGCAGGCCCAGAAGCCGTCAATCAAATCCTCCGCTGGGTCACCCTCTACCAATCCGAGCTGCAACCCGCACCTGGCACCGACCGGCACCTCCTGGGCATCGTCCTCGCAAAATGCCTCAACCTCAAGGCCATACCCCCATCAACCTCGCAACAATCCATCTTCACCCGCTTCCTCACCCTGCTCGAATCCCAATTCCGCAGCCAGAAGCAGGTCTCCCCCTACGCTGACCAGCTCGCCATCACCGCTGACCGCCTCACGGAGATTTGCCGGCAGCACCGGGGCCGCGCCGCCGGAGAACTCATCCGCGAGCGCATCATCCTGGAGGCCAAGCGTCTCCTACTGCACTCGCAGCTCTCCATCAAGGAAATCGCCTACGACCTCGGCTACGAAGACCCCGCCTACTTCAACCGCCTGTTCCAGAAGGACTTGCAGGTGCCGCCTCAGCGATTCAGGGAACTGATCCGGGAAAAGTACAAGCCAAACCCGGATTCGTCCAATGACGGCTGACGTGCAATGATGTAGCTTCGTAGAAAATCCTATTTCGACGATGAAACACATCACTCGCTCACTTGCTGCTCTTGTTTTGCTCTTCACATTCACCCTTGCCTCGGCGCAGTGGACCCGCCTTCCTGACATAGCGGGCATGGACATCCACAAGCTCTCCTTCCCCACTGACCTCGTCGGTTATGCCCTCGGCAACTACAGCTTCACAGGCTACGCCGACCTGCTCCGTACCGACGACGGCGCACAGACCTGGGACACCCTGCCCCTGCCCTTCCCAGACGGTACCGAGATCCAAAACGTCCACTTCACCGCCGCTGATACAGGCTTCATCGCTTGGCGGCGCTTCAGCGGCCCCAATGCAGGCATGCGCCTTTCCAAGACCTGGGATGGCGGCCAATCCTGGACGGACATCAGCCCGGACACCGCCAACCTCGGCTCGGGCATCAGCGGACTCCACTTCTCCAACGCCCACATCGGTCACTTTGGTGTCGCTGACAAGTTTTACTCCACCACCGACGGCGGCGCAACCTGGACAGTTGCGAGCGCTACGATGTACAGCATGGTCAACGACATCGACTTTGCAGACCCGGACCACGGCATGATCGGCATGCAAGACGGCACATTTGGCTACCGCGGCCTCATTTACTCCACCGCAAATGGCGGCACCACTTGGGACAGTCTCTACTTCCCCGCATGGAACAGCTCCGTCGCCAAGATCCGCACCGACCAGCCCAACATTGGCTTTGGCATCCGCAACCTCTTCGACCAAGCCGTCTTCTTGCGCACCTCCAACAATTGGGCGACCTGGGACTCCATTGAGCTCGCAATGCTCGACAGCAACATGTACGAAGGCCCACGTGGACTGGATTTCATCGGGCAGCAAGGGTGGATCTGCACCAGCAGCGGACGCATATTGCGCAGCACCGACTCCGGCACCAACTGGACCGAGGAACGCGCCCCCGACAGCATCCAAATCGAGGACCTCGTCATCGCCCCCACCAAAGTTTATGCAGGAGGCAACTTCGGCAGAGTCTTTGTCCGGGACCTCATGCTGTCCACCCAGCCGCAGGCACCCACCGCAGGAATCATCGCCTACCCCAATCCCCTTCAGCGCGGCAGCACCCTCCACGTCCAAGGCAGCGAGTCCGACCAAATCCTGGAATGCATCAACCTCCAAGGCCAAGTCATCGCCACCCTGAGGCTGAACCCCGGCATCAACACCCTCCACCTCCCCGAAACCGCCGCCGGCCTCTTGATGCTACGCAGAAACGACGGTATCACCACCAAAATCCTGATCACCGAATAGATCAAGGAATATACCTGCCGCCAACGAATCAACGGCAACCCCGCTGATTCCATTCCCCGACACAAAACGCGTAGAGACGCCATTCATGGCGTCTCTACGCGTTTCAAACCACCATCCCCCATTATCAATTGTTAATTATCCATTATTCATTGCTCACGGCCTCCCAAACATCACCCGCACCGCCCGCCACACCGTCCCCGCCGCCTTCATCTTTCCCCACAACCTCGCAGGCCCATACATCAAGATCCGCACCGGATTGTGCGACTCAAACTTCTCCGTGACCCCGTAAACCGGACGTTCCTGCTCCTCCACAAACGTTCCAAACATCCGGTCCCAAATGATCAACGACCCCGCATAATTCTTGTCCAGGTACTGCGGATTCGAGGCATGATGCACCCGGTGATGCGAAGGCGTATTCAACACCCATTCCAGCGGCCCCAGTTTGCCCACGACCTCCGTATGCAGGAAAAATTGATAAATGAAACTCACAGACTCCACGGCGACCATCAAGTCCGGCGAGAAGAAAAACGTCATCGGAATCCAGAAAATGAACCGATACGGATGGTGAAATGCCAGCCTCACACCTGTGCTGAGATTGAATTTGGTTGAAGTATGATGCGCCGAATGCACCGCCCAAAATGCCGCACATTCATGCCCCAACCGATGGAACCAATACGCCACAAAATCACTCACACAGAAGCAAAATATCCACTCCCAAACCGTCGCTGGGCTTTCCCGGATCGCAAACTGATGGAACCAACAAAAGATTGCAAACGTCACCATCTTCGCCGTCAAGCCCATCACCAAGCCAAAGACGCCAAGCGCGAGATTGGCCCACGTGTCTCGCCGTTCATACAGGTCCCGGTGTTCCCACACCCCGAACAAAGCCTCGAACACAATCAACAGAATGAAAAAAGGAGCAGAAATGATTCCTAACATAAATGTGGTGGCAGGGCATTGGGGCCTTGCACTGGACGAAATACCGTCCCCGCCGCCTCCACGCGCTACGACTTCCCGCAACCCGATCCGCTGTTCTATCGTCACATGCCATGATCCATGGCATTGCCCCTCCTGCAAAATGGATTTCCGCAAATCGCTTTCCACCATCTGCGAAAAACCAGAATATTCCACTCCTGCGCCCCTCTCCTGTGGGCAAAAATGCGCGAACAAGTCCAGTTGGATTTTCCTGCCAAACTCACTAACTTACCTCATTCATCAGAAGTTAACGTCCTATTGCCAACGTACATGGAAAATGCCCCACTGCAATCCAAGATTGCTGCTCCCACCCAACAAGAAGGAGCCAACTCCCAAGAAGGCCAATCCATGGCCCCGCCCGCATTCCAATTGATGGCCAGCAATGTCGTCCAGCGACAGGAGGCAGCACCCGAAGGCAGCGCACCCAAGACCCTCACCGACACCCTCAAGGAGCTATGGGCCAAGCCTGACAAGGCCGAATTCTGGAAATTTGTCCACGACAACCGCGCCAAGCTCAAGGCAGACGCCGAAGCCAACAAATGGATCGACGACAACCTCGGCTTCATCCAAAATTGGCGGGCGGACACCGTTCAGTCAGACGGCGACCACAAGAAGTGGACCCAAGCCCACGTCAAGGACCTCACCACCAAGGTCCGCGCCAAGTTCCCCTCCATCGCCAGCATCCGCACATTCCTCGATTCCACCCTCGTCACCAACGATTTCAAGCTCCAGATTCTGGGGCAAATCATGGCCCAAATCGGGCAGGCGGAATACATCCTCGGCACCATGTTCCACCAGGGAGGCACCTGGGAGACCGGCGGCAGCAACAACGGCCCCATTGTCAACGAATACCACAAGGCCACAGGGTTCACGTGGGCACAGGACGAGTGGTGCACCATGTTTGCAGGATACCTCCACCTCCTCGTTGGCTTCCGGGAAAATCTCGTCAAGAAGGAAGGCGTCATGTGGTCCAATCCCCGCATCCGCTCATGGCACGAGGACAACAAGCAATACACCAACGCCAAGAAGGACATTGAGACTCCGAGCGACTACAAAAACTACTCCGGGGCCAGCATCAACCGATCCGCTTGGCAGACACTCAAAGCCAGCCTCGTGGCCCACTACGCCGCCAAGTTCAAGGACGAGGACGAGAAGAAAGCCGCCCTCTCCAAGGTCATGACCGACTTCTTCAAGGACCACATCGCCCCGCAAGCAGGCGACACCGTGGTGCTGAACAATTCCAAGACCGCCGCCAACCCAGAAAACCACACCATCGTCGTCGAAGCATACGACGCCGCCAACTGGACCATCTCCACCGTCGAAGGCAACAGCGACAACAAGGTGCGCGGCCGCCTCATCAAGCTCAGCAGCCCACCAAGGGCACCTCCACCAACGCAGCCAGCATGTCACTCCTGCTCCGTCCCGGCCTCGAGTTCTACAAAGAGACCCCCAACAAGGACGGCGAAAAGGGCCAAGATGCTGGCGCACAGCAACTCGAAAAGGGCGAGGGCTACATGGACGCGGCCGTCTCCATGTTCGGTAAGATGCAGGGCCAAGCACTCATCGATCCCCTCACCGCTATGGTGACAGACTCCGAGAGATGGCCCAAGCCGAAGGCGCAGTAGGCGCAGGCACCACCGTAGCCGCCATGTCCAACCCCACAAACTCCTTCCGGCAGCACCAACTGATCCACCCCTTTGATGCTGAGGCTCCCTCAGTCCCTGAGGCTCCTTTGATCCCTGAGGCTCTCGAAGGGAGCGAAGGAGCCTCAGCATCAAAACCCTCACGAAGTGCTCTCGAAGCCACCCAAAGTGCCTTCGAAGGATTTCAAAGGGTGTACGACAAATTCGGAAAGCGCTTCTTGGCCGACCCCAGCGCCCCGTGCCGAGAATCGGCGGGGTCGCACCGAGCTACACGATGCTGTAGGCATTGTCGTACACCCATTTCAGAGTCTCCCAAGACACAATCCCCTCGGAGAGCCTGCCCACTTGCTCCTATCAAATCGAAAACATATATTCGACCATCAGAGATAGATCATTGACACGTGAACCCACACCTACGTCACCTTGCATTCCTTGCACTTGTCGCTCTTTTTCACTCCAACCTCTCCGCACAGCAGCTCCTGCGATTCTATGAAAATGGAAAAGTAGGCTACAAGACCGCCGAGGGTGCTGTGGCCGTGCCGCCACATTTCGACGCGGGCAGCGATTTCCAAGAGGGATTTGCCATCGTCATCCAAGGAAACAAGCGCGGCTACCTCGATGCCAAGGGGCAATTGGCCATCCCATGTGCTTTCGACGATGCAGGCCCATTCTCCGGCGGACTTGCCAAGGTCGGGCTCGGCGGCAAATGCGGCTTCATCGACCCCACTGGCAAGACCATCATCGCATTGGACTACGAGGCTGCCGACGATTTCCATGACGGCAGGGCCAGGGTAGTGCAGAATGGCAAACATGGCTTCGTGGACGCATCTGGCAAGATCGTGATCCCCTTGATCTACGACGATGCCCATGGCTTCTCGGAGGGAATGGCCTCCGTGCGGCAGGGCAAGTGGGGATTCATCGACACGCACAAGGCCGCATGGTCATTGCCCCGCAGTACGACAGGGCCTACTTCTTTCAGAGCGGCAAGGCGATTGTCCGGCGCGACAATGAGGACTACCGGATCGACCGCGCCAACCAGATCTTGGAAAGGATCGAAGGCAAAAAAGGTTCGGAGTTAGGCAGGAGAGGATCCGACCATGGCAAAAAAGGCTCGGAGCTGGGCAAGACGGGTTCGAACCCAGGAAATCAGGCCATGAACCCTACAGGGACGAGCGCGAGGAGGAGCGGAAGCACCAAGAACGCAAAGACCACCACTGATCGGGCCACAACGATGAAAATCACCTCCTCCAACTTGCTCCTTGCCATCGCCTTGCTGCTCACAGCCCTGCCATTGAGCGCCCAACCCGGCACATGGGCATGGATGAAGGGGCCACAGACAGGCAACGGGCTTGGCGTATATGGCACCCAAGGTGTCCCAGCGCCCGCCAACAACCCGCCCGGCTTCTACGAAAGCGCCCATTGGACCGACCAAGCAGGCAATTTCTGGGTGTTTGGTGGCCTTTGGAACGGATTCGACCTCTACGGGGACCTCTGGAGATTTGAACCCGCCACCAACATGTGGACGTGGATGAAGGGCCCACAAACCACCAATGTCGGTGGAGTTTACGGGACCCAGGGCATTCCCGCCCCCGGCAACTATCCCGGCACCCGATCCTATGGCGCACATAGCTGGGCGGACAACAATGGCGACCTCTGGCTCTTCGGCGGATACGGCTACGATGGCGTCGGCGGATTCGGACTGATGAATGACCTGTGGAAATACGATGTCTCTACCAATCAATGGACTTGGATGAAGGGGTCAATAGCGCCGGGGCATTGCCCGTGTGCGGCACCATGGGCGTTCCCAGCCTCTCCAACAATCCGCCTCCCGATGGGGAATCCAACTGCACATGGGTCGATGCCAGCAACAACCTCTGGTTTTTCGGAGGCACCGACCTCGGCTACATTCCGTGGACCAGGTATGGCGATACAATACCGCAACCAATGAATGGACTTGGATGAAAGGCAGCATGACAACTGGCGTCCTCCCCAACGGCACCCTCGGAGTCACCGCTCCCAGCAATACCCCAGGGTCCAGGGGGACCTATGCTGCTTGGGTCGATTGCAATGGCGAATTTTGGATGTACGGAGGCAGCGATTTTGTAGCCAATGCCTATGGGGACCTCTGGAAGTTCGATCCCGTGACGCTCCAGTGGACATGGATGGCAGGATCCAATACCTCCAATTCATGGACCACCTTCGGCGCCCAATGCCAGCCTTCACCTTCCACCGACCCCGGCTCTCGCTGGGAAAACAGAGCCGTTTGGACCGATGCACAGGGCAGGCTTTGGAGTTTCGGTGGCCCCAAATCCTTCGGCGGATTTGACACAGGCAACGAACTCTGGTGCTATGATCCCGCAACCCAGGACTTCACATGGATCACAGGCTCCCTGGGCGGAAACCCTCCGAGCATCTATGGCACACTCGGCATAGGTGCCCCCGGCAATACACCCGGTGGACGAGCAGCCGCCGCCTCATTCAAGGACCTGCAGGGCAATTTCTGGCTATTTGGCGGCTATGACCTTGGCGCAGGAGAGACCATGGGTGACCTCTGGAAATACATCATCGACCCACAATGCCCACCAGGGGGCGGCCCAGGTGGCACCCCAACTGCATCTTTCACCGCTCAGCCCACTACGGGCTGCCGCCCCTCACCATCGCCTTCACCCAATACCAGCACCAGTTCCAGCGGCTACGATTGGGACTTTGGCGATGGCAACCAATCCACGACGGCCAGCCCCAGCCACACCTTCACCACTCCCGGCAGCTACGACGTCATGCTCATCGCCCATGGAAGCGGCTGCAACAGCCCCAACCGACACCGCCTACCTCAGCATCGTCGTCAATCCCAGCCTTTCATTCACCCTCGGCCCTGACCAGACCATCTGCCAGGGCGACGTCGCCCTCCTCGATCCCGGCATCCCCGGCGCCACCTACCTCTGGTCCGATAACACCACCGCCCCGACCCTCCACCGTCTCTGCCAGCGGCACCTATTGGGTCCAAGTGACCAATGCAGCCGGATGCAGCCACCGTGACTCCATGGTGGTCACCGTCCTGTCCGTGCCATTCAGCCTCGGTCCCGACCGCTCCATTTGCACGGGCACATCCATCACCCTCGACGCAGGCAACCCCGGCTCCAGCTACCTCTGGTCCAACAGCGACCAGACCCAGACCACCACCATTTCATCCGGTGGCAACCACTGGGTCCGGGTCACACTCCCAACAGGCTGCATCCTAAGAGCACCGCCCTTAGCCTCCTGCCCTTGCCCGTCATAGGCCTCGGTCCCGACCGCATCGGCTGCGCAGGCACACCGCTGCTCCTGATGCAGGAGCCACCCCGGCGCAAGCATATTGGCCAGTCCACCAACGCCACTTCCCAGAGCATTTCGGTAGCCACATCCGGCACGTATTGGGTCAGGTCACCGATGCCGCCGGATGCATTTACCGAGCACCGTCAATGCCACCTTCAATCCGATCCAGTCATTGCCCTCGGCCAGAACCAGCACCATCTGCCAGGGCAGCAGCCTCGCACCTCGACGCAGGCCAACCCCGGCAGCACCACCTCTGGTCCACCGGAGAAACCACCCAGACCATCACCGCCGACCTAGCCGGGCAATACACCGTCCTGGTCACCACCCCGACGGCTGCTCCGCGTCCAGCAACGTCGTCCTTACCGTCACCCCAGACTTCGCATTCGATTTGGGCCCCGACACCACATTACGCGAGGACCGGTACCTGGACACTCACCACAGCCCTGCCCAGCCTCAACGGGTTCACCCACATCATGGTCCACCGGGCAGCGGACCGAGCGCATCACCGTCACCGAATCCGGCACCTACACCGTCACGTCGCCAATCCCTGCTTCACCCACGACGACGCCATCCAGCTCACCTTCCGCGCCGACTCCGCCGGACCCTTCATCCCCACCGCCTTCACCCCCAACGGCGACGGCCTCGGCGACATCCTCCTCATCGGCGGCCTCCACACCGACGACCAGTTCAATATGCAAGTCTATGACCCGCTGGGGCATGCGCATCTTCACCACCGACAACCCCCGCCAAGGCTGGGACGGCACCCTCCACGGCGAGGACTCCCCCGAAGGCATCTACGTCATCCGCCTCCAAGTCACCGACTGCCGCGGCACCTCCCGGCCCAGGCAAGCCTCCATCACCCTGATCCGATAAGGCAAGGAACAGCGCCCTCAAAGCCCTCCGTTTGCCAACCCTAGCACCCAGTACGTTACCAGGGTTGGCAAACGGGGGGCCAAAACACAACGCAATCATCCTCCTACTGACCCAGTACATCCCACGGGTTGGCAAACGGAGGGCCAAAACACAACGCAATCAACCTCCATCCCTCCCATAAGGTGCGCATCCAAGATGTCCCCAAGCCTGCCGAACCACAAACACAGAACCATAAATTCAGCCCTCCAACGAATCACCCATCAAATATCGCTTCGAAACAACCCTCACAAACGGGAACACAGAATCCAATCATTCGATCACCCTCTGTTTCAAAATCGTATGAATCCTTCATCTCCAATCCCAGCTCCCTTAATTCCTCTTTTTCGATCCAATAGGTGTAATCAGCAGGACTTTCCGAATCGACAATTCGCACATAGTGCAGATCACACTTCTTGATCCTTCCACTCCCTTTTCGAATCAGGTCACCAATTCTACGGGAAGCCATTAAGCCCACCGAATCACCATGCGCAACACAACTTACAAATCCCATAATTCGAATATTATTTGAGTATGGTCCCCATCCCCAAATGAGCTCCGCACGATTGCCCCCGGCGTGAACCGTTGTCGTTGTTGCTCAATGGACATTTAGCTGCATTCTCATGAATCTTCAATCAAATATGACAATTCTCGCCACCAATTCCACCTCAAAGAAACCCAAACGTCCAAAAAACACCCACCGTTTGCCAACCCTAGCACCCAGTACGTCCAAAGGGTTGGCAAACGGTGGGCCACACCAGGTGGCAGAAGTCATCAGAAATCCCTTCCAAACCTACCCATCAGAAGGCATTCACCTAATTGCCCTACCTTGCCATAAAAAACTTCCGGTATTTGGTTTCTTTGCCATCAAAACATGTACGGTTAGACTTTTCGTAGGCCACTTCAAAAAACTTGAAGGCCAATTCTAAATCTCCAGCTTCGAACTCAACTGTTGCTGCCAAGAACTCCTTCACACCATCATCCAGGCGTTCAGGATCGCACATTCTATTGATCGATGACCAACTTCTTGCTAAGGAAAACAATTCACCCTTCAACGCCATCTGGGTGATATAGCGTGAGAGATGATAGCTCTCATCGTAGTTAAATTTCGGAGGCGGCAGCAAATCCCATGCAAGAATTAATTGCTCAATCGCCTCTTGAATTTGACCATTTCCAAACAAGACTCCACTTTGAGCCTTGTGCCGATCAATCGCTGTCTGGATTTCGTTCTCTAACAGTGCCATATATTTCACAACTCTATCATATCCTTAATTGAACTCCAATACTTCTCATCATCCTCTTGGAAAAGCTCCACGCCATTGAGCAAAAAGGCTCTCATAAGGAACTCTTTTGCTTTCTCATGGTCTTGAAACTCAAAAAAGCACTGACCAATTCTCAACACAATAAATGCATTCAAATGACCGTCTAGACAATTGTGCGCAAGAAAAAACCATCGCATTGACTCATCAAACTGGAGAAGATGAAAATATGCATCCCCAATCGCCGCAAATATCCATTGACCAGCCTCCCAGTCCGAATGAGGCAACGGCAAACGCTCTAATGCTTCTTCGTAGGCGCCGATTGCCTTTGAGAATTGTCCTTTTGCGGCATAATTGTCACCGATCTCGCATAGGTGAACGATTTCCTTGTGTACCGAATCTTTCAGTTCCATTTTTGATTTGGTTATTGCAGGCTCATACCATTCTTACATTTTGACCCATCACCCCTTAATACGTTCGATAATGGAACTAGCACAGGTATAGGCAATTAACATTGTTGTATATTTTAGAAACTCCAAAGAAGGCTGTCCCTCTTTCTTGCCCTCATTTACCAACCAATTTTCCAATTCATCTTCCACCTCTCTCACCTTTGTACTGAAAAATTCGAGGCAATGTAAGGGAAGAGCCTTGATGAACTCCAAACTTTCCTCATCGTCGTTAATTCCAAAAATCTCTGCAAATCTGGATATACCCCATAAATTTTCGGGAATATTTCCATAGTCCATTCCATTGTATGCAAATCGGTCTTCGAGCCTAACGAACTCGACTTTTATTCTTTCAAACAGCTGCAAACAGTCATTTTCTTCCATATCAAGTCATTCGTTTCTTGATGATCCACATTTCGGACTCCAAATCCCAACAAATCTACAGCTCCAAAAGCCACCCCAAAGATGACAATCTTTGCATCAAATCCTCCCCTCATTCGATTACCAAATCGCAAATCAAAGTACCTATTACAGGAAGGAACAACCAATTCCAAGATCCTCCATTTCTCCTCCAATTCCTCTTCAGTTTTGTTTTCTTCTTTCATACCTTCGATTTCAGGAAATTCATGCTCAAAGGCATAGAATGGGATCCGAACATCCGGAAACAACGGTACACCCACCAAGCAGACCCTGGAACTTGAATTGAAGGCATCACCTCGAATCATGGAATCCCAGATCCCTGCCGAGACCATCACTCCAACATCTCCTCCATGAAATTCGCATTCAACAAAACTCATATCCAATCTCAATTCAGTACCATATTCGGCCAGTCAAAAGGGATTCGCACGGCAATCACTGGGTTTCCCTCAACCACTTCGAGTACTCAAGAAACTCCTTGATCGCGTTGGGTGTTACCAATCCTTTCTGACGGGGATGCTCGAAAAGCTTCAAGTAAGCTGCTTCAAGTTCCTCTAGGTCGGTCCTGCCCATCATCTTGGCGAGGGTAAGGGCATCCTTTGCACGGGCAGTTCCAACAAAACCATACTCCACAGGGATGGTGGGATCAGCGTTCAGATACCTTTCGATACTGGCCAGGGTGGCAAACCTTTCCCAAAATTTCCGGCCCTCCGTCTTCAGGAAAGCCATCAACTCATCCAAATAAGCCCGCAACTCCTCCTCGGTTGTGAACACGAAGGTATACCGTGTGTCCTTCCCCCTCATTCGTTCATAAATCGCATTAAGCAGATCATGCCTTTTTTTTGATCTCACATTGCCCGGTCGGTCAACGGTCTTGGACGACATGGAGAGAATCGGGCTTACCCGATAACCAAACTCGCTCCCTGTCACAAGGATGAGCAGGACTGGCGAAGCACAATCAATCTCCACATCTAGTTTGGCGAAGATGTGGTCGCTGCCGTCGCGCACCCTCGACATGCCGAACTCCGCTTGCAGGAATGGGAACATCACCCCTTCTAAGATCTCTCTGACTTCCTTTTTCTTCATTTCAATCACCTTTGTTTTCGTAAATATCTGCAAGCCATTTTTGGTCATCTCCTTGAATAGGGAAATTGGAATCCTCTGTTCATTGAATCTACCATTTCCGATGAATCCAGCTCCTATTTTGCAATAACCTAGCAACACAATCGAGCTAATCCTCTACCTCTTGCACACGTAATCGACTCGCAATTCCATCCATTTTGCCCGAGTAATGGTCCCGCAACCTTTCCTCAACATGATGCGCCTCCCAGCACGCGATCCGCTCAAGACCACGGCAATCCTCAATCTTGGCAGGATAGAAGTTGTCGAATCGATCCTTTAGCTTGCACTTGCTCGGGTCGGAGGAATCCTGCCAGAACTGTAAGGGCAGGACTGCATTCTTCTCATCATAGGGCAGCTTGCCGATGATCCGCCAGTCGCTTCTCGTGATCGCGGACTTGTGAACGTTGATCGTGAACAACACTGGTCGCGCCACGATAGCCTCAAGATCCGACAGCTCCTCATTTGTCTCGAGGTCATACACCTCGATGAATGGACTGACCAGCAACCTGCCGTAGGTATGGTAGCCATCCCCAAATGGGATCCTGACGATTGCCCCTGGCGTGAACCGTTGTCTCTTATGCTCAATGGACATTTAGCCGCATTCTCATGAATCTTCAATCAAATATGACAATTTTCACCACCAATTCCAGCTCCCAGAAACCCAAACGTCCAAAAAACGCCCTCCGTTTGCCACCCCTACCACCCAGTACGTCCCACGGGTTGGCAAACGGTGGGCCACCCAAGCTCCACACCCAGCCCAACCATACTTTTCCCAGTCCTGCCCGAATCCCCGCCCCTCACAATCTCGAAGGGCAGCGCCGCATCCAAAAGGTCGAAATCCTCACCCCCTCCCAGTTCCCCATCATCCATTCTCAGAGCGTCGTCTTCCATCTTTCCTCCAAATTCCCCTATCTTTATCAAAAGCAACAAAGCTTCTGTAATTCTGACAATTCTAAAATTCTGATCCCATGGCAATTGCCCACACCCCTTTCCCCATCTCCGGCCGAGTCGGAAAAATGATCATGACCATCCGCAACGGCAAGCAGTTCGTCCATCAAGCCCCCGGCTACGCAGGCCGCCACCAGAAGCGCATGGCCGATCCACGCCTCACAGGCTACCAGCACCACACCAGGGCATTCGGCCAAGCATCCTCACTGAGCACCAAAATCTACCGCTCCATCAGGCCCCACCGGCTGGAAGACGGCGACGAAAACATTGGAGCCCAACTCATCCCCTACCCCCAGAACCGCATCACCACCCGCATCTACCAGGCAGGCGTCGCAGGTACGCGGGCCAAGATCAGCAGCACCACCTCCAGTTTCTACGCCACCGAGTACCGCATCCGCGACATCGCACCCTACCTCCGTGGCATGGACCTCGGCCTCCCCGAAGCACCCAACTCCGCCATCACCATCCAGCCGCTCGGGCCCGGCCACGACCCCGACGCCATCCGCATCCGGGGCATCCAAGAAGCCGCCAAGACCATCTCCATCCACGGCAACTCCCGCATCGAATTCCGCGTCCACATCCGACGTGCCGAGATACAGGAAATGATTTGGAGGCAGGAATACAAGAGGTGGAGGCCCATCAACGACGTCCACACCCGCGACAAGCCCGCCTCCCCACGCCCGATGAAGCCCAGCGCATGGATACCCGTGGACATCCTGCCGCCCGAAGGCCTCCGCATCCCGATTCCACGCGACGCCCCCGAGGCCACCATCGTCACCTCAGTCGTCATCGAATGGCGTGAAATCCGCCCAGTCGGCAACAAGACCATCTACCACCACCGCAAAGGCATCGTCCGCATCGTCGCCTGCCACGCCCCCGCCCAAGCATGGACCGACGGCAAGCCAGCAGCCGCGCATCTGAAAGACACCCACCACCACCTCCCCGCAGCCTACCGCTCGCCCGACCCAATCTCCGAGCCCAAACAAATCCCGATCCCATTGACCCCAGCCGAACAAATCGCCCAAGCCCTCGCCCACATGCGCCCAAGCAGCACCCCGCCCATCCATCCCACACCATAGGCCCAAAACCGCACCCGTTTGCCAACCCTAACACCCAGTACGTTTCAAGGGTTGGCAAACGGAGGCCCATCCATCTCCCAGAACCGCCCCAAGCCGGGCCAGATTCCCCATTGCCCAAATCCTCCTAAACGCCCCCCAAAGGGGCTATTTTTTTGCCCAGTCCTCCCGATAACGGCCCATTTTCCTCCCAAGGAGGGCCTTGTTGCCCTCCACAAGCATCCCTCGCGACTTACTTGGTACCTTCCTGGTGTACGGCACTATATCCGGCTATGAGACGCACCAATAAAGCATCAGTACAACTCTCACACCTCCAAACGAGCCATCCAAAGCAAATCAGCAGTCGCGAACCCGATCGAAGACACAACAAGCCCCAAGAACTCACCTATCCACCGTCAACTATCAACTATCCCCCTATCTTGCAGTCAAAATAGAAACCCTATGTCCCTCCAAGAAAACTTCCACGCCGCCTCCGAGCGCGTCAAGAACCTCACCCAGCGGCCCAGCAACGAGCAGTTGCTCAGCCTGTATGCACTGTACAAGCAAGCCACCGAAGGCGACGTCCACGGCGACAAGCCTGGCATGTTCGACTTCAAAGGCGCCGCCAAATACAGCGCATGGGAAAGCCTCAAAGGCCAATCCGCCGAATCCAGCATGGAAAAATACATCGCACTCGTCGATGAACTCCTAGCCACCCTGGGCTAATGACTTCCAGCGGCCGTAGGGACAGGTCGCGACCTGTCCCTACGGCCGCTGGAAGCCCCAACCCGCTCAACGCCGCCCCCATAGCCCCCAACCGCGGCATTGACAGGTCATCCCGATCACTCGGGATCCCTACGACGACGGCAATCATCCAACACCGACAGCCCCCACCAGCGCTCCCCTCCAAGAATTGTTAATTATTCATTATCAATTATTAATTCAAAAATGCGCCTCCTGCTTTTCACCCTCCTAGTATTATCATCAATGGCCGGGAACGCCCAGTCCACCATCGACGAGGCCATGTCCGCCCTCTACGGCTCCATCTCCGGCGAAGCAGGCGTCCCACGCGACGAAGCCAAGTTCAAATCCATCTTTTGGCCCGGTGCGCAGCTCATGGCGGCCTACCCGGATAGCACAGGCAAATGGGCGGTGCACGTCATGGCAGTGGACGAATTCTTCAAAAACATGAGCGGCTACGTCAAGACCCACAGCTTTTTCGAGGAGGAAATCGCCCGCCGCACCGAGCAATGGGACCACATGGCACACGTTTGGAGCACCTACGTCAGCCGCAACCATCCCGGCGAGGAACCATTTGACCGGGGCATCAACAGCATACAACTCTTCCATGACGGACAGCGGTGGTGGGTCACCAACATTTATTGGCAGCCGGAAATCACCAAATCCAGCCTCCCCAAGGTATATTTGCCCAAAGGCCGCCGCGGCAAGTGACCCGTTACCCCAAGGCGTTCCTCTTATTTGGACATGAAAATCTGGAAATCGATCCGTAGGGGGCTGAAACAAGGAATCTGGACCGCGACAGTGCTGATCGCATTGGCAGCCATGCCGGCATTGGCCATGGCCCAGGACGACGGCGGTGACAAGGAAAAGAAGCCGAAGAAGGAAAAGCCCGAGAAGCCACCCAAAGAGAAGCCCGCTAAGCCAGAGAAGGAGCCCAAACCTGAAAAGGAGCCCAAGGCCAAGCCCGAAAAGTCCAGCGACGATGAAAATGCGGGCGCCCGCCGTGAAAGTGGCGACGACGACGGTGGCGATGACGAAGAGGGAGGAGGTGAGGAAGGCGGCAAAAAGAAGAAAAAGAAGAAGAAAGGCGACGAGGAGGCCACCGACAACGGCGGCGGAGCCAACACTGCCAACGAGCGCTTCCACGCCAACAACCGGGATAGCACGACCAAGCACGGCTACGCAGTCCCCTGCGCACGTTACCGCAGGGGCAGCATGGAGTACATCGACAAGAACAACGTCTTCATCACCATCCGCCGGACCCGCAAAAAGGAAGTCCAGATCAACGGCAACCTCGGGCAGCGCGAGCTCAAGACACGCAAGCTCACCCGCGACCAGAAGATCGACAAGAGCAAGGCCAAGACCAAGCGCGACCGTCAAGGCAATCTCAAGGACGACGGCAATAAGCTGGTTTTCAAGATAGAATGGGTAGAGGATTGCCAGTACAAGCTCATTTTCAAACGCAGCAAAAAGCCCTCCCGTTTCCACAAAGGCTGGGAAACCCTCTGCACCATCACCAAGTGCTACGAAGATTACTACGACTGCGACTGTGACATGCATGACATCGTCCAGTACGCCAGCATCCGCAAGCGGCAGACCAAGTCGGAGATCGCCCAGAAGGCCCGGCAGGAGGAGGAAGCCCTCCGCGCCAAGGAAGCCGAAGCCCTCGCCGCCGAGCAGCAAAAGCAGGAGCAGGAACGCCAGGACTCCATCACCCGAGCCGTGGAGGACGAGATCTTTGGCCCCATCAAGCGCGTCAAAAACGACGACACCGAGCCCGGCATCCATCCCACCGAAGGAGGGCCCACCGCACCCGACCCCAATGCCAAGGCCCCCGAGACCCCGGCCGCACCACCTGCCAAGCCCAGCCTCTACTCCCCATCCGTCACCCGCCCACCATTGATCCCCATCGAAGACAAAAAGGGCAAAAAGAAGTCCAAGGAGGACAAGGCACCCACCGAAACAGAAGCCAAAACTCCCAAGGAAAAGCAAGAAAAAGCCCCAAAGGAGAAATCAGAAAAAGCTCCAAAGGAGAAAAAGGAAAAAGCCCCAAAGGGAGACAAAGCCCCAAAAGAAAAAGCCGAAAAGGCCCCCAAAGAGCCCAAAGCCCCAAAAGAGAAGCCTGAAAAGGCCCCCAAGGAGCCCAAAGCCCCAAAAGAGAAGCCTGAAAAGGCCCCCAAGGAGCCCAAAGCCCCAAAAGAAAAGGAGGAAACCAATGGCTAACCCCTCCCACCCCAAGCCCCCCGAGGCGGCGGCATCCTGCCGCACGCCCATCGAACATTTGCCTCCGGCGAATACCAATAAATCCTCGAGCCCAAAACCAACCCCAAAAACCATCCTTATACAAACAGAGCGCCTCGAAACACCAGGATTCCTGCAACTATCCACAGAGCCGGCCGCAGCAGGCTCCCCCCAGCCCCCCGAGGCGGCGGCATCCTGCCGCACGCCCATCGTCCCGATTCTCGGGATGCCTCCGGCGAATACCACCAAATCCAAATCCCCCACCCAACTGCTATCTGCTATCTGCTACCTGCTATCTCCCAAATCCGCTATCCTCCTCCCGATATTCCTCCTCCTCCTAGCCAGCTGCTCCCCCCCCTCCTCCACCCTCGACGACAGCGCCATCTCCCCCGAATCCGGCCAACTCGTCCTCACCACCGAAAGCGACAGCGCATTCGAGGCATTGGAGGAAATGGACCACGCTGACCGTGAAAACTGGCAAAAGCCCCAAATGGTCATCAGCCGCCTCGGCGACCTCAGTGACAAAGTCGTCGCAGACATCGGCGCGGGCACCGGCTACTTCACCATGCCCCTCGCCCGCAAGGCCAGCAAAGTGATCGCCATCGACATCGAGCAAGAATTCCTCGATTACATCCAGCGCCGCCTCAGCCACAGCCCCGACCGCCTCAGCCTCAACATCGAGACCCGCCTCGTCAAACCCGAGGACCCCATGCTCAAAACCGCCGAGGCCGACCTCGTCCTCATCGTCAACACCTACGCCTACAGCGAAAACCGCGTCGCCTACTTCCAAAAAGTCTTCCAGGGCCTCAAGCCCGACGGCCGCCTCGTGGTCATCGACTTCAAAAAGGATCCGCTCCCTGTCGGCCCACCCACCGAGGCCAAACTCGATCCATCCGCAGTGAGCCTGGAACTCGATTCCGCCGGATTCCGCACCGTCACCGTGGACAATTCCAGCCTCGAATACCAATACACCCTCACCGCCGAGAAACGCCGCGACTGAGATGCCCACCGACATCATCACCCGCCTCCAGCAGCAATTGGCCGCTGCAGCCGACCCCGAATTCCAGACCAGGCAGCAGCATTACTCCAAAGAAAAGATCGACTCCCTCGGCGTCAAGACCGGAACCGTCCGCGCTATCGCCAAGGCATTCGAGCCCGAAATCAAAGCCCTGCCCCTGGAGGAATGCCTCAACCATTGCACCCAGCTCCTCGCCCATGGCATCGCCGAATACCGCTGCGCCGCCCTCCAATGGGCCTTCGCCCGCCGCAAGGAGCTGAAAACCAATCATTACGCCTTATTGGAAGAATGGCTCCGGGACCACGTCCACAACTGGGCCGACTGCGACCAACTCTGCTGTGAAGTCTTCGTGGACTTCATGATGCGCCACCCCAGTTTTTTCCAGAACGTCCTCACCTGGGCGCAGAGCCAAAACCGCTGGGAACGCCGCGCCGCCGCCGTCATCCTCATCAAGGAGCTCCGCAAGAAAGGCGACACCCTCCCCCTGCTCTTCCAAGTCGCCGAAATCCTCCTCCCGGACCCAGACGACCTCGTCCAAAAAGGCTACGGATGGGCCCTCAAAGAAGCCACGGAGACTCACCTCGACCGCACCCTCCCCTGGATCATGTCCCACAAGGCCCAAATGCCCCGCACCGCCCTACGATACGCCATCGAAAAGCTCCCCGAACCCCAACGCCAAGCCGCCCTATCCCGCTAGCCCCCCTCTCACGGCTTCCCCTAGCAGTCAACTATCCACTATCACCTGTCAACTAGAAAATGAAGATTGCTCTCCGCCGCCACCCCGCCTTACCCATCGGTCTGTTCGCCATCGGCATAGCAGCATCAGCCGTCGGCATCCTCTTCAATGAATTCTGGGTCGTCTTCCTTGGCGTATTGCCCATCATCTTCGCAGGGCTGCTCCTCATCAACCCCTTCATCATCATCACCGACCGCACCGTCACCCTCCACAACCTCTTCGGCATGGCCCAAGTCAGCCATGAGCACGACGGCATCAGCACCCTCACCATCCAAGGCCACACCCTCTACCTCCGCCGCGGCGACTTGCGCGCCCCCCTCCCCCAACCCACCAAAAAGCGCCTCCACCCAAGAGACTGGACCCTCCTAACCCAACAACTAAAAAACTGACCCTCAAAAAAGAAGATTCAACAACCCAAGTAGCCAAGCCACCAGTAGCTGGTCAAAGCCAAAACGTGGGTGGCTGAGGTGATACACTGCCTGTCCCGATTTATCGGGGAGCTTGTCGAAGTGCTCTATAAGCCAGCCACGCCCCCGAAATAAAATCCACCACACCTCACCACCAAAGGAGCCCGCGGCCTCTGGCCGCAGGGCAATCGAACATTTGCCTCCGGCATAAAATCCCGCCCCACCTCCTCCACCACCAAAGACAAATCCTCCAACCAACAGCAATGCCATCAACAAACCACACATCCCCCCCAGATCTCAAATCCTTGCACGAACAACCAAATCTCAATTTACCTTTGCCGCATGTCCACACCGCTGCATCCACTCATAGTCCATTTCCCGCCGGTATTGCTCCTGGTCGCAGGGGTATTTTACATCCTCGGTTGGGCCAAGAAACGGCCCGGGCTGGACATCATCGCGTTTTGCCTCCATGCCGCAGGGCTCGTCGCCTGCATCGCAGCCATCTTCACCGGAGACTTCGAAGCCGACCGCTTCAACTCCGACGCCCAACTCCACGAACTCATCGAGCGCCACGAAAGCCTCGTCATGATCGCCACCTACGCCTTCGGGATGCTGGGACTCTGGGCTTTCTTGAGGCAAAAATCCGGTATCCTTTTAGAACGCATCGGCTTCCTGATTGCATTTTGGGCCGTCACAGGGGTGTTGCTTATCGGAGCGCACCGTGGCGGCATCCTAGTCTATGAGCATGGCGTCGGCGTATCCAGCAACATCGGCCCGCAGGAACCCGTAAATCCATCGAATCCCACAAAATCATTGGAACAGCAATGAACAGCAGCGATAAGATCCGCAACATGTTCGCCGCATTGGCGATGACAGCCGTCCTGAGCCTCATCGTCGCCTGCACCCCCCAAGGCAACGCCAGCACCAGCTTCTGGGTGCGCGGCAACTGCGAGATGTGCCAAGAGCGCATCGTAGAGACCATCCAGGCCGTACCCGGAGTCGCCGAAGCCAGCTACGACCTAGAGACGCACCTCGCCGCCGTCAGCTTCGACAGCACCAAGACCAATGCCGCCGCCCTAGAGCGCGCCTGCGCCACCGCCGGCCACGAAACCAAAGCCGAGAAATCCACCGAATCCGCCATCCAATCCCTCCCAAAATGCTGCCAACCCGACGGCCACATGTAAAATGGCAAAGGCGGCACAACGAAGAGGCGGCGGCGTCCCGCCGCACGCCGATCGACCCCGCCGCCTCTGGCGGCGCAGCAACGGGAAAGTGAAGCAGCAACGGGAAAGTGAAGCAGCAACGGAAAATGAAGCGGCAACGGGTATTTGAAGCAGCAACGGGAAAATGAAGCAACAACGGCGATCAAAGGAGGCGGCAAGAAACTCTCCTGAGCTTGTCGAAGGATCCCGCCGATTGACCCCACCGCCCTTGTGCTGAGCCGTCGGGCTGAACTGCCAGGCTGAGGCACTCGAAGCCTTGGTCGAAATACCTCTCCAAGTCATGTAGAAGCATCCCAACGGCGCAGCAGCAAAACCAAAAAATGATCGAAAAAGCCCCAAAACCAATAAAACCCAAGCCTCCCCACCCCAAAAAATGCACCACTCCCCTCCCCATAAATCCACAAAATCAGCAGCCCTCCTGCTCACCATACTCCTGTCCCTCCTCCACGTCACCCTCCCCGCCCAGACCCTAGACTACGAATCCGCCAAGGCCAAAGCCGAAAAACTCCTGACCCAAGGCCGCACCACCGAGGCCAAGACCGCCGCAGAGCTAGCCGCAACCATCTCCCCCAATCCCGGCAAAAAATCCGAGTCATCCCCCACCCCGGCCCAAAAACTCTGGCTCGGCGACTTTTACCTCCGTCTCGGCCAATTCTCCCTCTCCGAAAAAACCCTCAAGAGCGCCCTCACCAAACTCGAAACCCATCCAGAATCCCCGCAGGGCCTCATCGCCGACCTCCATACCACCCTCGGCAAGCTTTACCTCGAATCCGGCATGGGCATCCTCGCCGAGGACCACCTGTCCAAAGCCGTCGCCATCTACGACCACACCGTTGCCCGCCTCCAAAAGGCCCAAGCCCAAGAACAATGGGCCGGACTCTGCCTCATGATCGGTCGCCTCTCGGATGCCGAGCACCTCTATGACTCGATCATGGTGCAAATTTCAGCCCTCCACGGCCCGGAAAGCCCAGAACTCGCCCGCATCCTCAACAACCTCGGCGGGGTCTATCAAGCCCAAGGCCGCCAAGAAAAAGCCGCAGGAGCCTACGACCACGCCCTCCACCTCCAATCCGCAGCCCTCGGCGCCGACCATCCCGCATTGGCCACTACCTACACCAACATCGGCGTGCTCCGAGAGGAGATGACCGACTACCCCGCCGCAGAGGAAGCCCTGCTCCGTGCCTACGCCATCCGCGCAGGCAAGCTGCCGCTGCATGACCCGCTACTCCTGACCTCCCTCGACAACCTCGTCGCCTTCTACGTCAAGCGCAGCCAATTCGACAAGGCCCAGGCCCTCCTAGATGCCGCCAAACGCGAACGCATGGGCAAACTCGGTGGCGATGCACCCGCTGTTGCAGACCTGCTCGACCGCTACGCCACCCTTTCCATGGCGCGCGACCAAGCCATCCTCGCCGAACAATACTGGCTCGAAGCCCTCACCATCCGTGAAAACGCCCTCGGATCTCAAGATCCTGCCGTCGCCGCCAACCTCTACAACCTCGGCAAGCTCGAAAACGTCCTCCACCGCAACGACCAGGCCCGCATCCACCTGAACTGGGCCATGGACATCTACGAGCGCCAATCACTCGGCAACGAAGCCCAGATCACCGCCATCCTCTCCGAGCTCTTCATCTGCGACTTCATGCAAGGCAAGATCAACGAAGCCGCCGAACAACTCGAACTCATGTACACCATCAAGGCAACCGTCTATGGCCCAGAGCATCCCGAGACCGTCGCCGTCCTGGAAGAGCAGCTAAAGTTTTACCAGCAAGTCGAATGGCTCCAAAAAGCCGAAGAAGTCGAAGCCATCCTCCAAAACCTCACAAAAAAGTAGCCCGAGCCAGAACGGCCCCTCAGCAACAAGAACCTCTGCGGATCTCTGCGCTGCGCCCCGCATGCGGGGTCCTCTGCGGTGAGGAACCACGAAGGTCCAATTCTCCAGTTATCCCCATCTGCCCCGATGCCCCAATCACAAATGTGGATAACTTTCCACCCCATGTGGAAACGCGCCCAAACCCGCTGAAAACCAATGTATGTGTCAACCCGACACTTAACTCCACCTAAACCCATTCAGATTCGTTTAAACCACGATTCCTACGAAGACTCGAAATAATTTTCGCAACCATTCGTTAGTTTTTTCGTAAACACAACTACAATGCTTCAGGTACAGTCAATATCAAAAATCGC
Source organism: Bacteroidia bacterium (assembly GCA_046329055.1). Taxonomy (GTDB): domain Bacteria; phylum Bacteroidota; class Bacteroidia; order J057; family JADKCL01; genus JADKCL01. Next base: position 42,238 of record JAXLVK010000034.1, read on the forward strand.
GTTCTCTGTCGTTTCTGCGGCCTTTTTCCGTTGAGAAAACTCGACAGGAATTTGGAGATATTACGAAAACTTGAAATATTTGCATCGTCGTTTTATGGAATCGATTGTTCACTTGCATCTGTATGGTGAACGCCGATGAAAAGAGCGGCACTCGAATCACCCAACTGAAGTCACTTAATTCACTCATGAAGACCCAATCTACCCAACTGAACTATCTGAAAGGCCTCTTTTTCGCCTGCTGCATCGCCCTCGTGGCTTTCGGCTGCGAAAAAGAAGTCATCACACCTGAGAGCAACGAACCCACCATTTCCGGTTCCTACCACTACATCCAACGCCCCGTCGCTCAATGCGGCCCCTCTATCTTCAATGACCTCCGCGATGGCGCCACCAACCTCGGCACCCTCGAAATCACCAACAGCAGCTCCGAGCTCTACCTGATCTTCAACCTGAACAACTTCAAGTTCCTGGAAGAAGTCAAAGTCTTCACCCAAGACGCGAGCAACATGCCGATGGACGATGACGGCAACATCGACGTGGAGCGTTTCGGCTTCATGCAGACGCTGACCACCGCCGCCAATGACTACACCCTCACCTTGCCCCTCAGCAGCATGCCTACCTGCATGGACATCATGGTCCGTGCCCGTGTGAGCACCCGCAACATGTGGGGCCAAACCACCGGCATCAACTACGTGTGGATGACCGGCACCCCCGTCGCGAATGGCTTCATGTTCCACTACTGCGCTCCGAGCTGCATCAGTGGCAACACGAATGACAACAACGCGATCTGAGCACAGGAATTAGTTCACCCTTTGAGATAAGTTCTTCGAGACCGTGGCCTTGTCCACGGTCTCACTGTTTTTCGGGGTCTCCGTCTTGGTGTGGATGGCGGAATCGGATATTTTTGCCCCCTTGCTTCTTTAAGTCGATCGCATGAAACAATTGATCCAATTGCTGCCCGACAACATCGCGAACCAAATCGCGGCGGGTGAGGTCGTGCAGCGCCCGGCGAGTGTGGTGAAGGAGTTGCTGGAGAATTCGGTGGATGCGGGCGCCACGCGGATCGAGCTGATCATCAAGGACGCAGGGAAGGCACTCGTGCAGGTGATCGACAATGGCTGTGGCATGTCTGCCTTGGATGCCCGCATGAGCTTCGAGCGCCACGCCACCTCCAAAATCCGCAAGAGCGAGGACCTCTTCAACATCCGCACCATGGGCTTCAGGGGTGAGGCCATGGCCTCCATCGCGGCCGTCGCCCAAGTGCAAATGCGCTCCCGCCTTCACGACGAGGAACTCGGCAACGAGATCGTGATCGAAGGCAGCGAGATCAAACGCATGGAGCCCTGCCTCTGCCCCAAAGGCACCACCATCCTCGTCAAGAACCTCTTCTTTAACGTCCCCGCCCGCCGCAACTTCCTCAAGACCAATCCTGTCGAGATCCGGCACATCCTGAACGAGTTCATTCGTGTGGCCATGGCCCAGCCAGAGGTCGCGATGCGCCTCGACAACCAGGGCACCATCGTCTATGACCTGCCTGCCGCAGGCTTGGAGGACAGGCTCATCGCCCTCATGGGCAAGGACTACAAGGGGCAGCTCATTCCCGTCGGCGAACTCACGCCTTACGTGGGCATACAAGGTTTTATCGCGCAACCGGAGGCCTGCCGTCACAAGAAGGGCGAGCAGTTTTTCTTCGTGAATCGCCGCTTCATCAAGAGCCCCTACCTGCACCATGCCATCCAGCGGGCCTACGAGGGCCTCTTGCCAGCCGATACACAGGCATTCTACTGCATCTTCTTCGACATCGCCCCCGAGCATGTCGATATCAACATCCACCCCACCAAGACCGAGATCAAGTTCGACGACGAGCGCACGGTCTATCAGCTCCTGCACAGCGTGGTGCGCAAGGGCATCGGGCAGTACCATCAGGCGCCCATGGTGGAAATGGACGAGGATCAGGGCCTGATGCGGCTCATTTCGCAGATTCCGCTTCCTCCTGTCGAAAGCCGCCCGGAGGTGATCGGGAACAAAGGCGGCAGTTCCACCCAAGGCGGCGGCCTCGGCAAGCCCCGCACCAATCCCGCGGCGAAATGGGGCGACCTCTACCCGGGCGGTTGGAGCGAGTCCCAGCAAAACACCAAGCGGGAGGCCATCCCCAATTTCCTCTTTCCCGAGGAAGCAAAGCCCGTCGAGCGGCAGCCCGAAGTCCCCGCCACCCAATCCCGCCAAAACGAAGGCTACCGCCTCGGCAACCGCTACGTGGTCACCCACAGCCAGGACGGCCTCATCGTGATCGATCAGGTCCACGCCCACCAGCGCATCCTCTACGAAAAGCTGCGACGCGCCGGAGGCAAGGCTCCCCTCGCCAGCCAGCAACTCCTCTTTCCCAGGACATTGACCTTCACTCCCCTGGATTTCAGCTTTGTGCGGGAGGTGCAGGACGAGATCCGGTCCATGGGCTTCGACATCCACGAATTCGGGCCGAATACCTTCCTGCTCCAGGGCGTGCCCGCGGAACTCAAGGGCAGCAAGGCGGAGAAGCTCTTCGAAGAGATCATCTCGGAAGTCCGCGAAGGCGGCGGCCTCGACGTGAAGGAGCGTGTGCACGACCGCCTCGCCCGCACCATCGCCATCCGCAGTGCCATGAATCCCGGCCACGAACTCGACCCCATCGAGATGCGCACCCTCATCGACCAGCTCTTTGCCTGCGAGCAACCCGGCCATTCCCCCGGCGGCAAGCCCACTTATTACCGCCTCACCCTCCGCGACCTCGAACAATTTTTCCTCAGAAACGCTTAATGTGTCATGCCAAGATTTCACATCACTCCGGTCGTACTGAATCTGATCATCATCAATGCCTTGGTGTTTGTGGCATTGAACCTCTACTTGGAGGACATCTTCGAATGGTTTTTCCTCTTCAAGTCGAACTTGTTCATTTCAAGGCCCTACGGTGACGAAGGATTCCGCCCTGTCCAGATCGTCAGCAGCATGTTCAGCCATGTGCAGGTCTGGCACTTGCTCGTGAACATGTTCGCGCTGTTCAATTTCGGGCCGCGGCTTGAAATGATCATGGGCCCGCGCCGCTTCCTGCTGGCTTACCTCGTGATCGGTGTGGCTTCCTCTGCCATCACGGGCTTTTTCGATCCGAGCCACGCGCCTGTCGTTGGGGCATCGGGTGTCCTGTTTGGCATGACGGTGCTGTTCGCGAGCTACTTTCCGCAGACAAGGCTTGGGCTGATGTTCCTTCCCATCTATTTCCCCATCAGGGGTTTCCTCATTGGGGCAGCAGTACTTTCAGCGGGTTTGGTCGTTGCCGAGCAGGTGACTGGAAATTCCATGGGCGGGATTTCCCACTTCGGCCACTTGTCGGGCATGGTCGTCGGATTTGCATATCTCCACATCGATAAATTGCGTAAAATCGGAAAACGGTAAGTCTGTGGCCCATGGGCTGGTATGGTCAGTTTCTGAAGCGGTTTGGTTTTGTGGGGGTGCTGCTCTCGCTCCTCTCCCTCGTGTACGTGGCCCTCTTCCTTGCTTATGGATTGCTCGGCCCGGATCGCTTTGACTTTTTCTACCAACAAGTCACGCTTCCGGTCAATCTCCGTGCTGCCATCGATCAGCCTTGGTCGGTGTTCACCTATTGGCTGGTTTCCCATCCGCTGAGTTTTTGGTTCCTCTTGGGCGACCTCGTGGTGCTGTACGCATTTGGGCACATCCTGAATGCCATGCTCGGCGACCGCAGGACACAGGCCATCGTGACCATTGCCGTGCTGACAAATGGACTCCTCGCGATTGGCCTCGCCAACATCCTGCCCACGGTGGAATACACCCCTGTGACGCGCCTCGCTGGATTCGGAGCCATCAATGCCACCCTCATCGCCGCTACCATCACCTTGGTTCCCCGCTACAACTTCCGGATCATTTTCTGGGACGTGCAGTTGCTCTACATCGGCCTGTTCCTACTGCTACTTTCCGTGGTGAGCTACCGCGCCATCTTCACGGTGCAGGGCACGGCCACCATCATTGGAGCCGGTGTTGGGTGGTTCATCATCAAGGTCCTACGCAGTGGATGGAATGTGACCCGTTGGTTCCAAGGAGCCGCGAATAGACCTCAACAGAGCATCCCTAGGCAGCCCGAGCCCGTCCTCACCGGGCAGCGCCCCGTGATCCGCAACATCAATCCCAAGGCCAAGACCGTCGCTCCGCAGCCGCAGCAACCGGAACTCACAGAGGCCGAGGAACTCGACATGCTCCTCGACAAGATCAACGAAGTCGGCTACAGCGGCCTTTCTCAGCAGGAAAAGGAGAGGCTGGACAAGCTGTCGGCGAAATAATTGACATTGAACAATTAAGAATTAATAATTGGAAGTTCATTTTCGTTGTGATTGGGGCCAAGCTCCCATTCCGTCTTTGACCAAACTCTTCGTATGGTTTGGCATTGTTCGGTGATCCTTGGTAAATTTTGTCTCGCGGAAATCACTCACCCATGAAAAGTATCATCGCCTTCACCGCCATGCTCCTTTCGGTTGCTGCCCTGAATGCCCAAACAGTGCTATGGGCTTCCAAAGTGGTCAACAAATCCTCCGAATACAGCCCGACACAGTTCAGCGCCGCCCAAATCTTGGGCAAACCCAATGTCTTCCCCAATCCCCGCGAGAGTCCTTGCGCATGGTCACCGCTGCATCAGGACTCGCAAAAGCGAGAATTCATCGAGGTTGAATTTGAAAAGGCCATTGTGGTGAGGCAGGTGATCGTTGCGGAAAGCTTCAATGCAGGCTGCGTGACCGGGGTGCACCTATGGCATGACAATGGCGATGTCGGGGAGGTCCGGGTCAGGGACGATGGCCCGCAGCCTGACAATGCGCGGTGGCTCAGCATCAAGGTTTCCCCACGAAGCAACTCCCCAGTGAAGCGGATCACCGTCTATCTGAACACCTCATTGGTGGAGGGCTACAACCACATCGATGCCATTGGCATCAGCGACAGCGAGGAAAAGGTCCTGCCCACCATCCACATGGCCGATTGGAAGGATTACGACGCCGAGCCCATCAACTTGGGTCCAAAGGTGAACACCGAATACGATGAGATCATGCCCCTGATCGCGGCGGATGGGAAGACCTGTACTTCGATCGAAAGGATCACCCCAAAAACACTGGCGGAATCATCAATGACGACATTTGGTTCAGTGTGATGGACAGCACCGGGAAATGGTCCAAGGCGCAAAACGTGGGCGCTCCCCTCAACAATGCCGGGCACAACTTCCTCTGCTCCGCATCGGGCGATTGCAAGACGGTTTTGCTGGGGAACCGTTATGAACCTGATGGCAACATGAAAGCAGGCCTCTCCAAATCCAGCCGCGTCAACGGGAAGTGGGAGGCGCCCAAGGCCCTGGACGTGAAGAACTATTACAACGACAACAAATTCTCCGAGTTCTCCATCAGCCCCAATTGCCAGTTCCTGGTGATGGCCATCCAAAGAAAAGACGGGTTCGGGGCCAAGGATCTCTACGTCAGTTTTGAGCAGGGCGAGGGCTATTCAGAGCCATTGAACCTCGGTGCCACGGTCAATACAGCTGCAACCGAAATGTCCCCATTCCTCGCCGCTGATGGCAAGACCCTCTTCTTCGCATCCGATGGTTACAGCGGCTATGGCAACAAGGACATCTTCATGACCCGCCGCCTCGATGACTCCTGGACCAAATGGACCGAGCCTGCCAATCTTGGCCCCATCATCAATTCCAATGACTGGGATGGCTACTTCAGTGTCCCGGCATCAGGCGAATACGGCTATTTCTGCTCTGAAAATGCCTCCATTGGCAAGACGGACATCTTCCGCATCAGGCTGCCAGAATCCCTGAAGCCCGGTGCAACCCACCTGCTCAAGGGCAGAATCGTGGACAAAGCCACAGGCGATCCGCTCGTGGGTACCCTGACCTGCAAAGCGCGGGGTTCCGACAAGCCGTCCGAGGTGCTCGTCTATGATCCAGCTGATGGGGACGCCTCATTGATCCTGCCGGGCGGCGCGGTCTGGGAAATCACCATCGAATCCGCGGGTTATACTCCTAGGATTCAATCATTTGACCTCACCACAGTCATGGGCCACAGCACGCAGTTCGTGCTCTGGGAACTGACCGCCCGCTAGCATTTCCCGGCACGGATTTTGCCCAATGGGTCCTAGCAAGTCACCTAAATGGCTTCTTTTCAAGGGTGCCGTGCAACAAAGCGGGCTCACCTTACGTTTGGAAAAAGTCCCGTGCCTAGTAAATTTGCTCGACTACGATCAATGATGAGACGCATCTACCTGCTGTTCAGCCTGCTGATACCGATGCTCGCGGCACATTCCCAAAATGTGCAGTGGGCCTCCAAGGTCGTGGACAAATCTTCCAGTACAGCGACAAGCAATACTCTGCTGACCAGGCACTTGGCGCACCCAATGTCCTGCCTGCATTCCGCGAAAGCCCCTGCGCTTGGAGCCCATTCAAGAAAGGTAGCCGCCTCGATGAATACCTACACCTCGAGTACAAAAGCCCCATGCGCATCAAGCAGGTCGCCGTCGCTGAAAGCTACGCCCCGGGCGCTGTGAGCCGCATTTACCTCTACGACACCCAGGGCAAGGAGTACCAAGTCTATCAAAATGACAGCCCTCGCCCGCTCGCTGAGCCGGGCCGCATGCTCACCGTGACATTCCCACTCACGAGCTACATGGTGAAGCAGGTCAAGGTCGTCCTCAACACCCTGGAGATGACGACTTGGAACCACATCGACGCAGTGGGCATCAGCGACAGCGACGTCCCCATCAAGGCGGAGATCAACCTGATCAAGGACATGAAGTTCGAGTCGCAGCCCGAAAACCTCGGCTCGGCCATCAACACGGAGTACGACGAGATCATGCCCATCATCTCCCCCGATGGCAAGTCCCTCTACTTCGACCGCAAGGACCACCCTGAAAACACCGATGGCATCGTCAACGACGACATTTGGTTCAGTTCCACAGGCTCCACAGGCACCTGGGTCCGCGCCGCCAACATCGGCGCCCCGCTCAACAACCGCGGCCACAACTTCCTCACGGCCATCTCCCCGGACGGCAACACGGTCCTCCTCGGCAACGTCTATGAGCCCGACGGCAACATGACGAGCGGCCTTTCCATGTCCCAACGCACCAAGGAGGGCTGGGAATTCCCCAAGAAGCTCCAGATTCAGAACTATTACAACAACAACAAATTCAGCGAGTTCCACCTCGGTGCCGACGGCAAGACCATCATCATGACCGTGCAGCGACTCGACAGCTACGGAGCCAAGGACTTGTATGTGAGCTTCGTGATGCCAGACGGCTCCTGGACCGAACCGAGGAACCTCGGCCCCACCGTGAACAGTGCCGCCACAGAGATGTCCCCATTCCTCGCTGCTGACGGCAAGACCCTGTACTTCAGCTCTGACGGATTCAGCGGCTACGGCAACAAGGACATGTATATGACCCGCCGCCTCGATGGGAGCTGGACCAAGTGGAGCCAACCCCAGAACCTCGGCCCCATGATCAACAGCGCCAACTGGGACGCTTATTACTCTGTGCCTGCCAGCGGCGAATACGCCTACTTCAGCAGCGAGAACAACAGCCGGGGCAAGACGGACATCTACCGCATCAAGCTCCCCGCTGCCATGCGTCCCGAGCCGGTCGTCCTCATCCGTGGCCGAGTCTTGGACGAGCATACCAAGGAGCCCCTCAAGGCCAAGATCATCTATGAATTGCTGAGTGACGGCAAGGAGGTGGGCATCGCGAACAGCAACCCCAAGACGGGTGAATACACCATCATCCTGCCCGCAGGTGAGAAATACGGCTTCCTTGCCCAAGCCGCAGGCTACATGAGCGAGAACCAGAACATCGACCTCACCGACGTCAAGGAGTACAAGGAGATCACCCAAGACCTTTTCCTCGTCCCCATCCGCAAGGGCGAGTCCGTCGTCCTGAACAACATCTTCTTCTCCCCCAGCAATGCTGAACTCACCCCGGATTCCAAGCCGGAGCTCGACCGTGTCTATCAATTCATGCTGGACAACCCCACCATGAAAGTCGAGATCGCCGGACATACCAACAATGCCTGTAGCGAGGATTGGTGCATGAAACTGAGCACCGCCCGTGCCAAATCCGTCTATGACTACCTCTCCAACAAAGGCGTCAACCGGGCCATGATGCGCTACAAAGGCTACGGCAGCAGCCGCCCAAGATGGAGCAACGAAAACCCCGAGGGCCTCAGGAAAAACCGCCGGGTAGAATTCACCATCTTGGAAATCTAAGCCCAGGCGAGGCCGCGGCGTCCCGCCGCAGGCCGATCTAGGGTGCCGCCTCCCGGCGGCAAGGACGAAAGCCACCATTCGCCCCCTGTCCAATGACTCGAATCGCTAACGATCCTGCGTGAATCCCACGGAGGCATTGGTAGAATTCTCCATGTCTCCCTCCACGAGCGAATTCTGTGAATTCCGTGAATTCCGTGAATTCTGCTCAAGAATTTTGCTCATTTTTGCCCCTCATTAAGCACCTGTTCTGATTTCCACATCCATGGAAAACCTGCACGTTTACAACACGCTCACGCGAAAGAAGGAGAAGTTTGAACCGCTCAACGCCCCCTTTGTCGGGATGTATGTCTGCGGACCCACCGTTTACAGCGACGTCCACATGGGCAATTGCCGTACGTTCATCTCTTTTGACGTGATGTACCGTTACTTGCAGCACATCGGCTACAAGGTGCGCTATGTCCGCAACATCACGGATGTGGGTCACCTCACTGACGACGCGGACGAGGGTGAGGACAAAATCGCCAAAAAGGCCCGCTTGCAGCAGCTCGAGCCCATGGAAATCGTGCAGCGGTACAGCCACGGCTTCCGCGAGGTCATGGCGCTCTTCAATACCCTGCCGCCGAGCGTGGAACCCACTGCGACGGGGCACCTCATCGAGCAGCTGGAAATGACCCAAGCCATCATGGACCGGGGTTACGCCTATGAAGTTGATGGCACCATCTACTTTCGATGTCGAGAAATACGCCAAGGAGAACAGCTACGGCGCCCTCAGCGGTCGCAACCTCGACGAGCTCTACGAAGGCACCCGCGAGACCCTCGAAGGCCAAGGCGAGAAGCGCGGCAGGTTGGACTTTGCCCTCTGGAAAAAGGCCAAGCCTGAGCATATCATGCGCTGGAACAGCCCTTGGGGCCCGGGATTCCCCGGATGGCACATTGAGTGCTCCGCGATGAGCCGCAAGTACCTCGGCGACCAATTCGACATCCACGGCGGTGGCATGGACCTGATCCCCACCCACCACACCAATGAGATCGCCCAGAATGTGGGCTGCTGCGGGACCGAGCCGGTCAAGTATTGGCTCCACACCAACATGCTCACATTCAACAGCCGCCGCATGGCCAAGAGCACCGGCAACTACTTCCTGCCCGTGGAGCTGTTCACCGGATTGGAATTGGCCAAGGACTCGCTGAGCGCCACGCCCTCCCTCGCAAAAATGGGTCGGCAGCATCCCTTGCTTGATGGCGCGATCAGCCCCATGACGGCGCGGTTCTTCATGTTGCAGACGCATTACCGCAGCACGCTGGACTACACCAACGAGGCTGCCCGTGCCGCAGAAAAAGGCTTCATGCGCCTCATGGAGGCCATCCGCAACCTTGAGAAGCTCCCTGCAAGCGCAACATCCAGCGTGGACGTCGCCGCCCTCGAGCGCGATGCCTATGATGCCATGAATGACGACTTCAACACTCCGGTCGCCCTCGCGGCCATCTTCGAGGCGGTGCGCGTGGTGAATTCGGTCAAGGACGGCAAGGAAACCCTCACCGCCGACGAAATCAGCCGCCTGCGCGGATTCATGCGGACATTTGTCTTCGATGTTCTCGGCCTCAAGGACGATCTTGCAAGTAGCAGCGACCTCGCGGACGGGCTCATGCAGGTGATCATCGGCCTGAGGGCACAGGTGCGTCAGGACAAAAACTGGGCCCTGAGCGACCGCATCCGTGACGACCTCGGCAAAATCAAAGTGAAACTCAAAGACGGTGCCGCTGGCACTGAATGGTATGTCGAAAACTAAGTTCAGCGCCTTTGCGATTGGGGCTGTGGCTGCTTGCCTCACCCTTGGCACATTTGGCTGCAAACCCGACCAAGGTGGCACCAACGGTGGCCCCAAGGATACCGTTAAAGTCGAGCCCTTCAAGGCCATCGCTCCGGATTTCAGTGCGGACAGCGCCTACAAATTCATCGAGCAGCAGCTGGCATTTGGACCGCGTGTGCCCGGGACTCCCGCCCACAAGGCTTGTGGCGACTGGATCGTGTCCGCCTTCAAGGGCTATGGCGCGGAAGTCACCGAGCAGACAGCTGAGATCAAGGATCGCACGCAGAAGCTCATTCCCATGCGCAACATCATCGCGAGCTACAACCCGGCATCCACTGCCAGGGTGATGGTCTCCGCGCACTGGGATTGTCGCCCCATGGCCGACAAGGACGGCAAGAACCCAGGCGCTCCCGTTCCCGGTGCCAACGATGCGGCGAGTGGCGTGGCTGTCATGCTGGAAATCGCCCGCATCCTGCACTCCAAGGCACCGAGTATCGGAATCGACCTGATTTGCTGGGATGCTGAGGACAATGGCGCCTACGAAGACAATACGAGCTGGTGCCAAGGCTCCCAATACTGGGCCAAGCATCCGCACAAGTCTGGCTACAGCGCCCGTTTCGGCATCAACCTGGACATGGTCGGCGCGAAGGATGCCCGCTACACCAAGGACGGCTATTCGCAGCAAAATGCGCTCCGCGAGACGGAAAACCTCTGGAGCATCGCAGCGCAGCTTGGTTACGGCAACTATTTCAGCGGCGCAGTGACTGGATTTTCCAGCATCGACGACCATTTCTTCGTGATGGACGGCACTGGCATTCCCATGGTCGAGGTCATCGACAGGAACATCACCTCCGGTGAGTTTTTCCCGCATTGGCATACCACCACCGACGACATCAATGCCATCGACCGGGCGACCTTGAAGGCGACGGGTCAAAGCGTGCTGGAGGTGCTTTACCGCGAAAAATAAGCCTGCATTTGTCCAAGGAGCGCAAATACTACGTGGTCTGGGTGGGTCGCAACCCCGGCGTCTATGCGGATTGGCCGACTGCGCAATCGCAGGTTGCAGGTCATGCGGACGCGCGGTACAAGTCCTTCACGAACATGGAGGAGGCAAAACTCGCCTTTCAGCGACCATGGCAGGACTTCGTGAAGCCCACACAGCCCGGTGGACCAGGCTCCGCACAGCCCAAAGGCGAACCCAAGATCCTTTCGGAGGAGTTTCTCAAGGAAATCGTCGCTGACAGCATCTCTGTGGACGCAGCCTGCAGCGGCAACCCCGGCAAGATGGAATACCGCGGCGTCTATACGCTCGCCCCTGAGATAGAGGTCTTTCGCTCGCAAGTCTTCCCGCTCGGCACGAACAACATCGGCGAGTTTTTGGCCTTGGTGCATGCATTGGCCATGTTCCACGAGACCAAGCCCGAGCTGACCATCTACAGCGACAGCAAGCTTGCGCAGGGCTGGATCAAGAAGAAGAAGTGCGCCACCAAACTCCCCGTGAACAAAAAGACGGAATACCTGCACAGCCTCATCGCCCGCGCCGAAACCTGGCTCAAGACCCACAAGTTCAAGAACAAGATCCTGAAATGGGAAACCAAGCGCTGGGGTGAAATCCCCGCGGATTTTGGGCGTAAGTGAGGGAGGCACCGTGCGGCGATTGGGGATTTCGTTTCAGAAATCACCTATCTTGCGGCTAACTAAACCAATATTCCCATGTCCACATACGTTCCTGCCAAGAACATCGATGAGGTCATCGCTCAACTGGATGACGTGATCAACTGGGCCATCGAGACCAAGAATCCAATCGGGATTTTTCCGGCTTTGTATGTCGTGGTGACGGAGAAGGTCAAGGCGGGTATCGCAGCAGGCAATGTCTTTCAAAACGGCCCAAGGATGGAAAAGCTCGATGTGATCTTCGCCAACCGTTACCTCGAAGCGCTGCATCAGTACCGCAACAATGAGAAATGCACGAGCTCTTGGAAGGTGGCATTTGTGATCGCGGAGCGGTTCCCGACCCACCTGATCCTGCAGGAATTGCTCGTGGGGATGAATGCGCACATCAATTTGGACTTGGGCATCGCAGCAGCTGAAACATCGCCGGGATCGTCCATCTCTGGATTGAAGGATGACTTCTATGCCATCAACAAGATCCTGAATGCCTTGGTGGACGACATCAAAAATGACCTCGAACACCTGAGCCCGCGCTTCCGGCTCATCCTGAGGTTCATGGTCGGCGAAGACCTCATGATGCAATTTGGCATCAAGATCGCCCGCGACGAGGCCTGGAAATTTGCCAAGGAACTCGCCCCGCTGTCTGGCCAAGCCTACAAAGATGCCATCTCCGAGAAGGACAAGGGCTCCGCCAAACTCGGCAACCTGGTCGCGAGCCCCGGTTGGTGGCAAAACGCCATTATCTGGTGGGTCAAACGCAAGGAAAGCAAGGACATCCCTCACATCATCAACGACTTGCGCCAGCGCTCTAGGCAGCTCGTTCGCTTCCCGCACCAGATTCCGGATTGAGCTGGGGGGAACTTGAATTCCTTGGGGTGATTTCCTTAGTTTTGCAATCATGGATGGATTGCGGAGCCCGGTACGGTTTACAGAAGAGGAGTATTTCGCTTATACGGACGGCATCGAAGGCCGGGCTGAGTACTACGATGGCGTCATCGTGGACTTGGCAGGTGGGAGTCTCGAACATGCGAACATCGCCGCACAGATCGGAGCAGAGTTGGTGATGGCCACTAGAGGCAAAGGTTGCAGGGTCTATACTGCCGATGTGAGGATCGCCACTTCCAATTCCTACTTGCACCCTGATGCGGCTGTGATTTGTGGCAATCCCGATATTTCAGACTTGCGCCCTGGCATCGCACGCAACCCCATTCTGCTTGTCGAAGTGCTGTCGGAGTCCACAGCCGACCGGGACCGAGGTATCAAGTGGATGCATTACCAGACGCTGGAAAGCCTCCGCGAGTATGTCCTGATCGAGCAGCACATCCCCCAAGTATTCGTACTCACGAAGTCCTCGCTTGGTGAATGGGTGTTGCGCACCTACATTGGTATGGATGCCGTCATACATCTCCATTCTCTGAACATTGACATCCCGATGACGGGCATCTACCACGGGGTGGAATTTCAAGAGACCGAAGGAGAGCTTTCTTAAGGCCGCATCAGAGGCCCCATTCTTCGGCCATCTCCGTAGGAACGTAGAGCGAACGCCCCTTCACGCTTTGGAAGCGCTTCATGAGTCCGCGCACCACGGCTAGTCCGAGTTTGTTGGCGAGCTTTTCAATGCCCAAGCCCTTGTCTTCCAGCTTCTCCACCCAGCCAAAGTACCGCGCGATCGCTCCAGGCACCATGGCCGCGAGGCACCCTTTTTTCGCCTCCACGCCCAGGAGCAGCGCCTGCGCGTCGCCCATGTAGTAGCGCAGCAGGAACTCCGGGCTATTGTCCAGCAGGTCGGTGGGCAGCATCACCTCCTTCGAAAAATCCAGCAATGCCCGCGTGATGGACTTGCCCTGCTCCGAACTGCCCGATAGCCGCTGCAACAAGGCCTGTTGCAGCGCCTCTGCTTCAGCAACCGTGTTCGGATTGAGTAGCGGATCAATGCCCAGAAAATGCCCGACCAAGCGCCAGGCATAGTAAAAGTCCTCCGCTGCCTGCGCGCTCAGTTTCAGGCCCATTTGCCGGGAACCCTGGATCATCGCCAAACCAAAGGTCAGCAGCGTATGCGCCAAATCTTCCTGATTGATGGGCTTCTGCCAAGCGGCTTCATCGAATTTCGGACTACGCCCGACAAAGTGCCGGATGCTCGCATGTACCAGCCTGACTTTGAGCGTAGTGCGAATTCCATTACCATCTGCACGAAGGCTGCCCGGCGTCATCACGTCCAGCACAAATTGTGTGGTCTCCCCCACCCTGCGCGAAAAGACAGCCGGCCAAGTCCGCGTATCGTCGAGCCGCCCGGTGATCGCCAATGTCTCGCAAAGCTTCCAATTCAGGTAGCAGGTCGGCAAGCTCTTGAAATACAGCATCAAGGCCATTGCCGGGCCAAAATCCACGAACACCCGTTGCCCACGAATCACCCGCGCCATGTCAATCCCATCCGGAACCGCACCCTGCTCTCGGAAATAATCCATCACGTACCCCGGCACCTGGTCTACCGGGACATCGATGTTGTTGATGAGGACAGAAAACAGCTCACGCGCCTGCTCCGGCCCATTCTCAGCCACCAACCTCGCCACCACAGCATCCGCCGGAGCGTCGGTTACAAGCCGCAGGGCATTCAGTTCATCGTCAAGTACTTTCAATGAAGAATGAATAATTAAGAATGAACAATGAGCATCGCGCCCAGAAGCTGGAAGCAATTGTCAATTACTCATTATTCATTGCTAATTAAAGAATTACATTTTGCCTTCCAAGTACTTCAGCTCTTGGGCCAGAAGTTCCCTTGCGCGGAAAAGTTGCGCCTTGACGGTGCCGAGCGGGAGGTCGAGTTCGTCGGCGACTTCCTCGTAGCTCAATTCCTGGAAATAGCGCAGGTCCACGAGTTTCTTGTACTTCTCGGGGAGCTTCTCCACGGCGATGCTGAGGTACTCCTTCCGCTGCT
>JAXLVK010000035.1:0-56812 GCA_046329055.1 Bacteroidia bacterium
CACTTGCCAAGCCAGCTGTTTGCGAGGTGCTCGCAGGACAGTTGTCGGTGCCCACTGGAGCGACATAGGTCGCGATTGCCCCACTCGGTCCCGTTGCGGTGAGGGACTGGTTGGCAGGGCAGGCGATGGCGGGAGGCGTGACGTCCACCACGGTGACGGCTGCGCTGCAAGTGGATGTGGTCACACCGTCACTCACCGACAGCACCACGTTGGTGGTTCCCAGGCCATAAGGACCTGCTGGAGAAACAGAGAAGGTCAATGGTGCATTCTCTGGATCGGAGCTGCCGTTGTTGAACTGGATCGCCGTTGCTGTGCCTTGGCAGTTTGTATTGGCATTCACGGTGATGTTCTGGCAGAGTGCGATCGGCGGCTGGTTGATGGTAAGCAGGCCGGAGGGCGAGTAGCTACCGCAGATGTTGGACACATGGGACACGAAGACCCGGTACCGCCATCCATTCGCCAGCGCGGGCACACCCGTCAGGCTGAGGGTGACTGTTGCGCCATTTGCGGCGGAGCCGGAGAAGCCACCGTAGGTCGGCGAAGCGCCAGCAGTGGTGATGTTTGACCATGTGGTGCCACCATTGGTGCTCACCTGCCACTGGTAGGACAGGGTGTTGGGGGTAGTGGTGCCCAATGTGGTTGCAGGCGATGTGGTCAAGGCAGATGCGCTGATCACAGAGGTGAAGGTGGTGCTGCCACCGGGGCCCACGGTCCTGTTGGGCGGGCTACCTGCGTTCACACTCACAGCCTGGAGGTTGTTGCGGTTGCCTTGTGCGTTGGACGATGGGAAGGTGGTGTAGCGGAAGTTGCCTAGGAGACCTGCGGAAACCACCAAGCCATTGGAATTCACTCCGCCATTCAACAGGGTCGGGGTGCCAAGGCCATAGATCCCGCCATCGCCGCCGTCGGCATTGGTGTTCACATAGGCTTCGTTGGCATCGGAACAGCCGTCATTGTCCGAATCAAGGTCCACCAAGTTGAGGAACCCGTCACCGTCGGTGTCACAGCTGAAACTGGGGAAATTGGCCCCGAAGAAGAAGTTCACGTAGTTCTCGTTGTTCAGGTAGTCAAACGAGATGCTGGAGAACGTCCCGTTCAACTGCACGAGCGCATAGCCTTCCGTTCCTGTGATTTGTGTCGAGGAGTTCTGGACTGTCGCGGTGGACCATAGCACTGTGATGGGCACCTGGAAGTTGATCCCCACGGAAATGCTCGGCGACCCGATGGAGGCAAATCCCAAGATGGGGTTCACCATGGGCGAAGCAAAGGTGAGCGTATTGGAACTCACCAGGACATTCTTGATGACCGTCTGGTTGGGAATGCCGTAGGTCGTCGGGAATGTACCGTAGCTGAAAATCGACGGTGTGGTTTGCACCGGCTGGCTGGACGTATAGGTGTAATTGATCCCATTGATCGATCCAGCTGCAGTGTTGGTTCCGGTGATGGTCGGTGGATTGGACCAGAAGAAGGTGCCAGTGCACTCCGTGGAGTCGGTGATGCCATCGTTGTCATCATCGAAGTCACAGATGTCCATGAGACCATCATTGTCGGTATCCAGGCTGCTGGTAGGCGTGACCACGACGTTGAAGGAGCAACTTGCTGTCTGACCATTGGCTGCGGTGACCGTGAAGGTATTGGTCGTCGTGCCGATGGGGAAGGTCGAGCCGCTGGGCAAGCCGGCCGTCTGAGCAGTGGTTGCACCAGAACAGTTGTCGGTCCCGACAGGCGCGCTGTAAGGAACAACGGCACTGCAGAAACCGGGGGCGTTGTTCACGTTGAAGTTGCTGGGGCAGGTGATGGTGGGAGGCGTGAGGTCGCCCACGATCACAGAGGTGCTGGCAGTCCCGCTACACCCAGAAACAGAGGCCGTCACGACATAGGTGCCGGAATTGACGCCGGATGCATTGGAAATCGTGGGATTCTGCAAGTTGGAGGTGAAGCCGTTGGGGCCAGTCCAAGAATAGGTTGCTCCGGAAACGGTGCTGGCATTGAGTTGCAAGGTTCCGCCAGGGCAAACGGGCGAATTGCTCGTCGCCGCGACGTTGATTGTGGCGAAGTTCGAGAAGTAGCCGTACCGCGTTCCTGAACCCGCGCCACCGTGGATGAGGCCCATCTGGAAAGTGCTGGTGGTGTTGGACACCAACGCTGTCGAGTTGACGGGTATTTGGGTGGTGTTGAAGGACTTGACTGCGTACATCCATGCGCCGCCTGTATTGGGCACCACTGCAAAATCCGCTGCATTGATGAGGCCGGGGGCGCCGTTCAGCAAGAAGTTGCCTTGGTTGCCCGCAGGGACCAGGATGTTGAGGAAGAAGCCTTCGCTGCTGCTCCTCGCCACACCCACTTGGGTCGAGCCCGAGCAGGCAAGCGGTGGAATCACGGAGCCGCCCACCTCACAGCCAAAGCCGCTCATGTGGAGGACATAGACCGGGAAATTGCTGTTGATCGTTGCTGTGGCTGCATTCACGGTGACAGTATGCGCTTGACCTGCATTGATCGTGGCTGCCAGCGAACCATTGACGGTCACTTGGGTGCCGTTTTGGGTGGCGACAACGAAGACCTTCTCGCCGACGGTTGCCGCATTGTTGAGCTGACCTTTGACGATGATATGCTCGGTGCCGAGGCGGTTCACGGGGGTGATTTGGTCACCCATCACATCCGCGCAACCGCCGTAAGGTGCTCCATTCAACAGGTCATCCTTGATGGTGACCGCGATGGGGTTGTTGGAAACGATGTGGGTACCTGTCGGGTGAGCGGCGGCTGCTTGGCTCGTCGCTACGC
The DNA here is from genome assembly GCA_046329055.1 of Bacteroidia bacterium. GTDB lineage: Bacteria > Bacteroidota > Bacteroidia > J057 > JADKCL01 > JADKCL01. Next base: position 2,782 of record JAXLVK010000035.1, read on the forward strand.
CGGAATAGGTTTGCCCCTGTTGCAGGGTGATGGTGTAGGGCACCCCTGCCGCATGGCCCACGAGGTTTTGCGTCGGGGTGATGGTCACAGTGGTATTGTTCTGCGTTGCGACGATGTCAAACGCGGAAAATGGCACCGGATTGTAGGCGGCATTGTTCAGGAAGGTCTGGAAAGGCGTGTAGAAATCCGTTCCCAGCGCGTTTCGTCCCTTCAACGCCCAAATTTCCGGGTTGCAGAGGCATTGGAGGCTCGCGTTTTCGTAGTAAACGGTCACGTTGGCCGTCGCAGTGATCCTCAAGCCCCAGTTGTTCACGTTGTTCACGGGCAGGTTTTCCACCATGCTCAACCAAGTGGTGAGGTCGATGGTACCCACGCTGTTGGCCGGGACGGTCAGCGTCTGTGTGGGAAATGAGGGGTTGGCGGGCTGTGTCACCGTCACTGTGCTCGCCGCCCCGAGGGTGGTGATGCGCAAGCGAACCGGGTAGTCGAAGTTGTTGCTGCCATTCGAGATTTCAGGTGCGGCAAACCAAAACTCCGTGTCCAGCTGCGCCTTTCCCTGCAAATGCAGCAAGGCCAGGAGCGGCAGGACCAAGAGGATTCGAATGGTTTTCGGGTGCCTTCGAAACCGCGTCTCTGTGGGTAGTTTTTTCATAATGAAGAATTAGAAGAGTTGGTTGCGTTGACTCAATCGAGCTTGAAAGACCGTGGATTTTGCAAAATGAGCATTGCTGCCCCTGCGATCGGATTGCCCCGACTCAACTTGAATCAGCGTTGATTTATTAAATGAACAATTGATATTCAGTGGAATACGTCCAGCATTCTGAAAACGAAACAATCTGCGTTCCTAGGTGATCTCCAATTCGGTGGCGGCATTCAGTGGCGAATCTCCTTTACCGCCAATTCACTTCCGCTAACGTAAGAAATTTCCCGGATTTCACCAAGAATGATTCATGATTCTAGTCAGGACATGTTGGAATCCGCCTTGAAGGGTACAATGCGCAAAATTTGCCCCCATCCCTACTTTTGCCGCGATTTTGGCTTAAAATGGCATTAGAATCTTCATCTATGGTTCACATCTCCCCAGTCCAACACCCAACGCGAATGCCACTCCCTCAAACAATTGCAGCGGACATCACAGGAAAATCATCCGAAAGGAGCATGAAAGAATTTCACAAAAAAGTAATGATTTTATTCCTGCATTCCGTCCCCGCGACTGGCTCGAAATTCCCGCTGACAGCTTGAAACAAAAGGTCTATCTTCGGGGAAAATTTCTCTGGACAATGATCGCTCAATACAAGAAAGTGGCTGTCATCGGCGCAGGAACCATGGGCAATGGGATCGCGCACGTGTTTGCTCAAAGCGGCTATGATGTGAACCTCGTGGACATCAGCCAAGACGCGCTGAACCGCGGCAAGGATACCATCGCCAAAAACATGGACCGTCAGGTCAAGAAGGAGACCATGACGGAGGCCGACAAGGTTGCTGCCCTCGGCCGCATCCAAGGCATGACCGACGTGGCTGCCGCACTGGGTGACCGCGACCTCGTGGTCGAGGCTGCCACTGAGAACCTGGACCTCAAGCTCAAAATCTTCGGGCAAATGGACAAGTATGCCCCCGAGCATGCCATCCTCGCCACCAATACCAGCTCCATTTCCATCACCTTGATCGCCTCCGCGACCAAGCGCCCCAAGCAAGTGATCGGGATGCACTTCATGAACCCGGTGCCGCTGATGAAGCTCATCGAGATCATCAAGGGCTATGACACCACACCAGAAGTGCTGCAAGCCATCATGGACCTGAGCCGCGACCTCGGCAAGGATCCCGTGGAAGTCAATGACTACCCCGGCTTCGTCGCCAACCGTATCCTCATGCCCATGATCAATGAGGCGATCTACACCCTGTACGAGGGTGTGGCCGGCCGCGACGAGATCGACACCGTGATGCGCCTGGGCATGAACCACCCCATGGGGCCGCTTACATTGGCGGATTTCATCGGATTGGATGTCTGCCTGGCGATCCTGCGGGTGCTGCATGATGGCTTTGGCAATCCGAAGTACGCCCCCTGCCCGCTCCTCGTGAACATGGTCAATGCAGGTCACCTCGGCCGCAAGACCGGACGCGGCTTCTACGAATACGGACGCTGATCCATCCACCAGGATTTGACATAAAGGGCGGCCCCGACGGGTCGCCCTCTCTTTTTTGTGGGAAATGCGATCCCCTCGCTATCAATCACATCCCGCTGCAACCAGACCTCTGCACTGCGAATCTTTGGAAAAATGCCCCCATTTTCAGTAGATTGAGACCACTTATTGCCAATAGAAGTCTAAATCGTCAATTCTCTCAATCATGAAAGTCGATCCAGTACAAAAGAAAGCGCTATCCGAATCCGGAGAATCTGAAAGCAAGGCCCCCGCAGGCAAGAGCATGGCCGCTCCGGCATTTGCCTTGACCAGCCAATCGCAAGCAGGTGCCAATCCAGTTCAGAAAAAGGATGCCGGAGTGGTGCAGAAGCAAGATGCAGGTGGCGGCGCGGCAGCACCCGTACGCACAACGCCCGTCATTGAAACCACGTCCCAGGCTTGGTCGCATTACATGAACGGCGGCGGCGCATCCGTGGACATCGGCCCCAACTCCATCAATTCCCTGATCAATCACCCTGACTTTCAGCGCAGGCACCAACGCATCACGGGCGGCTTGACGACCTCTTTGACGGGGAATTTCTCCGTGGACATGACTTCCACGATCTTCCATATCGGTCGGACCAACATCGAGTACGCAGTCACCTGCAATGGCGACCAATGCACGGTCAACTACCGCCTGTTCGTGAACGATGGGTTCTGGGACGTTGATTTCATTGACGAAACCGTCCTAGGTGGACTCGGCTTTGACAGCTATCAACCCGACGGCATGGGCCCCAACCTCGAAAGGTTTGGCGGTTCACCCTATCACTACAACGTCGCAACGCGTTCCTTCACCTTCAGGAATCCAGGCTACTGACCTGGCTTGCAGTGTACAAAGGATACAAATTCGCTTGCTTGCCCATTTTCGCGATCGCGCTGCTGCTAGCAGCATGTGGGCCATGTGACTCCAACAAAATGGGAACATCTGAAAAAGCCAAGCTTCCGTTTGGCCTCAAGCTCGACCCCGACCCTGATTTCCAAGGCGGTTTCACGATTCGGGACAGCGATGATTTTGCCATCGTAGGCAAGGGTGTCTCGTATCGTGACATCGACCTAATGGTGGAGGAACTCGTCGGTTACGGCGTGCAGGAAAATGCCTTGGCCGCGGAGGTCATCGACAGCAGCGGATCTACCAAATTCATCAAAGTCCTTCAATCGCCAAGTCCATCCAAACAGCCCTTTGTGGTGAGCTGGATTGCTGAGGATGAAGTGAAAGGCAATTCAGCCTATACTTGGGTGGATTTGAAAAAGGCTGATTGAGGAATTTGGCTAGTTTCCATGGTTGTATGGAAGCGATACGAGAATAGCACTAAGCGCCAAAATCAACTCCCACAAAACAGTACGGACAGGTCGCGACCTGTCCGTACTGTTTTTCGAATCGGAAATTGCTCAGAACAACTTCACTATGTCGTTCCCTATCACGAAGGCCATCAGGGCAAGCACCATGATGAAGCCGGCGTACATGATGTACTCCTTGATCTTGAGCGGAATTTCCCGACCGATGATGCCCTCGATGCTGAGAATCAGTACATGCCCGCCATCCAATACCGGAATCGGGAGCAGGTTCATGACCGCAAGCACCATGGAAAGCATGCCCGTCAACCGCCAGAAAATGGTCCAGCCGCCTTTTTCAAAGCTTTGGCCGTAGATCTTGGCAATGCCGATGGGGCCGCTCATGCTCTTGGTGGCGTTGACCTTACCAGTGACGAGCGCCTTGAGGCCCTTCACGTTGTTCACGACCTCCGCGAATGCTGCTCCGATGCCCTTGGGGATCGCCTCACCGAGGCCATAGCGGAGGGTGTCTGCCATTACCTCTACATTCGGACCCACCCCAAATGTCCCGTTCGCCAAAGCGAGGACATCCGGGTAGTTCCCGGAATAGTTTTCGTGCATCCAGGAATAATGCTGGATTGGCCAGACAATAAAGGTCATCGGTTTTCCGGCACGATCCACGTCAAAGACGACCGAGTCGCCCGCGTTCAGGCGAAGGTATTCCTTGACCTCAGAGTAGCCATGCATCTCGATCCCATTCAGCTTGCGCACCACGTCGCCCTTTCGCAGACCTGCACGGTAGGCTTGAATCGATTGGGGGCGTGCCTTGGGATCGGCTTCCGCCAGCTTGGTGCTGTCCTCGGGTGTGGCGACCTCGATGTTCAGCGTGAATTCTGGGAAAAACAACGAGCCCTCACCCGCATCCTGAAACTTGTCCAAGAAGCCCTCTGGCAACACGATCTTTTCGACGCTGCCATCGCGGTGCTTCACCTCAAACCACTTGTCATCATCGATCAGCTTGGCTGGGTTTGCGTAGTCCTCCAAATTGGGATAAACCTCGCCGCGGTAGCTCAGGATTTGATCACCAGTGCGGAAGCCCTGCTTGTGCATGATGGACTTCTCGCTGACGTAGATGCCATTTTCCAGCTTCGCGATGGGCGTCACCTTGTCGCCAACGAAGAACTTCAGGCCGATGAAGATCACGCAACCCAAGATCACGTTCATGATGATACCACCGAGCATCACGATGAGCCGCTGCCAAATGGGCTTGGAGCGGAATTCCCATGGTTGGGCGGGTTGTTTCATTTGCTCCTCGTCCATGCTCTCGTCAAGCATCCCGGAAATTTTGACGTAGCCGCCGAGGGGAATCCATCCCACTCCGTATTCGGTTTCGCCTTTTTTGACACTGAAGAGCTTGAACTTGTAGTCAAAAAACAAGAAGAACTTCTCTACCTTGATCTTGAACATCCGAGCCGCCCAAAAGTGACCCGCTTCGTGGATCACAATCAAGATGCTCAGTGCCAGCAGCATCAATCCTATCGTTCTGAGTAATTCCATTTCGAGATTTAACCTTCGGGATTCTTGATTATATGTGTGTCGTCTGAACCTGCTCCATCACCCAAGCGCGTGCTGAGCGATCGGTTTCGAACAGCTGCTCCAGTGTCGCGTCCGCGATGTGCGGGAGCGAATGCAGGGCATGGCCATTCAGGTCAGCGATATCGGTGAATTTGATCTTTTCTTCCAAAAACAGCCGGACGGTGATTTCGTTCGCGGCATTCAGGATGCAAGGGGCATTTCCGCCCATCGCCATGGCATCAAATGCGTGGCGGACATTGGAGAACACATCCCGGTCCACATCTTCAAATGTGAGCGAGGGATACTTCGAAAACGGGAGCCGCGGCCAATCGTTTTTGCCGCGATGCGGGAAAAGCAGGGCATACTGAATGGGCAGGCGCATATCCGGCAAGCCCATTTGCGCCTTCATGCTGCCATCCTCGAACTGCACCATGCTGTGGATGATCGACTGCGGATGCACCACGATGTCGATTTGAGCGTCCGATAGCCCAAAGAGCCATTTTGCCTCGATCACCTCCAAGCCCTTGTTCATCATGCTTGCAGAGTCAATGGTGATCTCGGCGCCCATGTCCCAGTTGGGATGCTTGAGGGCCTGCGCCTTGGTGACCTGCGCGAGTGCCTCCCGGCTGTAGCCCCGGAAAGGCCCGCCGGATGCGGTTAGGTAAATCTTCTCGATGGGATTGATCTGCTCACCCACAAGGCATTGGAAGATGGCGCTGTGCTCGCTGTCCACGGGGAGGATGCTCACACGGTGCTCCTTCGCGAGCTGCGTGACGAGCTGACCTGCCACGACCAAGGTCTCCTTGTTCGCGAGAGCAATGTGCTTGCCGTTGCGGATAGCATTCAGCGTCGGTCGCAAGCCGGAAAAGCCCACGAGGGCCGTCAGGACGAGGTCAATCTCCTCCATGGCCACGACCTGCTCGAGCGCCTCCTCCCCTGCCCAGACCTTGATGGGCAGGTCTTCGAGGGCGTCGCGGACTTGGCCGTGCAGGGCCTTGTTCACGATGACGACGGCGTTTGGCAGGAATTGCCGGGCTTGCTGAATGAGCAGGTCGGCATTGTGGTGCGCGGTGAGGACGCTGACGGAAAGCAGGTCACTGTGGAGGGCGATCACCTCCAGAGCCTGTGTGCCGATGGACCCTGTGGACCCGAGGATGGCGATATGGCGTTTATTGTCTTCCAATCAGCTAGGTTGTGGCGATTGTCCGCCTTCAATGTATTCCATCAACCAATCCGCGATCTTTCTGTTATTGCTGAGGCGCGGAAACTTGTTTTGCCCACCGAGCTTGCCCTGTGCGCGCATGTAATCGCGGGTCGCATTGCGGCGGAGCACCCGCAGAAGCGCCGGCTTGAGCATGGCACCTGCACGCAGGTCATCGTAATAGGCGTTCTGCTTACGCATCTCGGTATCGAGGGTTTCGCTGAACGCTTCCATGTCCACAGGCTTCCTGTCAAAGTCGATGAACCATTCGTGGTAGCTCTCGCCTTCCCCAGGCAGCACCATCGGTGCCACGGTGAACTCGCTGACCTCGGCATGGTGCGTGGCGCAGGCTGCGATCATGGCCTTGTTCACCTCCTCGCTGATGACGTGCTCGCCAAATGCGCTGATGAAGTGCTTCACGCGCCCGGTCACGCGGATGCGGTGCGGCTTGAGGCTCACGAACTTGACGGTGTCCCCGATGTCGTATGCCCAGAGACCTGCATTGGTGCTCACAACGAGGGCGTATTGCTTGTCGAGTTCGACGTCCTCTATGCCCAATCGGCGGGCATCGGGGTTGCCGTATTCCTCGACGGGGATGAATTCGTAGTAGATGCCGTAGTCCAGATTCAGGAGCAGTCCCTGATTCTCAAGAGTATCCTGGATCGCGAAGAAGCCCTCGGAAGCCGGAAAGACCTCTACAATGTGGAGTTTCCCTTCGAAAAATTTCTTGAATACGGGCGCATAGGGCGAAAAATCGACCCCTCCTTGCACGAAGACGCTCATATTGGGCCACTGCTGCAAGGGGGTCTTGCCCGTCCGGTCATGCAAGCGCTCAAAATACATCTGCACCCACGGCGGAATCCCAGAAATGAGCCGCAGGTCGCGCGGGGCAGTCTCGTCGAGGATTTTTTCGATTTTTTCCTCCCAGACCTCGATGCAATTCGTCTCGTAGGTCGGCACCTGATTCCGCTTGAGGTAACCGGGCACCCAATGGTTCACGATGCCGGACAGGCGCCCGACCTTCATGCCCCATTCATTGCTTTCCAAGGCGGGGCTGCCGCTCAGGAACATCATGTTGCCATCGAGGAAGCTGCTGTTGCCGGAGGAGACGATGTACATCATCAAGGCATCGCGCGCGCCGAGGAGCTGGAACTTGATGGAATCCCGGGTGATGGGGATGTACTTGGCGCCGCTGACGGTGCCGGAGGTCTTGGCGAGGTAAATGGGCTTGCCGGGCCACATCACATCAGGCACCCCGCGCCGGATTTGCAGGAAATACTCCAATCCGGCCTCGTAATCGCGGACTGGGACGCGGGCGCGGAACTCCTGCGGATTGGTGATCACAGCAAAGCCGTGGTTCTTCCCAAACTGCGTGTTGGCAGCCTTGGAGACCAAGTCCATGAGGGTGCGGTGCTGCGAGCCTACGGGATCCTCGTGGACCTTCCGGATGGCCTTGGCGCGACGCCGTGCCCAGATTTCCGCTATTTTGCGTTTCAAGCCCATTGAATAACAGCCGCAGCAGCCTGAAACTGAGCGACCTAGCCCCAATTCTCGATTTTTGAGGCCATTTTGCAAAAATAGGGGATGGGATTCACATTCTTGTGCTTGATTTCACGCTGGGACTCGCAAAATCCATCTTCCCAATCGGCCCCGCCCTCGATGAGCAAATCGGGGGAATGCTGTTCGCCTTTTCGATGTACACCAAGCCCTCAAATCTCCTATATTTACCCATGCTCGAAATCAACTTCGGCCCATTCCCCGAAATCAGGACTGCCCGGCTGCGGCTGCGCGAAAAGCAGGAATCCGATGCGGAGGACATGTTTTTCCTCCGGACCCGTCCGGAAGTCACCAAGTACCTGGACCGGGAAAATGACAAGGATGCAGCGGCGGTGGCCGAACTCATTCGTTCCATCAAGGACACCTACAACCAAGGAAACGGGATCAGTTGGGCGATTTGCCTACCTGACGATCCACGGGTCATTGGGGACATCTCGATCTGGCGGCTCGACAAGAAGAATCACCGCGGCGAAGTGGGATACACGCTGCTTCCGGAGTATTGGAAAGGCGGGTTCATGAGCGAGGCGATGGCTGAAGTGCTGCGCTTTGCCTTCGATGTGATCGGGCTGCACAGCCTGGAAGCCAATACCAGCGTCGGAAATGATGCCAGCCATGCCCTGCTGCGGAAATTTGGCTTCGTGCAGGAGGCCCATTTCAAGGAGAATTGGGAGTTTCGGGGGCAGTTTTATGATTCGGTGATCTTCTCGCTGCTTGCCAGGAATTGGCGGGCGAGGAGATAAGGATTGGTAAGGCGCGCCTAGCCATCCTTGACAACATTCCCCCTTGTGCGCTAGCATCTCAACCGATTCTTTCAACTCCCCCACCAAAAAAGCAGCAGTCCGGACTCCCAAGGGAATCCGGACTGCTTCCATTTCAGAGGCTTACGCCTGCTTATTCAAACTTGACCTCCATTTCCACGCGGCGGTTTTTCTGCTTGTTGGCCGCAGTGGTGTTGGGGACGAGCGGCTTGGTCTGACCGTACCATTCCACGATGAAGCGCTCTTGAGCCACGCCACGGCTGTTCAGGTAATCCTTGACAGCGTTGGAACGGTTCTTCGAGAGGGTCATGTTGGCGTTCGGGTTGCCCACGTTGTCGGTGTGGCCCGCGATACGGAGCTTCCAATCCGGACGGCCGACGAGCAGGGCAGCGAGGCTGTCAAGTTCGTCGAAGGAGGTGGAGCGGATGATGGCCTTGCCGGACTCGAATTCGAGGTTGCTGAATGCGAGGTCAAGGATTTCCTGCTCTTTCTCGGTCAACTTCGGACAGCCTTTGTTGTCGGCGGGTCCAGGAGTGTTCGGGCAATCGTCCACGTTGTCGGTCACGCCGTCACCGTCGAGGTCACCGTAAGGACAGCCTTGGTTTTCCTTCGGACCAGGGGTGTCAACGCAGCGGTCTTCGCGGTCGAACACGCCGTCCTTGTCAAGGTCACCGTAGGGACAGCCGAAGTTGTCTTGCGGTCCGAAGTCGTCCACGCACTTGTCTTCGTTGTCGAAGATGCCGTCGCCGTCGGTATCCGGGCAGCCTTTGTGCTCAGCAGGTCCGGGCTTGTCGGGGCAGAGGTCTTGGCTGTCGAGGACGCCGTCGCGGTCGCGGTCGGGGCAACCATTGGTTTCCTTGGGACCAGCCTCATCCGGGCAGGCATCATCCTTGTCCGGAATCTTGTCGCCGTCCTTGTCGGGGCAACCTTGGAACTCAGCCAAGCCGGGGATGTCCACGCACACGTCGCTGCTGTCCACGATACCGTCGCCGTCCGTATCTGGGCAACCGCTGAATTGGGCGAGGCCGGGCACGTCGGGGCAGACGTCGTTTTTGTCGATGATCTTGTCGCCGTCGCGGTCAGGGCAACCTTGGAATTCAACGAGGCCGGAGTCAGCCGGGCAGGCGTCGTCCTTGTCGGGGATGCCGTCATGGTCCATGTCCTTCGGCTTCCAACCCATGGTCAGGTTGATACCAGCGTGGACGTGGGCTTGACGGACAGATTGCGGAGCAAATGCAGCAAGGAGGTTATCCGTGACAGCGTAAATCTGCACAGGGCCAGCATTCAAGGACAAGCCAAGACCGGGATTCAGGAAGCTTCTGTTGGCATAGCTCCAGCTTGCGCTCAGTTGCAGCCAACGGCCAAGAGCCAGGTTGAAGGAGGCGGTTACCGCAGGGCGGAAAATGCCTTTGTACACCTCGCCACAGAAGAGCAAGCCTGCGTTCATCCGCTCGTTGATGAGGTAGTTGCCGCCGACATAGAACCGGGGAATGGTCATGGCGGTGTAGGCCTCATGGGTCGTGTCAGGGATGAAGATGCCGCTGATGCTGTCGAGGATGGCAGTGCCCAATGAGTCGAAGTAGTTGCCATTGATGCTGTCCGTCTGCTGCGGGAAGTCAGCAATGTCGATACCCTGGAACTCAAAGTGACCATTGTTGGTGCTGATGTTGGTTGGGGTATCCTTCCAACGAATGAATCCAAGGTCCACCAAACTACCGCTCACGCGGAGTTTTTCAGGCACTACGTCCCAGCTGAAGCCGAGGTCCACACCCATGCCATGGTTCTTGCCGAAGAGCATGCTGGTCGGAGTGAATTCGCCACTAGCGATCGAATCGCCGCCCATCAACAGGCCAGGAACGCCAGCGCCGTTGATTTGGAAGTCGGCATCAGCAGTCAGGTAAAAGAATTGCTGATCCGTGGTGAGCGCGATGTTGCTCCGCTTGGTGTACACGTTGGCGACGCCGTTCAGGTACTTCAGGCGACCACCGATTTTCAGGCGGCCGTCATCAAAGATGTCACGGGTATAGCCAAGGCCCAGTTCATGGTAAAGACCAGCATCCAGCGCCAAGCTACCGAAGTCCACACGCTCGCCCATGTTGTAGCCAGCATTGCCCTTCCAGACCAGGCCGAAGAAATCTTTCGGGTAGAGGAAGCGGGCGTAAGCCTTGGAGGTTGCATTCAGGCTAAAGTAACCCTTGCCGCTGCGGAAGCCCACAGAAAGCAGGTCAGTGTTGAAATTCACCCCGAAGATGTTCTTGCTCGCCAGTTTGGAAAGCATGTTGTCGGGGTCAATGGTGAGGGAGTCGTCAGAACCCAGCACCATGAGGTCTTTCCAAGCAAAACCAGTGTTGACACCTTGGAAATAGATGGACGAAATGATCGGCAGTCCGATGTTCACCTTCGTGGGCGGGGTGAGCGCCGGGTTTTGGTACATGGACTGCGGCGTCCTGTTCATGTTGTACAGGGTGAGATCTGTCTGGGCCAAGCCCACCGATCCCATGCACAACATGAAGAAAAACAATACTTTATATCGTAGTTGCATCTTATTCGGTATTCTTTTGTTCCTCAATCTTCGAAACTATCCCTGCATCAGAGTCGGACACGGTACTTGGCTTTGACCATCAGACCCAGCCACATGTCCATGGCGTAGTCCTGATAGATCTGAACATTTTGTGAGCCAAGCTGGTAAGTGTCGATCCAGCCACGGGCGATGATCTTGCGGAAGCCATTGGCTTCGAGCTTGTTCAGCAGATCGCGGTCCACCGTGATGTCCACGGTAGTGCGGACCTTCTGGCTTTGATCGACATGACCGCTGCTGGGAACAGCTGGTGAGGCGAAGATGGTGGCCCTTCCGGGTTGGAACAGAGAGTCGATGAGGACGCCAGGGTTGTTGGCGCTGAGGGTGGAGTCGTAGAAATAGACCTGACCATGGGCATCAGCCGGGAAGCCGTTGTCGATGGTGAGGCGGAAGGTGACAGATTCGATTTCCTCCACGTCCTCGTTGAGTGGGAAAATGTCCACCTCGGTCGTGTCCGCACGGCGGAAATCCTTGGCTGTACCGTCGAAGGGCAGGAAGACTTCCATGTCCAGACGCACCTTGCTGGTGTCCTTGAGCCAGTTGATGTTGGTGCCACCTGCTGGGTTGAGCAAGGCGTTGAAGCCGTAGTACAACTTAGTCGGCTTGGCATCTGCAACCGTGACAATGTTGGAGTTGGTCCGGTTGACGTCGAAGATGGACAGTGCCGTGCCACCGATCAGCGAGTTGAAGTTGATCGTGGGGTTGTTCAGGAGCGGAGTGGTGCCCGAAAGTTGGTTGGAGCCGTTGTAGGGGCTCACGAAGTTCAGGTTGGTGATGTTGATCTGCACGCCAGCGCCGACGCCGTTGGTGAAGATGGCCTTCACGCGGGGGTCTGCCCAGTGGATTTCGCCGCTGCTGTTGCCAGTCGTATCGTTTTCGAAAAAGCGAATCCGCACCTCACCATCAGTTTGCTGGACCTGCTGCTGCTTCATGTCACCGATCACGGTGGCAAACTGCATTCCTTGCAGGCTAGCGGTCACTGTCACGGAAGACCCGGGCAGGCCAGAACCAGAGCCACCGTGGATGGTCATGTCCATGATCACATGAATCTGATTGTAGGCAGGGTTGCCCTGGGTGAGATCCAAAATGGCGTTGGTCAAGGGGATGGTCAATTGACCGGGGTTGCCATTGGTCACGCCAGTGAGGGTCTGGTCGTAGGTGGAAGAGCCAACCGTGAGGCTGGGAATCTGCACCCTGACATCCGTCGGGAAGGAAAACTGCGAAGTCACGTCCAGCACGATGTTGCCGTTCTTGAAAGTGATCGAGTGAACCTCCGGCTGCGGGGTCATGTTGCTCACGTCAAAAGCCACAAAACCGTTCACCTGTGGCACTGTCACCGTTCCGGAGCCCGTCAACACGCCCACGTCGCCTACGGTAAGCGCGTAGGATTGTGAGGTCTGCTGATCGGAGAAAGAGATCACGCTGTCCGCAGAAACCGAGAAAATGTTGCTGAAATACCGCAGGGCCAAAATCCCCGTTGTATCCACAACGATGATGTCTTGGTCATCAAAACGGTCCAATACTTCAGGAACTGTAATGGTGGATTTGATCAGGGGCACCGCCAAAGCGGGGTTCCAAGTTGGATCCTTCACGCGATCCATCTCGAAATACTCCTTTTTGCAGGACTGTAGGGTTGACAGTCCGAGCAGCATCAAGCCCAAGCAAGCAAGCATCCAGGGAGACCTGGAAACACCAAAACGCACTTTGCTGTTCATAAAAGGATGAATTACTTCTGGTATTAATTTCAAAACAGTGACAAAATTAAGGTTCTTTACCATCATTCCCGAAAAGTTCCGAAAAAAGGTGCTCAATCGCAACGCGGCTCGCGACGCTTTTCGTTCCAGCCTTACATCATCAAGAAAGTGCCTGACGCAGATTCGCTTATTTGTTGTAACGGCTGCGGATGAATCGGACGGCTCCAAAACTTCCCATGATCTCCTCCACTAGGCTCCCAGCCCCCGTTCTGACCTCAATCGCATCCTGTTTCCCGAGGAAAATTCTGACGCTTGCAGCGTCAATTCCTAGAGCCGAATAAGTGCCGGACACCAGAACAGATGACAGTGTCCCCGATGCGACAAAATATTCATATAAACCACTCTCTGTCAGCACCCAAACCCTTCCCGAGCCCGAGACCATGTCCACGATGGAGTCCGTGAGTTCTGTTTCCTCGTTTCTCACCAGCGAACCCCGGTCCAGAACCAGGATTTGCCCCATTCCATTCATGTTTCCAGAAACTGCGATTTGCTCCTCGTTCACCTCTACGATCCTGCCCACCGTCCAGTCCACCACTTGCGTGGCTTGAAGCGCCCGCGTATTTGCATCATAGACGTCCAACTTCATGGGGGTACCCAAGACACCGCGCTGCCCCAGATAAACCCGATCCGCGGTCGCCAAAACTGCCGTCCCGGGATAAACTGCATCGTCAAACTCACCCAAAACCGAGCCATCCGAGCGGTAACCGCGCAGGTACGAAGGCACCCTCACGGAGCAATAGTATCCCTTGCGGTTGTTGGAAACTCCAGAAAACGTCTCGGTTCCCATCCCCTCTGAAAGGTTTACCTGGAAAATGTTGGTGAAGTCCGTGGCATCCCATCCCCAAATCGCTCCATCAAGGGACTGTGTCGCAACCACTTGGTCATTCCGGCTATCCACGAGGAGGTCGCTCAGCGAGTACAATCCACCCGGACCCGTATGCACGACCGCACTCGTGTCCCGCCATCCCACCTGGTACAGATTGCCTCCCCCCTGCCCTGCCCAGTACACCCCACGGAACTCCAGCGGCAGCTCCTGCACGGTGATCTGCTGGAAGGCTGAGCCAGTGTTCTCAGCGGCATCCATTGCCGTCACCATCAGGGTGTATTCCCCGCCCGGCGTGTACCTGTCTCCCGCAGGCATCATGAAGTCAAAGTCCACCCGTGGCCCTTCCAATGACTCGGAATGTGTCCGAACCACCGTCTCAGTCTGTGTATCAAACAGGATGGCTGTCACTTGCGTCACTTCCCGGTCATCAGTCGCCCTGCCAGCGATGCGGAATTCGGTATTGGCCTCGACGGAAAAGCCCGACCCCGGCTCACCCAGCGATACCGCAGGCGGGTCGGTGTCCTCTTCCTTGCAGGAGGTGAGGCCCATGCTACCTGCCACCATGAGCAGTAGCAATCCTGAACGCCACCCGAGCAAGAATCCGTTTTTGGCTTTGATGAACATGATGCCCTCAAAATACCTGAATTTCGCCGATGGGCAAAACCTGATTTTTCAGTTCGTACATCCCCGCGAGGATTATTCACAATTGTGGACATCCTATGAGGATAAAATGGTGGCAATCTGCGTAGATTCAGAATGAGCGACTTAGCACTTTTCGATGGGTCGGCTTGGCAATTGTGGACGGTACGGAATTGAAAAGTCTGCCTAATTTTGAGCGCTGGGTTTCTCCTCGGACCCACCCAACACAGTTTATATGAGCGATCACTATACACCGGAAGGCGTGCATTACGCGCCGTCCGCAGAATTCTTGTCGCGCAAAGGGAAGAACGTGGTTCCGCAGACCCTGCGGCCGGGCCGTGTCCCTCCCCAAGCACTCGAAATGGAGCAGGCTGTCCTCGGCGCCTTGCTCCTGGAAAAGGATGCCCTGAACAAGATCGTGGACGTGGTTCGCCCTGAGATGTTCTACAAGGAAGGCAACCGGCTCATCTACGAGTCGGTGAACAAGCTCTTCCAGAACTCCGAACCCATCGACCTGCTCACCGTCAAGAACCACCTCGCGAGCACAGGCATGCTGGAGGCCGCAGGCGGCGTCTTCTACCTCACGGAACTCACGAGCAAGGTCGCCTCTGCTGCCAACATCGAGTACCACGCCCGGGTGATCGCTCAGAAGTACCTCATGCGTGAGCTGATCAAGATCGGCGACGGTGTGGTGAACCTGGCTTACGACGAAACCACGGACGTATTCGAACTCCTGGACCGAACCGAGCAGGAACTGTTCTCACTCTCCGAGACCAACCTCCGCCGGAACTACATGGCCATGAGCGACCTCGTGGTCACGACCCTGAAAAAACTCGAATCCGTCCAGGGCACCGAGGGCGGTGTGACGGGTGTGGCCACGGGCTTCAGCCTGCTCGATCAGATGACCTCCGGCTTCCACCCTGCCGACCTCATCATCGTGGCTGCCCGCCCAGCTATGGGTAAGACCGCATTCACCCTGACGATGGCCCGCAACACGGCTGTGCGCTTCGGAGTGCCAGTGGCCTTCTTCTCATTGGAAATGGATGGCTCGCAGCTCGTGCAGCGCCTCCTCTGCGCCGAAGCCGAGGTCGATGCCCAAAAGGTGCGAACCGGCCGCCTCGAACGTTACGAATGGGAGCAACTCACGAACCGTATCGGTGCACTGAGCAAGGCGCCGCTCTACATCGACGACACGCCCGCCCTCTCGATCATGGACTTGCGCGCCAAGGGTCGCCGTCTCAAGGCCGAGAAAAACATCGGCATGATCATCATCGACTACCTGCAGCTCATGACTGGCAACGTCAAGGGCGGCGGCAACCGTGAACAGGAAATCGCGGGCATCTCCCGGGGTCTGAAGGAGCTTGCCAAGGAGCTCAGCATCCCGATCATCGCGCTCTCACAGCTCAGCCGCTCCGTGGAAACCCGCGGCGGCGACAAGAAGCCGATGCTGAGTGACCTTCGGGAATCCGGCTCCATCGAGCAGGACGCCGACATGGTCATGTTCCTCTACCGTCCGGAGTACTACGGCCTCACCACCTACGAGGACGGCAGTTCCACCGCCAACGTCTGCGAGGTGATCATCGCCAAGCAACGTTCCGGCCCTGTGGGTGACGTCAAGCTGCAGTTCATCAAGAAGTTCGCGAAGTTCGCCGACCTTGAGGACCATCAGATGGAGCAAAGCCTCGCTGCCCAAGGCTACGGAGGCCAAAACACCATCACCCGCCAAAGCCGCATCAACGAAGAGGCTCACGGCAACACAGGCGGTGGCGGAGGTGGGGATTTCTTCCCGTTCTGAGGAAACCGCTCTGCTACGAGGAAGATCCCTCACACTTGACCGAGTTGCCTCAATTGGTCGTATATTTGGGCAAATAGGGACGAATATGGAAGAGTTCACTGTTCAGGTACCGGCGGCAAAAAAGCAGTTCTTCATTGACCTGATGGAACAATTGGGTTATGGGATACACTTGGTTCCAGAGAATGAAGTGCTGGCGGCCCAAAAAGAGGAAGTTGAGCGCAGGATAGCCTCGAATACTCCAAGCGAGTATCGGCCTTGGGAAGAAGTTGTTGCCCGAATTCGCAGCAAGAAATGAAGTATTCGGTGCTGATTTCCACCACTGCAGAGGCGGATTTGGTGGAAATTTACAAATGGTACGAATTTCAGCGAACGGGTTTAGGGGATGAATTCATGACAGACTTTGAGAGGAGCCTCCAATCTCTTTCCGAATTCCCACACTATCAGCTTCGTTATGGTGAAATTCGATACAAATCACTTCACCGCTTTCCTCACCTGATCCACTACCGCCTTTTCGAATCCACCCAAAAGGTACTGGTCGAGGCGGTCATGCATCCCTCTCAATTTCCAAGAGACTTCAGAAAAGGTTGATTTCTCACGAGGATCTACCCCCGCTTCCTCCCCACAGCAAAATTCACGCGATAGTAGAAAATCGGCAGGAAGCCGATCTGATTCACTGGTGCAAATACCCTTGTCCCGCCGACGTATTGTAGCCGCAGGAGGTTCGCCTGCCCAGTCACATTGACGAGGTCGATGCCGATTTCATGTGTGAGCTTGGCGGCGTTGATGCGGTAATAGAGCTTGACATCGGCACGAAAATAGTTGGGGAATTGCAGAGTGTTCCGGGCGGAGTCGAGCACGACCTCGTCCGCGATGGCGATGGAAGCGAGTGTGTCGAGCGGTGAATAGCGCTTGCCACCTGCATACGTGAGCTTTCCGCCAATGCCGAGGGTGACCTTGCGTTTTTTGCCCCAATTGAACTCCTTGGTGCCGAGGATATTGGCAACGAAGGAGCTATTGAAATCGGTGTTGTAGGTGCGGCCGTCACTGCCTTGGTATTTACTGTCGAAGACGGAGGCCGTGGCAAGGACGAACCAATTCCGGCTGAAGAATTTCTCGACCGTCAATTCCATCCCATAGTTCCGGCCCGTGCCAGCGTTGGTCAGTTTTCCGGGGAAATACCGGTCAAAACCCGAGCCTTGGTTCAGCATCGAGAAGCTAGAACTGAATGTATCGACAGGGGCATTGAAGAGATGCTGGTAATAGACTTCCACGCGGGTCCGCAGGAATTTCCCAATGAACCAATCATGCCCCACGACAAAATGCAGGCTCTTGGAAAATCCCAGGTCGGTATTGTGCATCGAGAAATTGCCATTGGAATCGGCCTGCTGCTGGAAATAGATGTAGTAGGGCTGCAATTGGCTGTGCAATCCCGTCCCAATGTTGAGGCTCTGCCGATCCGAAATTGCCCATTTCATTCCAGCGCGAGGCTCGATCGCCATGCTACGGGAATTGAGGGTGAATATTTGGCCATGGACGCCCGCATTCAGGCTCAGGCGTTCACTCGCATTGTACTTCCACTGCGCATAGGGCTGCAGGAGGAATTCGAGGCCATCATAGTTCATCCGCGAGTGAAAATCCTCTATACCAGGCACATTCACGATGCTATCATGCAGTTTTTGGTAGTAGGCATCGGCGACCAGACCGAATTGCATGCTGTGACGCGAACTGAATTTGTGGCGGTAGGATGTATGGGAAAGCACCCGGTGCAGGTTGTTGCGGAACCCCATATTGCGGGTGATGCTGTCCAGGACAAACGTCGAATCCGGCCCGGAGGTGTGCCGCCATACGTCGAATTGGTTCATGTCCGTCTGCTCAAGCGCGTAGGCGAGCGATGCCCGAAAGAGTCCCTTCGATCCATTCAGTTTCGTGTAGCGCAGGCCCGTCACCCCCATTCCAGCCCGGAAATACTCGTCGCGCGTCCCAGATGCAAATATCTCCCTCGCATCCTGCTTCTCGTCATCGCTCACGACGAAGTCGATCTTGCTCTTGCCGCCGAGGCCAAACCAGCTCAGCTCCGCGCCCTTTTTCAAGGGAAAATTGAGTTTGAAGGCCATGTCGCTGTATTTCGGAATCGCCGTAGTCCCGATGTCAATGCCTGCCGCAGCGAAGAAACTCAGCGTCGCATAGCGCAGATTGAAGAGGTAACTCGGACGTAGCCCGTTGGCATTGGCCTTGCCCAGCGGCCCCTCCCCGGTCGCCTCCGCCCCAAATATCCCCGCCTGCAAGGTGAATTCGTGCCTGTCCGTGATACCCTTCCGGAACTTCAAATCAAACGTCCCGGAGAGCGAATTCCCATATTCGGCAGGGAAAGCCCCCGTGAAAAAGTCGCTCGAAGCCAGCACTTTATTGTTCAGCATACCGACCGGACCGCCCGCGCTACCTGTGATCGCAAAGTGATTCGGATTGGGGATGTTCACCCCGTCCAAGCGATAATTCACCCCCAAGGGCGAGTTGCCTCGGATCACGATGTCATTGCGGGTATCATCGGTGCCTTGGACGCCAGCGAAATTGCTCGCCATCCGTGCGGGGTCCCCCCTACTCCCCGCGTAGCGCTCCGCCTCTGCGACTGAAAATGATCGCGCGGAGACAGTGGACATTTCATTTTGCGCCTCACCTGCCTTGCTCGCCTCAATCGTGACCGCCTTCACCTCCACAATCATCTCCTCCATGGACACATCCACCACCGTCGTCTTGCTTGACAGCACCACCACATCCGGTGTGACCTTGCTGCGATAGGCATCGAACTGCACCTGCAGCGCATAGCGTCCCACAGGCACATCGGCGATCACATAGTCCCCTTCCGTCCCCGCGACAGCTCCCGTCACCGCTGTGCTGTCCCGCAGCAACCGCACCGTCGCACCTGCAAGCGGCGCATTCGTCACTGCATCCACAATCCTCCCGCTGATCCGCCCGGTCACATCCTGCGCATGCAAGCAGCCAACCGCCAACAACATCACTGCCCAAACCAAGATTCGCTTTCCCATGTGTGCAATTCAAGCCTATTCCTCCCAAGCTACGAAAAACCCAGGTTCATTCGCCGCAACGGACATGGCTCGAATTTGCGTTTCCCGCTGAGCATGAGCCCTGAAATGGACCTTGTACAACAAATGCAACGATTCATCCCATCAAGTTGCAAATGCTGCATCTCGACGACCAGGACACTTACACCAAATCGATTTCTGCGGAAATCCGCTACTTCCGACGGCGGCTTTCCTCTGTCATGATCGCCCGAATTGTCTCATGCTCCCACTCCTCAAGCGCAATGCCATCCGGCTTGAGGCCCGGGATGGGATCGTACCAAATGAATTGCCCGAAATACTTCTTGAGGTCGGCGCTTTGGAATTCCAGCCCCTTGCGAGCATAGAAGAAATTCCGCAGTATCCGCAACTGCTTGTCGCTCAGCTCCAGCAGGCAAGAGGAATCATTCGAGGCAAACAGGCCACAAGGCAGCCATTCATTGACCTCTTCTGAGAGGTCGGGTCGCCCCCAAGCATAAGCCTGATTGTACAACACGAAACTGCAAACGAGCAGGTCCCTATCAGGGTGAAAGTGCTTGGTTTTGAGTTGAATACTGCCTTCATGCACATACACCGAGCGATAATAGGACTCCATCAAGATGTCGGACTTCTTCCCCATCTTACCAGTGCCTGTAAAGGCCCACTCCGCAGGGGAATCATTGTAGGTAAAGCTCCAAGGCAACGCGAACAGCTCCCGGTCGCCCATGTCAATTTCTAGGGTAAAATCTCCGATTTCCTCATTGGCCCAAGTGTTTCCCGTGGTCAATCGATAGGGGAAATCGTAATACATCTCCACGCTGCTGCCGCCCCGAAAATGGTAACGGTGCTGAATCCGGTTCAACCCTTCCTTGAATTGGACATCGAAATAATAGACAAAATCCTGTCCTCCCACCTCATCGTCATTGCCCAAATCAAAGCCTGTATCTTCCATCACAGCCACCTTGAAAGGCAGGTCTTTCCCATTCACCACTGCTGAGAACTCCCGGATTTGTGGATGCGCGGCCAATTCCTCAGTCACATCCCCCATCGCCGGAGGCGTCACAAAACCCACGATCACCGTCTTCGCCGGGCCGGGATTGAAGAATTCAAAGTCCACATCCACCTGCATCCACTCCCCATCCCGCTTGAGCTTGAGCACCTCCTTCTGCAACTGTACCACCGTCTCCTGCACTGGCACGAGGTGATTGCCCTGTGCGTAAAAGACACCAGTCGTTGGCGTGTAGGGAAGAGGCTGTGATCGTCAACCAAGCCAATGTTGTTGACAGGCAAATCCTTAATCTGGAATTCATAAGCAGTTCAAGACGCGAGTTTCTCAATGCTTCATATCGACTGGCCACTTCACCAAAATATTGTTGCGAAGTACCGAATAGGCAACAACTTCGCATCCTTGGCGATTTCGAGTGTCCATCAACAGTCAATTGGCGAGCAAAGCGAGCCTCCCATCAACTTCATTTCCTCTACCACCACCAAGAGGACAAACCCTCTCTTCTTGTGGCGGAAACCTAGAAGTGATTTCGGCCAACAGGCGCTTCTTCTTGAGCAAGGTTGCAGGTCATCTTTACCTCCACAGCCACTCTTGCATGCGAGTTCGGTAGTTTGATGACGAAATCCGCGATGTCGCTCCTGGTCTCTTCGATCAACATTTCAGGATTACTGCTCAAGATCAAGATCTTAGCAATGGCCTCAGCCCGGAGTTGCTCAACATGCCGCTTGTGTCTCTGGAATCTCGATTCAAAAGTTGCCTTGATCCGACTTGTCTCGAACTTGGACCAAAATTCAGTGACCTCATCCGCTAAAGCTCTGCACACATCGGAGGTCAGTTCCACTGGAGGGTAGAGGTGTATTTTCCACCATCCATGGCAGCTTGATGAATACCTTTCCTCGAATTTGTATCAACAAAGGCAAGATAGGTCGGGCAGGATACGACATCAAAGACTCAAGTTTTTCACTCGAAATTGGCATCGGTAGCATTCTATCATTAGGCTTCGATTGGGCAGTAGATTTCACTTGCACAAAAAAGTACCCATGATCATCCTTCCCAGCCAACTCAACCAAGTAGTCAACCGCTTCCCACTTATCACCCAAGAAAGCAGGTATGAAGTACAAATCCCCCAAATGGCGAACTCAAAAATAAGCTCCCCTAACCTCCTATGCTATTGGATGACCTGCCCACAATCTCACCTTGTTTATACAAAATAAGGAATTCACCGAGCTTCCACAATCGCTCCAATGCCAACTTGACCGCCTATTTGCTTTCTGCTTCTGCAATTGCAGCCAATTCGGCACTCGGAACTGCTAAATTGACAGTTGCACCACTCTCAATCCACTTTGGTTCAAGTTTCGCTTGCCCTACAATGGACTGAATTAGACCTATGAATTTCAATAAATACACCATCAAATCCCAAGAGGCCATTCAGCAGGCTGCTGAGATTGCCAAGGGAAACAACCAACAGTTCCTCGAGTCTGGGCACTTGCTCAAGGCATTGCTCACGGCGGAGGAGAACATCGTCCACACGATGCTCAAGAAGATGGGCATCAACCTGGACCATACCCGCAAGAAAATCGATGAATTGATCGCGACCTACCCCAAGGTCTCCGACACGGGTCAAGCCTACCTCGGCAAGGACATGGAAAAGCTCCTGAAGGTAGCCGAAGAGGAAGCCACCAAGGCCAAGGATGACTACGTCAGTGTGGACCACATGCTGCTCGCGATGCTGCGTGGTGATGACAAGGCGGGCGCCATCCTCAAGGCTCAGGGCGCCGATGCCAAGACCCTCGAAAAAGCCATCAAAGAGGTCCGTGGCGGCAAGAAAGTCGATGACCAGAACGCCGAAGCCACCTTCAATGCGCTCGAAAAATACAGCCGCAACCTGAACGAGCTGGTTCGTGCGGGCAAACTCGACCCCGTGATCGGCCGCGACGAGGAAATCCGCCGCGTGCTGCACATCCTCACTCGCCGCACCAAAAACAATCCGATCCTCATCGGGGAGCCCGGTGTGGGCAAGACCGCGATCGCGGAGGGCCTGGCGCACAGGATCGTATCTGGTGACGTGCCCGAAAACTTGAAATCCAAGACGATCTACTCCCTTGACATGGGCGCATTGATCGCTGGAGCCAAGTACCGGGGCGAATTCGAGGAAAGGCTCAAAGCGGTGGTGAAGGAGGTCGTGGAGGCCGAAGGCGAGATCATCCTCTTCATCGACGAGATCCACACGCTCGTGGGTGCGGGAAAATCCGATGGGGCCATGGATGCCGCGAACATCCTCAAGCCGGCACTCTCTCGCGGTGATTTGCGCGCCATCGGTGCAACCACCTTGGACGAGTACCAAAAGTACATCGAGAAGGACAAGGCCCTCGAACGCCGCTTCCAAACCGTGGTCGTGGACGAACCCACCGTCGAGGACTCCATCTCCATCCTTCGGGGCATCAAGGACCGCTACGAGGCACACCACGGTGTACGCATCACGGATGGGGCCATCGTCGCAGCCGTGGAGCTCAGCCACCGCTACATCAGCGACCGGCAACTCCCCGACAAGGCCATCGACCTCATGGACGAGGCTGCAGCCAAGCTTCGTCTCGAAATCGACTCCATGCCGGAGGACCTCGACGAGCTTGAGCGCAAACTGCGCAAGCTCAAGATCGAACTCGAAGGCATGAAGCGGGAAAACGATCAGGAGAAAATCCAGGAGATCAACCTGCAGATCGCCAACCTTGAGGAAGAAGCCAAGGGCCTCAGGATGCATTGGGAGGAAGAGAAGCGCATCATCCTCGGCATCAAGGGCATCCGCCAAAACATCGAGTCCTTCAAGACCGAACTCGAAGGCGCCAACCGCCGGGCGGATTTCCAACGCGCCGCGGAAATTGAATACGGCTTGGTACCCGCCGAAGAGGCCAAAATGAAGGCCCTGGTGCAGGAATTGAACGTGCTCCAGGCGGACCGCAAGATGCTGAACGAGGAAGTCGAGCCGGGCATGATTGCCGACATCGTGAGCCGGTGGACGGGGATTCCGGTCTCGAAAATGCTCGAAAGCGAACGCATGAAACTCCTCCGCCTTGAGGAGGAACTTGGCCGCCGCGTGATTGGACAGCGGGAAGCGATTGCAGCCGTCTCCGATGCCATCCGCAGAAGCCGCGCAGGCTTGAGCGATCCGAAACGCCCAATTGGTTCGTTCATCTTCTTGGGCAGCACCGGGGTGGGTAAGACTGAGTTGGCAAAAGCCCTTGCGGAGTTCCTCTTCAGCGACGACGAAGCCCTTGTCCGCATCGACATGAGCGAATTCCAGGAGAAACACAGCGTGAGCCGACTCATCGGAGCGCCTCCCGGATACGTCGGCTATGACGAGGGTGGGCAACTCACGGAGGCAGTTCGCAGAAAGCCGTACAGTGTCATCCTGCTCGATGAGATCGAAAAGGCGCACCCGGATGTGTTCAACGTGCTCCTGCAAGTCCTCGACGACGGCCGACTCACGGACAACAAGGGCCGTGTCGCGAACTTCAAAAATACCATCGTCATCATGACGTCCAACATGGGCTCGCAGCTGATCTTGGAGAACTTGGCGGGACTCAAGCCCGAGAACCGCGAGGCCATCTTCGAGCGCACCAAGAACCAAGTATTGGACATGCTCAAGGCGACGATTCGTCCAGAATTCTTGAACCGGATCGATGAGACCATCGTCTTCACACCGCTGAGCAAGGAGGAAGTCCGGGACATCGTCCGCCTGCAAGTGAACCTGCTCAAGGCCAAACTCAAAGAGATCGATGTCGTGATCGACTTCACCTCCAAGGCCATCGACAAGGTTGCAGAACTGGGCTTTGATCCGCAGTACGGGGCTAGGCCGCTCAAGCGGGTGCTTCAACGCGCGGTGGTCAATGAGCTCTCCAAGCAAATCCTCTCCGGCGCAGTCGAAAAGGATGCGGTGATCCTCGTGGACGTGGACGACCAGGGTGGATTCTACTTCGAAAACGCAGAAGAAAACGTCAAAATCTGATTTGCCATAGCGTGGGTGATATGAAAAAAGGGCGGCCAATTGGCCGCCCTTTTCTTTTATGGGTCATCAGCAGGGAATGAGGCCCCCTGCGCCATCATTCTATCACCAATCGATGCGTCACTCTGGCATCTCCCACAGAGATTTCCAGCAGATAAACCCCTGCCGACAGGCCACTGAGATCCATCGTAACTGCTTGCAAGTCCCTTCAAGGTTGATTTGCTGAGCTCCCTGCCGAACATGTCCACCACGCGGATTGCGACACGCTTTTTCAACGGCGAGGCGGGTAGCAGCTGGATATGACCATCGCTCGGATTTGGAGAAACGCTGATGCCCTCCAAGGCGATCATCTCCTCTTCTACACCCACGATGAAGGTGAGGTCATTGGAGACTTGGTCACAGCCATTGGCGTAGAAGGCACGCACGGTATAGGT
Organism: Bacteroidia bacterium; assembly: GCA_046329055.1. Lineage (GTDB taxonomy): Bacteria > Bacteroidota > Bacteroidia > J057 > JADKCL01 > JADKCL01. Next base: position 27,413 of record JAXLVK010000035.1, read on the forward strand.
CCCGTTGAGGGTCGCGGTGTACGAGCTGCTTGTTGCCCCGAGGATGGGAACAGTACCGAGGTACCACTGGTAGCTGACGGCGACGGCATTGGTATAGAGCAGGTTGCCATTTGCATTGATGTCCGGGTAGGGCGACGGAATCAACACGACCGTGACCGGATCGGAGGTGTTGTGGCAACCGAAGCCATTCCAAACCTGGACGCTGTAGGTATTGGGGATGAAGGCCGTGATGACCTGCGAGGTTTGGCCTGTGCTCCAGAGGTAGGAGTAATAGCCGGGGCCTGCATCCAGCGGCATGGAGGTGTTTTCGCACATGTTCACCGTTCCATTCGGCACAATGATCGGATTGGGAGCGGGGAATGGGGCGAAATTGACATTGACGGTGCTGTATTGGACGCAGCCATTGGCATCGGTGACGAGGACGGAGTAATTGCCTCCGGCTGTGATGTCAGTGAAGGTGGTGGAGCTACCTGTGGACCATTGGTAAACGGTGAAGCCCGGATCGACGAGCAAGCGCAGCGTGTCGTTCAGGCAGACCACCAATTCGCCGCTTTCGCTGCGCAGGTGCGGGTCGGCCATGGTGAATGCAGAAACCACCACTGAATCGATCCCATCGCAGCCAATCGGGCTCGTCACAGAAACCCAATAGAGTCCGGCGTTGGTGACGGAAATGCTTTGGGTGGTGTCCCCTGTGCTCCAGGTATAGCTCGACATGCCAGCGGGGGCGGTGAAATGCAAGGTGTCGCCATTGCAGGTGATCGTGTCGGAGCCGAGGTTCACGCCTGCGGCGGACACTCCGGTGGTATCCACGATATGGACGTGTCCGGTGCAGTTGCTGGTATTGCCGGTGCTGTCCCAGAGTTGCAGGGTGACGGTTACCCAACCTAGATCGGCGCAGGTGAAATCGGTGCGGGAGGCAGCGGACGAATCGATAGCGCAGTTGTCGGCAGAATTGGGGCCGAGTTGTAGCGGGGTCATTGAGACGGTGCCGTTGCTGCCGAGTTGCAGGACGATGCTGTCACAATCCGCAACCGGAGCGAGATTGTCCGTCAAAGTGATCGTGGTGCTGCAAGAGTCGCGATTGCCGCTCGGATCCTCGACATAGACCATCACAGTCTGCGTCCCGATGTCCTGGCAATTGAACAGGTAGGGCACTGCGAATGCGGTGTCGATTGAGCAAACGTCGGTGCTGCCAGATGTGAGCAGGCTGCCCATTAGGCTGTAATTGCCGGATGCGTCGAGGTTGACATTCGCAGTGGTACAAGCAATCTGCGGGGCAATCGTGTCGAGGACAGAGACTGAGGCGGTGCAAGTGCCGACATTGGAATTGTTGTCGGTGACGCTGAGGACGATCGAATTGGTGCCGACATCGTTGCAACTGAAATTGCTTTGGCTCAGGCTCCGGCTTGCAATGCCACAGGCGTCGGTACTGCCATTGTCAACCTGCCCAGTGGTGATGCCCGCAGTTCCTGCCAGACTGAGATAGACCGTGAGATTCTGGCAGAGCGCAACAGGATCGGTCGAGTCCGCGATGGTCACTGTCACCGTGCAAGAATTGGTGTTGCCGCTGGCATCGCTCATGCTCACAGTGACAGAGTTTGTTCCCACATCCGCGCAGGTGAAGGAGGACTTGCTGAGGCTGCTGGTCGTGATGGCGCAGTTGTCCGTGCTGGCGGAGGCCACGTCGGGCACGGTGAGGCCGAAGGTGCCGCCCGCATTCAGGTAAAAGGTTCCGTTGCTGCAAACCGGAGTCGGTCGAATGCTGTCCATGACCGTCACGGTCGCGGTGCAGGTACGCGTTGCCCCGCTCGGGTCCGTCACGGTCAATGTCACGGAATTGGCGCCCAGATTCGCGCAGGTGAAGGACGAGGGATTGACGGTGGAGCTGGAAATGCTGCAATTGTCGGTGGAGCCATTGTTGACCATTGTTGCAGAAAGCGCGAACTGGCCGAGGGCGTCGAGGTAGCGGGTGGAGCTGGAGCAAACGGCAGTCGGGCGAATGCTGTCAATAACGGTGACGGTCGCTGCGCAGGTGCGGGCGTTCCCGTAGGTGTCGGTGACGGTCAATGTCACGGGATTTGCCCCGGTATTGGCGCAGGTGAATGCCGTCGGCGACAGCGCGATGTTCCCAATGGCGCAGTTGTCGGTGCTGCCGTTGTTGACGGCGGCTGCAGTGGTGCTGGCATTGCCCGATCCATTCAGGTAAAGGGTCAGGTTTTGGCAAACGGGAACTGGCGCAACTGTGTCCGTCACCGTGACCGTGGATACGCAGGTGCTACTGTTGCCAAAAACGTCTGTGGCCGTCAGCGTCACCGAATTCGGCCCAACATTGGCACAGGTGAAGCTGCTTTGGCTGATCGCAAGGCTCTGAACACCACAGTTGTCCGTTGTGCCATTGTTGACCTGGGAGGCGGTGATCGTCACTGTCCCACCGGGGTTGAGGATCGGCGAAATGTTCTGGCAAACCATCACCGGCGGCAGATTGTCCAAGATGGTCACTACACCTGTGCAACTGTCGATCCGGCCATTGACATCAACGACGAACAACTCGATGGTATGCGGTCCCGTTTGCGCACAGTTGAAGGTCGGGACATCCACGTAGCTCGTGTCGAAGAAGGTGCAATTGTCGAAGCTGTTGATCCCAAAGATTGCAGGATTCACGGTGGCGATACCGGATGGATTCAAGAAAAACGTGGTGTCGGTACACACCGCCTGCGGCGCCACCGTGTCCAGAATCGTGACGTTCGAAAGGCATGTCCGGAGGTTGGTATCGGCATCGATCACACTGAGTGTCACGACATTCAACCCCGTATCCAAGCAGGAAAAGTTGCTTTGGCTGATCCACGTCGAGTCAATGAAACAGTTGTCGCTGGAGCCATCATCCAAGTTCGAAGGCAACAAATTGGCGACACCGGAATTGTTGATGTAGATGATGGTATCGTGGCATAGGGCAATGGGTGCCACGCTGTCAATGACCCGAACATACCCCTGACATGTGCCAATGTTGGAGGAAATGTCCCGAACCGAGAGCGTCACAAACCTACCGGGTACATCAGCGCAGGTAAATGCCGTCTGGCTCACGCTCAGGCTGGCAATTCCGCAGTTGTCGGAGCTGCCGTTGTTGACGTTTCCGGGGACGATGGAGGCATTTCCAAGTCCGTTCAGGTAAATCGTTGCCGTCCGGCAGATGGCGATCGGCCGCGTGGAATCCTCCAAAATGATGGTTGCAGTGCAGGAGCGGAAGTTGCCGCTTGCGTCCGTGGCGGTATAGGTGACGACGTGGGAGCCTGTGTCAGCGCAAGCGAAGGTGTTCGGACTGACAACTTGCGTGAGGATGGAGCAGTTGTCCGTGCTGCTTCCGCCCACCACGGCTGGGTTCAGTGTCAAGCTGCCTCCCGTCCCGATGTAAACGGTGGGGTTGATGCAGTTCGCGACGGGTTTGATGGTGTCGAGCGTGGTCACCACCGAGTTACAGGTGCTCGTCCGCGAGGCGAAGTCAGTGACGGTCAGGACAATGTTGGTATTGCCGAGGTTGGCGCATGTGCGGGTTGTCGCACTCAGGCTCCGGGAGGCGATGGCGCAGTTGTCCGTGCTACCATTGTCGATCATCGCCGGAACCAGGCTCGCTGAACCTGCTCCATTGAGGTGCACGGTGACGTTGTGGCAGACAGCAACCGGGTTGACGAAGTCATTTTCAATCACCCTATGGCCGACCGCTGCGGTGTCCCGGCAAGTATTGGTATTGGTGATCCGGCAATTGAAAAACCCGGTTTGGCTGGCGAAATAGGGGTTTCCAGTCGCGCCGAGGATGATCGTACCGTTGCGGAACCATTGGTAACTGACGGCATTCGGAGTTGCAGCGGAGATGGACATGCTGTCACCGATGCAAATCGTGTCGGTGTCGTGAGGGGTGAGCGTGACGATCGGCAATGGATTGACAATCAGGCTCAATCCCGTCGCAGCACTGTCGATGCAGCCATGGGAATCGGTCTGCCGCATGTTGTAAACCCCTGCCAATCCCGTGGCGTAGCTGCTGTTCGTGGCCCCGCTGATCACGGCTCCATTCCGGTACCATTGGTGGGCGACGCCGGGGCTACCCGAGATGGTCACGATATCCCCTTGGCAGATGGGCGTCGGGATCGAGGTGGTGAATGTCACTATCGGCAGCGGGCGCAGATAGAGTTTCAAACCCACTGAGGCGCTGTCCCCACAACCATTGGCCCCTGTGACGATGCAGTTGTAGTAGCCTGCCAGCGTGGCCGTGAAGGAAGTTCCCGTCGCGCCGGAAATTGGGGCGCCGTTGCGGTACCATTGCCGGGAAACTCCGGCCCCGGTGACGGTGATGATGCGCGAGGTGCCTGTGCAAATGGAGTCAAACGGCGAAGGGCTGATGGAAACCGATGGAACCGCGTTCAGCGTGATGTTGGCGGTATTGGTCGTGGCGCAGCCTGTCGCGACATTGGTTTCCTTGACGGTGAGAGTGTAGGTGCCGAGTGTGGTGCCCCAATTCACGCGGAGGGAGTCATTGGTCGTGCCGCTTACGATGGTTCCGCCCGATCCCAGGGTCCACAGATAAGTATTGAGCGGGGTATTGTCGGTGGTGACGCGGTACAGGTTGTTGAAGCTGTGCGCGCAGGCGGGATTGGCTCCCAAGATCGGGTTCGAAGGCGGAAAGCTACGGACCACTTGCGCCTCAAATGCCCCCAAGTCCCATTTCGCGGTGCCATTGCCATCGCCATCGAATGGCCGGGGATTGTTGTCGAAGTCCTTGGTGATCGACAGCAAGGAGTCACCGACATCCACCGCAGGGGAACATGCCCGAATCCGCCCGACCACGTCCGAAAACTCCGGATCGATGTCCAAGATATTGGTTCCCGGCCCGTATCCCCCCTCGATGAGGCAATGGTCCACGATGGGCACAGAGGCTGCAATTTCATTGGCAGGGGTGTTGCCCCACATGATACAGTTCCGCACCTGCATGTTCGAGGTCGTCGTCACGATGCAAGACCCGAAGTTGCCGACGTTGTCCTTGAATGTGGTGTTGAATATCTGAAAGTCATTGGCCTCGGCATAGATCGCCCCGGCATACACCCCGGCACTGTTTCCAACGAAGCTGCAATTGTGAATGCGAATCCGAACGCCGCTATTGGATTGGCTGATGGCCCCCCCGATGGTCGGTGTTTGGTTGTTTTGGAAGAGGCAACCTTTGAAAATGAAGTTGCCGATCGCGTGGATGCCTGCACCACGGTCAGCTGCGTAGTTGTTCCGGATCGTGCAATTCAGGTAGGTCCCTCCCCCACCAAATGAGAAAATCCCTGCCCCGATGCTCCCGCCGCCATTCCCGACAGCGTTTCCCATCTCGATGATGATACCGTCCACAACCGCCGTGGTATCATGGCCCGCCGAACTCGTCACGTGGTAGGCATCCCCTGCCGAATGTTGCCCGTTTTTGTCAAGGTCACCCGAGAATATCGTCTGGTGAAGATTGAAATTCCGTTGCGAGGCCGAGGTCTCCTGCGAACCCGTCAATCCGGAAAAGCCCCCGAGCAGGACCACGCCATTCTTGAAATCGAAGTAGTCGTTGTTGCTTCCCGACGGACCCGGATAGTAGTGTCCCCGTGCAATCCAAAGCGTGTCACCTACGGGGGTGACGTTGATGGCAGTCTGCACGTTGCGGTAGGCATTCGCCCAGGAGGTACCGTCGTTGGCACCCGCCGTCGCGGCAGAATCCACATAGTAATGGGTCGCCTTTGCCTGTAAACCCATCAACAAAACAACGCAGCAGAGCAGGAATGTGTAAGTGGTTGACCTAAGCGTCATCAATGACCTCCGATACTAAGTCAGAAAGAAAGGCAATATAGGTCAAAATCATGAGATTTGCGAAGGGCTCGTCTCAGCAGCAGCATGACAGCGACCTCACAATCCGCATTGTTTGATGATTTTGGGGGTTCCAGCCTTCTGGGACCAACCACAGCGTGCCATCTAACAGAGAGCAGGTAGCCGTTAGCGATTCGGGAGGCTTCTGCACTCCGCTACTGCTAACCGCTACCTGCAATCTACTTACGCCTTACTGCAGCTTGGTGATCCGTATCTCGGTCCGGCGGTTGGCGCTGTGCTCCTCTTCGGTGCACTCAACATCGTTCTTGCATTTGTTCACGATGTTGGCTTCGCCGTAGCCTTTCGCAGCGAGACGGGTCGGTGCCACGCCTTTGGAGACGATATAGCCCACCGCTGCATCCGCACGACGCTGGGAAAGCTCTTGGTTGTAGGTGTCACCACCTCGTGCATCAGTATAGGAGCTGAGCTGAATGCTCGCCTCGGGATTGTCCTGCAAGAAGTACACGATCTCAAGCAAGTCCTTGGAGGCGTTCTTCTTAATGTCGCTCTTGTTGTAATCGTAGTAGATGACCTTCACGAGGGCACCGACTTCGTAGCGCACCATGGGCAGGTCCACCACGATGGTGGTGTCCACGGTATTGCTGTCCACGCCTTCGAGTTCGAGGCGGGAGGAGAAGTATCCGACCTTTGAGGCGATCAGGGTAGGCTCGCTCTTGGGGTCCACCACCTGCCAGAATCGGCCATCCTTGCGGGTAATGGCAGCCTTGACCTCCTGCCCGAAGTGCATGTCGATCGTGCGGACATTGGCCGCGGGAATCGCAGCGCGGGTTTCGGTCTCCACCGTGCGGCCCTCGATCAGGGCAAATGCACCCTTGACCAGCGGGGCGTTGAACTTGAAGTCCTCGCTGGATTTCTTGCCTTCAGTGGAGAAATGGAAGATTTGCGGGATGTAGCCGGATTTCATGACGACCACGGCGTATTCCTTTTCGCCATCCACCACGCTGTAGTAGTTGCCCTGCTTATCGGTTTCCACATCACGCTCGGTATTGGCGATGATGCGGACCTTGGCACCAGGGAGGGCTGTTCCCGTCGCTGCGTCCGTCACCAAGCCAGAAACAGACAGGATCAGGTCATGCTCCATCGCGAACTGCTTCCGGACATCCTGCATCGGGTTCACGTCGGATGTGGAAACGCGCTCCCTGGCTTGCAGATAATCCGGCTTGTTGGCGGTCACGAGGTATTCCTTGCCCCACTCGGCCATGTGGCTGAATTCGCCCTTGGCATTCGTGGTGTATTTCGCTTCTTGTCCGGAGGCATCGGTGACGGTCACCGCTGCGCCATCAATGGGCTTTCCAGTGCGCTTGTCCACGATCACGCCGTCCACCTTCATCTGCCGTTTGAATTGATAGATGTGGTCGTCGCCGCTGCGGTTGGAGGCAAAGTAGCCGATAGACTTCCCATTGACCCAGCAGATGCTGAAGTCGTCCGCAGCAGAGTTCACGCCGTAGCCTGCATTGACAGCCTCACCCCATTTGTCGCCGGATTTGCTGGAAACAAAGATGTCCAATCCACCAAGCCCAGTATGTCCATCCGAAGCGAAGAATAACGCCCCGCTGGGATGCAGGTAAGGAAACTGCTCGTCGCCTTCAGTATTGACTGAGGAGCCCAGATTTTGCGGGGTGGACCAGGTTTTGCCATCCCGATAGGAGACATACAGGTCAGTACCTCCGAATCCGCCGGGGATGTCCGAAGCAAATACAATCGCATTGCCATCCGCCGAGAGCGTCGGATGACCGACGCTGTAATTGTCGGAATTGAAGGGCATTTCTTGGAGATTCTTCCATTTGCCCTTGATGTATTCGGCGTAGAGGATGCGGAGCTTGCTGTGGTTCATCGGGGACTTGCCCTTGCGCTCACGGACGTACACGCTGCGCGTGAAGTACAGCGTGGTCTGATCCTTGTTTACCGTGGCGGGGCCGTCGTGGTGCTTCTTGTTCACCTTGCCCTTGAGCTTCTTCAACTTCACGCCGGACTTGGCCTTGGGGGACCGCTCCGCGTAGTACATGTCGTAAAAGCTGTTGTTGTTGCGGAGGTTCACCACTTTGTTGCCAGCGTAGCGACGCTCTCCGACGATCAGGTAGCCCTGTTGGTACATCACCGGGCCGAATTCGGAACGGTGGGAGTTCACAGGCTCCGGTGTGATCTTGTAGCGGGCGCTGTCCTTCTTGGCCTCAGCGGCAAAATCGCAGGATTGCACCATTCGCGCCGCCAAGGCAGGATTTTCACCCGTTTGCAAATAGGCTTCGAACCATTGCCTTGCCTCGGCATATTTACCGTTGGCCTTGAGGACTTGGCCGTAGCGGAGCTTGTTGATCGGGGCCGCGCCCTTCATTTTCACGACTTCGCTGTACCAGTACTCTGCCTTCTTGAGGTCGGAGAGTTGCACGTAGGCGTCGGCGATGCGCTCCATGGGGGCGAGTTCCCGCTGCTTGGCCAGGCCGCGCTCGTATTCCCTGGCTGCGCCGGGATAGATCATGTTTTCGTACAAGCGGTCACCGTTCTTGATGAACTTGTTTTGCGCTTGGAGGCCGCCAAAGAAGAAGCCCGCCATCACTGCGATCCATACAAGAGAGAGTCGCTTCATTCCGATCGAGGTGTACTGAATTTGCATCTAATGAGTCGCTGATGGATCAGAAATAGCGTGGCGAAACCATGGCCCGCTGCTTGAAATTGAGATCGAAGCCCAACATGAACTCGTGCGAAGTGCTGCCGAAGGAGTTCAGGTCGGAGGTGATATAGTCAAATGCATACCCCATCCGCAGGAATTGCAGCAATTGCAATTGCACCATGCCCACGATGGCGTCCTCAGTCCGATAGGAAACGCCGACCCAGAGCTTGTCCTTGATCAGGAAATGCGCATTCAGGTCGAAGTTGATCGGGGCGGCAGGCGTGTACTTGATCAGGATCGATGGCTTGAACTTCACAGCTGCCTCCTCACGTCCCAGCACCACTCCCGTCGTGAAGAAGAAATGGCGGCTCATCTTAGCCAAGGACAACGGGTTGTTGTCGTTCAAGTCGTGGAGGATCAGCCTCGGGGAGGACGCGCCCGCAAAGAACCGCTTCGTATGGAAAAACAGGCCTGCTCCTGCATTCGGGAACCAGCGGCTGAAATTGTTGCCATTGAAGGACGGGTCGGAGGGGTTGAGGCTCGGGTCAATCGTGCTTCCAGTGCGGACATCGTTGAAATTCACACGGTAGTTGTCCAGAGAGCCTTGCAAGCCGAGGGCCAAGCGGGCGTTTTTACCCAAGTGGATGCGGAATGCGTAGGAGGCATTCACTCCCGTGGTGGTAGTGACGCCGATTTTGTCATTCACGAATCCCATCCCAAAGCCGTGGCGGTCATTGCTCGACGGCGTGTGGAAGGAAAATGAACTCGTGCGAGGAGCGCCATTGAGTCCCACCCACTGCATGCGGTGGATGGCTGTGGCGGTAAAGTGCCCCCAACTGCCAGCGTAAGCGGGATTGAGCACTTGATGGTTGAACATGTACTGACTGTACATGGGATCCTGCTGTGCAAATGCCCCCAAGGACATCATCAAGGCTCCGACCAGGCTGAGTATGCTTCTTGTCTTCATCTTGGCTTGCTTATCGGTTGATGATGAGGTAATCGGAGAACTCTTCGCCATTGCCGAGCTTCAGGACAAAGAAGTATGTGCCATCCGGCAAGTCCTTCCCTTGGTCGCTCAGACCATTGAAGCTGTTGTCATAGGGAGCCTTGGCATAGACTTGGCTGCCCCAGCGGTTCATGATGACCAAGGAGCTCTGCGGGTAGTCTGTGATGCCGATCACTTCGAAGCGGTCATTGATCCCGTCGCCATTCGGTGAAAAGCCTTGAGGCAGGTCTTGTTGCGTGATCACCGCGATGGTATCGAAAGCAATTTCGATCGAGTTGGAGGTCGCGTTTTGGCAACCGTAGGGGTCGATCACTTCACAGTAGTATATGCCGACATCATCCGGAACCAGGACGCTGTCGGTCGCGCCACTGATCGGAGCGCCGTTGAGGTACCATTGGTAATTGGGAGACGAGGTCGCTGTCAACCCAGTTTCATCGCCGCTGATCGTAATGGGATCCAGCACAGGATTCAGCGTGACATAGACCAAATTGCTCGTGGAGGAGCAGGTATTTGAATCCACCACGAAGACGCTGTAAATGCCCGGGCCGACTGTGACGGTCTGCGAGGTCGCGCCATTGGTCCAGGCGTAGGAGTTCATGCCAGCCCCTGCGTCCAGCGTGACCGTCGTCCCAATGCAGATCACCTGACTTGGTCCGAGGTTGATGTCCGGAGGATGGTTGAATGTCACTTGGGCAGAATCCTTGTCCTTGCAGCCATTCGCATCCACGACCTGCACCACGAAGTTCCCGGTGAATGTCGCGTCAAAGGTCTGCATCGGGGAGCCATCCGGCCAGAGGATCGAGGACCAGCCCGCACCAGCGTCCAAGGTCAATGTATCGCCATCACAGAGGTTCCAATCCGGCCCGATGTCCACGTTCGGAACGGGGTAGATATGCACAGTGACGGCTGCTGAGGTGTCGCTGCAAAAATCCCGGTCCCAGACCACGACACGGAACGAACCGGAATCGGTCACGATCAGGTTGCCGGAGGTTTGCCCGCCGGGCAGCCATTGGTAAGCATAGAAGGAAGTATCCAATGCCACCAGGTTCACGGTGTCTCCGACGCAGATGACCGAATCGCCGACGTAGGTGATCATAGGGTTGGGCAGCGACTTCAAGGTGAAGGTCACACTGTCCTGATCCGTACAGCCCACCGTGTCCACCACTTCCAGCCAATAGGTCCCGGAGGCATTGACCACCAGGGAGTTGCTGGTGGAGTTGTCGCTCCAGAGGTAGGTGCTATAGTAATTGGGGGCATTCACCGTCACGGAGCCATCGGTGCAAATGAGCTGATTGGGCCCGAGATCCAGCAAGGAGGTGGGATAGCTGATCGAAACGGTGTCGGAGGAAATCGTCTCGCAGAGCATCCCGAAGTCCGCGACACAGTAGTAGGAGCCGTCCAAGTGGGCGACATAACTCGTGTCATTCGCCCCGGAAATGGCGACGTTGTTGCGGAACCATTGGTAGGAGATCGCGCCGGGGAGGCTATCCGTGAACAGCGAAAGCGAATCGTTCACGCACATCTGATTGCCGCCGGGCGAGGTCACCGAGAAAGGCTGCATTCGGTCGAACTCCGGCCATCCAGAGAAGCAGGCCGGATCCACGAAGGCGCTCCTGCGGAACCAAACCTTCATGTTCGGGATCACGCCGCAGGTATCCGTTTTGAGGGCTCCGAAGACCCCTTGATCCAGGTTGCGGTAAACTACGTAGCCGCAGCTGCCGGGGCAGGGTGCGGCGGGAGCGCAGGAATTCAGGAAGCGACCGCCCGTATTGGTGTACCAACCCATGTGACCGCCAGCAATCGAAACCAGCTCATGGTCAAAGGTGTAGAAGCCAGGCGTACTCGGTACCGTGAAGAATGGCGAGGTGCCCGTGACCATGTTCGTGTCATTGCTGACCTTGAACTTGAGGCGCATGGTGTCGGCGGAGTAGATGCGCCAGCGGACCGTCCTTGCCGATATCGGGAAGGTGTATTCTTGGGTTGCGCAGGTGATGCCGGGAGTAGCCGAATCGGTGCCCACACTGTCATTGCCCACTGAGAAATGCACCAAGTCAATGTTCGAAACGGGGTGTTGGCAGCAGCATTGCCGTAGTACATGGTCACCCAAGTAGTGTCCAGGGACGCGAGCTGCGGCACACGGGTCCAAATGATCGTGTTAGGGGTGTTGATCCCGCTTTGGATCCAATAGGGCAGTTGGGTGCAGCAATCATCGGCGGTGAAGCGGATGTCCGACCCGTCAGGGTTCATTTTCCCCGCAGCGATCAGCGATTGGGTATTGACCACCACCTTCACCTGCCAGTCATTGAGCAGACCGAAGATGAAGTTTCTGACTGAAATTGGCCTTGAATACTGCCAACCCTGCATGCAGGTATTTTGTGCGGAGAGACTCCACCCACCCATCATCAGAGAACTCAGTAGCAGGACGTGAAGTAGTGTTTTCTTCATTGCAAACCTTCGAAGCAGCGACAAATACCTATCCGACCTATCTTCCGCCCATGACCACTCTGAGGATGCAATGCAAACCCAAGCCATGAACCGGAAGCCGGAACCATATCATTCACTAGCTAATTGACTTTCCAAAATGGGGGAAATCTGACACGCAGACCCTCTCCCAAGCGTTCTCGCTCCATGCGAAGTTAGAAGGTGGTCACAGCCAAATCAAATCTTTTTGCCTACGGATTCCATCTTTTTTGCCGATTTCCTTGCACGGGCAGCCCGAAACGAAACCTTTTCCACGGACACCAGCGATATGCGTCCCAGTTCCCATCACCGACCGTCCCCAACCACCCTCCAACGCCCGATTGTTGATGATTCATTGTCAATTGTTCATCGAATTCAAACGAACTTGCCCCCATGCTGATGCCTTCTTACAAAAGTCCCGACAGGTCGCGCTTTCGCCGGGTGAAGCGGATGTCCCTCTACCTGACCATGCCCGATGGCGTGGAACTCGCGGTGGACGTGTGGCTTCCGGAAATGAAAGAACCCGAAGCCTTGCCCACCCTGCTGCATCAGACCCGGTATTGGCGGGCGCCGGAGCTGCGGTTCCCGTTTTCCCTGCTCAGCAACGGCCTCCTAGGCAACGAAGGCAAGCTCGTCAGGGAAATGGTCCTGAGCGGATACGCCCTGGTCAATGTGGACTGCCGTGGTTCGGGCGCATCGTTCGGGACTTGGCCCTATCCATGGTCGGCCGCCGAGGTCGAGGACGGTCGGGCGATCTTGGATTGGATCATGGCCCAGCCCTGGAGCAATGGCCGGGTCGGCGTGGTCGGCATCTCCTACACCGGAACAGCCGCCGAGTTTGCCACCGGGCTCGGTCATCCCGCGATCCAAGCCGCCATGCCCATGTTCTCCCTCTACGATGTCTATGAGGACATCGCCCTGCCGGGCGGCATCCCCCATGACGGATTCGTCCTGGAGTGGGGCCGCGCCAATGCCATGCTGGACGAAAACCGCCTTCCCATCAAGAACATCGTCGCCAAAGCGCTGGTGAAAGGCGTCTCCCCGGTGGGAAAAGGAAGCCACGCCAAGAGGAAGTTCGCAGCCGCCATGGAATCCCATCGCGACAACCGGGGCGTGCACGAAACTTCGGCAGGCATCGAGTACCGCGATCAGGCACCCGCGCTCGACCTCATCCGCAACATGGACGACTTCAGCCCGCACCATTATCAAGACCGCGCCAATGCCAGCAAGATTCCGCTGCTGAGCCTGAGCGGATGGATGGACGGAGCGTATCCGCATTCCTCGATCCGTCGGTACTTGAACAGTGACCGTGCAGTGAACCGCTTGGTGCTCGGCCCTTGGGACCACGGCGGCAAGAACCATATCTCCCCGGGCCACGAGCGCAAGGTCGGCGCGGAGATTTTGATGGTAGCCTTGCGATTTTTTGACCGCTTCCTGAAGGACATCGACACTGGCATCGACAAGGAACCGCCCGTTCAGTACTTCACCCTTCAAGCCGAGCGGTGGCAGGGGAGCAAAACTTGGCCGCCGGAGGGACTCATCGCATTGCCGCTCGCGCTGACTGGAAATGGCAAGCTCGCGGCCCCCTCGGCGAACCTGCCTGCGGAGACCACCCGTATCCTCCACACTGGCAAGCAGGGCACCGGGCACTACACCCGCTGGCGGGGATTGAGGATGAGCCTCGGCACCGGACGGCTTTACCGCGACCGGGCAAAGCGGGACCGCACGCTTGCAGTATGGGAAGGCGAAACCTTGGCCCACAACCTGGAGGTCACCGGGCACTTCGAGGCTAGGATTTTCATCCAAACCCCGGCCTCGGATGCGACGCTGTTCGTCTATCTTGAGGATGTCACCCCCAAGGGCGTCATCCGCTACGTCACCGAAGGATCGCTCCGGGCCATCCACCGGGAAATCCCCTCCGATCCTCCCCCCTATCAGGACGCCGTCCCCTATCACAGCTACCGCCAATCCGATGCCCGACCACTGACGCCCGGCGAGGTCACCGAATTGCGATTCGACCTGCTGCCAACCTCCTACCTGTTCCGCAAGGGGCACCGCATCCGCATCGCCATTGGTACCTGCGACGTGGACAATTTCCGCGACCTGATGCCCCCAGGCACCAAGGTGGATATTGTGACGGGGGGAACGCATTGTTCGCAGGTCATATTGTGGGCGGCAGAAAAAAAGGCCGCCCGATGAGGGCGGCCACGAAAACATCTATCGAAATTCAGGGATAATATCTTCTAGCAAGTTTTTCGCTGCGTACTGGTGGGTCCCGGATTTGGGCGGCCGTCAGTGCGGCGACGTCCCGTTTCAGTGATGGCAGCAGAGGACAAAATTACTGTGAGCTTTTCCATTTCTGTGGTCCTCCATTGATTAGCGGTGATTGGGTTTGGGATGTGGTGCGCGATCGGATTGACGGGCGAAGAGAAATCCACCCACAAAAATCGCAGCGAATGCAGCAAGACCAAGAGCGAGTTCAATCAATTTTGCCTTTTCCATGACTGACAGGAATTATTTGGTGCGGGAATGAGAAACTTTTTTGTCGCTACGGCGGGCCATGAGCACGCCTCCGACTAGGATAATGGCTATGAAGCCGAAACCGACAAGAGCTTGTATCATTGAGGCCTTTTCCATATACTTTTCCAACTGTCTGATGTTCCATAATATTGTGAAGTTTTTGTGAAGGACTGAGATTATCGAGCTGCCCTTCTAGCTCGGATGAGACCGATGGCAAACACCGTAAGCATCAGACCGAGTCCCACCGCTGTCTGAATCTGTGCTGTTGTTTCCATCGCTTTTTGAATTAAAGTTTTGAAACCTGCAACCGAGCGAAGTGCCCTATTACAATGTCTTCTACGCAATGCTCGAACCGCCGGATGATGGGTTTTCCGCTGCACAGAGGGCATTTTCGGAGGCTTTCTTACATCCCCCCTTCGAAACCGGATTTGAACGATTTAGCTAACAAGCATTAGGCTCAAACTTTTTTGAAACTGTCGTGCAGACTACGCGAAAAAGGGCAACCTACCCCCTACCTCCTCCGCATGGTGTACAATGTTTGGGACGGCTCAGGTAGCATTGAGTAGATAGCATTGAGCAGTTCCGAAGGCTTCAGCGCTCCACAACTGCTATCTGCTACTTGCTACCTGCTCACTCAGAAGTGGGTACGGCGAACTATGCAGTCATGCAAAATCGGATGCAAGGATGGCCTCAATCCCTGCCCCTGCGGCGCAATTGCTGCGGCGGATGGTGATGCCTCCTTTCGGGTCGCGGCCGAGGATGAGGCGCTCGGCTGGGTCAAATGCGGCGGCGATTTGAGGATGATGCGTGGACACAAACAGCTGACTACCACCAATGATCGCTTGGTACTCCGCGATGATGTCCTTCACCAAGCTGGGATAAAGTCCGACCTCCGGTTCCTCAAGGACACAGTACCCATGGGCAATCTCCCGCTGGAAATGCAGCGTCCAGGTATGCCCGATGTTGAACAGGAGGCGGCGCAAGCCCGTGCCGAGGTCGCCGTATTCGATGCGTTGCCCGCCTTGACGCAGCTTCAGGTGCAGGACGAGCTTGTCGCGGAGGCTGGTAGGCAAGGTCGCCTGTTCGAGGTCCACCATGATGCCGACATGGTCCAAAATCGGCTGCCATACCTTCGCGAGGCTAGGCAGGACCTCCGGGTGCACCTTTTCGAACAATTGCTTGAGGATCGCCTCTGGCTTGCCACGATTTTCTGCTCGGTCCGAAAAGTCCTTGAAGGCCCGCTCCCTCCGATGAATCAGGAAGATGAGCAGCGCCCAGAACTCGGTCGTCTTCTCCGGGGAAATCTCATTGTAATAAGGAAAGGTCTCCGCCAAGCTCTCGGCTTCATGCGCCTTGGTGGGTGGCACGTCCGTGAGTCCGATGGTGCGGTCACGCGCATAATCTGCTGGCTGATGCACAAGCAGGTCGTCGCTGTTGTTGTCGAACCACAGCTCCTCGTACAGTTCCGGTTCCTCCTCGTGGCCGATACAGTATTGCTCGTAATTCTTGTTGAAAGCGATGGTGAAGGCCCCGTCCCGGATCAATTCAAACATCCACATCGGCTCCTGATCGATGTCCGTGCGGAACAGGAGGCCATTCTTATTGATGTGGGCGCTGTAAATCTCGCGGCTCTCCAATTGCAGCCTCGCAAGGACCAGGTTCTTGGTTTGGAAGCGGATGGGATTGCGCAGGTAATCCGTGATGATGCGGGTGAGGTTGCTCTTCCCGATGCCGTTGGGGCCGATGAAGCAGACGCGGTCCATGGCCTGCCCAGCGCGGGGATGCCCCACGGGGTAGGTCAGGTCGATCTGAAAATCACGGAATGGGCCGGAAGACTGTATGAGCAGTTGAGCGAGTTTCATACGGAGGTGGATTTGGGTGTCAGAAATGAATGGAAATGGCGGCTGCGGCACCCGATGGAAGGGGAACCTGGCAAGGCATCAGCAGGACACTTGGGATGCAGCACGGCGGCAAAGGTAGGCAGAAGCCGGGCAGGTGTCAAGGGAAGGCAGGGCTAGTTTCGATCCAATTTCCGCTTCATCAGCCGCTTCTCGGCAGGAGTCGGAGCGAGCCTGATGGCATCTTGAAGGAATTTGCCCGCCTGCTCTCGGTCACCCATTTGCTCGTAAATATCCGCCAATGTCGCCGGGAAGAGGTAGTTCTGCGCCTGCAGGGCTTCGACCTTGGGAATGGCTCGGAATTCTGCCAATGCAGCCTCCGCCCCATGTACCCGGGCCGAAACGATGGCCTTGTTCAGCAAGACGACTGGGCTTGGATTTCGGGCCGCCAAATGCACATAGGCTCCATAAATCAAGGTCCAGTTGGTTTCCGCAATATTGGCGGCTTGGAGGTGCTGGAGGGCGATGAGTGCCTGCAGGAAGTAGTCGCTGGTCTCATTGCCAAATGCGCTCCGTTCAAAATAACTCAATCCGATGTCCCTCAGACGCATGTCCCATTTGCCGCGATCCTGTTCCTCCAACAGGATGATCTCGCCCTCCTCGTCCAGGCGGGCATCGAAGCGCGCAACCTGGAAACACATCAAGGCAAGCAATGCAAATGCCTGATGCACCTGTGTCAGAGGATGTTCCGTGAGCAGAATGGTCAGCCGCATGGCCTCATGACAGAGGTCCCGACGGATGACTTCGTCCTTGGTGCTGCTTTTGTAGCCCTCATTGAAGAGGAGGTACAGGATGCGGAGGACATTGTCGAGGCGACTACCCAGGCTCGCCCCGCTGGGGATTTCGAAAGTGATGCCCTGCTCCAAAATGGCTGCCTTGGCACGCTGAAGGCGCTTTTTGGCAGCCTCATAGTTCATCAAAAGCGCATTGGCGGCCTCCTCCACGTCCAAACCCGTGCACGTCTTGAGCGTGAGCAGGATTTGCTCCTCCTCCCCCAGCGCGGGATGACAGCATGCGAAAATCATCCGCAATTGGCTGTCTTGGATTTCGTGATCGAGGAAAAGCTGGTTCAAGGTATGGCTCGCCGTGTACTCGCTCTTGAGCAGATAAGAGACCTCCTGCGCAAATTGCTGCTGATACCTGTACCGCCTGACGATGTCGATCGCCTTGTTTTTGGCGGTCTGCATGAGCCAAGCCGCTGGGTTTTCAGGCAGCCGAACCGGCCAATCCTGGAGCGCCTTTGCAAATGCCTCCTGCACCACATCCTCCGCAAGTTCCAAGTTGTGCAGGCCGAAGACGCGGGTCAGGACAGCGACCATCCGCCCGGCTTCCTGCCGGTACAGCTGCTCCGTCAGTTGCGGAATGGAATTCTCGGCGGCCCCCACTTGAGACATTTGCCTCAAATGTAAGGATTGTGGGGCAAGGATTTCCGCCCAATTGCCCAGTGCCTTCATTCAATCGCCCGCAGCTCGACGATGCCGTCCTTGAATTCAAAAATCGGGCATTGTTGTGCCCATGCGATGGCCCGTTCCGGGGAAATGCAGCGGAAACGGAGGTAGCCCCCGACCATTTCCTTGCCTTCTATGAAGGGGCCGTCTGTCTTGACCCTCGCCCCGCTCCGAATCAATGTCGAACTCGGTGCAAGCGGCTCAGCGGCAATGACTTCCCCATCAGGTTTGAGGCTTTCCATCCAGGCACCCAGTCGCTGCAAGTGGGATTCGAATGCCTCGGGATTTTCTCGCAAGCTGCGCCCGTCTTGGCCACGGAAGAGGATGAGGAAGTTCTCCATTTGGAAGTGAATTTGACAGCTGAAAATTACCACCAAGGCACCTAGGCACCAAGCTGAGCGAACCCAACTTGGTGACTTGGTGCCTAGGTGGCGTACGAATTCTATTCGTCAACCAATGTCATACAGGACGCAGTTGGATGGGGCGCACCTCGACATTGCCGTCCTCGTACTCCAGGATGGGGCAACCTTTCGCGATTTCGGTGGCTTGCTCGATGGAGTCGGCTTTGTACAGCAAGTAGCCGCCCACCATTTCCTTGCCTTCGAGATAGGGACCGTCCGTGACGACCTTTCGGGAACCGAGGATCGTTTTGCCGGAGGCGTGGAGCGGCTGTGCGCCGAGCAAGATGCCCTGTTCGGCCAATCCGCCCATCCATTGCACCCATTTTTCCATGTGGGCTTGGTAGCCTTCGTTGTTGGGTTCCATCGCGCGCTGATCGCCGCCACGGAAAAGCATCATGAATTCAGCCATGATTTATAGTTGATAGTTGACAATTGATAGTTGATCGCACTGAATTGAGTCACGCAATCTCGACATCCAGACTCTCATCTTTCATCTTTCATCCCAAATTGAGTTTGGGGGGAAGAGCGAACCAACAAAAGATGAGAGTCTGCTGTCGTCGTGCATCAGCGGCGGTAGGCGACTGCTCCGAAGGCTTCGCCTTGGCCAGTTTGGCAGAGTTGCCTGAGGCTCATCAGGTACCGGGCCCAGCTGAAGTTGGTGGCAGCATAGTTGTCGTCCTGCGCTTTCCAGCCGTTGTGGGAGAAGCGGACGCGGGTCTTGCCGTCGTTTTCGTCGAGGTCGAACCTGGCGCGGTTCCCAGCCCAGTTGTTGGCCCCGGTGAGGAATTCCCACTCCACAGTCCGGCCGGGTTCGAGGGCCGTGACCTTCATGGTCATGACATTGGACGGGCCGAACCGGAGTTCAATGGTGCCGCCGAGGCTGCTGTCACCGGAGGTTTCGGTATTCCACCAGCTTGCGATGCCTTCGACGGTGCTCAATGCCTCGTAAACGGCTTCGCGGGGAGCAGCGATGTGGTAGAGATGCTTGATAGCGAGCATATTTTCTCCTTGCATTTTGATTTTGGGAAGATGCCCCGATGGACCGGGATCAGTTGTACTTCATCGCCTCCTTGCCAGCGAATTTCCGCAAGATGCCCAATTGCCCGATATGGTAGGCTTCGTGGTGCATCAAAAAATCGAGCAAGTCTTGGATGGATTTTCCGGTGGGCACTAGGAATGGAGCGTCCGCGCCGAGCATTTCAGCAGGCAGATTTTGCAGAGCAGCACTCAATGGTCCCGAGATTTCGTCCCATTTGGCAAGGATGGTCGCCATCGGGAGGTATTCTGCATTCGGATCCATGTTCTTGTCGAACTGATTGAAGCGATCGTCGGAGGGTAGTCCGGCGAAGTCCTTCATCATGAGGCGGGTGAACACGAGGTGCCCGGCAATGAACTTGATGTGGTTGGAATGGGCGCTGGGGCGGTTGCCAGCCTCGGCGTCAGTGACTCCATCCAGTGTGTTGCGGAACAGACGGGTCTGGAGGTCGAATTGTGAGGATACTGTACTCATAACGATTCATGTAATTAAGTGGACAAATCAGTGAATTTGCCCTAGTGACGAACGGGGATGAGGACAGGGGACAAAATCTTTGAAAAAAATTTGAGGGGGGGTATAAAAACACCAAAAGCCCCAGCGGGTGCCGGGGCTATGTGGTCGATCCTAGCGGGTGTTGGAACCGCAGGGACCGCTGGCCGAAGCCAAACAATCAATAACAGTGTCCTTCAGTACACTCGTGTAGGTAAGAAAATGAAAGAACGTCGGTAATAGTATCTGTGAAGCTAAATTATCTCGTGATGATGACCTTTTGGGTCAAGATGCCCCGGGCTACCCGTACATGTACGAAGTAAATCCCTGGTGCGTAGCGGTCGGTCTGGACCTCCAAGTTTCCACTCAGACCGCCTCCTTGTCGGTTGAATCTCCGATGACCGCTGCCGTCGTAGATCGAGACCTCCAAGGCTTCCAGCGAGTCGAGGAGGATGGTCATCCGCTCGTTGGCTGGGTTGGGGCAAATGTTGAGTCCGGGTTGCGCTCCGGGGTACACCGGGATGATGAAGACATCGATCGGAATCAGATTGCCCTTGTTGTCGATGAGCGTGACATCCACCGCTTCGAGTGCCTCGTCCAGAGGCTCCATCGCGGTCAGGTCGTCGATCATGACCATGGTCACGCCGCCCAATCTGCCGTTGCCAGTCGAATCCTGATGGTCATTGCGGCTGATGGCCCAGTTGAAGCGCGTGTCCTTGACCTCGAGGTCCACCAAGTCTTGGCCGGAGGTGCCGAGCCATGAGCCTTGGAGGTTGCCATTCGCGCTTGCCAAGTCAAACAAGGTTGGCTTGAGCGAGAGGCCGAAGGCGAGGCCATAGACATCGACAGCAGGGTAGCTCGCGTCGCCGAGGCGCAGGTTCAACTCGATGGTGTCTCCTGCTTGGGCGGTGCGGGGCACTTCGATGTAGAGCGGGATACCGCCTGTATTGATGTGCCCTTGCGTCTTCTGGTGCGATTGGCCGTAGTTGGCGAGGATGGCTGCGGTATCTGCGAGGGTGACGATGCCGTTTCCGTCGCAATCCGCGTGCTTGTAATTGAGTCCGGTGCCGAAGCTCTGGTCCCAAGGCAAGCCTGCCTGACCGATCCAACCCGTGTTGACTGCGTCGCGGGGGTAACCCACCGTACCGATGGCCACTGCGATGTTGAGGAGGTCCCCTACCCTCGCGGTGCCGTCGTCGTCGGTATCACCCGGCCACACTTGCCCGAGGTTCCCGCAGCTGTTCACCACCGTGCCATAGTTCAGGATTCCCAATCCCGTCTGGCTGTTTCCATCGATGATGGAAGTGGAGATGCTGTTGGTGTCGCACCAGCAGTTGTTGCCGATGCTCAGGTTGTTGCCGGATGCAACCCGGACGCTCACGCCGTTGTTGCAAAGTTCATTGTCAAGGAACGAAGGCAGACTCACTGCCGTCACGATCGCGGTGTCATTGTCAGCGAACTGGCAACCGCGGATGGAATCGAGGCTTGCACCTGCGTGGTAAGCCAGTGCCGTCGTGTTATAGACGAAGAGGCTTCCGGTGACTCGGCCACTGCTTCCAGTAATCGCGACCTGGGTCTGACCACTGAAGGTGCAGGAGTCCACGTCGGAGTTGCTGCTGGAGATGCCGATCTCGTTTCCATAGAAAGCACAGCGGCGGATCGGGATGTTGCAGCTTTGGATGGCAGTGTAGTTGCCTTCCAGGCGGCAGCGGCGCAGGGTCTGATTTCCCGACAGACCTGCAATCCCTCTCGCATTGTGCCTCAGCAAAGTATTTCTAAGAACGAGGTGGGTTCCGGTGGCTGCTCCGATCAGTTGCACCGCGCTTGCGGCGTCGCTGATGTTGCAGTTGTCCATCTCCACGTATCCTCCCACAGAGCCGCTGATTTGGATGCCTTCCCAAGCACCCGTGTCGGGCAGCGTCGTGCTAGACTTGAAAAAGATCGAATCGGTGTGTGTCCCGAGGGCGACCATGTTGCCCTCCACCGTGATCCGGGTTCCGGGATCCATCTTCACGAGGAGGCCAGGCTCCAGAGTGAGCGTGGCTCCCGAAGCCACTGTCAGGTCTCCTGTCACCGTGTAAGGGCCATTGGCCACTGTCCAGAGGGTGTTGGACCCGATGGTCCCGCTGACGTTGCTTTGGGCCATTCCCCTACCACCCCACCCTAAGGCGAGCATCACTGGCAAGGTCAACCACAGCATCTTTCTCATCGTCAACCGGGTTTCTGACTCGCATCCAGAACTGGGTTCCTTCCGCTTATCTGATACAAATATCAGCCAAGACTCTAGCAGAAAAAAGAACAAAAAAGGGGATGAGTGGAGAAAGTATTCCAGCAACTATTTGTGCACAGAGCGAAGCAGCAACCTGTCATGTCGAGCGCAGCCGAGACATCTGGCGCGTCCTCAAAACCACTCCAAATGACAATATGTGCATTTACTGCTCGCTAGATGTCTCGACTTCGCCCTTCGGGCTTCGCTCGACATGACGTCGCGCCTGAGCCGAAAAGTGGAAAAACTATTTCCGAGGGGGCAAGATTTTTTTGGGGAGATTTGGAGGCGTTTTCGCATCGTTGTGGAGCAATGAAGCAGAGCAAGTTGGTCAAGGCTGTCTCGGAACTGGGTGCTTGGGAGCTCCGGCACCTGACGGATTTCGTGCATTCGCCCTTTTTCAACAAACACGAGCGGCTCACCCTGCTCATGGATTTGATCATCGCGTCGGCGCCAGATTTCCCGGAGGAGCAACTGGAACGGCGTTCGGTCTATCAGGCGGTGTTTCAAAACGGCCCCTTTGATGAGCAGAAATTCAAGGACTTGTTGTCGCTGGGGATGAAGCTGTTCAAGTCCTTCCTCTCCTTCTATCGGCTGCGGCAGGACGAATTCACGCAGGGATTGGCCTTGCTGGAGGAACTCAGCGCTCGGCAATGGGAGGGCGAATTCATGAAAAGCCGCGAACTCCTCACCAAGGTCGCCGAGTCACAGCCCGGGCAATTGCAGGAGAAGGAACAGCGTCACCTGCGCCTGCAAGAGAGCCTGATCAGTTTCCAAGGCTCATTTGTCCACCGCAAAACCGACGATACCATTGCCATTGCCGCCGGTTTGCTGGACAATTACTACCTCCTCGCCCGCCTGAAATACGCCGTGGAAATGGCCAACCGCCGCAACGTGGTGGGTCAGGAATACGATCCTGGGCTGATTTCGCCGATCCTGGATTTCCTCGCAGCGCATCCCGACCGCGTCGAGGGGCATCCGGGCACACATATATATCTGTTGATCTACCGGCTGCTGACCCAATCCGAGGAGGTCGAGCATTTCCATCAGCTGCTGGACTTGCTGGGGACGCATGCCGCAGAATTGCCCATTGCTGAACGGCGCGAGATCTATGCCTACGCATTGAATTACTGCATCCAGCAAATCAACCGGGGCAAAAGCGAGTTCCTCGGCACACTGATCGACCTGTATCAGCGGGCGCTCGACGACGAAAGCCTGCTCAAGGACGGCTGGCTCAGCCAATGGGACTACAAAAACATCGTCTCAGCAGGGCTGAAGGGCCGCCGCTACGACTGGACGCAGGCTTTCATCGAGGGCTACAAGGCTAAAGTCGAGCCCGGAGCGCGGGAAAATGCCTATACCTACAACCTCGCGAGCCTCGTCTTTGAGCAAGGCAACTACAGCCAAGCCCTCAAGCTGCTCCAACACGTCGAATTCAGCGATCAGTTTTACCACCTCGGCTCCAAGGTCATGCTCCTCAAGAGCTACTACGAACTCGGTGACACTGAGGCCCTCATGCACCTCTGCGAGACCTTCCCGCATGTACCTCAAGCGCAACACAGAGCTGAGCAAGTACCACCAAACGACGAACACATGAACCTGATTGCCGTCACGCGAAAGCTCGCCGACACAAAGCCGATGGCCGGATTTGGGACGGAAGGACAAGGAAAAGGGTCGAGAAAATACGGGCTTTGATCGAGGGGAAAAGGGGAATGTGGCGCAGAAGGGCTACAGGTGATGGAAAAACTCGGCTCTTTAGGTGATAGTTGACGAGTGGACAGTGGAGTATTTTTCCCTCTATCAACTATCCCCTATCAGCCTGTATTCCTAAGCCAGCATCTGCCACTTTCGTGCAGGGTGTCGTCAGACCTGCCAGCCGCTCCTGGTACGTGTCACTTCCACGAAGTCAATATTCGTCCTTGGCAAGCGGCACGATGTGGCGCCTTGCGCCGCTCACCGGGTATTTTGTATTGATCGCAATTTGGCGGGACCGGCGCGATCTTTCCCCGGTTTCGAGGTCTTTTTCGGACGGGGCGGTTGGCGATCAATTTCTCCTCAGCCTTGCAAATGACGGGCGGTGACCTCGTCGCAGCATTGGCGGTGTGCAGCGAACGGAAGTTCTCCCCGCCCTCAACTTGGTTGAACAGGCCGGTGATGAGACCACCAGGCGCGCCGCTGGGTTTGAGGGCGAGTTGGTGGATGACGCGGGCATGGGCGGTCTTGTGGGTGAGCTGCGCCTTGTTGTCCACGACCTCCTCAAGCAGGGGAGCATCTGGACGAGCCAGGATTTCTTGCTTTTGGGCGGGGCGTAGAAACGGATGTCGTCGTCCACGAGGCTGAGCCCGGTCGCATCGCTGCACCATGAGGTATTGGAGGCTGGCGGCGAAATTAGGCACCGTATTCCAGCTTGAAATGCCCTCGCGGGATGGCCTCGTAAGGTCCCGCTGATGTCAGCACCACTTGGCAGCGGAGGTTGGTCTCCTCGTCGTAGCGCTTGGTGAGAGCTTGTCCGTCTTCCCATAGACCTTCCAATCCACGTTTTTGAGCGAGCTACTCCCACTGTTGCTTAAAGGGGCGGTGCTCGTAGAATTCGACGGAAAAACCATGGTAGGGGCTCTTGTGAAAGCCCGTGATGAAGCCCTCCACGATCAAGCGCGCCTTGACCTCGATGTTCTTGAGCTTGGACACCACGACGGGGTCCAGGTATTTGATGTCTTGTACTGCCACTGCTGCCTATAGTATGAAGCAAATAAACGGAAGGAATCGCCAAAGCGGAAGATATTCCTGATTTTTGCAGCACTTGAGATGATCATGGAGCCGATTACGATCGAAGCATACAAAGTTCCACCGACCATCGCCAGACAACCTTTTAGTTTTGGATGGCTTACCAACAAATCCTATTTTGGATAAGTTTCCAGAGCCACTTGACGTCTTGATCCGGCCTGACTCCATTCCTTTTGGGGCATCTGCGTTGTAAGAAAGCCACCAACCTTGGTGAAGCAGCTCCCACGCCTCCGTACCTACATAGCTATCATCGATACGATGGAATTGCCTTTTGACCGACTTCAAGAAACATTTTGTACAATTCGATTGAAAATCCCGACTGCGAATTCTCCGTCAATTTTCAAGACTATCACACCAAACTTCAAACGATACACCCCTCCAAGGACAAGCATACACTTGCTTCGTTTGCGACTGGATCCCTACTACATATTTTGTGCCGCCTGATCGCTTGGTACATTTCTAACCCTCAGCAGAATATCTCGCCAGCAACAGCATGTACCGCCTTCAGTATTCAATCTCTTTTGTCAGTAAACCCATAGTCGGGAATCTCAAGAGCGATTGATACCCGACAGGCACAGGGCTATCAAACATCCCCGCAAGAAAAATCTGCATTGGACAACAAAGATCCATTTCCTGAAGAACAGGATGGATATCCGCCTGCGTCGCGAAAAACCGAATTTCTTTGCCTCTCATAGCACCACACGATAAAATCTGCGATCAAAGGTAACATGGATGCTTGAATACCTTCAAAGTGTGTTCCGGGTGTAGAACCAATTGCACCGTTGGAACGTTCGACCCCGCTGGGGTCGTTTCAAATTTGGCTGTCATGCTTCTACATACGTTCGACTGCGCTGCAGTCGGAGGACCCCAGCGGGGTCCAACGTATGTAGAAGCATGTCCACCCCACCATTTTTTCATTCGCCGTGGGTGGGTCGCACGATGCTAATGCGCTCGGTCATACACCCGAGCTTTCCGAACGCGTTATCAGAAATTCTAACCGTTTTGAGGATACTGTGAATTATGGTTCCGAAATTTGTCCCGTTTGGCAACCCAAGGCACCGATATCACCGAAGCCGCCCGCCTGCTCACCGCAGGCGAGGTTGTCGCCATCCCCACCGAGACGGTGTATGGGTTGGCGGGGAATGCATTTGATGCAGAGGCGATTGCGAAGATCTATGCGGTGAAGGGGCGGCCGGCTTACAATCCACTGATCGTGCATGTGGCGGACATCGCGGGGATGGATGCGGTGGCGATGGACATTCCGCCCTTGGCGCGGCGGTTGGCGGAGGTGTTTTGGCCGGGGCCGCTGACGCTCGTGCTGCCCAAGCGGCCGCATGTGCCCGATGCTGTGACTGCTGGACTGCCCACTGTAGGTGTGCGTGTACCTGCACATCCGCTCACGTTGGCATTGCTGCGGGCTTTGCCGTTTCCGCTTGCTGCGCCGAGCGCGAACCCGTTCGGGTATATCAGTCCGACCACGGCGGCGCATGTGGAGGCGCAGTTGGGTGACCGGATTCCTTATATCCTGGACGGCGGCCCCTGCGAGGCGGGGATTGAGAGCACGATCATTGGCTTCGAGGATGGGATGGCGGTGGTGTACCGATTGGGGGCACTCGCGCCGGAGCGGTTGCTGGCAGTGGTGGATGAATTGCGGACGCAGACGGGCAGCAGCCACAAGCCGATCAGTCCGGGGATGCTGCCTTACCATTATTCGCCGCGGACGCCGATGATCCTGACCCACCACTTTGAATACGAGGTGGAGCGGCGGAATCCAGAGGGCTTGGGTCTGCTGTCGCTGAACCGGATGGTGGCGGATGTTCCTGAAAATCAGCAATTCCAACTGAGTCCTTCCGGGGATTTGGAGGAGGCAGCCCGGAATCTGTACCGGCATCTGCATGCCTTGGATGCCTTGGGGTTGCGGCTGATCATTGCGGAGTTCATGCCTGAGACGGGGCTTGGCCCTGCGATCAATGACCGGCTGCGGCGGGCGGCGGCGCCGAAGCCGGATTCTGCCAAAGTCACCACGGGATTGCGGGAGACGGAACCGACCCTGCTGTTGAGGCTGGGTCAGGCCAAGGACAAGGAGGAAGCGCTCAAGGTCATCCACGAGTTGATCCCTGAGCTGGATGAGGAGAATGAGCTGCGGCTGATGCTGTACGCGGCTGCGACGAGGCGATTTACCGAACCTTGGGGTGCGAAAAGTGACTTTGATGACTTAGGGTATTTAGGACCGTTCCATTTTGAAATGTTGGGGATGAAGGAGATCGTTTTCTCTTACCGGCCTGAATTGAGTGATGCTGATTGGGAAAAGAAGGATCAAGTCATTGGCATCGTTTCCGATGTCCTTTTTGGCAATGAATACGAGTCCTACCACATGTTCAGAGACGACAAAACTCTCTGGGATACCGCCTTCTTTGAAGAACAAACCTGGCTCCGGGGCGAAGACTTGGAATTGGCGATTCCGCTACTTGAGAAAGCCAAACCCATATTACTGGAAAGCAAATTCCTTTACTTCAACCTGCGCAGGTCGATCTTGACGATGTATTCTTGCGACATTTTCCCTTATCAATCAGAGGTTTCCGATGAGCACCTGCACCCCGACCTTCAAGTCCTACAGGCCAAAGCCGTGCATCCCATCGCAGAGGTGCTGTGCACCGCCGAGCCGGGGCTGCCGACTGGGTATGGGTTGGAATTGATTCATCACCTGTGTTTCTTTGATGATGGGCATCGGCTCATGGAATTGTTTCTCAAGGCTGACGACCTGAGTCATAGTGCCTCGATTCAAGCCCTCCTCGTCTTGATGCGCAATCCGGCTCATCTTCCGGTCCTGCTTCAGAAGCTTCAAGAGGCGGTGGAACGAAGGGTTGTTTGGTCTCAAAAGCACCGTATTCGGCCGCCTTGGTGTGAAGCAGAGGAGATGGTATTCTGGCCAATCCGGAAAGCTGCAAAGTCCAAAGACCTGCCCAATCTTGCGCGGCTGGCAAGGTCGTACTGGGAACTGGAGGATCGATCAGTCTTCTTCCGGGCATTTTCCAGCATGTTTTATCCCGAGGACGCTGTCGAAGTTTTGCTTGCCGTCCTCAGCCGGATGCCCTCCAAATACATGTTTGGGACGAAATATAGGGATCGTGATGGTTCCTTCGAGGCGCATCCTGAACTGGGCGACAAAGAAATCATCGTCTATGATCCGACGATGCATTGGGGAAATTCCTTCATCCACGAGGCCCTGGGGCCGCATTTGGAAGTGCTATCGCGGCTCAGGTTCCGGCCGGAGCATTGCGAGGGGATATTGGCCACATTGGATTGGTTTCAGAAGCGGTATGGCATTTACGGTTTTGAAGAGGCGTTCAACAAAG
This sequence comes from Bacteroidia bacterium, assembly GCA_046329055.1. Taxonomy (GTDB): domain Bacteria; phylum Bacteroidota; class Bacteroidia; order J057; family JADKCL01; genus JADKCL01. The sequence goes on from JAXLVK010000035.1 coordinate 55,583, forward strand.
TGGTGGATCGCTGCCATCGGAAAATGGAAAAGGGCAAGTGATGGGGGGCGAGGCCCCACCTCAGAAAAATTGATGCCCACATTAAACCCTTCTCAAATCTGACCGTCCAAAGCCCAAACCTAGGTCGTTTTGAACGTATGAAAACATTGCTCCTCACACTTACAGCGGCCTTTCTGGCTGCTGTGGCGCCCCTCCGCGCCCAATCCCTTTATTTTCCGCCCACGGTCGGCAATACTTGGGACACCATCCAACCCAGCAGCCTGGGGTGGTGCCAACCGGTGATCGACAGCCTCTATGACTATCTGGATGCCAACAATTCCAAGGCATTCATCCTGCTCAAGGACGGCAAAATCGTGCTGGAGAAGTATTTCGGGACATTTGTGCAGGACAGCCTCTGGTACTGGGCATCAGCGGGGAAGACGCTCACGGCCTTCACGGTGGGCATCGCGCAGCAGGAGGGGCACCTGAGCATCAGCGACACCACGAGCGACTACCTGGGCACAGGATGGACGTCCTGCCCGCAACTCAAGGAGGAAAAGATCACCATCCGGCACCAACTCACGATGACGAGCGGCCTCGATGATGGGGTCCCGGACGTCTATTGCACGCTTCCCACCTGCCTGCAATACCTCGCCGACGCTGGCACCCGCTGGGCCTACCACAATGGGCCTTATACCCTGCTGGACAGCGTGATCCAGGTGGCCACGGGCATGTCCCTCAATGCCTATGTGACACAAAAAATCAAGACTCCGACCGGAATGACCGGACTCTTCGTCCCGAATGGCTACAACCACGTCTTCTACAGCAAGCCCCGGAGCATGGCGCGCTTCGGCCTCCTCCTGCTGAACCACGGAAACTGGAATGGGCAGCAGCTCCTCACGGACACGACGTACTTCCACGACATGACCCATTCTTCGCAGGCGCTGAACCCCGGCTACGGCTACCTGACCTGGCTGAATGGCCAAAGCAGCTTCCTCCTCCCCTACTCGCAGTTCCAATTTCCCGGCTCCATCATCCCCGCCGGCCCCAATGACATGTACGCTGCCATCGGGAAAAACGGGCAGCTCATCAATGTGGTCCCCAGCCAAAACCTCGTCTTCATCCGTATGGGCAATGCTCCGGACAACTCCGACGTGTCGATGTTCCTGAATGATACGATCTGGCAGTACATTAACCGCTTTGCTTGCGGGCCGACTGGGACGAATGCGCCAACCGCTATCCATTCCTTCC
>JAXLVK010000036.1:0-56189 GCA_046329055.1 Bacteroidia bacterium
CTCGGTTCCAACTCCCGCACCTTGACGGTCACCGACTTGAGTGGAAACACCGGAACATGCGTCGCCACCATCACCGTGGTGGACGGCATCGCTCCGGCCATCACTTGCCCGGCCAACATCACCACCAACAACGGCAGCGGCCAGTGCTCTGCGACAGTGACCTACTCAACACCCGCCGGCACGGACAACTGTACGCCTACCACCGCGCAGACCGCCGGTTTGGCCAGCGGGGCGACATTCCCGGTTGGTACGACGACCAACACCTTCCGCGTGACGGACGGCAGCGGCAATAGCACCACCTGCTCCTTCACCGTGACGGTGACCGACGTGGATGCTCCGACCATCACCTGCCCCGCCAACATCAACGCCAACAACGATGCTGGCCAATGCTCAGCGGCTGTGACCTACTCCGCGCCGAACGGCACGGACAACTGCACCGGTGCAACCACCACGCAAATCGCAGGCAATGCGAGCGGCGCGACCTTCGCCCTTGGCACCACGACCAACACCTTCCAAGTGGCAGATGCAGCTGGCAACACTGCGTCCTGCTCATTTGACGTGACCGTGGCCGATGCCGAGGCTCCGACCTTCAGCAACTGCCCGAGCAGCGCTACCGGAACGACCGGCGTGACCTGCGATGGCCCAGTGACCTGGACTGCTCCGACTGCTTCCGACAACTGCTCGGTTTCCAGCACCACCAGCACCGCGAACCCCGGTGACACCTTCCAACTCGGCAATACCACGGTGACCTACACCACCACCGACGCGGCAGGCAACACAGGAACATGCAGCTTCACCGTCACCGTGACCGATGCTACGGCGCCCACCGCGCTCTGCCTCAACTTCGCAGTGACCCTGAACCTGAGCGGCAACGCCAGCATCGCAGCCACCGACATCGACGGCGGCAGCAGCGATAACTGCAGCAGCGTGACCAGCAGCGTGACCCCCACCACCTTCACCTGTGCCAATGTCGGCGCCAACACCGTGACCCTGACCGTCACCGATGCTGCCGGCAACACCTCCACGTGTACCAGCACCGTGACAGTGAGTGCCCAAGCCATGACGGCGGCTGCCAGCAGCCCGACCATCAACTGCGGTTACAATGTCTCTTGCAACGGCGCAACTGACGGTACCGCAACGGTGACCGCAGGCGGCGGCTGCCCCGGCTACACCTACCTCTGGGACAATGGCAATACCACCGCCACCGCAACCGGATTGGGTGCTGGGGTACACTCCGTGACGGTAACCGACATCAATGGCGGTACCATCGTGACCGACGTGACCCTGACCGAGCCCAGCCCGATCAGCATCACCTCGACCAGCACCAACAGTTGCGTGGGCGGTTCCTCCGGTACCGTGGACATCACTGCCAACGGCGGCAACGATTGCTCTGCTTACACCTTCTCTTGGAGCAATGGCGCCACAACTGAAGACCTGAGCGGCGTGCCAGCCGGCACATACTTCGTCACCGTGACGGACGTGAATGGCTGCGTCGGCGTGGACACGGTCGTAGTGGACACCTTCGCCTCGCCTGCACCGACCTTCACGGTTGCTGGCAACACCCTGACCTCCGTCCAAACTTGGACCACCTACCAGTGGCTCTTGAATGGCAGCCCGATCTCCGGCGCGACGAGCAGCACTTACACTGCCACTGTGACGGGCGACTACTCGCTCCAAATCACTGACGGCAACGGTTGCACGGGCATCTCCGGCATGACGAACGTCATCGTGGTTGCAGTGGAAGATCCGACCCAAGACCTCTTGGGCCTCTCGATCTACCCGAACCCGGCTCGTGGTGAGTTCAAACTGCTTGCGGCACAGCCGATCCACCAAGGCTTGACCGTGACGATCTACGACATGCACGGACACCGTTTCGTGGAGAAGGCGATGCCTTCCCTCGGCAACGAGGTCGCGTTCGATATCCAGAACTACTCTGCTGGCGCCTACATGGTGGAGGTCGTGACCAAGTCCGGTCACCGCAAGACCTTCAAGCTCGTGGTCCAATAAGCAGGACTGGAATCCTCAGAAAAAGCGAATCCCTTGCCGTGAGGCAGGGGATTCGCTTTTTGGGGTGGTGGGTTGGCAGGGGGCTTGCTTTGGGAAGCGGTCGATTGGCGGAGGCGCTATGCTTATCAGGTGGTCGGTTGGCAGGGGCTTCGCCTTGGGAAGCGGTCGGTTGGCGGAGGCGCCGTTCTTTTGGGGTGGTCGGGGCTTCGCTTTGGGAAGCGGTCGATGGAGAAGGCGACGTGCTTATTAGGTGGTCGGTTGGCAGGGGGCTTGCTTTGGGAGGCGGTCGATTGGCGAAGGAGCCGTGCTTTAGGAGTGGTTGGTTGGAAAGGCCCTCCCATTGGGAATTGGTCGAATGGTGGAGTCGCTGAGTTTTGGGGTACGGTAAATTGGCAAGGGCATCCGCTGGAAGTTGGGCGGCAATGGTGCTGGCAGTGCGTGTCCTTTCAGTGGGATGCGTCAATTCCCGCCAACGAATTGGGTTAATGGGAAATCAGGTGTGGTAGGGCTTAGGCGCGGTTGCCGGCTGCGAAGGGGGGACCGGGATTGATGTCGAGCACCAAGCGGGTCGGCTCGATGAGGGAGGCCTCGTGTTGGCAAACCCAGCGTTGCTCGGGGTCCCATCCACTGAGGGTATGGCCGTCCTGGATCACATCGCCATGCTCGAAGATGTAATGCCCGGTGCCGTTCAATACGCCTGCTACTTGCGAGGGCTCGAAGCCATGGTAATGCATTTGCAAGTCTGGAACTCCCAATGCGACAAGGCCAAGGGTATCCATGACGAAGGTGTCGTCTTCGCCTTCCGACTTGAAGAAGCGGACATTCATCGCACCCATCAGCAGGTCGTAGTCCTCATTGTCGGGGTGGTTGTCGAGGAAGCGTTCGGTCTTTATGAATTGCTGGCTGTGGCGGAAATGGATGGCCACGGGGCGCAGCACGTCCACGATCGTGTAGAGCGTCCGCATGAACATCCTCAGTCGCTGCCTGTATTCCACACCAGAGGCGAGCATGTCATTCACCATCAGGCTGTAGCGGCAATTCTCCAATGCTTCTTTTGCATCCGGGAAGAGCCAAGACTGGGTGAACGAGGGGGCGTAATGCGGCTCATTTTCCAGGGGCAGCTTGTTTTGCCGATCGGGAACCATCATGGCCATGATGAATGGCATGGCGCCAGATTCAGTGACGGTGCCTTTGCCGGGAAAAGCGAATTGCAGGAGCCGGTTGCCTTGGGTTGCTGGCTTGTCTTCACCCAGGTGATCCACCGCCCCAAAATGGGCGAGGAGCGCCTTGTAGATCTGGGTTTGGTGGAGGTCCAGCGGCATGTCATTGAACAGCAGCTCCACCATGTAAACCCTTGCAAATGGCTCCCATAGATCGGGCCCATCGCCATCGGGTTCGTCGGTGACGGGTGATTTCACAGGGGAATTCACCGTGCGGCCCCGCGCCACCTGGTCCTCATTGTTGAGTATCTTCTTGAAAAATGACCCAAGTCCCATTGCCAGCAATCGCTTATTCTCCCGGCGAAGTTAAGCATTCGTGGGCATTTGGCAGCAGGGAATCGACCACTATTGGCATCGGCGCGGGAATTCAGGGATGCGGGCTGTGCTTCAGACCTCCTCGAAATGGGCCGTGAAATGCCGGAGGAATTTGGGCTCGTGGGTGATGCGGTAACCTCTGACATTGCCCGGTTCTTCAGCAGTTCCTCGAAGACCTCGATCACGTAGTCGATATGGCTCTGGGTGTAAACGCGGCGAGGAATGGCGAGCCGCACGAGGTCGCGCTTGGCAGGAATGAGCTTGCCGGATGCATCGTATTTGCCAAACATCACGGAGCCGACTTCCACGCAGCGGATGCCGCCCACCTTGTACGCTTCACAAACCAATGCCTGTCCCGGATACTCCTCCACCGGGATGCCGGGATACAGGGCGCGTGCATCGACATAGACCGCGTGGCCACCCACCGGGCTGATCAACGGCACCCCGAGTGCCTCCAAATGCCTCCCGAGGTAAGCCGTGCTTTGGATGCGGTAGTTGAGGTAGCCCGGATCGAAGACCTCCTCCAGACCGATTGCCAATGCTTCCATGTCGCGCCCCGATAGCCCGCCGTAGGTGCTGAACCCCTCGGTGATGATGAGCAGGCTGCTGCATTCTTCGGCGAGCTTGCCATCGCGCAGGGCCAAAAAACCGCCCATGTTCACAAGGCCATCCTTCTTGGCGCTCATCACGATCGTATCCGCGAGGTGGCACATTTCCTGGGCGATCTCCTTGTAAGTCTTGCCTTCAAATCCCGGCTCGCGGTGGCGGATGAACCAAGCATTTTCTGCGATGCGGCAGGCGTCGAGGACCATACGGACCCCGTGGGCGTGGCAGAGATCAGCCACGGCGCGGGCATTGGCCATGGAGACGGGTTGGCCGCCGCTGCTGTTGTTGGTGACGGTGAGGATGACGGCTTGGACGGCGCTGCCGCGCTCTTGGAGGGTTTGCTTGAGGGCATCGAGGTGGAGGTTGCCCCGGAAGTCGGGATCGTAGCCTGCCGCACCTTCCTCAGCGAGCAGGTCGATGGCCTCCGCACCGGAAAACTCAATGTTGGCGCGGGTGGTGTCGAAGTGGGTGTTGCTGATGAAGGTCTTGCCGGGTCCACCCAGGTGACCGTAGAGGATGCGCTCGGCTGCGCGCCCCTGGTGCGTGGGCAGGACGTGGGCCATGCCCGTGATGTCGCGGACGACCGTCTCCAACCTGTACCAACTGCTTGCCCCGGCATAGGACTCGTCGCCTTGCATGATGCCGCCCCACTGTGCTGCACTCATCGCGGAGGTTCCAGAGTCGGTGAGCAGGTCGATCAGGACCTGGTCGCTGTGAAGCAGGAAGGGATTGAAGTGGGCGTCGCGGAGGTATTGGATGCGCTCCTCGGGGGTGGAGAGGCGAATGGGCTCGACCGCCTTGATGCGGAAGGGTTCGAAGATCGTGTGGAAGGCCATATTCGGGATCCGGGTTTGGGAATTTGTCCGCAAATCTCAGCAGCGCAAACCCGCTAGGACATGACGCAGGTCAGGGGAAAATTCCCGAATTTCCCTGCGATGATTGCTACCAACTTGGAAATACTTGCCCGGCGCGCATTTGCTGTGGCGTATCAATTCACGGGCTCGGTGATGGACGCGGAGGACATCCGGCAGGAGGTCTTGCTCGATTGGCTGGAGATGGATGGGAGGGGGGAGACGGGACGCATCGAAAAGCCGGAATCCTACTGCCGCCGTGCGGCTGCCAACAAGTCGATCAACCTGCTCAAGCGCCGCAACCGCGAGCAGTACACGGGCGAATGGCTGCCGGAACCCTTGATGGATGACCGGGCGGCGGTCGAGGCGCATGCGGACCTGAGCTATGGCTTTGTGCACCTGCTCTCGCAGCTGAATGCGCAGGAGCGGGCGGTCTTCATCCTGCGGGAGAGTCTGGAATTGCCATTCAATGAGATAGCGGAGGTGGTGGAAATCCAGGAGGACCATGCGCGCAAGCTGTTTCAGCGCAGCCATGAGCGGCTCCATGCGAAGGGGAAGCCACAGGTGGTGGACCTTGCGACACAGCAGCGGCTCGTGCAGGCGTTCATGGGAGCGGTTGGTGCGGGGGACCTGGGTGCATTCAAGGCGGTGCTGCGGGAGGATGTGGTTGTATGGAGCGATGGTGGCGGCAAGCGCAAGGCGGCCCTGAATCCGATCTATGGGGTGGAAAATGCATTCAAGTTCCTGGTGGGCATCACCGCTAAGAACATTGAGGCGGGGATGGAGTATGGCTTTGACCTCAAGTTCAATGGGTTGGAGCTGATGCTGATCTTGACGGATGTGAAGGCGGGGGTGATTGATACGGTTGCGGTGTTTGATATCCGGGATGGGGTGATTGAGAATGTGTATTTGCAGCGGAATCCGGACAAGTTGGTGGGGTAGGGTTAGGTTTTGTACGGGGGGATGCTAATAGGCTTCCTTATGCCGGAGGCAAATGTTCGATCGGCGTTCGGCAAACCTTCGTATCCCTCGGTTTTCACCGCCGCCTCTTGAGGCGAAATATTTTTTCAACCTGTCACGAAGGGCGGTACTCGATTGTCTTGGGAGCAAATGTCCCGCTTGCGGCGGTCGCGGCGGGGTTTTGGACTCAAAACAATTGTAGATTATGAATTACGCAGCAGCATTTCCGCATCCTGAATCTCCCCGGTTGAGCGCCATTGACAGCCCGCGTTCATGGGTGATGAAGATTGCTTACTGGATGTCCAAGCGGATGTTTGGCAGGGTGATTTCTCCGATGCGGTATTTGTACTCCCGGTCATCGGCGGCATTTTGGGTGAGCATCCGTATCTGGCGTTCGGAGCGTAAGGTCAAGTTGCCCATCACGACGATGCGGATGATCCAATACTACACGAGTCATTTGAACGATTGCCCGTTTTGCCAGGACATCAGCCAAGCCATGTCGGAGAAGGCGGGATTGGAGCTGGCCGAATGGACGGAGTACCTGCACTTCGAGTCGAGCGCGCGGTTTACGCCGAAGGAGAAGGCGCTGCTCGCGTACCTGGAGGCGGTGAATACGACTTTGACGGCTTCCGAGGAGATCTTTGCGGAGCTGAAGCGGCATTGGACGGATCAGGAGATCGTGGAGATCACCTGGTGAATGCGGTCGAGAATTATACAACCTGATGGCCCGCCGCTAGGGTTGCAGAGCGATGGGTTGGTGGACGGGATGCGGGGGCGGATTTAATTTGGATCGCTGGGGGCTACAAACGTTCGACCCCGCTGGGGTCGGTACTGGTTAGGATCGCTGGGGGCTACAAACGTTCGACCCCGCTGGGGTCGGTACTGGTTGGATCGCTGGACGGGCTACAAACGTTCGACCCCGCTGGGTCGGTACTGGTTGGGATCGCTGGACGGGCTACAAACGTTTGACCCCGCTGGGGTCGGTACTGGTTGGGATCGCTGGACGGGCTACAAACGTTCGACGCTGGGGTCGGTACTGGTTGGGATCTCTGGACGGGCTATAAAGGTTCGACCCCGCTGGGGTCGTACTGGTTGGGATCGCTGGACGGGCTACAAACGTTCGACCCCGCTGGGGTCGGTACTGGTTGGGATCGCTGGGGGGAGGCCCAACCTAGAACTTGTAGGCGTAGCCTAGGCGGAAGGCTTGGGTTTCGTAGAGGTCGTTGCTGAGGACGGTGAAGCCGTTGGCGGTGAGGGTCTTGCGGATGCGCACGGTGCCGAGGAGGTCGGTGCCGTTCAGGAAGAGCTCGCCTTTGCCACCTTGGATGGATTTCTTCGCGCCGAAGTCGAGGGAAAACCTGGAATCGATGCGGCCTTGGGGGATCACGTCCGGGGCGAGATAGACTGCCGTGAGTTGCAGGTCGAATTTCTTGGGGAGGTGGAAAAGGGCATTGGCCTTCGCGTTTCCGCTGAGGATGCTCTCACTGGCGCTGGAAAAGGGCACATCGACCGGATACTTGTTGGTGCCGCTGAAGCTGTCGATGGTGTTTTGGTAGATGTTGCCGGTGAGGTTGAGGGTGAGCCATTTCCCGAAATTCTGACTGAGGAAGACCTCCGCTCCGCTGTTGCGCCCACGGCCTGCATTTTGCGTGATGGTGACGAGGAGGGTGCTGCTTGGGACCTGTGTGAGGACCCGGGTGAGGATATGGTTGCTTTCCCGATGGTAGAGGCTGGTGTAGAAGCTGCCGCCCTTCCAATACAGCTTGTATGCCAATTCGAAACTCTGCGTCAGCTGCGGCACGAGGCCGGGATTGCCGACCTTGAGCACCTCGGGGTCGTCGTATTTCGGGAACATGCGCAGGTCCACCTCGTCGGGACGGTCCACGCGGCGGCTGTAGCTGATTTGGATCTTTTGGCTGCTGTTCAATCGGATGGCGAACCGGGTGCTGGGAAATGGCTGGATGTAACGGTAGCCATTGTCGCCATAGACATTGGCGGTGTCGTCGATGTGGTAGTCCACGTTCACCTGCTCCATCCGCAATCCGGCCTCCCATTCCAATCGATTGGTTTCGAGGACGTAGTTGGCGTAGAAGGCGTTGATGAGCTCGTCGTACCGGGAGCGGCCGTCGGCATTGGGGTCGAGGATGGTGGAGTCGCCGGGGATGAATGCGATGGAGGAGGGGATGAAGCGCCAACGGCTCTTGGCTCCGGCTTCGAGGCGGCCGCGGCGGAGGGGCTTGACATAGTCCAGGGTCAGATCCATCACGTTCTCGTCGTAGAGGAGGTGGACGGTGTCCTTGCTCGCATAGACCGGGTAGATGTTGCTGAAGTAGAACCACTCGTCCTCCTGGTGCCAAGTGTAATTGTAGCGGAGGTCGATCTTGTGGCCGGGTTGCTGGAAACGGTGGGTCCAGGCGGCGGAGGCATTGGCGGACTTGTTGATCTCGCTTTCGTAGTACAGCCAAAGCCGGTAGCGGCTGCTCAGGTCCTCGTTGAAGTAGGGGAGGTCGCCCCTGTCGATATGGCCCTCGCGGTTGAACAGCCCGGATACCGTGATGGAGTTGCGGTCATTGACGTACAAGTCCACTCCCGTCTTCGCTGTCCAGATGAGCTGATCGCGGTTTTCGAGGAACTGGCCATGGATCACAGCGCCATTGTCATAGGTCCGGTCGATGTACTCGTTCTTGTTGATGCTCTGCTGGATGAGCGCGTCGCCTTGGAGAAACCAATTCAGGCTTTTGCGGCGGTAATTCAGGCTCAGGCTGGGATTGATCTTGGGTGTGAAGCGGTATTGCGGGCGAATGTCGGGCAGGTTTTCGGCCTTTTGGCGCAGCGATCCGACCCCGCCGATGAGGGAGGCCTTGCCGTTGAAACCCGACACCTCCGTTTTCTTATAGACGATGTTCACGATCCCCGCCATCCCGTTCGCGTCGTATTTCGCTCCAGGGTTTTGGATGATCTCGATGCGTTCAATCGCCGATGCGGGGATGTTGTCCAGACCCGATTGACTGCCGAATCCGGTAAGGGCCGTCTGCTTCCCATCGATGAGGACGGTGACACGGTCGCTGCCCCGAAGGGAGACCTTGCCGTCGCTCACGGTCACTCCGGGCAGGTTCTGCATCGCTTGGAGCAGGGAACCGCCACCTTGACTCAGGTTCTGGTCGATGCTGTAACTCTGCTTTTCCAAGCTCATTTTCATCACCTCGTGCCGGCCCTCGATCACGACATCGCCTGTGGTGACATCCTTGGCAACGAGGCTTATGGTCCCCAAATCGAGGTTTTCGCTGAGTGAGCCGACATTGACCGCATCCCAAGTCGTCTTCCATCCCAAGCCTTGGACGCGCAAGAGGTAGCCGCCCGGTGGGATGCCCTTGAGGATGTAGCGGCCTGTGCTGTCGGTGATGGTTCCAGACACAAATGTGGAGTCGCTCTGTTTCAGCAAGTTGACACTGAGGTAGGGGAGGCCTTGCGGGTCTGAATCGGCGGCGATCCGTCCGGAAAGTGTGACGCTGACTTGCCCAATAGCGGCGGCCTGCCACAGCAGAGAAATGAGAAATAGTACGTGTTTGAGGCGCATTCCCTTGAGAAATTGCATCAATAATAAGGCGAACTCCTCGGGAAGCATGGATAATTTTGGTATTGCCTTGAGAGAAACCCCCGAATCCCGATATTTGACCAGAAGCAGCACCAAACAGGCTGGGCAGCAACCATGGAAATCCTGGACAATCTACATGCGCTCACAGACCCTCGGCTCGATGTGAACAAGATCGCAGTTTTGGGCCTGCGTTTGGGCGATCCATTTTCGATGATCCCATCAGAACTCGTCACGGAGAATAATTTTGGGTGGATTCAGACATCCCGAGGCATCACCTTCGGAATCTCAGCCGGAGACCATCCTGTGATCCGTTCCTTCATCATCAAGGCACCCTGGGTGGACAAATTGGACATCCGCCAATTTGAAAAACTTGAGTACAGGTTTGGCAAACCCGAGGGGATCGAAAAGAGCAATGGAACATGGCGCTGCTTCTATCCCAACCGCCGGATGCAGATCGAGTGGGATGATCGGGACGAGGAAATCTGGGGAATCTATCTCGGTGATGGCCTGCCTGAACAAACCTACGATACGGGGTGCTGATCGAGATGTACATTGAGATGATCGGGGCCTATCCAGATACCAAGGATTGGATACCCGAAAGGTTCAGAGGAGAAAGTTCCACGGACTATGAATTCCAGCAGATGACGGCACTCTGCAAGGCCTCGGACTGGGGTCAGCACAGTCGTTTGCCAAACATGAATTCCTTAAAAATCGCAGCAGGGACGACCTCAGGCCCTTGGAAGAGGATCTCTTGGCTTACATCCAAGAATATGAACATGGCGGGAAATACGACCTAGAACGCGAGGTGAGCCGGATGACCGGAATGGCGTTGTCTAAGTTTCTGAGGCTGCTTCAGGAGATCCGTGCCCTTCAGAAATTCAACAGCGGTTGGTTGATGGCTGGATTTGTATCGAGCCGCTACATCATCACCAAAACCGAATCCGTGATCAGGACGATCAACAATGACAAGGTGCAGGAAATCAAGGACTTGCTCGGCAAAATCATCGACCCGCAGCAACGCAAGTTCAGCCAATCGCAATTGATCCGGGACTATGGATTCCCAGACGTGGACCTCAGGGCAATCCAGATGGACGAATGGTGAGGGGAGGAGGGCCTCCTCAGTTTACCAAGCTCCACTCCGGCACTGCGGGATGCGCATCGCCTTGCTCGCGGCCGAAGCGGCGGAGCAGGCGCAGGTGCGATGCCAGGGCGCCAGCGACAGTCTTGTGGGCGAAATAGGGGATGCCGTATTCGTGGGCCGTCTCGCGGGTGATCTTGGAGATGGCCGGGAAGTGCACGTGGTTGATGAGCGGGAAGAGGTGGTGCTCCACTTGGAAGTTCAAGCCGCCACAGAAGAAGCAGACGATCGGGCTTGCGATGGCGAAGTTTGCCGTGGTGTACATCTGATGCACCGCCCAAGCGCTGTGGACATTGCCGGATTCGTCGGGGAGGGGATAGTGGGTCTCCTCGACCACGTGGGCCAGCATGAAGACGACCGCGAGGGTGAAGCCCTCCAGGTATTGGCTGACAAGGAATGCACCGAGCAGGTGGTACCAAGGCGCATCAATGAAGATAAAAGGCAGGGCAATGAAGATGCCGTAGTAAAGGGCTTTGCCCACGAAGAGGCGCACCCACTCCTTGGCGGGGTGATGCGGGGTGGGTATGCTGCCGATATGGTCGCGGGACATCTTGCGGTAATCCTTGAGGAACACCCAGCTCAGGGTCGCGAGGCCGTAGGTCGGCAGGGCGAGCCAGTGTTGGATGCGGTGAATCTTGCGCAGGCGTTGGTGGGGGCTCGTGCGCAGGAAGGGCACGGATTGCAGGTCTTCGTCGGCGCCTTCGATATTGGTATAGGTATGGTGCGCCTTGTTGTGCATGATGCTCCAGATGTAGTCATTGGCGCCCACGAGGTTGAAGAGCCAACTGAACACCTTGTTCCAGCGGGAGCTCGCGAAGAGACTGCCGTGGATGGCGTCATGACAGATGCCCAATCCGCTGAATGCAGAAAACAGGCCGATGTTGATCCAGAGGAGGTAAATCGCCCAGATGGGGAGAGGGACGGTCAGCATCACTGCGAGCGACCCGAAGATCATGGTAACATACAGCGCGATCTTGAACCGCATCAGGCCATTTGCATGGGTGGAGATGCCGTTGTCCTTGAAGTAGGCGTCCACGCGACGCTTCAGAACTGGATAGAAATCGGCCTTGTCCTTACCAGTGAACTTGATTTTTTGAACCATAGAAATGCAGTTACCTATACAGCAAGGTGGAACAAAACGGCCGAAGAGGTGGTTGATTTCTCTTTCGGCACTCCCATAACCCAATCATCCGGTGCCAAGTTAGAGAGAACTCGGCAGAAACCAAACTGTTGTTAGGCACGGTGTGCATGATTGTGGTCAGTCGGAAAATGGCGGCGATGATTGCCTGCATTTCACCCATGATCCCGCAGAATCCTTCGACCAACCCAGTCGCTTCGCTCAACCCAGCCTCTTCGCTGCGGATCAATGTGAATAAATCATGAACAAGCGCTTATATTGCTTGTAAATGGGTATGAGAATGGGATTCAGGTATTGCAAGTCGGGGCTTATCTTGCTGGCAATCATTGCATTTCAGTGGTGTGCGGCACAGTCGTCCGTTTTCCTGCGCAACAGCAGTTGGTTGGATTTTCACATCGACCTGCAGCAAGTCGGCTCGTTTCAGGCCGCTCCAATTCAGTACAACCAGTCGATGGCCGTGCTGGAAAGCTGGATGGAAGACCAGGAGGTCTTCTTGGCGGCTCGGGACAGCAGCGTCCTGCCCCTTGGGGACAGCGTGGTGTACCGCCTGAGCCTGAGCTACCTGCTCGATACCGTCCAGGTCGATATGAGGTTGAAGCGGGCCGGAGGCGGCACCGAGGTAGCCTATCGGGTTCATGGTCAGGGGCATGACTCAGGTTGGCAGGGCGACCAAGGCTTCCATGTCAGCACCACATCGATAGGTGGGCGAGGCCTGACCCTGCAGTTCCGCATGGACAATGACGACAGCCAAGGCAGCCAAGACATCCGCCTCGCGATCCACGAGAACACGATCTACAGCATCGACCCGGCGGACTTCAGCAATCCGAACGTGCTGAATGTCATGGCCTACAACATCCAATTCCTGCCCCTCGGGGTGGTGGGGCTGCCGCAAGCCGCAGACCGCGCCGACCTCTTGCCGGCTCAGTTTTCGCCTTCGCAGGACGTGATCATCTTCGAGGAGGCATTTGACCCGATTCCGCGCCTCGTCAACCTGGAGCCCTCCATGGCGGCCGCAGGATTTGTCCACAATTCCGGCATCCTCAACGACTACCTGCCCTTCAATGGCGGCGTGATCATCTTCAGCAAATGGCCCATCGAGACCACCGCGGAGTACGATTTCGAGCTCTGCGGCCCGAATGCACAGGATTGCCTCGCCAACAAGGGCATCAAGTACGCCCGCATCAACAAGCTCGGCAAGCATTACCACGTCTTTGGGACGCACTTCGACGCGGGAAGCGATGCCCAGGACCTGGAAGCCAAGAACCTGCAATACACAGAGATGAAGAACTTCATCGCGGCGCAAGGCATCCCGGCCCACGAACCCGTGATCTGGGGAGGCGACCTCAACACAGGCGCCAACAATGGCAACAACCTTTATTACAACCTCCGCGACTCCATTGACATCGTGGTTCCGGAGTACTCTGGCTTCTACGAAAGCACCTTCAGCCGCGACAGCGGGGACGTGATCGACCACGTGTTCATCGATCCAGGGCACTTGCTTCCCTTGGAGTCACAGGTCTTCATCACCACCTTCCGCAGCCTGGATCCGGTGCTCTGGGATTTGAGCGAATTCAGCGATCACCGTGCGGCCATCGCGCGCTTCCGCTATCCCGACATCCAGGTCGGAGGTGGCCTGCAATCCGTCTGTCCGGGCGACAGCGTGGGTTTCACAGGCACGGCGGACATCCCAGTGCAACGCGCTTGGCTGAAAAATGGCAGCCTGATTCCCGGTGTCACCGGGCCTGGCATCAGCATTGGCAGCACCACACTTGCGGATTCCGGGAAGTACGAGGTGCAGATGGGCTACAGCCATATTTATGGCACCGGAACGGGGCTCATCAATCAACTCATGAACCCGACAGGGCCGAGCGTGAGTTCGCTGCTGATGCGCATTGAGGCCGGGGTCGCCGACGTTTCCCTGGCCAATTGCCCGATTGCGGTGCGGCCGACTGCGCTGCGGGATGTGGAAGTCTATCCGAACCCCGCGTCCAGCCAGATTCATGTCCGCCAAAATGGACTGGGGAGCGTCCGTTGGGAGGTCTTGGACTTGCAGGGGCGGACCTTGGCCACAGGTGTGGTCCGTAATGAAGAGGAGGCGATCGACCTGCGCAGCGTGCCTGCGGGCGCGTACCACCTGCGTCTCCATGCCCAATCCGGTCAACACTCCGAGCGCTTGATTGTGGTGAATCGTTGATAAATCGGAAGCGCTATCGCTCGTTTTCCGAAAAAATCTTCCAATATTTGAAGGATACAGGATCGAATTGTCAATCGTCGGAGATACATCAAAGAGTTGCATGAAGAAATTTTACCCGTTTGTAATACTGCTAGGGCTGGTTTTGATGTGCCAAGGACTGATGGGGCAGGGCACCTTGCGGGGACGCGTCTCCGATCAAAACAGCGGCGAGCCACTCGCTGGCGCCAAGGTCTTCCTGCCGGGAGGCATCGCTGGCGGCCTCACAGATGACGAAGGCAATTTCGAGTTCCAGGTCCCGCAAGCGCCGCCATTCGACGTGATCGTTACATTCCTGAGCTACGACACTCTGCGTACGAATGTCACCGACATGAGCAAGCCGCTCAAGTTGGGCATGAGGGAGAAGTCGGTGCAGGTGCAGGCGGTGGAGATCATCGGGCGGAGCATTTCCGAGAAGGAGCAGCAAGCCCCGCTGACCGTCGAGAGCATGGGATCGATTGCGATCAAGGAGGTGGCCGGAGCGGATTTTTATGGATCGCTGGGCAACCTCAAGGGCGTGGACCTGACGAGCGCAAGCCTTGGATTCAAGATCATCAACACCCGCGGCTTCAACAGTACCTCCCCGGTTCGGTCATTGCAGATCATTGACGGGGTTGACAACCAGGCTCCCGGCCTGAACTTCTCGCTGGGTAACTTCTTGGGATCGAGTGAATTGGATTTGCAAAAGGTGGACCTGATCGTGGGTGCGAGCAGCGCCTACTATGGCCCGAACGCCTTCAACGGGGTGATCTCGATGACGACCAAGAATCCCTTCATCCACCAAGGTCTGAGCGTGCAAGCCAAGGTAGGGGAGAGGGCGCTCGCGGATGTGGCCCTTCGCTATGCCAAGGCATTCAAGGACAAAAACGACAAGGAAGTCTTTGCCTTCAAGATCAACGGCGCCTTCATGCGTGCCAATGACTGGCAGGCAACCAACGTGGACCCGACGCAGCAGAGCGACCGCGGCGCGACCAATCCTGGTGGCTACGACAAGGTCAACACTTACGGTGACGAGAACCTCACCTCCGGCATCAACAATTACAGCAGCCTGTATTCGCAGCGCCGCTATCCCGGTCTCGACATCTATTATCGGGACGGCTACCGCGAGCAAGACATCGTCAATTACAATACCTACAACATCAAGTTGGCTGGCGCATTGCACTTCAAGGTGTTGAAAGGCGCTGAGCTCGTGATGGGAACCAACATGGGCACGGGTAGCACGGTCTATCAAGGCGACAACCGCTACCGACACAGGACATCCTCTTTTTCCAGCACAAGATCGAGCTGAAAAAGGAGGACAAGTACTTCATCCGCTCCTACTTCACCCACGAGGACGCAGGGAAGAGTTACGACGCCGTCACCACTGCATTCTACATCCAAGACTCCGCCAAGAACACCAACGACTGGAGCACTGACTACGCCTACTACTGGATCACACAAATCAAGCCCCGGGTGAAGAACCTGCCCGGCTTCCCGGATGAGAACGTGTTCCCCTACGATACCGCGACTGCCAATGCGGTGATGGCGCAGTTCCCCGACTCCATGAACCTCTGGCATCAGATGGCGAGGGACTATGCGAATGGCGTGACTCCGACCACGGACAGCCGAGACCGCTACCTTCCCGGTACCGCAAGGTTTGATTCCATCCGCGATTACTACACATCGAGGAAGTTCACCGAAGGCGGAACCATGTTCTTCGACAAGTCCAAGCTGTGGCACCTACAAGGCGAGTACAAGTTCAAGCCGAGCTTCATGGACATCGTCGTGGGTGGCAACGTCCGCGTCTATCTACCCAATTCCCAAGGCACGATTTTCAGCGACACAGGCTCCGTCAAGCTGATGAACAAGGAGGCGGGCATGTACGTGGGATTGGAGAAGAAATTCATCTCCGACCGCCTCAAGCTGAATGCCACCTGCCGCCTAGACAAGAATCAGAACTTCAACTTCCTGGTTTCTCCGGCACTCTCGGCGGTGTACCAATTGCATGCGGACCACGTGGTGCGCATGGCGCTCAACTCCGCCATCCGGAACCCAACCCTGCAAGACCAGTTCCTCTATTACAATGTCGGTCGGGCGATCCTGCTCGGGAACCTGCATGGCTACGACAGCCTGCTGACCCTGGAGTCGATGGCGGACTTCTTCGAGAAGCCCGTCGCGGATACCCTGCAATTCTTCAACCTCGACCCCATTCGTCCGGAAAAGGTCAAGACGATCGAAGTGGGCTACCGTGGCACATTCGCGAACCACCTCTACGTGGATGCCAGCTACTACTACAGCATGTACCGCGACTTCATCGGCTATCAGATCGCTGCGGATGCGGACTACATCGACTCGCTCAATGGTCAGTATGTGAACGCCTTGCAGGTGAACCGCTTCTACCGCATAGCCACCAACTCCAACAGCATTGTGACCACGCAGGGATTTTCCATTGGCCTGAACTGGTACTTCAAGAAGTACTACATGGTGAATGGCAACTACTCCTGGAACGTGCTGAACAAAATGGAGCAGGATGACCCGATCATCCCCGCCTTCAACACCCCGCAACACAAGTTCAATGTGGGCTTTGGCGGTCGGAACATCCCGATCACCTTGGGTGAGAAGACCATCCGCGACCTCGGTTTCAATTTCAACTTCAAGTGGGTCCAAGGGTTCCAATTCGAGGGTTCCCCACAATTCACCGGATTTGTCCCGACCTATTGGCTGCTGGACGGTCAGGTGAACAAGAAAGTCGAAAAGATTCATACCACCTTCAAGCTCGGAGCGAGCAACATCCTGAACCGTCAGGTGATCCAAGTCTTCGGCGGGCCCTACGTGGGCAGGATGGCCTTCTTTTCCGTCTTGGTGGAATTGGATAAATTGTAGATTGTCAACAGTTACATTTGCACGAGTATATCATCAAAATCGAATTGTATGAAGAAATTACTACTTGTCTGTTTGCTGGCGCTCGGGGCCGTATTGCCCATGCAGGCGCAGCGTTACCTGAGCGAGATTTTCCCGTCTCGCACAGTGATCCACGACATTTATTACGCCTCCAACATCACCATCATCTCCGGTTCTCCGGCAGCTGACTCCATGTACTATGACGTGTATCGTCCGATGAACGATACACTGAGCCAGCGTCCCTGCGTGATCGTGGCCCCCACCGGCAGCTTCTTGCCTGTGCCGCTCAACGGCCAAGCCACTGGCGACAAGCGCGACAGCGCCATGGTGAACCTCTGCATGAAGTTGGCTGCTCGTGGCTTCGTTGCCATCGCCTTCAACTACCGCAAAGGCTGGCAGCCCACAAGCTCCAACCAAGAAACCCGTACCGGCTCCTTGCTCCAAGCTGCTTACCGCGGCATCCAAGACGCCCGTACCCTGGTCCGCCACCTGCGTGACGACGTCGCCAACAACGGCAACCAGCACAAAATCAACCCCAACAAAATCATCGTTGGTGGTATGGGTACCGGTGGTTACATCTCCTTGGGAGTTGCCTACCTGGACAGCTATGATGAAATCAACCTCGGCAAATTCCTCGACAGCCAAGGTCACTCCTTCGTGGACACCAGCCTCCTCGGCGACGTGGAAGGCAAGTGGACCCGGGCGCTGAACATCGGCAACTACCCCAACCAAAGCTCCGACGTGAGCTTCGCCTTCAACATGGGCGGTGCTGTCGGTGACTCCACCTGGATCGAGGCTGGCGAAACTCCTAGCGCATCTGTGCACAGCCCCAACGACCCCTTTGCTCCTTACGGTTTCGGTCCGGTGATCGTGCCCACCACGGGTGACTTTGTGGTGGACGTCAGCGGCAGCCAAGGTGTTCAGAGCCGTGCTACCCGCCTGGGTGTGAACTCCAGCTACGACCAACTCGTGTTCGGAGATGCAGTGTCGATGTCCGTCGCCACCCGCAATGGTGGCCTCAACGGCCTCTACCCGCTGTTCCGCCCCACCCCTGAGTCCGCTCCTTGGGAAGAATGGGACAGCGCCTACTGGGCACAGGTTCCCCACCCCTCCGGTGGCTCCTTCACCTCTGTGGGTATGCTCACCAACCCCGACATGAGCCACGCGAAGTCCATCACTTACCTGGACTCCATCCTGGCATTTGTGGTTCCCCGCATCGTCTGCTCCATGGGCCTTGCCAACTGCAACCTCGCCCTGAACAGCGATGTCGCCACTGAGCAATGGACCGTGGGCGTGTACCCCAACCCGAGCTACACCAGCATCAATGTCTCCACCGATGCCAGCAACCCGCTGTCTTCTGTCGTGTTGACCGATCTGAGCGGCCGTCAGGTGAAGATGATCGGTGGTCTGAAGGCTACCGATGTCCGCATCGACCACAGTGACCTCACTCCAGGCATGTACTTCCTCACTGCTTACACCCGCAAGGGCGTGCAGACCGAGAAGGTCCTCCTGTACTGAGATTGAGCAATTGGAATCGCCGCTGCTTTCCAGAGGGAGGGCAGCGGCGATTTCTTTTACTGGCGTTGCAACCTTGCACCGGGGGGGCGCATCAAATCGGTGTTTGAATCAAAAATGATGAATACTTCACGCAACGCCTCTTCCTTGCCCATCCACCATCCCCGCGTCGGCACAGCCCTCATCCGCCCGCCGATGGTGATCTTGTTTTTCCTCCTGCTCTCCACCCAACTCCTGCAAGCCCAACCCAATCCCGTGGTACACGGCGATTCCCTGCTCTGCCCCAATTCCACAGGGGTGGTTTTCACCCAGCAATTTGACAGCTACCAATGGTACAAACGGCCCTACGGTGGGACATCCAGCACCGCCATCCCCGGGGCGACCAACTCATCGCTGACCGTTGATTACTTCAACTATGCCGCTTCCTATGTGTCGGTTTTCGTCACCCAGAATGGGGACACGGCTACATCGCCGGAGTTTTTGGTGGATGGCGTCGCCTTCCTGCCGCCTGCGGTGATGACCGTCGGCAATTTCACCACAGGACCCAGTGGGGAAGCCATCATCTGTGAGGGTGATTCGATATCCTTGGTGCTCCAGATGCCTTATGATACGCTGATCCAATGGTTTGATGGCGGCATGCCCATTTCGGGCGCCAATTCTTCGACCTTGGTGGTGACGATGGCAGGTGATTACACGGTGGAGGGCGCACCCCATGACTGCCCCGGTTATGTGCAGCCGCTCGGAGTGAACATCCGCGTTGCAACCGAAAATTGTTCGACTGCTATGGATCCGGGCTTGGATGGAATGGTCCTCGTCGTGCCGACCGTCGCCCAAGACCAAGTGCAGATCAAGTCCCTCGATGGTTACAGTGGCGACTGGAAATATGAGGTAATCAACCAATTGGGACAGACTGTGATGCAAGGGCTTGCCCGGACAGGCGATCCGCTGGACATCTCACAGCTGCATCCAGCCATGTATTGGATCAAACTGTCCACCTCCGAATCCGTGCACATGCGGGTATTCATCAAGAGCTGATTTTTGCAGAATGCCCTCAGATTCTCTTGCAATCGTAGGCTCCGAATTCAGATAAATTGAGTAATTTGTCTGTCTAAAGGGAGTATCCGATTTACCAACTACGATTGTTTATGCACAAGTCTTACCTAGCCTTGTTGTTGCTGGCATTGATCGCAACAACCTCGTGGGGGCAGGTTTACCTGAACTATTCGGTGAACCAGCCTCCAGCCCTTTCCGCCCACGCGGGCAATGACCAACTCATCTGCCCTGGCGGCCAAACCGACATAGGTGCCCTGCCAGCTGCCATCGGTGGATACGGCGGCTATCAATATCAGTGGTCACCCGGCACCAATCTGAACAACGCCCAAATCGGGAACCCGATCGCGTTTCCCTCCACGTCCACTACCTATATCTTGACGGTGACCGACAGTCTCGGTTGCACGGATTTCGATTCCGTCGAAGTCGTGGTGGACACATGCATCGGCACTCTGAACCAACTCGGTGTGGAGGCATTTGAGGTCATTCCCAATCCGAATGATGGCAAATTCGTCGTGGACATACGCACTGGAAATGATGCAGCCGAGTTGACCCTGACGGTCGTGGACCTGCACGGGCGGGAAGTCTTCCGACGCGCCTACCCGACGCCGGGCCGCAACCTGAGAACGGAGCTCCGCCTTGAGGGGTTGAGCCGCGGCAGCTACTTCATCCGCCTGGAGGCCGATGGGCATTCCGCCACCCGCAAAATGATCATCCGATAATCCCCAACCAGAAACAGCTATGAAAAACTACAATTTCATGCGCAGGCTCGCTGGTTTGGCACTGATCCTGATCGGATTCAGCGGATTGTCAGCCCAAACCATCCAAGTCAAAGTCTGCAAAGGTGAAACCGTCTGCCATACGATTGGCGGTCACCGAGGCATCGTGCAATGGGAGCAGAGCCCCGATGGCAATTCCTGGTTCTCAGTGCCCTTCATGTCCATGGACACATTCTGCATGACAGCCGATTCCAATGGCTACTACCGCGCCTCAGTGTCCGACGGGACTTGCGGCCCGATCTTCACGCAAGTGATGCATGTCCAAGTCGTTCAAGTGACTGCTGACGCGGGCGTCAATGCCCTCATTTGTGGTGGAGGTTCGGCCACGATCGGTGGTTCGCCAGCCGCTTCGGGTGGTATCGCGCCATATATCTACATGTGGACGCCGCCGACAGGACTCAGCTCCGACGTGATCGCAAATCCCATCGCTTCGCCAGCGAATGCCACCAACTACCTCCTGCAGGTGATGGACTCCCTCGGCTGCGTCGGCACGGATTCCGTGACGGTGATGCCGAGCCCGCAAGTGATCGCGGATGCTGGACCCGATGAGGGCGTTTGCCTCGGCGGTAGTGTGCAAATTGGCGGCACACCGACCGGGAGCGGCGGAACCGGACCACTGACCTACCTCTGGTCCCCCGGCACAGGCTTGTCCTCGACCACAGTTGCCAATCCGAGTGCGAATCCTACCGGGGCAATGACATATTTCCTGACCGTGACGGACTCCCTGGGTTGCCTCGGAATGGATACCGTGAACGTGGACACCAATGGTCAGGCGATGCCCGACAGCGCGATCTTCAACTACACTGGCGCAGTGCAGACCTTCGTGGTACCTGCCTGCGTGGACTCGATCACCATGGATGTCTATGGTGCCCAAGGCGGCGCAAACTGGGTGAACAACGTGAACTATGGCGGTCGTGTACGTGCGCGGATCGCGGTCACACCGGGCGAGACGCTGCGCGTGTACGTGGGGCAACAGCCTACTTCCGGCACCACGGCAGGCTACAATGGCGGTGGAGCAGGTGACGGCGCGGGCAAAGGCGGCGGCGGTGCATCGGATGTCCGTCGCGGCGCAGGCACCCTGAATGACCGCATCATCGTCGGTGGCGGCGGTGGCGGCGCAGGCTACTGGAGCGCATTGCATGTGGTAGGCGGCAAAGGTGGCGGCCTCACAGGTGGCGATGGCTACCGCGACCCCAGCTATGCCAACAACCCGGGCGGATTGGGCGGCACACAGACTGCAGGTGGCGCAAACGGCACTTGCATCAACCTCTACGTGACGACGATGGCGGGTTCCTTTGGTCAGGGCGGGACTCCACTCGGCTTCAACTGTGGCTGTGAAGGTTACGGCGGAGGTGGCGGCTGGTACGGCGGTGCAGGCAGTGGGAACTGCCGGGGTGCTGGCGGCGGGAGCAGCTATACCCTTCCCGGCGCGGCAAATGTCCTGCATCAGCAGGGTGTGCGGGTCGGGAACGGACAGGTGAAATTGATTTGGTGATCGACGAAAGGTCCTTCACTTCATGAAATAGGAAAGCGCCGCGGCCATGCATTGCCGACGGCGCTTCCTTTTTCCCTTTTGCGCCACGAGCAAGAGAACGCGGACAATTTCATTTTCCAGCGGATGTGGCGGCTCAAGGTTCTTTTCGCATTGGCAAATTACACTCTTGGCCTCCCGATTCGAGGTTGGGGTGGCGATTGGTGAGAATGGGCGGGTGTTTGGAGGGAGCGGAGCGCGGAATGGAAATCAGGCGCTGGGTGTAGCCGTCTCGTCTGGAGCAGCAGGATCCCTTTCGTCGGAGGACAAATCCTTGATCACCATGATCTTCTGCCAAATCTTCTGGCTCAATCCGGTGGTCAAGTCCTCGATTTCATTCACCGCCTGCAAGACCACCTGGTCGTCGATCACCTGGGCGTACAATGCGCTCACTTTGCTGGTAAGGGAGAGCATTTCGCTGCAATAATCGAGGTAGCGCGTGAGCTGAAAGGTTGTCAGATTGCTCTTCGGTGAATGCTCTGTATTGTGGGCAAGTTGCCGACTGGGATCCTTGGTGAGTTGGTGCATGTCGATCACATGCGCGATGGACCGGAGTTCATAGAGCACCTTGAGCGCGCGACTGCGCTTGATCCGGGTTTCGACATTGATTAGGAAGAAAATCGCGGCTCCGATCAGGACCACATCGTTGAGCCCGGCCTCGGAGATTTGGACCAGGTCGCCCACATTGAATTCGCCACTCGCCACCCGAAAGGTGGACAGGGTGTAGATCAGGATGCCAACCATCACCGCGATCACGCCGCCGACCCCCAATCGGATCCAGAGCTTCGGGGTGCCGATCCATTCGATCTTGGATTTGGTCTCATTCGCCAATCCTTCGAGTTCGGAGCAGACCTTGCTCAGGCCAGAGTCTGGAAATCGGTCATGAATCCGCGCACGCAGTAGCTGAATGGTGTCGATCACCCTTTCCGGGTTCAATGCGCGGTATTCGTGAGACTTCGAGGCCATGCCGGATCAAGCTAGGGAAATTCCAGCGAATGGATGCAAATCTTGCGTGAAATCTCAGGCTTTGCGGCGATCTAGGCCTAGGCGCCGTGGCATTTCTTGAACTTTCGGCCGCTGCCGCATGGGCAAGGGTCATTTGGCCCAGGCGTTTTCAGTGATTGGTGTGCCCCAGCGGCGTAGGTCCATTTCCCTTCGTGGCGGCGAAAGGTGCTGCGCTCATGGATCCCCTGGAGTTTGCCCCTTTCCACGAACCAAGCGATGAATCGGACGGTGCCCTCCAAGTCCTCAGGCCCGCCTCCCATACATTCCTTCACCTCAAGGCCGATGAATGTGGCTTCCCTGCACCATTGCTCAATGCTTTGCGCATCGGGCGCGGGCCTCAAATCCGGGTGGCTCGTCGCGATGATGTATGGCACACGTCCGGTCGCATAGGCCGTATAGCGGCTCCGCATGAGCGCCTGCGCCGTGGGCGCTGGAATATTTCCAGAGATGTAAGGCATGCAGCAGCCCGCCATGTCGATGCCGCTGCCGCAGGGGCAGGTGGTCATTTCGGATCAAACATTGGTTTCACCATCTGAAAGGAAATCCAACTTGAGGCGATCATTTTCCGGGCCCATGCATATCAGCGCTCCTGAAACGCCTTCAACTGCGCCTCGGGTGATTCGGCGGGGGCGTCGGGGCCTTGGGAGTCGATGCGCTTGAGGATCCAGGCGGCGTATTCCATCTCTCCGGGGCCGGGGTCGCAGCCTTCGGGGATCACGACGAAGCGGCAGAGCCGGTATTGGCTGGTCTTGGGGGCGGGCTCGTTGGCGGGGTGGAAGTAGGGGCCGCCTGCTTCCACTCGGCTGAGCTGCGTGAATTGGCTGCTGAGGCGGCGGGGTTCACCTTCGAAGCTGGATTGCAACTGCCCGTCCTTGTAGGCGTGGCTGTAATCCACCAGGAGCAAATGGTGCAGGATGCCTTCAGGCTTATAGACGTCCATTCCGGCGGCGCGGTGGACTTTGATGGTGTCTGGGCGGAGCAGTGTTGCGGAGATCTCTTTGCCATCCTCTTTCAAGCCCAAGCGAGCTGTTTCCCAAGGCAATTGAAGCTCCAGCATTTTGTAGGGCGGGATGGTGCCTTTCAGGGTCGTGTCGATCCAGACTTCCATCGGCTTGGCGTCCGGGTTCCAGACGGTGATGCGGTAGGGGATCGGTTGGTCACCGAAGAATGTCTTCTCCTCCTCCACGGTTTTCAAGCTGTCTTGGCGGCGCTCCTCTGCCCATTTGGCATTGCGCGCGGCGATGTTGCCATTGTCCCAGATGGTGATGCCCACGATGATGCCCACAATACCACCAATGACGATCAAGGCCAATATCCACGGCCTGCGCTTTCCAAATTGCTGGACTGGGCGAACAAAGGAAAGCAAGGCCCAGATTCCACAAACGATGCTCAAAACCACGATGAGCGCTATGGTGTCTGGCCAGCGGTTGGGCAATCGCACCCCTTTCACATCCAAATCAAATTGGAAGATGGTTCCGATGATGCTAGCCAGGGCAATGACACCGGAGATGATGACAAATAGATAGCCGCCGAGGAAAAGAATGCTTCGTTTCTCTTCAGTTGGTTGTTGCTGTTGTTTCATAGGGGGGCAAAGGTAGAGCAGAATTCGCTGAATTCACACGATTCACAGGATTCACCAGGGCCACCTCATTCTCCGTTCATGATTACGTTCAATAGATATTCTTGGCTCCAGCCTGCCTTGAGTCGCTTGTTCTTTATCCCCAGCCGCTTGTTGGGGTCTAGCTTCAGCAGGTTAAGCGCAAACTTCCGGATCAGGGCGAAGTTTTGGGCCGAGTGCTCCATCCTCTTCCTGCACGCATCCTCCCGGAAGACCATGTCCAGCACCCAATGCAGGGAGTTTTCCACCCCCCAATGCATTTTCACCGCATGGTTGAAGGTATTTGCACCCACCCGCAGGCTGCTGATGTAATAGCGGGTTTCGGTACTTTTTACCTTCTTGACCTCCCGCGTCGCCTCGATCTGGATGATAGAGTTCAAGCCACTCCATTTCTCCGGGCCGTCTAGCAGGTCCACGCGGCGGATCACCTTGCATTTTCTGGTTTCGATTCTGCCGTGTCCGGTGTTTTCCATCAAGTCCTCGCTGTCGGCAGGCAACGTTTTCATCAACGCCTTGATCTCCTCCAGCAGCTCGGATTGGTTCTCCTTGACCGCCAGGATGTAGTCGCCCTCTTGCTTGACAATCTGCTCGGCGATCTTCCGCTGACAGCCGATCCCGTCGATGGTCACCACCGCCTCGCTCAAGTCCAGCAGCCCCAGGAGCTTGGGGATCGCGGTGATCTCATTGCCCTTGCCATCGACACTTACCTGCCCCAGTACCAGGCGGTTGGAGGCAGACCACGCACTAACCAGGTGCAACGCAGTATGCGGCGAATCCGAGGATTGGTAGCTCCTGCGGGCGGTCTTCCCGTCGATGCTGATGATGTCCAGACCCATCTTACCTGCCAGTTCCTTGGTCCACACAAGGAAGACCTCCTCGAAGGCCACCGGGTCCAAGGCCATGAAAACGCGGCGGAAGGTGTCGTCACTCGGCGGACCATGGGGCATCTCGATGAACTGGCGCAGAAAGCCTTCCTGCATCTTCCCATAATCCTCGACCGAGGCCCAGTCGTCAGCCCCGCAAATCACGGCCAGCACGGCAATCAGAAGCACCTCCTCAAGAGGGTGGCGGCGACCACTGCGGCTGCGGGGATCCGGAAGACCAGCAAAAAGTTCAGACAAAGTTATTTCTCTCGAGTCCAAATTGTTTTGGAACCCAAACTCGACAAAGAACCTCACCCGCTGTCCACCGAAACTTGGCTCTGTAGAGTTTGCTGGGCATCAGAGAATGAGGTGGCCCTGCAGGATTCACACGATTCACAGGATTCACAGGATTCACAGGATTCACAGGATTCACAGGATTCACAGGATTCACAGGATTTTGGGGATCTCGTGCGTGATGGGTTGCACCTGTTCTTCTAGCTGCTTGGGTGCTATTCTTTCAGGAGGGCAACGACTTCCTTGTGGCCGTTGACTTTGGCGAGATCGACGGCGCGGTAGCCATTGGGGCCCATGCGGACTTTGGGGTTGGCGCCTTTTTCGAGGAGGAGCTTGACCATTTCCACGTCGCCTTGTTGTGCGCTGATCATCAGGGCGGTGACGAAGGTGTCGTCTGCAAGGTCGGGCTTGGCCTCGTGGTCGAGCAGGATGCGGGCCACGTCGTGCTGACTGGTGTAGGCGGAGAGCATGAGCGGGGAAAGTCCGTCGTAATCCTGCAGGTTCACGTCGGCACCCTTGTCGATGAGGAGGATGACTGCGACGGTATTGCCGAGCTCGGAGGCGGCCATGAGCGGGGTGAGTCCTGATTTGTCTTGGGCGTTCACCTCTGCGCCGCGTTCCAGGAGCAGTTGCAGGATTTCGATGTGGCCATTGGTGGAGGCGACGTGGAGGGCGGTGATCTGCTCGATGCCTTTTTCAGCGTCTGTGGCGCGGATGTCCGCATCGGCGCCCTTGTCGAGGAGGGCGGCTACCACAGCGGCTTGCTTGCGGGCAGCGGCCATGATCAAGGCGGGAATGTTGCGCTTGGAGCGGGCATCGGGCTTGGCGCCCGCGGCGATCATCTCCAGTGCGACCTCGGCCTCGTGGTTTTGGATGGCGTTGAGGAGCTTGGCGTTCAGGTTGTCTTGCTGAGACCCGGTCTTGGCGACTTCGAGGTCCTCCTGCTTGGTGAAGACAGGCTTCGCGCCAGCTTCGAGCAGCATGCCCATCACCTCGGTATGCCCGTTTTCGGCGGCAAGCATCAGAGCAGTCATGCCATTCTTGTCAACGGCCTCAAGCTTGGGAGCCTTGGTGAGCAGGACTTGGACGACCTCGGGGTGACCGCCTTTGGCTGCCATCATCAGGGGATTCGCGCCTTCTTCATCCATGGAGGCCATGCTGGCGCCCCGGTCCAGATAGACGATGACGAGCGGAGTATGGCCCATCTTGCAAGCGAGCAGGAGAGGGGTGCGACCGTTGCCATCGCGGCACTCGATCTTGGCTCCACTTCCCAGTGCCGACATGGCTCCCTCCATATCACCCACGATGCTTGACCGGATCAGGTCGTTTTCTGCTGCATTCTGCGCATTCAGGCTTGTGACAAGGAGCAACATGGCCGCGATGGCCCAAAGCTTTTTCATACCATTCATGAATTCTAGTCGTCTCAGCAAAACACAAAAATCGTTCCGCAAATCTTTCGGTGCAAACGTGTTATCCCCAATGCCCGACAGAACCGATTTTTCTAACCTGTGGAAGTTGATTCTCGTATGAATGATAGTATTACTATTGAATAGATAAGTCTGATTAAAATGGAAAAGAATTACAAAGCAATCTCCGGCGCACTGCCCTTCCTCTTGATGTTGGCATTGATTGGTGGCGGCATCGCGGGGACAGTGATCACTGAAAGTCCTGCCTTCATCGGCACCTACATCCTCGCGGGCATCATCCTGCTCGGCTTCTTCGTCGTCCAACCCAATCACTCCAAGGTGCTGACATTCTTCGGGAAATACGTCGGCACAGTCAAGGAAAACGGCTTTTTCTGGGCTAATCCGCTGTATGGCAAGAAGGGCATCTCATTGCGGGCCCGCAACATGGACCGCGAACCCGTGAAGGTGAACGACAAGCTCGGCAACCCGATCATGATCGGTGCTGTGCTCGTGTGGCGCGTGAAGGACACCTACAAGGCGGCATTCGAAGTGGACAACTACGAAAACTTCGTGCGCATCCAGAGCGAATCCGCCATCCGTCAACTCGCCACGCATTTTGCCTACGACAAGTTTGACGAGCACGAGACTGAAATCTCCCTGCGTGATGGCGGCGACGAGGTGAACGGGATCTTGGAAGAAACCCTGCGTCATCGGTTGGAAATCGCTGGAATCGAAGTCGTGGAGGCGCGCATCGCCTACCTCGCTTACGCCGCTGAGATCGCTGGAGCCATGCTGCAACGTCAGCAGGCGACGGCCATCATCGCAGCCCGTCGCAAGATCGTGGAAGGCGCGGTGGGCATGGTGGAAATGGCCCTTCAAAGCCTCAGCGAAAAGCAAGTCGTCCAGCTCGACGATGCCAAAAAGGCCGCAATGGTCAGCAACCTCATGGTCGTCCTCTGCTCGGATCGTGCCGCGAGCCCAATGGTGAACGCCGGAGCAGAATAAGCGTCAGTTAGCAGTTAGCATGTAGCATGTAGCAGGTGAGGAGTGCCTCAGCACCCAGAACTGCTAACTGCTACATGCTATCTGCTATCTGGAAATCAGCAATCAGTTGGAAATGAGTGGCAGGGACTAGTTGCCTTCAACCTCGACGTACTTGTTGCCTTTCCGGACAAACTTGAGCTTTTCGCTGAATTTCTCGATCGGGCCATCTCCGTCGAGTCCGTCAACTGGGCGGGTGCCGTGGCGGGTGATGGAGATGGTGTAGGGCGCTCCCGGAGTCTCGTCTTCGAAATTGATCTCGGAGTTGTAGCTGTAGGCGCCTTCCTCGTTTTTGGGGTCGGCAAAGCTGGCCTCGTTGCTGAAGCTGGTGTTCAGGTCGAGCAGGGCTTCAAATTGTCCCTCGATGGGGCCAATCAGGCGGATGCCACCTTCGGTGATGCCTTGGGCGGTGTAACCATAATTGAAGAGGACGCCGTATTCGTCGGGGCCAAGTTTCACGAGCTTGTTGGCGGGGAGTTGGCCCCATGAGCCGAGCTCGCCGAGGTCCTTGCGGAGGGACTCGATGAACCATGCCCCGTCGATTTCTTGAAATTGGACAGCACCGAGGATGGGGGCACAGACGTGGCAGTCCTCCCAATCATCCTTTTCGCGGCTCAGGGTCTCGGTGAGGAGGAGCATTTTGCGGCCCTCGGAGGTTTCAAAGGGATAGACTCCGGCGGGTCGGGTATGGATGGTGCCGTCGCCTGCCGCCTTGCTGCCAAACGTCCGCGCCTCGTGTGGCTTGCAGACCCATTTTGAGCATTCGAAGTTCTTGTCGTAGAGGCCATAGACGACCTCCATCGCTGCGGGGACGGTGAAATTGCCCTCGATGTATTTGCGACCTGCATTGTCCCCCTCCGAACTGTCAATGCGCACAATGCCGGGCGTGGTGTCCTGCGCAGCCGTGCTGTCGGGGGAAACCGGGATGGAATCGGTGTCTTCTTCGCCGGAATTGTTGCCCGTGGTCGGTTGGCAGGCGGTCAGGGCGATGCTGCCGATGAGGAGGAGGAAGGGTAGGAGGTGCCGTTTCAAATGTCTATCGTTTCAATCCGAGTTTTCCAAAAATAAGGACGGCTCCGGGATAAGGGCAAAAGTCAGGGAGGAAATCATGAATTTCCCGTCGTCCTCCCTAAATTGCTGGCAGGATCTCGGCATGCGAGGCCCTCTTCATTTCAAAAACAAAAGAACAATGGGAATCTTTTCAAGGCTGTTTGGCAAGAAGGCGAACGAACCTGCCGCCCCCAATCTGGGCGGAAAAAAGCCGTCCATCGAGAACAACCTGTCCGTGATGGTGCTCTTTGCGGAGGTGCCCACGTGGGACATCGCTGCACTGGAAGCCGACCTGCGGCAGCGACTGGGGGCGTCCATGGCGAATTTCAACCTCTTCCAATCTGAGCAGGGTGGAATGGGCGGATTGGAGATGGGCGGGGACAAGGTGATGATCGCACAGCTTGGATTTCCCTTCCCTGAGCAGGTGCTCAAGCCGATCCTGGATGTCTGCCATTTCTCGGATGAAGGCAAGCAGGCGTTTTTCAAGAGCAAATGCCATGTCTTGGTGAGCTACAAGGGCAGCGGCGTGGAACCCGTCGTGGCCATGAATCGCATGTACCAAGTCGTGGACGCACTGGGGCAGTCGCAGCAGGTGATCGGAGTCGTCAACGAGAGCGCGATGACGGCGCATCCTTGGGGCATGATGGAGATGTACCGGAAGGATCACCAGAAGCTAGAGCCAAAGGCCTTTCCCATTGGGATTTGGATGCTGTGGACGGGTGGTTGCGTGAAGTATTTCATTGATTCACAGCATATCTGGTTCGTGACCAAGGGAAATCATCAATTCGGCTTGCCGGAGCTAGCCTTCCTCGGCGGCCCCAAGGATGGCAACAGCACCATGGAGATGTATCTGCCACTGTTCATCTATATGTACAATTTCTTGGTGCCGGGACCGGGACATACTGCCGACATGGGCGCGGTCAAGCTGCGGTTCTCGGAGTTGACGGAATACCGTGAGGTGATGGAAGGCAAATACGGGACACTGGTGGTGACCAAGGGCTGATCAGGGCTTGCCAAATCGCAGGTGCCATGCGAAAACCGCCGCGGCCGTGGCAGCATTCAGGCTTTCTGCCTTCCCAATGCGCGGGATGGTGACGCGGCGCAGTCCCGGGATGTTCGCGACCTCAGCGGGCACACCCAACGACTCGTTTCCTAGCAAAATGTAGGGCCGTTCGCTGAGATTCACCTCGTTCAAGGGTTCGCCGTCCATGTCCGCGCACCAAATTTCATGTGCATGGATTGTCGCCCATTCCTTGAGGTCCGCGACCAAATGCAGGGGGGTGCGGAACAGGCTGCCCATGGCGCTGCGGGCGACCTTGGGATTGAAGGGATCGACTGTGCCGGGACCGAGGACCACACTGCCAAGTCCGAACCACTCGCTGGTGCGGATGATGGTGCCGAGGTTGCCGGGGTCTTGTATGGCGGCGAGGACGAGGGCGGGGCCGGGGGGCGTGGCGTCTGCGGAGAGGTCGCGGAGGCAGAGCGGGGCACCGGGGATGCGGGCAACGGTGAGGACACCTTCGGGATTCACTTGCGTGGAAAGCCGCTGAAAGGTGTCCGAGTCGGTTTGGTGGCAGAGATCCTCCGGCAAGACGAGCCCAGGTGGGAGAGGGGTGCCTTCGCGGATCACGATGGCGGCGACTTGGTAATCGGAGGCGAGCAGTTCTTCGGTGAGCTTCAGGCCTTCTGCGAGGAACAAGCCCTCCTGGTGGCGGATTTTTTTGATCTGCAACCCTGCAAATTGTGTTATTTTCGCCTTGGACAGCGTCCGCATTGCCAATTGTGAGGCCCGCAAATTACATAAAGAAACGGTTCGGAACAGGTTCAAGGAAATGGGCATTGATCGTGGGCGGGTTCCTGACGCTGGCGCTGCTATGGACGGGCTGCGCAACCAACCGCTACATCCCTGAAGGCCAATACCTGCTCAAAGGCGAGCCTACATTCTCCAAGACAGGCCCGGTCGATTCCTCTATGACCCTGCAAGAACGGCTGGAAGCGCTGCGCGAAATCGGTGAAAGCACGGTCGATCCCGATCTGCTCTGGAGCAGCGTGAAGACGCATCCCAACCGGAGAATGATTTGGCCCAAGACCTACCTGCACCTCTACAATCTGGGCGTCACCCTGAGCAAGTACGAGTACCCGCCCGAGCGGTGGCTGCGCTTTTTCCGGCCCAACAACCACATCGTGGACTCCATCGCGAGCTTCCTGATCCGCACCGCAGGCGAGCCGCCCGTGATCATCGACAGCGCACAGCTGCGGCAGGACATCGCCAACCTCAAGACGGTCTATTTTTCGCAGGGCTTCTTCCACGCCCAAATCCGTGACAGCATCGACACCTGCACCGCCAAGATCAACCGTCAGAAGGCGAATGTCATCTATCTCATCACGGAGGGCAAGGCGGCGATCATCGACAAGATTCGTCCTCCGCTCGTCGCCGATGAAGCGATGCGCCGGGTCCTCATCAACAACCTGAACGGCTCCCTCCTCCGCACCGGTGACAACTACGTCGAGGACAATTTCACCGCCGAACGCGCCCGCATCACGAGCGTCATGCGCAACAACGGGTACTACACCTTCAACCCGAAAATGATCTATTTCGAGATCGACACGTTGCCACCAGACACGCTTGGAACCGTCCCCAACAACGAGGCGATCAAGGAATACTCTCCGATTTGGATACAAGCTAAGATCCAGGACACCATCGCCCCCTTCAAGGTCGGGCGCATTTCCATGATCATTGAACCGGCGACCTACGATCCCGCCATCGACGATGTGATGAAGGTTGTGAGTCCCGGCATGATGACGGACTCCCTGCGCAAGGCTTGGCGACTGAGCCACGATCACTACAGCGACAGCTCCAAGATCACATTCATCACCTACGAGCGGGTGCTAGAGCGCCTGAACCTGAACTTTTTGGAGAAGCTCATCACCTTGAACTCCGGGGAGACCTACTCGCTCACCACGGAGCGCAAGACCCAGATGCGGCTCCAGAACCTCGGCATTTTCAAGTATGTCCTGATCAAACCGACGGTCGATGAATTAAATCATGTGGTGGATTTCACGATTCAGACCACCCTCATGCGGCGGTTCCAGGCCAAGGTGGGCATGGAGGGATTCTTCCAACAAGACCCGATTCTCAAGTCCAACCTGCCAGGGGTAGGAGCGGAAGTGACATTCAGGGACAAGCTGCTGTTCAAGGGCGCGGAAAAGCTGGACCTGAGCGCTAAGGGGGATGTGAGGTTTTATCAAGGGGACACTGTGATCTCGAATACTGTTGTCGTGGCAGGGGATACCAGTTCCACGAATGACACCGTCAGCAAGTTCTATCGGTTCCTGCAAGGCAGTGTTTCCTTGAGCCTGCAGTTTCCCAGGATCTTCGCACCGGGTTTGGTGACCAAAAACCTGCAAGCATTCGAACCAGCGACCTCTTTCATCCTGACCGCTTCCCGTCAAAGCAGCCGCGACTATGACCGAAACGCTGTGAACCTTGACTGGAATTACAGGTGGTTCCACAGCTCCATCAACAAGAAGGCCCAAAGTTCCTTTTCACCCTATGTCGTGGCACTGATCCAGAGCAATCTCAAGCAGAGGCTGCTGGATCAAATCCTGAACATCGGCAGTGACGACCTGCGGCGACTGATCCTGCAAGACTTCCGTAGGCGGTTCAGTTCATGGGGGGACTACAAGTTCACTTACAACAATGCCGCGAGCAATTCCTTGCGACATAACCTGAGTCTGGTCGCGAATGCGCAGATGGGCGGGAATACACCTTATTTGATTGATCGATTCCTCAAGGTGGACGGCAATTGGAAGGACTACCGGCTGGGATCGCTGTTTTACGGGCAATTTCTCAAGCTTTCAGCCGAGGTCAAGAACAACTTCCCGATTGGCCGCCACGCATCTTTCGTGACACGCAGCCATATTGGAATCGCCAAGCCTTGGAACTATTCCCGATTTGTGCCATTTGAGTCACGATTCTTTTCTGGTGGAGCCAACTCAATGCGGGGCTGGCAAAGCAATACCCTGGGGCCCGGAACATTCAGCATCTACAATGCCCCGCTGATCAAGACTGACACCGGATTCGTGAAGGACCCGAATTGGGATTTCAAGCAGAGTCAGATCTTCCTTGCACCTGGAGGTGAGTTCCTGTTCGAGACCAACCTGGAACTGCGCGCCGATGTGTACAAATGGATCAAGGTGGCCATTTTTTCGGACATTGGAAACGTTTGGTTTCTTCCAAATAGCACGGTGGATTTTACCGAGGTGCTGGTGGATACCGTGTACAACAATCCCAAATTGAGCTCGCAGACGGCCTTCAAGCTGGGCATTGATGCGGGAATTGGCCTGCGTCTGGACTTCGATTTCTTCCTCTTTCGGGTCGATCTCGCCAAACAGATTTATGCACCTGACTTACCCGGTTTTGTGATTAACTCCAAACGCGACCATTTGGGAGGCAAACGAATTCAGCTTAATTTCGGCATCGGATATCCTTTCTAGCGCGGATGGAGTTTGAAAAACTGAAAAAGGACATAGAGGCACAGAAATTCGCGCCGATTTACTACCTCGGCGGGACAGAGCCGTACTACGTCGATAAGCTATCCAAATTGCTGGAAGACAGGGTTTTAGCGCCGGGGGAAGATGCCTTCAACAAGTCTGTCATGTACGGGGCTGACACCAAAGCCTCCCGCTTGCTGGGTGAGCTCCGCAGCTTCCCGATGATGGCCAATCGCCGCCTCGTGATCCTCAAGGAGGCCCAATCCCTTGCCAAAAACGAATGGGACAACCTCCAAGCCTACTTGGAAAATCCCGTTTCGAGCACGGTCTTCGTCATGACCTTCAAAGGCAAGGACATGGACCAGCGCACCAAGACCTATAAGAGCATCGAGAAAAACGGGATCGTTTATAAGAGCAAGGCCCTGTACGACAATCAGGTACCCGCTTGGATCCAGGACTACTGCTCCACCAAGGGCTACCAATTGGCACCGGAGGCGCAGCGGATCCTTTCGACCTACTTGGGGACCAACCTCGCGCTGATTGAGAGCGAACTCGAGAAAATCTTC
The DNA here is from genome assembly GCA_046329055.1 of Bacteroidia bacterium. Lineage (GTDB taxonomy): Bacteria > Bacteroidota > Bacteroidia > J057 > JADKCL01 > JADKCL01. The sequence goes on from JAXLVK010000036.1 coordinate 34,153, forward strand.
ATCTACCTCGGCGGAGACCCGTCCAAGCGCATCAGCGCGGAGATCGTCTTCGAGATGATCAACGTGGACAAGGACTTCAATGTCTTTGAACTGATGAACAGCCTCGGGGCGCGCGACCATGGGAAAAGCCACTGGATCATCACTCACATGATGCGCAACGTCAAGGAGAATCCTCCGGTGCTCATCGTGTTCCAATTGTTCCAGTTTTACGCCAAACTCCTCCGTTGCCAATCGCGCAAGCTGAGCCGTGAGGCCGATATCGCCGCAGAACTGAAAATCCACCCCTTCGTGGCCAAGCAATACGTCGAGGCTGTGAGGCACTATAACTACCGGGAATTGAACCGGAACCTGACCTTCATCCTGGAGGCTGACCTCTACCTGAAAGGCGTGCAGTCCACCCACATGGGCGACGAGCACGTGATGAAGACATTGATTTACAAATTGTTGAACTGATGCGGAATGACCCGCGCCGACGCATAGAGAGAAACGCATTCATGAAATCCACCAAAGCACGCCTTCTTGCCTTGTTCTTCCTGCTGGGTACAGCATTTACGCCACTCTTGGCCCAGAAGGGTTTGGTGCAGGGCACCGTACTGGACAATCTGGGCGACCCGGTGATCGGCGCGAATGTTGTGATCCCTAAGCTGGGGCTTGGCGCCACGACCAATGACCACGGCGGCTTCGTCATCAACAACGTGCCCGATGGGGAGTTCACGCTCCGCGTGACCTACGTGGGGATGGACACCGTCTTCTTCAAGGGCAGTGTCGAGGGCGGCGGCCGGGTCAATGCGAAGCTCAAGATGCGCGAGAGCGCCACTGAGCTTGCCACGGTGGAAATCAGCGATCAAAAGCTCGGCAAGATCCAAAAACGCGAATTCGATGCCGGTGTGACCCGCATCACGGCAAGGCAGATCAACCTCATGCCCTCATTGGGCACCCCCGACTTGGCGCAATACATGCAGGTTTTGCCGGGCGTGGTCAATACTGGTGACCAGGGTGGACAGTTGTATGTCCGTGGTGGTACGCCCATCATGAACATGACCCTCCTTGACGGGATGGTGGTCTATTCCCCGTTCCACAATCTGGGCCTGTTTTCCATCTTCGATACCGACTACATCAAGTCGGTCGATGTCTATTCCGCAGCATTCCCCGCACAATACGGCGGCCGGGTCTCCTCCGTGATGGACATCCGTACCAAGGCTCCCGAACTTGACGGCATCCGTGGCAAAGTCAACTTCAACCCCATCACTGCAGGTGTGATGCTTGAAGGGCCGATCTACAAGAAGACAAAGGAATCACTGGGTGGCAGCTCTTTCCTCGTTTCCGCGAGGCAGTCCTACCTGGACAGGAGCAGCACAATCCTCTATCCCTACGTCAAGAATGAAGCAAGCGACAGCGTCAAGGGCCTGCCCTATGCCTTCAACGACTTCTACGGCAAGCTGAGCATCACCGATGGCTTGAACACCGTGGACGCCTTCGGTTTCTACAACACCGACGACGTTAAGTACGAATTCCCCGCCAACATCGGTTGGGACCAGTGGGGTGTGGGCACCAAGCTCAAGCTGACTCCTCCGCAGAGCAACGTGATCTTCAACATCAACTTTGCCTATTCGGACTTCAAATCATCCTTGAGCTCCGTCAGCGAGACCTTTCCCCGCCGCAGTGCCATCAACGGCTTCAACTTCGGCTTCCGCACCAACTACCTGGTGAACGCTGTGGATGAATTCGTTGCGGGCCTGACCTTGCTCGGCTTCCACACGGATTATTCCTTTACCAACTCCTTTGGGCTCACGACCGCGACCAAGTTCGACAATACCGAATTTGCCGCCGATTTTGCCTATAAGAAGGTGTTCCGCAAGATTTACCACGATCGGCAGGATTCCATCAAGGACATCGTGGTGTTTGAGCCCGGGTTGCGCATCCATTATTACAATGACCATGCCCACGTTTCCCCGGAACCACGCCTCCGCGCCAAGATCAACCTCAATCGCTTCTCGATTACTCTGGCGACCGGCACCTACTCCCAGAACCTGATCTCTGCGAACAGCGACCGCGACGTGGTGAACATCTTCAATGGCTACCTCGCCGCTCCCGAAAACGTGCCCAATGCCCTGAAGAACCACACCTTGCAGACGGCGTCACACCTATTGGTGGGGACGGAGGTGGAAATCGTGGAGAACCTGAGCACGCGCGTGGAGGGCTGGTACAAGAATTTCACGCAGCTCACGAACATCAACCGCGAGAAGATTTTCCCAAGCGATCCCGACTTCATTTATGAAAAGGGCAAGGCTGCGGGCATCGACTTGATCCTGCGGTACGAGACCAAGAAGATCTACGCCTACGGAACCTACGGCCTGTCCAAGGTCACCCGTGACAACGGCACTCAGGTCTATTTCCCCATCTTTGACCGCCGCCACAATGCAAACCTTGTCCTAGCTTACTTCACCGGAGACCTCTACAAGGAGGGCGCCCTGCAAAATGGCCGTCCGAAATTCCAGGAGAAAAAGTGGGACTTCAGCCTCCGGTGGGCATTGGGTTCGGGCTTCCCCTTCACCCAGACCCAGGGCTTCTTTGAGAAGATCGATTTCCTCGACAATGGCGCCCAGACCAATTATGTGAACCAAAACGGCACCTTGGGCATCCTGTACAGCGACAGCATCAACCAAGGCAGATTGCCTTATTACCACCGCCTAGACTTGGCTGCCAAGCGTCGTTGGCAGTTCGCGAACAAGTGCATGTTGGAGGCGAATCTTACGTTGATCAACTTTTACAACCGCAAGAACGTATTCTATTTTGACCGAGTTAGATTCGTGGTTATCCATCAGTTGCCAATTCTACCCAGTTTAGGTCTTACGTTAAAGTTCTGATTATGAAGAGATTCATAGGAGTACTTGTATTCCTAGGGGGAATAGTCTGTGCAGTCGCGGGGCAACAACCCGCTTACCACGAGACCCTCTCCCTGTACAAGGACGCGACGGAGTTGATGGACAAGGCCAAGTATGGGGCCGCCTCCGAGAAACTCGAAGAATTCATCCGAAAGGCACATGGCAGTAGCTTCAAGCATGACAAAGGCGATCTGATCGCCGAAGCGCGCTATTCACAAGCTCTCTGTGCCTTCAACCTGCTGAACAGCAACTGCTCCGGCTTGTTTGAGGCGTTCATCGCGGACTACCCCAACCATGCCCGCGTGAACGAAGCCTACTTCCACATCGGGAAGATGCACTACATGCGCAAGGAGTACAAGGAGAGCATTCCGCCCTTCGAGAAAGTCGAGGCGGGCAATCTCACCAAAGCGCAAGTCACCGAGACACGGTTCATGTTGGGCTACGCCTACTATAAGGATGGCCGCGACAAGGATGCGATGAACAAATTCCGCCAAATCCGTCTCGCAGAAGGCGTTTGGGGCGAAATGGGAGCCTATTTCTTCGCGGTGCTGTCCTACAAGGATGGGCAATACGCCGAGGCCTACGACGCATTTACCCGGGTGAATCCAGAGGCCAAGTATGCCGAAAACCTCGATGTCCTGAAGGCAAGCTGCCTGCTCAAGTTGCAGCGCTACGAGGAACTCGACGCGATGGGAGAGAAGATGCTCGCCCACGACAGCAAGGCATCAGGGGAAGTGTTTTTCATTCTGGGAAATGCCGCTTTTGAACGCAGCAAGTACAGCGACTGCCTCGCCTATTTCGAAAAGGCCGAGGAGAAGCGCGTCACCATGAACCGCGAGGCGCAGTACCGGATGGCCTACTGCTACTACCGCAGGGGCGACTTCGCCAAGGCCCAAGGCCGCTTCGAGAAGGTCACCCACGAGGAAGACACGCTGGCGCAGAGCGCCTTCTATTACCTCGGGCATTGCTTCATCAAGGGCGACAAGATCGAGAATGCCCGCACGGCCTTCAAGAAAGCTAGCTCGCTCAAATACGACAAGGAAGTCGCTGGCGAGGCACTGTACCAATACGCCAAGGCAAGTTTCCAGACGCATTTCTTCGACGATGCGCAGACCGCGCTCCAGACCTACCTCAAGGATTACCCCAATTCGGAGTACTCGGATGAGGCCAAGGCATTGATCGGGGAAATCCTGCTCTTCGCCAGCAATTACAAGGACGCCATCGACTACCTCGAAAACAACGACGGCCTCCGCAACAACCGCTCCCGTACCGCTTACCAACGAGCTTGCTACCTCTATGGCAGCTCCATGTTCGAGAAGCACAAGTACGATGTCGCCTCCGCCAACTTCAAGAAGGCCTATAACCAGAATCAGGACAGCCGCATCACCATGCTTTCCTATTATTGGTACGGCGAGAGCCTCTACCGCCAAAATGGATTCGATGAGGCTGTTGGTGCATTCAAGACCTTCCTCGCGCAGCCTGCTGCAACCCGCGACCCGCTGTATCCGATGGCATTTTATGGAATCGGTTGGTGCAAGCTGAAGCAAAAGGACTACGAAGGCGCTGGCCAGAATTTCGAGAAATTCATTGGCCTGGCCGACAAGAATCAGAACCGCGAAGAGTACGTGGACGCACTGTTGCGCGCTGGTGACTGCGAATTCACCCGGAAGAGCTTTGACGGCGCGCTCCGCTACTACCAGCAGGTGCGTGACATCAACGGCAAGAACGTGGACTACGCCATGTACCAAATCGGTCTGGTCCACTTGCGGAAATCCGAGTACCAAAAGGCCGCCGAGAGCATGGTGCAACTCGCCGTCAAGCACCAGAAGAGCGTGTATCGGGAGCAGGCATTGGTCGTCGCTGCCCAGACTTATGTCTCATGGCTCGAAGACTCACAGAATGGCTTCAAGTACGCTCAAATGCTAGTGAAGGACCATCCGGACAGCAGGTTCATGCCGATGGCCGTGATTGTGAGTGGTATTGCCGAACTCAAGGCCGGAAACCAGCAAAAGGCGATCTATTGGTTCAAATTGGCTGCGTACGAGCACTGTTATGATGAAAACGCGCGCACCTCTGCATTGTCCAAGCTTGCAGAGCTCCTGCCGCCCAATGAATACGATGAGGTCGAGTTGCAATCCCGCACCAAGTGCCCGCTGCAAAACAACGACCCCGCGAACGAGAAAACCGAGGAACTCACCATCGAGATCGCGGACCAGCGGTTTTTCGACGACAACTTCACCTCGGCCTTGGAGCGCTATGGGCAGTACCTTAAGGACTTCCCCAATGGCAAGTACGTTTTCCATTCGCACTACTTCCGTGGCCAATGCCTGGAAAAGACCGGACGCAAGGATGAGGCGTTGACGGATTACGAGTTCATCTACAAGTCGGCGGTACCCAATGAATTCACCGTGAAGGCCCTGAAGGCCGCCGCGGACATCCACGCTGCCAAGGGAGACAAGGCGATGGCGACCGAGCTCTACACAGCCATGCAGGACAAGAGCAACCGCTACGAGGACCGCCTCGCCGCACAGTTTGGCAGGGCCGACGTCGCATTCTCCAACGAGGATTACCGCGCCGCCAAGACCGATTACCTCGCGATCTTCAGCGACCCCAACACCACGGACTATTCCCGCACCAAGGCCCGCGTGAAGCTCGCCGCCTGCGAATACTTCACCGCCGACAAGGATCAGGCCTACACCGAATTCAAGGACGTAGAATCCAAGAACTCCAACACCTTCGGTGCCGAAAGCCAGTATTACATTGCCCGCATCCTCTTCGACCGCAAGGAGTATGCTGAGTCACAGAAGGCCGTCGATGTCTTCAACGTGAAGTACCCCGGCTACAACTACTGGAAAGCCCGGGCCTTCTTGGTGATGGCAGAAAACTACATCGCGGTGCAGGACACCTTCCAAGCCATCGGCTCATTGGAGAGTGTGATCAACTCGCTGAGTCTCAAAAACGAATACCCCGAGGTGCGGGAGCAGGCGCAGAAACGCCTCGATGAAATCCGCCTCACCTACAACGAAGGCAGCCGCCAAGGCGGAGAGCCCGAGCACGACAACTTGAAAGGCGATGTCAACGATTTGATCGACCAAGGAGGTAACAAATGAGTAAGCGGATGATTCAGGGCCTTTGCCTCATAGTGATGGCAATGGCCGCTCCAGTGGCATTGTTGGGACAAGGTGGTGTCAAGATCGACCCGACCGAAATGACCGGGGACTGGAAACCGAACCTCGGCAACATGGAAAAGCCCGAGGATGCTGTCACCCCGATCGACAACAAGGTCGAGACCAAGGAGATGACCTACGAGGAGAAGCAGATCAAGGCCAAGACGGAATACAAGCCGCAGGAGGTGAAACTCCCCGCAGGCCCCAAGCCGCCCATGGAGGAGCTCAAGAACAACCTGGTGAAGGTTAGCTTCGGCCGATTTGCCTCCCCTTACGCCAAGCTATGGCTCAACACGGGACGCAACCTCAACGGCCGCGCTGGACTGGATTTCACCCACGCCAGCAGCAGCAAGGGTTATGTTGACTATGCCGAGTGGCGGGATGACAATCTCGGCCTTTACGGGCAGTACTTCACGGAGGACAATACCTTTAAGGGCAATGTCCGTTTCAAGAACTCCAACTATTTCTACTTCGCGGACACCACCGCGATCGCGAACCCCGAGTTCAAGGACAGCATCCGCAACACCTTCACCAAAATCGAGGCTGAGGGCAGCATCGTCCGAAATTACAATCCCGAAAAGGTGAACTACGACGTCGGATTGAAGTTCCAGGGCTATTTTGACAGGTGGAACGACAAGGACATTCACATGTCGTTGCTGCCCAAGATGCACTGGAAGATCACGGACATGTTCGGCGCCAACATCTCGAGCGTCCTGACCTTCAGCAATTCCACCTTTGATACGGTGCAAAGCCGGTTCTTCTTCGACCTGACCCCAACGGTGGATTTCAAATACGAAGGGCTGACCGTACAGTGCGGTCTCAAGGTGAACTCCTTCACGGATTCCACGAGCAAGTTCAAGGCATTCCCCGTCCTCCGCGCCAACTACCAATTGGTGCCGGAAAAACTCAGCGTGAGCGCCGGAATCGTAGGGGAGATGTACTACCTGAAGTACTACGACCTCATTGAGCAGAACCGCTACATCAACCGCTTGCCGGACATCCGTCCCATGCGCGATGCAGCCAACATTTACCTTGGATTTGACGGGCAGTTCGCGAAATACTTCACCTTCAGCGCGCGTGGCTACACCAAGAAGGTCAAGGACCAACTCGTCTATTTCAACCCCGAGGGCGCTGCCTACTATCAGATGCTGTACGACAGCAACTTCACGCAGAGCGGCGCCGAGATCTCATTGGTCTTCAACAAAAACGACAAAATCAGGGCAGGGGTGAAGGGCGATTTCCGGCACTTCCGCACCAGCAACCTCACCGCCAACTTCAACATGCCCGGCACCAAGGTGGACATCTGGGGTAGCTACAATTTCGCCAACAAGGTCTGGGTCGCCACGGAAATCTACGTCTTCGGCCCGCGCACCATGTCGGTCACCAGCGACAGCTTGGCGACTCCGATCAAGCAAGGCGTGGTCGCCGACGTGAACCTGAGCGCCGAATATAGGTTTTCAAAAAGGTTGTCCGTATTTTTGGAGCTGAACAACCTCCTCGACAATCGTTGGCAACGTTGGTACAACTACCAAGAGCGGCCATTCGATATCAAGGGAGGGGTGACTTTCAGCTTCTGATGAGCGTGGACCCGCATACTGCGCTGCTCGCAGCGTTTCGACACCTGGACGAATTTTCCGTGCCAGGTGTTGGAACTTTCCGGCGAGTCCGTCAAGGCGCCCAAATCGATCATGTCCGCAAGCGCATCCAACCCCCGCAGGAAAATTTTGTGGTGGAAGGGGGCGAAACCCATATCCGGAACTTGGAGGAATTCCTCGGCCGGGCATTGGGACTGGAGGTGCCTGATCGCTATGAGGCGGTCAATGCGATCGCAGCGCATATCACCGATCAGCTGTCCTACTCCGGCACGCTGAGAGTGGATGGCAGCGGAACCCTCCGTCGGGATGACGCGGGCGAATTGCTCTTCCAACCTGAGGAAGGTGTCCTCGGGCAATTGGGAGACTTCTTCGGCCTGCAAACCGTGGAATACACCATCGGGGAGGCTACCAAGCCCAATCTGGACAAAAAGAAGGAAGCTGCCCGCGAGAGTGTCCTCGCCAATACCACGGTGGTCGAGCCGGTGCGCAACCGCCGCAGGTTTCCAGTGGGATGGCTCACGCTGTTCATCCTGGTTGGCATCGGGGCGGCAACGCTCTGGAATTGGCAAGGGCAGGTCCGGCACATGTTTGTGACGGCGGGCATCATGGACGATGTCAGCTTGGATCCGAAGGCTGACTCCATCGCCGCCGAAGCACGTAGCGCCTTCCTCGCCGACAGCCTGCAACGCGAGCGCGACAAGCGCGACAGCATCGTTCAAGCAGAGCAGCGCATCCAGGATTCCTTGGCCCATTTGGCTGCCTCCAATGGCGGGCATTCCATCAAGGACAACCCCAAGCCAGATCCAAGGATCGCATCAAAGGTGGAGCCCAAAGTGGAGCCAAAGGTCGCCCCCAAGGTGGAGCCAAAGGTCACCCCGAAGGTAGAACCGAAGGTCACCCCGAAGGTAGAACCGAAAGTCACCCCCAAGGTGGAACCAAAAGTCACCCCCAAGTTGGAGCCGAAAGTCACCCCCAAGGTGGAGCCAAAGATCAAGCCCAAAGCGGATCCTGCACCCAGCGACAACATGGCATTGAATGATCTCAAGTTTGGTGGGCGGCCTTCAGCAGGTACCTACTACCTCGTGATCAACTCCTACCAAGACGGAGCAACTGCAGCCGAAACCGCCAAGCGGGTGCATTTCTGGTGCCAAGGTGCTTCTTGTGCTCTACTACCAAGTCGGCTACCAAGCTAAGGTCAGCGTATTTGAAAGCAGCAGCAAGGCCAAGGTCATCGACAAGATGGTCTCCCCTCAAGGATCGCTATCCCAAGTCATGCGGATCTTCTGGTCCGGCACGCCCATCGCGTGGCAGGAGTGAGATCCACCGATTCCCCAACCTTCATGAATGCAGAACTGCGTCCCCATTGGCGCAAGGGTTGATTTTGCACCCGCAGGAACGCAGTCCTTTTGAAAAGAATTCGGATCATTGAGGGCAAGTGGGAAGCCGAGGCTTCCTCATTCTGCCACCATTGCCACTTGAGGTTCTACCGTCTTGGCATTCGACTCAGCGGCGCGGGCTTGTTTCCGTTTCACAGTCTTGTTCACCACCGCGAACAGGACCATGTTCACCATGACCGAGCTCACCACGACGATGCCCAAGATATCGTAATGCAAGAGCCTGCCCGTAGCCTCCGTCGCCACCTGCCCGGCTACCTCAACAGCTTGACTGCCTTGGCCTTCCTGAACCACGATCAGCCCAGCGAACAAGGCGGCCAATCCACCCGACATTTGCTGGATCGAGGAATTGATGCCCATGAAGGCACCTCTGTCCTTGGGTTCGGGCAGGGCCGTGAGCAAGGCGGAGGCCGCAATCATCCGGGCAGTGAGGCCCGCAAAAAGCACGATCTGCATGATCATCAGCATCCACAATGGGGTGATGCCCATGTTGGTGTACCAAGCCACCATGCTCATCGCGATCGTGCATCCGACCACAAAGACCGGATACTTGCCCACGCGGTCAGCGATCTTGCCTGACAGTGGCCCAACGAAGATCATGAAAAGGCCCGTGACGGCGTAGAGTGGCACAAGGTCGTCCTTGGTGAGGCCCAGGTTGTTGGTCGCGTAGGCAGCGCCCAGGGGCATGAGCATGTACCCGCCGATGGCAAGCAATGCGCTCGCGGCGAAGCCCTTGATGTGGTCGAACTTGGTGGCCGTGGCGATCAAGTGTTCAAATGGGTTGCGGTCAGAACGCAGCTTCAGGTGACCGTCCACGGGCTTCATCCTCGTCGCAATGACCAAACCGGCGGGAATGGCCAAGCCGACAATCATCCAAAAAGGCGCATGCCAGTTGACATGGTTCGCCAGGTAAAGTCCGATGGGCAAGCCTGCGATTTGACTCACTGCAAATGCCATCTGAACGTAACCCATGACGCGGCCACGCTTTTCCATTGGGAACAGGTCCGTGATGATGGCAAAGGCAATCGATCCGATGACCCCGCCAAACACGCCCGTGAAGACCCTCGCAAACAGCAGGAACTCGTAAGTGGTGGCCATCGCACAAAGCGCGGTGCCCAGGACGAATCCTACGTAGAAGAAGATCAGCAACCGCTTGCGGTCGAATTTGTCGGCAAATCCTGCGGCAAGCAATCCAGATGCGCCAGCACTGAATGCATAAGCACTGACCACGAGGCTGAATTGGCTCGGGGTGATGTGCATCTCAGGAATCAGAATGGCGCTCAGCGGAGACAGTACCATGAAGTCCAGGATGACCGTGAACTGCAGGAAGGTCAGTACGGCAATGATGAACCATTCGTAAGAAGTGAAAGTCGGCTTTTTGGGACTGGACATATCAACGGCTTTGATGATCGGGTAGGGGGCATGGCGGACAAAAGGCGCGCATGACCATTTCAAATGTTTTCTCGAGGATATCTGGGGTGATGTGGAAGGTGCTTTGGAATTTTGAATTCCCGCTTTGTTCCCAGTTCACCATGGAATAAAACGGTGCGTAGGCCATCGCCCAATAGACCTCATTGGGAATCTCGGCCATCTCCCCCCGGGCAACTGCATTTTCCTTGAACTGATGCATATTGTCCTTGAAGAGCGAGAAGCTCAGGTTGCCCTTTTGGATGAGGGGTGAATGCCTGAATTGCTCATAGAACTTGTAATGCATCGGGAATTCGCGGATGTAACCGAGGCGGTTCTTCCACTGCAACCACAGTCCCTCGCGGAGTGACATCTCCGTCGAAAAACCTTCCAAAGCCCTGTGGCTGAAGTGTTCCTGTATCGATTGAAAGAGCTGGTTGAGCATGTCTTCCTTGTTCTTCCAGTAGATGTAGATCGTAGCAGGGGAAACTCCCGCCGCTTTTGCTAGTTTCTGCATCGACAAGCCATCAAAGCCTTCCCTGACAATCATCTCGATCGCCTGCGCCCTGATGGCTGCCTCCTTGCTTTCGTCTCGCATCCGCATGATGCTGCAAAATTAAATGAATGTTTGTTCATTTAAGAAGAGGCCTGCGTAAATTTTGTATGAATTCACTCCTGATGCTCGTTTGAAACAGGGTAAGAACCCTGGCGCATCTGCTGGATTCTCAGGAAGTCCTGTGGATAAAATCGTGCTGCGCCTTTGAATTTCCGCGATTTCCTGCCTATCTTGATCCCGTCTAAGGCTGGGTTGAAGACCAATTTTGGGAAGGTTTTGTAGTCAACCCTCGTTCACCACCCTCGACCTACGTCACCGGTGCCACGCATCGGATCAATTGCCAATTGAAAGAATGCATGAAGTCGCAAGAATCTCGTGATCTCCAACAGCAGAAGAGCAACGACTTTTCAGGGCCGGAGAATGCCATTCAGGCCAAGTCGCTGACACCTCCACCGTTTCAGTTGAAGACTGCTGCTCCCTCAGAATCAGAGGGTTTGGAGTCGGAGGAAACCCAAGAGACCGTCCAGAAAAAAGGCCCAGAGAGCAACAATTTTGGCGATGCTGGTGATGGCGGCGGCGGTGGAAATGGTGCCGCTGGTGGGGGAGGTGGACTTCCGCCCGACCTGAGGGCTGGGATAGAGTCATTGTCCGGGATGGACATGGGCCACGTGAACGTCAATTACAATTCCTCTAAGCCTCAAGAGGTTGGCGCGCTCGCTTATGCACAAGGCAGCGACATCCATATCGGCCCCGGGCAAGAAAAACACCTTCCGCATGAGGCTTGGCACATCGCCCAGCAGATGCAAGGCCGGGTGAAGCCCACCAAGCAAATGAAGACCGGAATGCCGGTCAATGATGACGAAGGTCTCGAGCGCGAAGCCGACCAAATGGGCGCCAAGGCGGCTGCCATGGGTGCAGGTGGCGGTGGCGTCAAGCAACGCAAGGTCAATCCCATCGCAGCTGCGCAACTCCGTGCTGAATATCCGAGCGGCAGCGCCATGCAGCTCAAGGCCCAAGGTGCCTCGGTCCAGTTCGCCGGCGTGGATGTGAACATTCTCGGCGAAGGCGCCAAGGATCTCGCATTCAGCTACATGGGTGAATACTGGGAGGAGCTGAAACGCAATTTCAAACTCGAGGACTTCCTCGTTGCCCTCGTCAAGGACCTGCTGGATATCATCGGCATTGACCTCGTCAAGGGCGCCCTCAAGTCCCTCAGCGCAGGTGCGGCCAAGCTCGCAAGTGGCATTGGGCAGATCACCAAAGTCATAGGTCTGCTCGTCAAGGTCAAGGAATGGATCGACCGGGTGCCCAAGCCCATCAAGGAATTCCTCAAGTACCTCCTCGGCTTCTTCATGAAGAAGGTCTCCAAATGGATCACCGACGAGGGCATGGAGGACGCGAAGATCAACACCGTGATCTTCGGCATGGCCAATGTAATGGACATGTTCGGCAGCGCCATCGCCCAGCTGGAAAAGCTGGTGGAATTGCTGAATGGCTATATCTCCAAGGGCATCGACAAGCTCACGAGCCTGCCAGGCGTGCAGACCGGGATCAATGTCATCACCCGCGCATTTGACTTCGCCGGGCCAGAATTGGAGGCAGCGGGCAGCAAACTCAGCGGTGCCGTTGGAGACCTCTGGACCACAACCAAGAAGCTCAAACCCCAGGATCCCAAGGAAAACAAGGCAACGGAACTTGACCTCAAATTCCTCTGGCTCAAGGTCAAAAGCCCCGAAGTCCAGCGATGGACCGAAAAGGACAAGAAGACTGGCAAAGACAAGGAGATGGGCGGCATGGTGCTGGACAGCCAACTCGGCATCCGCCTCAGCGGCAACGACTTCGTCGCCGACATCACCGTCAAAATCAATTACAGCGGCGACTACCGCTTCAAGCTGCAGAGCGAAAGCAGCCTGCTTGAAGGCGGCGTAGGCATCGATGGCCTCTTCAACCTCAAGGGATTGACCCTGAGCCAAATGGAAATGAGCTCCGAGGAGGGCCTTTCCCTGCTCATCGTCAAACTCGCCCGCATCGCATTCGGTCCCGACGTATTGGTCGGAGAGAACCTCAAGTTCCAATACAAGAAAGCCAGCCAAACCCCCTTCGAGATGGACGGCGGCGTGCAACTCAATGCACTCGGCCGCAGCCTGAACGGAAACCTGCACCTCGGCTTCAAGGACGACGGCAAGCTGGGCAAGGGCAAATTCTTCATGACCACTGGCAAGGAGCAATTTGACCTGATCAAGGATCACCTCAGCATCAAAAACATCAACGCTGCGGGCGATTGGGAGGATGGCAAGTTCAAGAGCCTCATGCTCAAGGGCGATCCGTTCATCGGCTTCGGCGGTGCGCGGGTCACTGGCGAGCAAGTTGGCCTCGAATACCACGACGGCGAAGGCTTCCAAGGCAAGGCGGACTCGCTGCTGATCGAGGTGGACATCATGGGGGCCACGGTCGGCATCCTCGTGCGCAATGCCACGGTCGAGGAGGATGGATTCTCCGCCGAGGACATCACCCTTTCCTTCACTGGCGCAGCCGCCAAGCGCGAAGCCGCTCAGCAGCAACAACAAGACGGTGGCGGCGAAAAGGACAAGGTCGAATTCGTCAAGGAATTTGCCCCCGCATTCGAACTCAACTGGCTCACACAGGCACTCGGCGTGGATTACGTCGAAATGCGCATCTCCAACGCCCGCCTGGACTGGGGCAAAAAGGCAGAGGAAGGTCAGGAGTCCCAAGGTCAGGAAGCTGAAAGCGCCAATGCACCGAAGGTCGAGTCATCCAAGACTACCCTCGCGCCTAAAACCAATGAAACGGGCAAGGACGGCAAGGAGACCAACGTCTTCACCCTGCGCCGCTTGAAGGCAACCCTCTTCGGCATCACCGTGGACGGTGCCTACAAGGACGAGACCAAGACCTTCGAAGGTACCATCAGCTCCAAGCTCTTTGGACAGGACAGCGGCCGCAAACCTGCCACTTTTGGCGTCCAAATGCAGGAAGGCGGAAACTGGGAGGCGACCATCAAGTCTCTCGCGCTGCTGCCTGAGAACAAGGCCATCGGCGAGGCGCTCAATGTCGGCCCGATCGTCCTGAACAAGATTACGTTTGGTTCGGCGGACGGCATCAAGGAGCTGGAACTCGCAGTGGACAAATTCGGTGTGGCAGGGGACATCCTCGCGGCTGAGGGCATCCTCCTCAACTACACCAAGGACAAGGGCATGCTTGAGGCGAATGCCAGCATCTATCTCAAGTTGATGCAGGACAATCCCCGCCTCGGCGGCAAGCTCAACCTGCAATTCGGACAGGACGGCAAGCTCATCCAGGGCTCCGCCATCAAGGAACCCGCCGGCGAGGAATTCAACTTCCTCAACAACCGCCTCTTCCTCACCAATCCGAATTTCAACGCCCAATTCACCAGCGAAAAAGGGCTCACCCACCTCATGGCCAACGGCAACCTCGGCCTCAAGCTGCCCAGCGCCAAGGTCGGAGCCGACAACGTCACCTTTGAATTCGACAAGGCTGAGAAGATTTTCCGCGCCCACGCCGACCAACTCAGCGGCAAGGTGCTCCTCGGCGACGACACCCTCGTGATGGTCATCGTCCAAGGTGCCGACATCGACAAGAAGGGCATCCGTGCCGAGAGCATCAAGCTCACCTTCAGCTACGGCGACGAAGAAGCACCCAAGGAAGACCTGAAGGGCCTAGCCCAAGCAGGCGACCTCGGCAAGTTGCTGCCCGGCTTCAACAGCGACCTCATCAAGAGCGCAGCGGGCATCGACACCTTCGTCATGGACCTCACCACCACCAACGTCAATTACAGCTTCGGCGGTGAAGGTGAGGACGATCAAGTCAAAAAGGCCGACGAAAAATCCGACAAGAAGAGCGAAACCAGCCTCGCGCTGCGCAAGCTCAAGGCCCATGCATTTGGCTTCGAGATCATGGGCAAATACGCCGACGGTCTCTTCGAGGGCAGCTTCAACTCACCGGATTTCGGTGGCGGCGAATTCGATGTCAACACTGGCGATCCTGAAAAGTGGGTGGCTCGTGCACACGATGTCGATCTCAAGTTCGGCGGACGCAAGCTCTTCAACCTCTTCGGCATGGAGCGTGTCCAACTGCACGAACTCCAATATGTCAGTGGTCAGGGCATCAACATCCTGAACATGAGCGTCCACAAGCTGGACTTCGGCAACGGCATCTTCACCACGCAGCAAATCGACGGGCAACTCACCGACAAGGGCCTCGAATTCGCTGGCAAGGGCGTGCAACTCGACGTATTCGGCTACAAGCTCGCTGGCGCATTCAAGGTCAGCGTGGACAAGAGCGGCAAACCGACCGAAATCCGCGCAACCCTCGACGGCGCAGCGGACATCGAAGCCATCCAAAACGTGCTGAAATTCACCAAGATCGGCGGCAGCGTGGACTGGGTGAATGGCGCGCTGGAAAACATGGAACTCCATGCAGGCATGGCCATGAACCTGCCCGCAGGTGTGAGCCTGAACGTGCCCCAGGCGCAGTTTGGCTACCGCCCGGCGGATGGCCTCTTCGCCGCTGTGGATGAGATGCGTCTCGGCATACGTGTGAGCGAGGACGTCCAATTGCTCTTCCGTATGATGAAGGGCAAGGTCGCCAAGAACCAAGGCGGTGGCGTTGCATTCACTGCTGATCGCCTCGCAGCCACCTTTGCTTATGGCCGCGAGATCATTTCTCCCGAAAAAGACGTCAAGAAGGAGCAACTCCAATCCCTGCTCCCAGGTTTGCCCACCAAGTGGCTGGAATTCGCAGGACTTCGCGTTCTCGTCTTCACCGCAGCCGCCAACCAAGTCAAGCTCGGACCCAAAGGTCTCGAAGTCGGTGGCTGGGAAAAGGTCGTGGAAGCCCTCGAAGGCGGTTGGATGGGCCTCGACGTCGGCTACAACAGCGGCAACGCTGAAGTCGGACTCGGTGAAGGCCTGGGCGGCATGGTGGAAGGTCAACTCGACAAGTACACGACGGGCGGCAAAGGCAGCAAGGACGGCCTCGACAAAAACGACGGAAAGGACAAGCACCGGCGCCGAGCCCCAAGGTCCTGGAGGTTGGGTGCGCGGCTCCTGGAACAAGGAAGTCGGTATCCCCGCAATTGGATTGGACATTCCGATCCTGCCCGGCCTCGCGGTCGGCGGTGGCATCACTGCTGGAGTGGGTGTCGGAGCAACGATTGGGGCAGGCATCGAGAAGTTGCCCGAAAAGGAAGACGGCAAGGAGCGCTTCAAGCTCAGCGGTGACGCAGCCATCAAGGCATTTGGCGACCTCAAAGTCGAGCTCCACGCCACTGTGGGCCATGAATTGATCATCGCCATCCAAGCGGGTCTGTTCGCAAAAGCGAGCATCTCCGCAGCAGCAAAAGGCATGGTGACGGGCGTGATCCTCTGGGATCGCGAACAAAACAAGATGTCCTTGAGCAAGCGTCCCGAGGACAAGCCGCAGGTGGATGTGAGCCTGAATGCAGGCCTGCATGCTAGCGTCGGCGCGGAAGTCAAACTCAAGGCATTCATCTTCTTCGAGAAGAAGCTTTGGAGCTACGAGTTCAAGAACTGGGACTTGGGCGAATGGATGCTCCACGGCAAGCTCATGGCGGGCGAGGACGGCAGCTATCAGTTCATCCGCGAGGCCTCTGGCTTCGGTCAGGATGGCGGCAAGCCCGGAACCAAGCCCCATGTCGAGGCCAAGGTGGTCAGCCCGATCGACGTGCTCAAGAAGGGCGAGAAGCTCGAAGATCAGCGCGTCGTATGGCGGATCTACCACGACATCATGGATCCCACGAGCGGCTACAGCCCCGAGCAGCAGCAGCAAATGGTCGAGCAACTCCGCAACCTCACTGAAATCAACTTCAGCAAGGAGCAAGGCGACCTCGGCACCATGATGGGCGAGATGCGCGGCCGTACCCAAGGTCAGCAGGACCCGAGCGGTCTCATGACCAACAAGGAATGGGAGGCCTACTCCACCACCGAAAGCACCTTCCTCTTCTGGACCAACAAGACCAAACGGAAGGCGGTCACAGCTGTGGACATGAAGCTCGCCGAGTACAACAAGGCGACCACCAATTCCGACAAGATCCGCATCCTCAAAGGCAGCCTGAGCGACGACGAAATCGCGAAGAAACTGCCCAAGATCGACCTGGAGGAACCGACCGACAGCGACAAGGACCGTGCAATCTTCGAGCGTGCGGGCTTGATCCAAATCTGCGACACCTTCATCCTGAAGGAAAGCGGCAGCAGCCGGGTGGACATGGTGGCCAAGCTCCGCAGCGACGCCGCCCGCGAACTCGAGAAACTGCTCCGCGATCCAGGTGATCGTAGGAGGATGGCGTGAGAAAATGAAAAGAGGGCAGGTTATCCTGCCCTCTTGGATGATATAGATTTCGGGAAAATCACGGCCAGCACCCAAACATTAGGGCGTGAGGAATTGGTCTAGCTCTGTTAATAACTCGTTTAGTTGTGAAATCCGCTGCAGTGTCACGAGGTAAAGGCTCGCATAGTCCAAACAATTGATGGTGCGGGTACGGTTGGGTAGTGACTTATTTTAGCCCTTTTGTGCAAGGGAGTAGAGGCGGCTCAAGCACTCTGCCGGGTTCGGAAGCAGCGTGAGATCGTCGGAAAAGGGATTGAATCCCAACATTGAATAAGCTGCAACGACCCTCCTTTGATCCAGTGATGGATCAATGCATAAATAGTGGCTGGTTTCTGCTAGGAACCATGTTTCGATTTCCATTACAGCTGTGACCAATTTTGTCGGAATCGGAGAGCACATTGACTCCACCATCCGATCAGCCCTTACTACGTTGGGGAGGTCGGCTATGGTCAATGTCCTGCCTCCGTGTTCGCCTCTCAAATCTTTGAGACCTAGAATCACTCCGAAACCGCTTGCGGCTAGGCTCTGAGCCTGGTCCCGCATGTCGGAGGCAACACGGCTATCCCCCCATGAATTGAATACCAAGAATTCAAAAATTGCTTCGCTTGCCCTATGCTGCCCAATAAGCATAGCGCTGCGTATCGGTTGATT
Organism: Bacteroidia bacterium; assembly: GCA_046329055.1. Lineage (GTDB taxonomy): Bacteria > Bacteroidota > Bacteroidia > J057 > JADKCL01 > JADKCL01. The sequence continues at coordinate 52,192 of JAXLVK010000036.1, forward strand.
CCTACCCCCGCCGGAGACCTTGTGCTGAAAGATGTTGATGCGGTTTTCATTGGCAAGTTCTTTCAGCAGCTTGACTATGAACTCCATCTCCGTCTCACCCTCAACGAATATGGCCGCCCTTTTCATTTTGCTGAGGCTGTAAACTCCTCAAATCCCTTCTCAAAAAATCCCGTAGCAAAGAAATCGAAGTTGTTCAGTCCAGTGTAGACGAATTCATCGAAGGTCGCCTTTGAGTTCTTGTAATTGTAGAAGAGGGACTGATTACCCTTGCGCTGGATCACACACCAATATTCGATTGGGACATTATTCATGACAAACCTGTCGTTGGTTGTCATAATCAATTGGACTTTGGAACCCTTTACTTTCTCAATGATCAGCGCAATGAGGGACTTCGAACGATCAAAGTCTAGGCCCTCGCCAATGTCATCGATGAGGATGCAACTAGGAGTCTTGATTGCTAGAGAGAGATTCAATTGGATTAGCAGAGACAGCGCTCGAAACATCCCTTGGGACATGTCGAACTGATGTGTATTTGTCCATAGGTCAGCCTCTTTGACTGCAAGGCCAAAAATATTGATTGGGAGGAATTGTACCTTTTCCGGCCCTATACTCTCTAATTTGTAACCAATTCGCTCCATGTCAGCTCGAACGATTTGTTCAAAATCAGTGACGATTTTTTCCCCTCTAAGAAATGCTTCGAGCACCTCCTCAGTAGTCTTCATAGAAAAATCTCCATCGACCTTGATGTCATCAAGGCTACGTACGAAGCGGTCTTTGCCCAAATTAGATCCGAATCGGAAGTGGTAGATAGATTTGCTCCAATTGTATAGGTCCTCCAAAAATGGATGCTGTACCCTGTCGCGTTTGGTGGCAGCGAGAACGTCATCAGCAACACCAAACTCAAGAGAATTTCCAAGACCTTCAAAGTAAATTAGGCTTTTTGTTCGATCCAATCGCGTTTCTCCTCCAACCACTAGAAGCTCCAATAGAACCTTCAGCTTGAAAAGTCAATTCGGGACACTCTCAACTTCATTATCAAAAATCCAAGATGTAACTCGCGGACTCAGGAAGTAGGTCGTCAAGTTGTTTTTCACACTGAGTAAGTCGGCGATTGTCCAAATAGAATTGAGCGTCTTTGATTTTCCAGAAGCGTTTTGCCCAACAAGAAGATTAATTGTCCTGAACTCAAGTAAGGGATACCTGGAAGAGCCTGTTGTTCCATGGCCTTCAATAGTCCAGCCATCGGTATGCCTAATATATCGGTACCCTCTTACGTACATGCAGCAGATTTTTCAAGAACAAAGATAGCAATTTCAACGGTGCATGATCGATGTTTTTTCACGCATTCCACTACCCCAACCCGATCTTCCCGCCTCCCGATTCGGTTCCGCAGGTTGGTGATGGGGCGTTCGATGAGATAATAGATCAAAGCCGAGACTCCAATCGAAGCAACCCAGGCTACTGCCCAGGCGCCCCATGATTGCAGCCCTTCCCGGGTAATGAGTGCCAGTCATCACCGTCACGTGGTACAGGTAGAGCGAATAGGATATCCCAGCAAAGAATCCCACGATCCTCGTGAGGATATTGGGATTTGAAAACTTGAGACTGGAAAAGAAGGGCAGCAACAAGGCCATCCCCAAGGATTGCAAGGTCAGGAACAGGGTGCATGCAAAATAAGTCGCCGCCTTGCCACGGTACATGTCGTGCCCGAAAGAGTCAACGAATATCCCAGCCAGCATTCCAGTCCAATCAGCAGGGCGAGCCACCGCCACTTCTGCCACAATTCCGGAAATCGCCTTGCGATCCATGCGGCCAAGACTCCCATCGCGATCGCGTCCACCCGCATCGGTACGAGCTTTCGGAAGACGGATGCCCAGTCGCCGTGCGGTCCCCATCCTGAATATGCGCGCAGACCCAGCGAAAAAATCACGACCACAAGCCCTGCCAAGGGAACGGCATACACCCGCCATTTGCGAGGAATCAGCAGGAAGGGGAAGATGACGAGCGGGAAACAGAGGTAAAACCATTCCTCCACAGCGAGGCTCCATGCAATTGTGTAGAGAACAGGCGGCGGCCCGGTCATGTTTTCCATGAAGTAGAGCAGCCGCTTGTAATCCGGGAAATGCAGGATATTCACCTTGGTGACCCAAATGATGACACCCACAAATGCGAAAAATGCGAGGTAGTAGTTCGGCAGGGTACGAAGCCAGCGGCGAATCCAAAACATGAGCGTGGAGCGAGGAGTGAGTCCCTCGGGGGAGTCCACGATCCGAATCAAGATGGACCCAATCAGGAATCCGCTCAGAACGAAAAATAGCTCCACACCGACCATGCCGAAGAAATGCAGAGCGGTCTGCGTCCCGGCAGGGGAGGCGACGAATTTGGCCGTATGGGAATGCAAAACGAGGCAAATCGCCAGCATCCGCATCAGATCCAAACCAAAGATGCGGCTTTCGCCGGGATGACTCGCCTCGTTCATGTGGCCATCGATTGGAAACCGTGGCGCTCGGTGGGTGATTATTTCAGATTGTTGAGGGAATCGAGGTTGTTCTTGGCGAGAACAAACTCAGGATATGCCTTGAGGGCAGCCTCAAATGCCGCCTTGGCCGAGTCCTTCTTGCCTTGCTCCAAGCTCATCACCCCGCTGAGGTTGAGGGCTGCTGCGAGCAGCGGCACTTCTTGTGCACGGCCATCCTGCATCGTGATGTCGATCTGCTTGTCCTTGATCTCGGGATCATTGATCAGGCGCTGCACCGAAGCCTCGCACTCGCCGAATCGCTTCATCGCGAATTGCAGGGCGGTGATTTCGTAGAGGTGGTAAGGATTGCGGGTCTTGCCGTAGAGCTGCTCGTAGTCCTCCAGCGCCTCCTTGGCGCGGCCCATGCTTTGGTTGGCGACCGCGCGGAGCTCCAATGCGCCTTGGTTCGTGGGATTCTTGGCGAGGATTTCGGTGGAGACGAGGATGACTTGCGGCCAAGCAGCACGTTGGAAATAGAGGGCCGCCAAGGTGTCGAGCAGTGCGGTGGAGTCGGGATGCAGGCTCAGCAGGCCATAGATGGCCTCGGTTGCAACTGCCATATCCCCGAATTCCAAGGATTGGTGAAACATCCGGTCATAATGCTTGTGCATGTCCAAACACTCGGATTTGCCGGAGTTGCTTGCCGTGGGCTGCTCGGAGGGTTTCTTTCCTTTTTGGGAGAAACCAAGGGTAGCTGTCACCAATAAGAGGAGGGTGATCAGGGATGCGATGCGGAGTTGCGGAAGTTTCATGCCGAAAAATTAACTAAAGGTTCCGAATCAATGAAAAACCTCCGAAGAATGGGCCTTCCTCGGAGGTTTTTCGGTGAAATCATTCAAATCATTCGATGACCAGCTTGCGACGGATCACCTCAGTGCCCAGGTTCACGTTGGCGATGTAGCTACCTTTTGCAAGATGGGAGAAATCAAACTCCATCTTGAGGTAGCCGCTGTTCACGTCGTGGGCATCTTGATAGACCAATTGGCCGAGGCTGTTGAAGACCTCGATGGCGAAGTCAGTGTCCTTGGAAAGGCTCATCCACAGGCTCACGTTGCCATTGGAGGGGTTCGGGAAGAAGCCGCCCACCATGTAGTCTTGGCCTTTGAGGATCATGCCCTCGACGGTGTTGCTGATCGATTCGCCGCCGTTGAAGTCGAGCTGACGGAGGCGGTAGAAGTAGCGCTGATTGGCGACGACATTGCGGTCTTCGAAGTCGTAGGGGGTGGAAGTGCTGGTATTGCCAGCGCCGGGAACCCAGCCGATGTATTCGAAATTGATACCGTCAGTGCTGCGGTGAACCTCAAAGCCGCTGTTGTTGACTTCGTTGGCGGTTTCCCAGTTCAGCATGATGGAGTTGCCGAGGGAGGTGGCATCCAGATAGAGGTACTCCACCGGGAAAACACAAGACATGGCGCCGGATGCGAGGAAAAGGCCCGCGAGCGCGAAACTGTTGCTGTTCCAAGGCGTTGGGTAGGCTCCA
>JAXLVK010000037.1:0-55455 GCA_046329055.1 Bacteroidia bacterium
TGCGAACTGCCGTAGAAGGTCATCGGGTCGGAGGGATGGAGGAAATTGTCCATGCCATCGCCACCAAAATTGTGGTGCCAGATGGTCCCGTCGTAGAAGAAGGTGGAATTGTCTTGGGCGCCTGCAAGCAGCAGGTCGGGATTGCCGGGACTCGTGCTACAACGGTAAAATGAGGTGGTCTGCATTCCGCTGCTGAGCCTGGTCCAATGGGTCGGCCACATGTAGCTGCCATTGTTGATGGCGTCGTCCCAAGACCCGATGAGCAGGTTGTGGGTCGCGTAAAGGCCTCCGTCGTTGCACACGAAAAACCTGCCATTGAGGGGATTGTAGGCAAACTGATGCTGATCAGCATGGATGCTCGGCCCATAATTCGGAAGCCAGTAGGAGGCCCCGTCCCAGGTCACGCCGCCATCGCTGCTGCCCCAGACATTGATGCCGCCTGTGTAAACCGTATTGGGATCGGTCGGATTGACAGCGATGGCGAGGTCGTACCAGCCTTGGCCGCCGCCACTGATTCCCTCATCCCAAGTGAGGATGTTGGGGGTGGAGCTTTGCGTGTTCCAGGTGGCTCCGGCGTCCGTGCTGCGGAGCATGCCCCAGAAACCCGCGTCCATCCCAGCGCAGAGCGCATAGACATAGTTGTGGTTGCTCGGGGCCACGGCGAGTTCCACACGTTGCACGCTGTTGCGGGCAGGCAAGCCCGTAGGCAATGTCGTCCAGGTAGAGCCGAAATCCGTGCTCTTCAGGATGCTGACGGAGCCTGCATTCAGCGAGCTGCGGAATCCTGTGCTGGCATAGATCACTTGTGGATCCACGGGATCGGGTTCGATGTCCCAGATCAAGCTGTCATGGGTCACCGTCCAGGTCAACCCAGCGTCGGTGGACTTGCGCATGCCGTACGTGCCGCCTGCAACCAGGGTCAGGGTATTGCTCGGATGGATGAGGACCCGGCAGGTAAGTGAATAATCGTAATCCGTCTGCGCCACCGTCAATCCGGTCGGGAACCAGGAAGTGCCGCCGTCCGTGGTCTTATAGACGCCAAGGCCATAATGCGTATGCCGCTTGCGGTTGTCGGTGAGCAGGCCCGCACCGAGGTAGGCCATGTCGCCCACGGAGATGTAGATCTCATTGGTGTTCACGGGGTTCACGGCGATGTCGCTGATCCGCAGCATGGGCAGGTTGTCCGTGAGCGGAGTCCATGAGCTGCCATTGTTGACGGTCTTCCACACGCCACCTTGTGCCACACCGACCCAGTAAGTATTGGTGTCGGTGGGGTGGAAGGCAATGCAATTGATCCGACCAATGCCAGGCTCCCAGCCAAAAAATCCTGGATCAGCGTAATCATTCGGGCCACGCGGAAACCAGCTGTCCGCGGCAGTGACCTTGTCCGTACCTGTACGGTCCGTCGCGATTTGCTCCACCGCGTCCAGGTAAAGCTGAGGGTTCGGCAGGGACCCATCCGGCATGAGGCGATGCGCATTGAAGTCCTCCCAGCGCTTGATCCACTTCCAGCCCTTGGTGGTCTTGAGGTTGGTTTGTTGGGACCAGTCCCCCAGCCGCCGCTGAAAGGTCGGGAAATCCACAGGGCCGGCATCCTTCATGGTGCCGAGGAATCCTTGGGCGGGTAACCAACAGAAAGCAAATACAAGAGGGAGAAACAACAGGTAGTAGCGCAAACGCATAGATTCACAAAATTTTCGTGAATTTCGGGAACTCCTCCGCATCCTCCAATTCACAACTGCCCTGAGCGACAGGAAAACACGATTTTTCTAGTCCGTGCGATTACCTACTTTTGCATACCAAAGTCCAATCTTCGATCAAGTCTATGAAGCACCCTCGAATCCACCTGCTGTTAGGCTGCCTATTGATGGCGCTCGTTTCCTGCAACCGCGTCACGCCTGCAAGCGCCGTTGCCTACAACGATGCCATCGTGGACGTGCAAAGCCGGGTCGTGGGCTATTTCGACCAGTTTGTGATGGCGGCAGATACCGGGGACAGCCTCTCGGCAGTGAAGGCACTCACGACCGCCCTCGACAGCGCCCGTGGAGGGCAGCAGCGCCTGGAGGCGATGGAACCCTTTGATGGGAGCACCACGCTGCGCGATGCCGCCGTGAACTTGGTGAAGCACTATGTCCAGGGACTCGACCACGATTGGCGCGAGATCGTCGGGGTGCTCACCAACCACAATGCTACCATGGAGCAACTCGAGCAAGCCAATCAGGTGAGGGACGACTTTTCCATCGAGGAGGACAAGCTCTTCAAGGAGGTCGAGAAGGCGCAGCAGGAGATGGCGACCAAGTACAAATTCGATTTCAAGGACTGATTTCTCCCCCGATACGTCAGCATGGTCATCCGTGAGCTTCGGCTGATTACACAGAACGTGCCCGAAATGCGCGATTTCTATGCTGGGCTCATGCAGATGGAGGAACTTGGCATCACCAAGGATCGGCTGACCCTGCAAACTGGGAATTCGGTTTTGACCTTTCTGGGCGGGGCGCCGTCCACCTACCATTTCGCTTTCAACATTCCACTGGGCACGGTCAGGGCGGCGGCGGATTGGCTGGAGTCCAAGGGGATTCCCCTGCTGCCATTGGACGGGGACCGGATCATTCCCTTCCCGAATTGGGAGGCCGAGGCGGTCTATTTCCACGACCCTGCGGGCAACATCGTCGAGCTCATCGAGCGCCGACGCCTGCAGATTCCGGCGCAGGCATCTTTCGGAGCAGAGAGCATCGTGGAAATTTCCGAAATGGGGGTGCCGACCCTGACCCATAGCGCCACGCGGCAGCAATTGGAGTATGAATTGGGACTTGCACCGTTTTGGTATCGGAATGATGAGTTTGCCGCAATGGGTGACGAGCACGGCTTGTTCATCGTGGTGGATGCAGACCTCAAGCGCTGGATTCCGACCATGGTCGAGGCGGTACCGACTGATTTTGAGGCATTGGTGGAGGTGGCGGGCAACGAATGGAATGTCCGGTGGCAACAGGGGCGCCTGCACTTGAACCGTCAATAGGAAGACGGAGCCGCATTTTTCAGTTCCATGCCGGGCATCCCCAACCCGAGTATCCCCGAAAGTCCATAAATTAGAGTCGAAAACTGCTTAACCTATGAAATTGCTTCGATCGTTGTTGTTGCTTCCCGTTTTGTTTGTCCTCGGCCTGAGCCCACTCATGGCGGATGTCGCCACCGAGGGTGAGGTCGATGTACAAGTGGAGCTGATGAATGGCGCCCAATTCAAGGGATTCACCTTTTTCATCAAGTACCAATCCTACACCTACAACATGGGCTATCAGCCCAGCGGATTGTCCGAGGTGGTGCTGGAGGCTGGCAAATCCTTCGAAACGGGTGGCCGTGGCGATGCCTCCAAGCTGTACGCCCGCGACTCCAAAGGCAAGGTGTACGAATCCAAGGAAATGGTCGGCGGTGTCGCGAGCGACTTTGACCGCAACGTCTCCTACTACCTCGACCAAATCGAGATCACCAAGGTCAAGAAGGGCGTCATCAGCTACAAAGTCGTGGCCCGCAAGAAAATGGGCCCCAATGGTGAAGTCCTTGAAATCATGAAGAGCGATGTCGTGAACGATGAGCCAGGCAAGGGCAAATGGATGCTCTTCACCATTCCGGTGGTCTGCCTGATCGGCCTCGTGGCATTCTTCATCCTGCGCAGCCGCAAGCGCTCTGCCTGATCGCCTTGTAACTTTCGGGCGGCTCAAGCATTGTCATTGAAAATGGATCAATGCGCATGAACCATCGTCTGCTTTTGTCCCTGCTGCTCCTGACGCTCGGGGCGCGCCTGTCCTTGATGGCCGACCTCACCGACGGCCCTTACAATTACGAGGTGCCTGTCCAGGTGCAGTTGATGAATCCCGATGAATATCCCGGATTCAAATTCTACTTCAAGTATGAGCATTGGTCGGAGGAGGATGCCATCGATCCCGACAGTGTCACCAAGAAATTTCTGGTCGGTCGCAATCCAGTAGAGGTCGGCGAGATGTACGGGAAGCGCCTCGTTGCGGAGGATGCCGAGGGCAATGTCTATGAATCGGACACCACCCTCGGCGGGATTCATCAGTTGGATTACGACTTCTACCAGCAATTTGTCCATCAAATCCGCGTCGTCCGCGTCGCCAATGGCGTCATCAAAATCAAGACAGTCGCCTTGGTGGAGAAAGACGAGGACGGCAAGGTGCTGAAAGTCAGCAAGGGATCAATGGGGATGCGTGGACCGATCGGCATCTGGGCGATCCCCATTGTCAGCCTGCTGGGATTGGTCGCATTTTTCGTCCTGCGTCGCCGTCTCGTGTCGAATCCGCGCGGCTGATGGACCTGCTGCTCTACCTCGGCCTCACGATCCTGATCGAACTCCCGGTCTTCCTGATCTTTTGGCGCCGAGAGGGTTGGGGCAAGGCGATCCTTTTCTGCATCCTGGTCAATGGATTCACCAACCCTACCCTGAACCTGCTGCTCCGGGAGTACCCGCTCGACATCTACCTCATGGAATGCGCTGTGGTCGCCGTCGAAGCCGCCTTGGCAGTCGCGATATTCCGGTCATCGTGGGGACGGGCATTGCTGTTCTCCCTACTAGCAAATGGCCTCAGCTATGGAATCGGAGTGGTTTTGTTCACACTCAAAATCATCTGAATAGTTGACAGTGGACAGTTGACATGGGATAGCCGGCAAGCTCCCACCCCATCGGAGGCTGAGGTTCTCGAAGCCACCGATGCCCCCAATCCGCCAATGCCCCAAGTCCAACTCACCAGCGGCCGAGGTTCAACCCCATCGGAGGCTGAGGTTCTCGAAGCCACCGATGCCCCCAAGCCCTCATTACTAAAGTCCAACCCCATCGAAACCTGAGATGGTACACTGAGCCTGTCGAAGTGCTCTCCAGCTCCCACTGATGCTCCAGCGCCCCAAGCCGCCATTTCCTACGCCCTCCCACCAAGCAGCATCAATAAACGCCCCGCATAGCCGAAACATCAGCCTCACCCTGGTTCCCCAACAAATTCCTACGGCGCCTCCTTCCCCAGTAGCCGCGCAAGCTCCGAAGCGAATCCTTGCGCCTGAAAATGCTGTGGATGCTGCTTGAGAAATGCACTCACCATCCGCAATGCCGCCACTCCCTCGCCTTGATGGTACAGGATCGCCGCCTTGGTCGCCAACACCAGGAATGTCCCCGGCAGCCGCCTCAGCCAATCGCTGCAAACGAATGTCCTCGGCTTCGCCGAATCGCCCCTGCGCCTGCAAAGACACGAGGGCATGTGCCTGCGCGTACGGGTCATGCGGGAACCTCCTCAACACGGTCGCCGCCAACTCATGCCGTTCCGCAACAGTCGCCGTCACCAACTCCGCCATCCACGCCTCCCGGTCCGTCGGACGCAAATTGAGCCATTCCCGCACTGCCGCCCTGCCGACCTGCATGTCCCCTGCCTCGATCGCCGCCATCGTCAGCGATGGCCATTTCAATGCCGCCGTCAATGCCCCGAACTCCCTCATGGCCTCCGCATATTCGCCAGTGCTCATCGCCAAGTAGCCGCGCAACAGGCCATGGATCTCCGCAACCTCCCCGCTCGCCAGCGCCTCTCCAGCCACCTCCCCAACCCCGCCGCCATGCCCCGATGCTCGCCAGCATCCGCAACTGCGCCACCACCAATTCCGCCACCTCAGGATGCCGCAACCGCGCCGACGCCATCCGCGCCATCGCCCCCAAGCCATCCCCCAGTGCCCACAGCAGTTGGATGTACTCGCACTCCTTGCGCCACCCGGCATCGTGCCGCTCCAGGTACCGCGCCACGGTATCCGCCTTCTGCTGCAACCGCGACGGCCGAAACCGATGGTAAACCGCAACCTCCAGCAACACACCGTCGATGCACATCGCGACCGGCTCCACATGACAAGGTGCCTGCCCCAAATCCAGCCGCTCCTGCGCCAAGATCGCTTCCGTTACTTCCTGCTCATGCTCCGGCACCTCAGTGCCAGGCGCGGGCGCATGTCGGCGCAGCCGCTCCCTCGCGAGTTGCACGCGCTTGCGCGCATTGTCCCCGCTGATGTGCAGCCTCCTGCCGATCTCGTCGTAAGCCATGTCCTGCGTCGCCCGGAGGATCATCACCTCCCGCAGCCGTTCAGGCAGCACCTCCATCCCAGCGATGAGCCAGTGATAGCTCTCGTCCCGCAACAGCATGGCCTCCGGTGACGGCAGTTGAGTCCCCGGTTGCCGATCGATCACAGGGACTTGCAGGTCCGCGCCCACCCAGACTTGCAGGTCACGCGCGAGCTTCCGTTGCTGATCGATGCAGTGGTTGCGCAAGACCTTGGCAAACCAAGCCTTGTAGTTTCCGATCTCCTCGGTGGTGTTTTGGGCGGCATCCCAGGCCTTGAGCATCCCGCTGCTCAGCACCTCTTGGGCATCGAGAGGGGTGCCACGCAGCCATCCCATGCACAGGCGCAGCAAGAAAGGCTCATGCTCTCCCCAATGCACCCAAAACGCATCCTCCACCCCGATGCCGCGGCGTTTGCGATCCATCGCCATAGCAATGCGATGTCTGGGTGGTCTCGAAACCATTGACCCTTCTCTTGATGTTCTGGCTGAAAATTTGGGAAAAAATGCCGTGATTCTGAAACAATGCGAGCGCCTCGGCTACCAATTTTCCCAAAATGAATGGCAGATCAGGGCATTGAACCCATCGATCCCACTATCGGATGTAGTTCAGGCCCATGGATCGCAAAAAGAGGAGGAGCGCGCGGTGCAGTGCAAGTGTTGCCTCCTCCTGCGAGATCGGTTTCGGTGGCGGTACAGGTTCGGGCTGTGGCGCGACCTTGTCAGGCCCTTGCGGCGGCATTTCCTTCACCGGTTGCGGGACAGTGTCCAATTCCGGGTGCAGGCTATCCTTGGTCAACTCGCTCACGGTCACTGAGCCGCCCACCGGGATGCGCCGGACCTCCGATTTAGCGGTGTCCTTGGGGACGGGTTTGGCTGCTGATGGGGTCTTGGGTTTGCCAGAAATGGCATCCGCCTGACCCGCATCCGTTTTCGGTTTCGCGGGATCAGGCGGATGCTGTATCGGTTTCGCAGGAGGCTGAGTATTGGCTCCTGAACCCGCGCTTACTTTTTTCCGTTCAGCGCCCAGTTGTAGTCATAGAAACCCTGGGTGAAGGTGGCCGGAATCGGGGTGGTGCGGTACTTGTTCACGTAGTCCAGAATGGATTTCTCTTCGGCGAGGAAGTCGTCCTTGTACCAGTCCAGGATTTGGGAGAACTGCACGGTCTTGTTGCCAGTGTTCACCTTGATGAAGGTGGCATTGTTCATCGCAGCCTTGGTGAGGGACTCGAGCTTGGACTCCACGTTGGTGGGGGTGAAGGCGAAGTTCGCGATGGGCGGGCAGCTCTTGGCAGCGCAAACGAGGGCGAAGTGGGTGCGCGGATCCTTGAAGACCGGGCGGATTTTCACGTTCTCGATGTCGCTGAGGGTGACTTGGCTACCTGCAACATTGAATTTGGTATTGTCGAAGAATCCGGGGACATCCGTGGGCTTGGCGATCGGGTAGTGATCGACCACGTTTTTGATCACCAGGATGTTGTAGGCATTGATGAGGAAGGCCTTTTGGGTGGACTTGTCCGCGGCGGACAGCCCGTAGGTGCCGATCATGTGGACGAGGTCCTTCAGTTCAGCCGCATTGGCCTTGATCCCAGCATAGTCCACCATGCCATTGGAGATGTTCTTAGCAAGGAAGGCTTCGGCCTTGGTGAAGAAATTGGCCGTTTGGGCTTGGGTGGTAGCCCATGTCAGCAAGAGGGCAATGAAGAGAAAGTGTTTTTTCATACGATTGATTTTCCTTGAGAATTCTTGACTGCGACCGCAGGTGGGCGCTGGCGTCTCTCGTTGCAAATATCGGGCCGAAATTTTTTCTCGCGTTCCGGCTGATCCAAATTCGTAAAATGGGGCGGCAATCCCAATAGTAGGATGAAAAATTCCGGGAACAGTGGCTCGTGGAGTCCATGGATGAAGTGGACGGTGCTGGTTTTGATCGGCGTATTGCTGATCATGCTCGCGTTCAGGGGGCAGGATTTGGATGGTATCGCCATGCATTTGGCGGGGACGAATTGGGTGTGGATCGGATTTTCACTGAGCATGACGCTGCTGGGCTACCTGAGTCGTGCGAGGCGATGGCAGTTGCTGGTGGCGGCGACGGGGCACCGGGTGACTTGGAGGGACAGCTTTGTCTCGATGATGAGTGGCTACCTGAGCAATCTGGGCATTCCACGGGCAGGGGAGGTCGGGCGGTGCGCAGCCCTGCAGCAGCTCAGTGGTGCGCCGATTTTTGCATTGGGAGGGACGGTGGTCGCAGAGCGGGCAGTGGACTTGGTGACATTTGCCTTGTTGCTGGGGCTCACCATCGGATTGGCGGGAGGAGTGGCAGCTGAGTTTGTCGGGGAACATCTGTGGAAGCCGCTGGTTGCTGCGCTGGGATGGAAACTCTGGCTCCTGCTGGGAATCGGGGCTGTGTGCCTGGGAATGCTCTACCTGTTTGCCTTCAGCGGTCGGGTAGGGGAGCATGCATGGGTCGCATGGCTGAGGAAGGCCGCTCTGGGAATCTGGGCTGGATTGGTGAGTGCCATCCGGTTGGAGCGGGGGCCGCGCCTCGAGTTCCTGCTGCACACGGTGGTGATTTGGGTGGTTTATTATTCCGCGCCTTACTGCACCATGGCGGCCTTGGGACTGGCGCATGGGGGCAGCTGGTACATTGCTTTTCATGTATTTGTGTTTGGAAGCTTGGCGCGAACCATTCCCCTGCCTGCTGGTTCAGCCGGGGCCTATCATTACATCGTGATGCAGCTGTTGATGGCCTTTGGCTACACGGAACTGGAGGGGCTCACGGTCGCCACCCTGAACCATGGGGTGCAAACCCTCTTCCAACTCATCATAGGTGCATTGTCGGTCGCGGCATTTGTTTACCTGAGATCGATACGGCAACCAAGGGAATGACCGATTTTGGATTCCCACCCTTTTCGACGAACATTGAAAATCTCAGCAGCCAACATTCATGGCGTCGCCGTAATTTCAAGCATTACTTCTAGCCCAAATGAAATCTCGATTTTCTGCCTTCCTGGCCTTCGCCTGCTTGGCAATGGTTACAGCCGTCTGCCTTCCATCTTGCAATTCTGATGGCTCCGCCTCTCAGGGCACACCGCAAGACAGCCTCGGGTCTGACTCCGCGATTTCCAAGGTCGATTCTCCGGCGACCAAACCCCTTCCCGCGGTCGCATTTGACATCCATGACCTCTTCAAGCCGGAGAACTCGGATGTCGTGAACCTCCTTGCCGATGAAAACTACGCTGAGGCGGCACAGAAGGCGACGAAATTCATCAATGCCACGGACAAGGGGCTGACCGAAACGCAATTGGCGAACCTGCGCTACATGCACCTCTATGCCACTGGGGGACTGGCGATTACAGGGAAAAAGAAGCACAAGGATGTGGAAGCCCTGCTCCAGGAATACCAAGGCAAGCTCCTCATCACCCAGCACCTGCCCGTGACGAGCGGCCCGGGACAGCCCTTCAACCAAGTCAAGGTCGAGCAGGATTCCCCCGACACGCTTTCGGTGAGTTGCGCCAACAATAAAGCCTACAACATCATCTGTTTTGTCCGGGTAGTGATGAAGGCAAGGCCCAATCTCACGGAGCATCTCGGAAAGGAATCCTACCTCATGGGTCGCCTGGATTCCTTCAAGGTCAGCAATCAGAGCGTCAACAGCTGGATCTTTGACATGACATTGGCGGACGGCGAGTTGCACATCCTCGAAGACGAGTTTGGGGAATAGGTGATTTCCTAGGATTTTAGTGCCTTCATGACCCAAAAATCTCATTTCAAGATATGGCAAAGTCTGTGAGCCCGGACAAGGGCAAGGAAATCGGGTGGTACCGTGACGAAAAGCTCGCCGTGGAGTGGCAGCGCGAATGCCTCGACCGATTCGCCGTATTAGTGAAGGAGATGTACCCCGATGTGAAGGCGAGCATCAAGTGGGCGCAACCCGTCTGGGAGACCAAGGAAGGGCCGATGTGCTTTTTCCGAGGTGCGTCGAAGCATGTCACATTTGGCTTCTGGCGCGGCGCCGAGATGGAAGACCCCGCTGGCCTGCTCGAAGGCGAAGGCGACCGCATGAAGCACCTCAAGATCAAGTCCGCCGAAGCCATGGACGATGCCCTCATCCGAGGCTACCTCCGCCAAGGCATCGACCTGAACGCCAAGAAAGGCGACCCGACCAAGGGAAATTGAGAGGTTCTGGCGTTGCGAGCGCTTTATGCACTCGCAACGCCAGAATCCAAAATCGTGCAATGCACAGGAAATTTTGTACATTTTGGAAAGGCTTGTCCTCCTGAATTTGCACCCGATGAAGTGGCTCAGAATCTCCTGCTTGCTGATCGCTACCTGCCTCGCTACCTCGGCTGCATTTGCCCAAGGTGAAACGCCTGTGGCGCCTGAGCCCATTTTGCCCGCGCCCGCCCCAGTCCAGGAAGGCCCGCAGTTTGGCGTCCGCTTCGGCTATCAACTCCAGTTTCCCTCCAAAAACATCGTCGGGGTGCAGAATTACACCTTTTTCGAGGCGGGACACCACATCGGCTACGGGGCATTTGTGAACCTCCGCGCCAGCAACGGCGTCCAGTTTTCACCCTATGTCGGCTTGGAGCATGTCTTTTGGCCCAAGAGTGAGGGCTATTCCGGTGATTGCACCCTCGACAGCTTCCCGACCTTCATGGGAGTGGCGGACAGCCTGCCCGGACGCGACTTCCGCTTCTTCAACATCGCATTTGAGCCCGCGTTCAAGTTCTATGTCAAGAAAATGAGCCTCTTCGTGAAGCTCCAGCCGATGTTTTCCATCAATCTCCAACGCAAGGTCGAGCAGTACAACCATGCCTGCGGCGTCGTTCCGAACTCCCAGTTCGTGGATTACGAGGGCAATTCTTCCCGCGGCATGTCCAAATTCACATTTTCACTGGGCGGGGGCATCGTGAAGGAGGTCAAGTTGCCACGCGGGAGCTACCTCAGCCTCGAACCCGGCGTCAAGATCATGCTCACAAAGCTCCTGCATGTCACCGAAGTCGATCAAGGGCTCGATTTTTCCCTCTACCCGATGGGATTGTACCTGAACCTGAGCTTTTTCAGGGACTGACGCCTCAATTCCCGATCACCTTGGGGGCCGCCGCCTCGCCGACATTCTTATTGGGCTTCCATTTTTCCGCCCGAAACACCGGCATCACGTAAAGCCATTCCTCCGGTTCGCCATCATCGTTCCGCAAGTCCAACTGCTGCATATCGCCCGTGAACCTGCCCGTGACGATGAGCGAATGCCCCAACCGATCCACCTCAGGAAACCGCCGCTTGCTCACCACCCAAATCCACGGCCCCTCATGCACACCAGGGCTCTCACCCAGGTAAGCATCCGGGCACTCGCAGCCCCATCCGAGCGACCGCACCGCCACGGGCATCACCACCCGCTCGGACTTGCCGGCATTCGCCGCATCCACCCGCGCATCCACCCAAGCCTGCACGCTGTCCGCGAAGTCCACGTAGGACTGCGAAACCCCAGCCAATGGTAGCAACAGCAGCAGAAAAAACAGCCGATGGCGAAAACCCAAGACTTGCTTCATGGTCACGAATGTAGGTCAATATTCATACCCAAATGAATGAGCCCGGTCAGGATCGACATACACCTTGCCCTGCTCCACCAGCCACTTCATCCAAGCCTGCGCCCGTTGCCGTGGGCTACAAATGATCGACCTCCCATACCCACACAGCTTTTCCCGCTCCCCTAACCGCTTGCCATGCCTCAGCTCCAGGACCTTCACCACCGAATATACCAATCCATACCGCCCACTTCCCCCCATCGACACGAACGCCTCCGGCAAGCCGAATTCCAACACGCCATACACCCGATGGTAGTCCAGGCTCCCGTCAGGCAGCAGGATTTCCACGCCCGCCCGACGCAGGTAATACAAGTACAGGCCCTCTTCCGTCAGCGTGCGGTAGAGCCGCAAAAACTCCGCCCGGTAACCTGACTCGACCATGGAATCCGCATCCACTGCCAGCCCGAAATCGCCTTCCAAAAATTCGTACCGGTCCCCCGGGAAATTGTCCTTGAGGAGGCTGTCCACCGCCAGGACCTCGATCGCTTCATCGATTTGGTCATAAGACAAGCCGGCCACGATTTCACTCAGTTTATAGTCCAGCTCTCCTTTAGAGGTATGGCGGATGGTGGAATCCCAAGCTGCTTGTAAGTCAGCATGATGCCTCGCCCATTCAAAGGATGAGCCTTCCTCGCTTGGCGCGGAGGGCCGTTGCATGACATATTTCTTGGCCGAATCTACCTGCGCTTGCAGGGTCTGATCTCCCGGATGAATGGCCTCCAACTGCCACAGCACACTTTCCGGCTGCCCACGAAACTTGTTCAGGTATTGCCTTGCGTAGCCGACGATGCCAAATCCCTCGAACCAACCAGACTTCCGCAGGTAAAGTTCCAGCGCCGCGGTATCGGCCAGGGTTTCCCGCCAGTGGATCGTATAGTATTCATCCAAAACCCGGCCCACGATGACCTGACCCTGCCACGCATTTTGATGGGTCGCCGCCCAGAATTCCAGTGCCGTGACATCCTTCTGCTTGAGGCCAGCAAGGATCTCAGCCTCCAGGGCGAGGGCACCTTTCAAGGACTTGCAGGCCAGCATTCGGCGTCCCCAGTCCTTCAATTGCGCGCTGCCCTCGTAGGAGATCCCATGCGCCCGGCAGTAGCCCGCCATCAAGGGCAATTGCTCCAGGAAGCGGAGTGGAAAGCTGCCGAGGCTGAAGTTGAGGTTGCCAAACGGAGACAAATCGTCCCAATCCCGCGCGATATCGGGCACCACTTCCGGATTGCCGACCGCAAGGCGCATAAATGTCCGGTGGGCAATGGAGTCATCCTGCTCCCCAAGCAGCGGAAACAGGTCCACCTCCTCCGCATAGGTCGGCAAGGGGAAATCCTTGGATTCGAAATAACCCACCTTGCGGTTCCAGACGAAACTCCCATGGTGTTCCAGCCAGAAATTGAGCAGGTTCATTCGCCCGAGATTCGTGTAATCCCAGGTCATGTCATAGGAGAAGTCGCCCTTTCCATCCTGAACCGCCACCTGAAAATGCACCAAGTATTCCAGCCACTCTGCCGATGCTCCGAAACCGAGGTCGCTGCCCCACCTGTGACGACCCTTGAAAATCCCAGCCGCGATCTCGAGGAGAATCCGCGGATCCTTGGCCTCCCACATCTGCCGAACCACCGGATTCTGAAATCGATTGGAGCCGATCTGATCTGTGAACGATTTCTGCCGGTTCAGCCATTGTTGGCCGGTAAGGCCACGGACCTTGTAGGGAACCCCCTTTTGCCGCCAATCGGCCGCTACATAAGCCTCTAGGGTATCCGTCCAGCGGACGGGATTCGACTCAAGGAATTCCGTGAAGGATTTGGCGGTGAGGGTCTTGGAGCTTTCCAGTCCTTGGCTGAAGAACAGGGTGTTCTCAGCGATGAGACGGGCTGCGATCTGTTTCAGGGGCGTTTTCAGGCGGTGGTAGCCCAGAAATTCTTCCACCTCATCGTTTCGATCCAAGTAGGGAGCAAGCAGGAGCAGATTTCGGTTATCCTTGTTCGCCCATAGCTTGTTCTCGATCGCATTCAACGAGTCCAGCTGCGCCATCGAAAGGGTCGCCATGCCCATACAGAGCAGCAACAGGAACAGACGAAGTAGCTTGTGATGCATCTGCAGGAGGTTCAGTATGCTCAAATTAGGCGAATGCGCCCAAGGATGCAAGTTTTGGGATGGCCGCTCGATGAATCTTGTAGGCTAACAACCCTCGCCCTAAATTTGCCTTGTTAAAGATTCAAACACAATGAACAACAACTTCAATCCCTGGCACCACGTCACCCCCGGCTCGGAGGTTCCCGAAGTGGTCAACGGCATCATCGAAATTCCCAAGGGCTCCCGTGCCAAGTACGAACTCGACAAGGAAAGTGGCCTGTTGCGCCTTGATCGCGTGCTTTATTCCTCCGTCTATTACCCTGCCAACTATGGCTTCATCCCGCAGAGCTATTGCGAGGACGGCGACCCGCTCGACATCCTGATCCTGGCGCAGGTCGAGGTCTATCCCATGTGCATCGTGCCTGCCCGGGTGATCGGCGTCATGCGCATGGTCGATGGCGGCGAATCCGATGACAAATTGATCGCAGTTGCAGCAGGCGACCCGAGTCTTTGCCTATCTCGGACATCAGCGAGCTGGGTAGCCATTTCGCGGCGAGATTCCGGAACTTCTTCGAGGACTACAAGAAGCTGGAGCACAAGACCGTGCTGGTCGATGGATTCCTGGGCGCGGCCGAGGCGAAGGCGATCTTGCTGGGCAGCCTGGCACTGTACCGGGAGAAGTGGGGCGACTAAACTGACTTCGCCCTCGAATCAGGAAATCCTTATCCAAAATACCAATGGCATCGATTCAATTGTTGACATACTCCGAGCATTCCGCTCCTGTCCATTCCTCCAACTTTGGTGGCATTCCCTTGGTGAATTCACATTTGCGCCTTGGATGGCCCATTTGCAAATCCTGCGATCTGCCCATGCGGTATCAGTTCCGTATCGCCACCGACCGCGGGATGAATTTGGTCTTCATGTGCGAAAACGATCCAGGTATGTGTGACGATTGGGATGCCAATGGTGGAGGAAACAAAGTCATTCGCATGCATCCTGAGGATTTGATACCCATGCAGATTCCGGCAAATGGAGATACCCTTCGGCCTGTGGAGCATGGTGCCGCGCTCGAAAACGTTGAGGCTGAAGATTATGATGAGGCGAGAGAGCAATGGTGCAAGCAAAATGGCAAGGCTGGCAGGGAAATTCTGGGGCAGATGTATGGTGAGCCTAGCTGGATTCAAGGAGACGAAACACCAAATTGCGATGAATGCGGTCAACCCATGCGCCATGTCGCCCAGATCGAGCAGGGACCGGATTGGAAGACCGAGATGAACTTCGGCGGCGGCGGATGCGCCTATTTGTTTGACTGCGCTTGTGAAGGTTCCGCCAAGTTTCTTTGGCAGTGTTGAAAGCCGCTTGAGGGCTTAGCCTCACCCTTCCACATGCACATGGTCGTCATGCCGCACAGCCTGACAACCATGAAATCGGATTTTTTTGGAGTCAAGTTCATCCTGGAAACCAGATGCGGCTCGATGAAGATTTTCCGCACCCAAGGCTGCGCCGAGAACAAGGCAACCATCCTCCGAGTTCGCTTTTCGTCCAATGCCAAATCCTCCTTGCCACCCTGTGGGAGTATCCGGCTGAGCATGTCATACTGCCAATGTCCCGCAGCCCGGCACTCAGCCGCGCGGTCACGATCTCCTGGCCGAGGATCCTCACAGACCCCATAACCAATCCAAGAAGGCAAGTCATCAGTGGGTGAACCGGACGTGCTGTCGAGGTAATGAAAGCTCAGATCAAGTTTTCGGCCGTCGTCATGGCTTAAATGCGGCATCAGGGGAAACCCATCCCAAAACGGAAAACCCGCGTCGAGGTAATGGACTGTGGTGCCGGGAAATTCGGTGGCGAGTTGTGCAGCGACAGATTCTGTGGCTTCCCGTAGTTCGGGCACCACATAATGACGATTGAGGATGCAAGTCCACAAGTTCGCTGGCTTGAGATGTTCACCAAAGTAGGGAAGAGGCACTCGCCCAAATGGCTTCGCCAACAATGGCACAATCAACAAAGAGGCCATCAGGTAGGCACCAACGAACACCCCCGACTGCGCCAATCTCCGCCATCCATTTTTGGGAACGCGCCTTTTCAGCCAAGGTCGGCTCAGCAAGGAAAGCAGGTAAACGAGTCCACCCACCTGCGTCAAGACCGTGAGGAATGCCACGCAGCTCACGATCCCGATGATGCGAAGGGCAAGCCTGAGCCGCGGATATTCGTTGAGGATGGCCACAACCAAATCTACCGATTCGCTAGGAAAGGCAAAGGACAGCGAAGACCACGCTCATTTTCCCACAAGTCTCGTAGAGTGGCTTGGCGCATGATCGTCTTGCAGGGAGGGGAATGCACTTGATGAAAATGACCTGCGGTGCATTGCAACCAGTCTTTCCCATCAAGGAACCGGGTCAAACCACATAGGATCGAAAAACGTCAATGTCCCGAAGAATGTAACGAAGGCTGAAAAGACCGTGCCCAGGATGAACAGGCCGAGCCGAATGCGGTGCAGCCGGATATTGCCGCCGAAATAGTGCTGATCGATCATTTCTGTGATGAAGCCGAGGAAGTAGAAGCAATTTGCAATCACCCCATATATGCCAATGAAGATGATCTGCCATAGGTAGAAATTGCCTCCCGCCAGCACGATTCCACTCACGCCCACCAGCAACATCGCCAGATTGTAAATCCAGCGCATCCACTCCCACCAAGCAAATGCCTCTCTCGCCTTGGCTTCCGCCATTTCTGGATCGTGCCAAGGAAATTTGTCGGGTGTCATCTCCAGCCAAGGTTGGTGAACCACGTACCCAGTGCGCCGTCGATGTTTTCCGGAATATCCGCACCCCAGATTCCACCTGAGACGGTTTTCCCAGCGTAGCTGCCGTCCGCCTCCATCGCCCAAAGTTGCGGGATCCCGCCTCCGCTCATCCCGATGCGCTGCAAGGCATCCATGTGGTTCAGGTTCACTTCCACCACATGCACATTCCTCAGGCGCGCCAGCCCCAATGGATGCTGCCCGAACTTCTTGAAGCCCACGCTGCCGGGCGACCAAGGTTCGTAGGAATAAACCAGCATCCGCAAGCCCCTCTTCTGCGCCAATCCATACTCTTTGGCAAGCTCCAGGCGCACATCCACCACCTCCTTGCCCCAGATGGACCAGGAGACCTGAGCGGGAACTGGGCTTGCCGCTTCCTTGACGGGAGCAGGTTGCGAATCGGGTTTCGGGGTTGCCTGTTCAGGCGCTGGTGCCGCCGGGATTTGTTTGACCAGAGGCTTTGCTTTTTTGCGGAATATGGAGAAGATGCCCATGGGATAAATTTAGGCGAATGTGCAGAAAACTTGCCAAGTTCATTTCACTGCCGACCAACGAAATGGATGCGCACCCGACCGTTCCGAGTTGCAATCAGCTGTATTTGTAACCCTGATTCACGCCCACGATGCCGTGCCGTTTCCGCCAATCCTTGAGCGCATTCATCTCAGCCTTGGACAATCCCGAAAAATGCAGGTCCAGCACCTTCAAGTGGTTGAGCGTCCCGCTGCCGATGAGGGCTGCCACGAAGTCCGGCCCCACTGTATGCTCGATGCTCAGTTCCTCCAGCCAACCCAGTGCGGTGTTCGCGAACAATCCCGCTGCGGCTTCGCCCCGAAGGTCCAGGTCGCTCATCCTGATCACCGCCTTTCGTGCAAGGCGGGCCCGCCAGTCCGGCGGTATCCGCCAGCCCCGGAACAGCTCGCCCGAGTCCCAATCATTGACAATCTCAGTCTCTTCGATGATCATCCACCAGCGTTTCTCCGCAACCCGCGTCACGGCAGGCCATTCGCCAAGGCATTGGTTCGCATGGGCGACGCAGGCCTCCAGCGATTCGGCATCGGGCGCATGGGCAGTGATGTAGGTATGCAATTGACCCACCACAATCCGGAAGGCCAGCTCCCGCTGACGGGAATCCAGCCCTTTCTGCACGATGCCTGTGATGGCCGCAAGGTCAAATGTCGGCGGGGCGTTCATCCGATCGGAGGCAGGTATTGCCTTCTTTCCAGCTCATAACTTGTGCTGCGCCCGCCGCTCGGCAACTTGTACAGGATGCCCTTGTCGATCAGGTCTTGGATGTCGCGCATCGCGGTGTCCTGCGAACATTTGCTGATTTTGGCCCATTTGGAGGTGTTGAGCTTGCCTTCGAAGTGGTCCAGCATCATGGCCAAGATTTTGCGTTGCCGCTCGTTGTCCAGCCGGGTCGCATTGCGAAGCCAGAATTCGTGGCGGAACAGCACCTTGGACAGGATCTCGTCGGAGGCCTCAAGTGCTGCCTTCAGGCATTCCAGAAACCACATCATCCATTTGGTGATGTCCATGCCGTTGCGTTGGCTGCGCTCGAGGATGTCGTAGTAGTCATTCCTGACCAACCTGACCTGTGTGGACATGCTGTAGTAGCGGTAGGGCTGACCGTCCGACCGGGCGAGTAGCATGTCGGTGAGGGCCCTTGCAATCCTGCCATTGCCATCCTCGAAGGGGTGCAGGGTCAGGAACCACAATTGCGCCATGCCTGCCTTCAGGACGGTGTCCATGGTCTGTTCGGCATTGAACCAAGCCAGGAAGCGTGTCATTTCTGCAGGCAGGAACTTGGCATCGGGAGCCTGAAAATGCACCTTTTCGTATCCCATGCCGCCTGAGACGACCTGCATGGGGCCTGTGGAGTCGTCCCGCCATGTGCCCACGAGGATCTTGTACAGGCCAGAGCGCCCAGTGGGAAACAGTGAATTGTGCCAGGCAAAAAGGCGCTCTTCGGTCAAGGGCTGCGCATAGTTCCTCGTCGCGTCCAGCATGAGGTCCACCACCCCGTCCACATTCCGGTCGGAGGGAACCAATCCCGGCATGTCCAGTCCCAATCGTCGCGCCACGGATGAGCGCACTTGTTCTGGATCCAGCAATTCGCCTTCGATCTCCGTGGATTTCAGGACGTCGAGGGAGACCATTTCGAGATTGGCTTGATCTTTCAGCTCGAATCCGATGTAGTTCATCCGTCCCAGGATTCTGCCTTGCAGGTGCCTGACGGCTACCAACAATGGCACCACACGGTCGTTGTCCCATTCAAATCGGGGCCATTCTTTCCGAAAGTAGATCCACATGGTCTTGCCGCTCTTATTGTGATGCGGAGATTATCGCTCTTATTCTCCACATTTCGTGCGGTAAATATACGGCTCTTCGTCGGATTTTGCTACACATTTCCTCTAATCTCCGCAAATAATGCGGAGATTAGAGGGCTTATTCACCGCATGGCTTAGTCGGTTTGGTTGCTGATCGGTGAATTGCCATTATCTTAAAATAAGCAAATTTCGGCGAAAACCGCAAAATGGATGGATTTTGGTGATTCATTCGGTAGCTGTCTGGATTGGGTGGGTGGAGCTTGCGGAGATTAATGGAGTTAATCTCCGCAAAAAATGCGGAGATTAGATAGGCTATTCTCCGCACGCCTCCTGCTCCGAGGCAGCGGCACCCCCAAAAACGAAAAGCCATCGATACAGCTGCTGACTGCATCGATGGCTTTGAAATGAATTCTATGTTCAGCTCACTCCACAGCCGCAACCCCAGGCAATTCCTTGCCCTCCAGCAGCTCCAGCAATGCGCCACCACCCGTGGAGACATAGCTCACTGCATGGTCCAGCCCAGCCTGCTTGATCGCTGCGGCGCTGTCGCCCCCGCCCACGAGGGTGAATGCGCCTGCCTCCGTCGCCTCAGCAAGCGCCTTAGCGACCGCGAGCGTGCCCTGCGCAAATGGCGCCATCTCGAACACGCCCATCGGGCCGTTCCACATGATGGTCTTGGAGCCCATGATCACATCGTAGAAAGCCTTAAAGCTCTCCGGCCCGATGTCCAGCCCCATCATGTCGGCGGGAATCTGATTGTTGAGCACGATGGCGGTGTTGGCGTCCTCGGCGAAGCGGTCCGCGATCACACTGTCCGTCGGGACGATGATCGTGACGTTTTTGCCGCGGGCAGCCTTGAGCAGAGCGGCTGCGAGCACCACCTTGTCCTCCTCCACCAGCGACTTGCCCACTTGATAGCCCTTGGCTTTCAGGAAGGTATAGGCCATTCCTCCGCCGATGAGCAGGTTGTCCACCTTGTCCAGCAGGCGTTGGATGATCTGGATCTTGTCGCTGACCTTGGCACCGCCCATGATTGCCGTGAAAGGCCGCTCGGCATGATCCATGACCTTACGGGCGGTGTCCACCTCGCGGGCCATCAGGAAGCCGGCGTACTTGTCCTGGAAGAACTGCGCCATCACGGCTGTGCTAGCATGGGCGCGGTGAGCGGCCCCGAAGGCATCGTTCACATAGTAATCGCCGTGCTTGCTCAGCTTCTCTGCGAATGCCAGGTCGCCTTTTTCCTCCTCGTCGTAGTAACGAAGGTTTTCGAGCAGCAGCACCTCTCCCGCCTTCAATTCAGCTGAAGCAGCAAATGCTGCCTCCGAAACGCAATCGTCAGCGAATTGGACGGGGCGACCGAGGAGTTGGCTCAGGTGATCGACCACGCGGCGGAGCGTATTCGGCTCGCGGCCTTCCTTCTTGGGGCGGCCCATGTGGGACATGAGGACCACGCTGCCACCGCCATTGAGGATATGGTTGATCGTGGGCAATGCACCCACAATGCGGATGTCATCGGTGATATTGCCAGCATCGTCGAGGGGCACGTTGAAGTCCACGCGAACCACAGCGCGGCGACCAGCTACATTGGCTTCGTTGATGTAATGCATTGGGAGTCGGGATTGGATTGGGGAGAGAAATGCTAACTATTGATTGTAGAGGGATGAGAGTGGAGAGATGAGAGTCCAGGCCATTTGTGTCCTGCCACTCTCATCTCTCATCCCTCAACTCTCATCAAAAATGAATCTTGGATGAGGAAGTTAGGCTCACGCGATGCGAGAAACCAACTCCGCCACCCGGCAAGAGTATCCATACTCATTGTCATACCAGCCCACGACCTTGGCGAGTGCGCCTTGGACATTGGTGAGCTTGGAGTCGAAAATGCAGCTGTGGGAGTTGCCGACGATGTCGGTGGAGACGAGTTCCTCTTCGCTGTACTCGAGGTAGCCTTTGAGGGCACCTGCTGCGGCAGCTTTGAAGGCGGCGTTGATCTCATCCTTGGTCGCGGGCTTCTTCAGGATGCATGTGAAGTCGGTGAGGGAGCCGTCCGGAACGGGAACGCGGGTGGCGAAGCCGTCGAGCAGGCCCTTGACTTGGGGCAGCACGAGGCCGAGGGCCTTGGCAGCGCCAGTGCTTGTGGGCACGATGTTCTGGGCGGCAGCACGGGCACGGCGCAGGTCGCGGTGCGGGGCATCC
This sequence comes from Bacteroidia bacterium, assembly GCA_046329055.1. GTDB lineage: Bacteria > Bacteroidota > Bacteroidia > J057 > JADKCL01 > JADKCL01. The sequence continues at coordinate 21,079 of JAXLVK010000037.1, forward strand.
ACCAGGTTTTGGTCGCCAGTGTAAGCGTGGACAGTGGTCATGAAGCCACCAACGATGCCGAAGTTCTCATCCAACACCTTCACCATGGGAGCGAGGCAGTTGGTGGTGCAGGAGGCATTGGAGATGATCTTGTGCTCGGGCTTGAGGACTTGGTCGTTCACGCCGAGGACCACGGTAGCGTCCACATCGCCCTTGGCGGGGGCAGTGATGAGGACCTTGCGGGCGCCAGCCTGCACGTGGAGCATGGCCTTCTCTTGGCTCACGAAGACGCCAGTGGACTCGACCACCACATCCACGCCCAGCTCGCCCCAGCCCAGTTTGAGCGGGTCTTTCTCGGAGCTGCCGATGATGCGCTTGCCGTTCACGGTGATGGAGGATTCGTCGGCGGAGACAGTGCCGCTGAATTTGCCGTGAACTGTGTCGTACTTCAACAGGTGGGCGAGGGTGGCATTGTCGGTGAGGTCATTGATCTTCACCACTTCCACGTTGGGGTTGTCTGCCAAGAGGCGGAACACCAAGCGGCCAATCCTGCCAAATCCGTTGATTCCTACTTTGATAGCCATACTTTTCCTTTTATTTCTGACAAAATGAATGGATCAAAAATTCAACTGTTGCGAACGAACATCTGTTCGATTCGACTGCGAATTTAGGGCAATATCCATTGAAACCACAACACTAAGTGTTAAAATAACACTTAGTCGAAAATCATTGATTTCCAGCAAGCAGGGCGATTTTTTGAATGCTACCATGATGTAAATCAAAAATTTTTTCAAAAAACACTTGACAAACGAAAATCGGTGCGTAACTTTGTGGCCCGTTCTTAGAAATATGTCCCGTTCGTCTAGGGGTCAGGACTCAAGATTTTCATTCTTGCAACAGGGGTTCGATTCCCCTACGGGATACTGACAACGCGTCCGAGAGGCTACGGCCTCTCGGCTCGCAGGGTCGGTAAACCGAAGTCCAACTTGGATAGAGCTCCTATACAGTGGACGGGACATAGAGTACAAGGAACCAGGCGCCCCGCAGTCTTCACCGAAGCGGGGCGTCTTTTTTTGTGCCATTTCCCAAGCCATTGGGGGCACCACTTGGGGCCTTGCCCCACTTCCCTGAATCGATTGTGTGCAATAATGCTACCCAGTCAGACCTCGCGAGCCTGCGATTGCACCCTGTGATTGGCAGCGAATCCATGATACAACCCGGCATTTTCTGGCCCTCAGCCTGTCAAAAGTGGCAATCTTGGGGTTGACATTTTCGCGGATTCGGGCTATCATTGGCCTTACAAATTTTCATTTCATTCCCTTAACAAAAGAGATCATGAACAATGTCCCCGCCTCCGAGAAGGAGGAACTCATCGCAAAATGGCTAGCAAATCCGGTCGCCAAGGCTTGGTTGGATCAATTTCAGCCCGCCGATGTTCCCGGATTTCTGGAAAAGTATTACGACGCAAGAACGTTCTGGATCACCTACGGCAAGAAGCGGGCAAAAGACCGGGAGTATTGGCTTACGGCGGACCAAAGCCTGGCCGAGATGGTGCTGTTTTACATTCAGCAAAAGAAGCTCTGGGACCTGCAAGTGCAATGGCGGGCGGGCTCTGCTGTGGTGCCCGATGTGCGGCATTGTGGGGATTGGGAGATGTTGGAAATGCGCATCCGCAACCTGGATTTCCTGCCACCGATCACGGCGGAGGAGGTCGAAATCCTGAAGGATTGGCTCCTCGACTACAAGCTCTGCCCGAGTGTCTATTTCCAGACTCCTTGGCAGAAATACGGCTATTACGTGGACGATAACATGCCGGGCGATATTGCAACGATGCCTAGCCTCTATGATTATTGGGACATGCGACACAAGATTGTGCCGCTGTGGCGCGTCCTCCCCGACTTGCGAAGCACCAAGGAATGGAATTATGCCTACGCTGCCCGGAAAGTGGCTTATGCCAAGCTTCAGGCTGAGAATCCTACCCCACCTCATCCGGTTCCTGTTTACGACGAGAACGACAAGCGGCCGTGGCTGACCATCTATGGCGAGCACACGAATGAGTTCGTCAAGATCGTGGATGACCACAAGGTGCTGGAGTGCAAACTCGCCCTGGAGCAGCACAATCGGATGGAAGACGACCATGAGCTCAAGAATGCGATCGAAAAATTGCAGAATGCCCAGGAGCCTGTGTCCATCGATGCAAACGACGATTGGCGGGAAGGTGTTATCCGGGCAGCTTGGAAATACGAGCGTACGCGTTTGGTCAAAGCGTTGGACGTGGCTTTCCAGAACTATCAATTCAACCGGAACCTGGGCATCGCTTACCCTGAGCCCGATCCCAAGCGCACTGAATATCTCAGGCAACAGTTGGAGTACATGGCGGAGGAAATCCTAGATGGCCGCGAACTGATGGGCGAACCCCGGAATTTCGATTTCTAGCGGGTTTTCTGAAGCTGTAAAACGGAATTCAGGCTGCCGTCAACCGCGCAGCTTGGTCCCTCCATATTTCAGCTCCCCGAACATGTAGAGCCATATCACCCGCGAATACCGAGCTGTGAAAGGAATCATGGCAAAGGTCACGCCCAGTACCGCCGCGACGATCCACCAAGCGGATTCGGGATTGATCACGAGCCACACGAAGAGGCCCACCACCACGAGCTGCGCGATGTTGAAGGCGTAGTTCACGTACATGGCCCCGATGAAAAAGCCGGGCTCAGGCTCGTACCGTGCACCACAGACGGGGCATTGGGAATGGATCTTGAGGAATTGGAGGCTGTACCATGGCTGGGCAAATATCGCACCTTCCCGGCATTGGGGACACCGAGACTGCGCCACTGCTAACAACAAAGGGCGCGGATTCGCTTTCGTCGGAGAACTCATGCGGCAAAACTAGCCATTCAGCGGACAATCTCAGCCCGGTTCGCAAAATTTTGAGATTTGTCAGGTGCCGCTATGCGCGGACCAAGCTTTGCGCTTTCGGATTGTACCGAAACGGCCCAAACCAGTACATCCACAGCATCCGCGACACGCGAAACATGAAGGGCAGCGTGCCCAGCGTGACTCCAATCACGGCCCCGATGTACCACCATGGGGATTCGGGATTGAACAGCACATAGATGAACAGGCTTACCGCCACGACCGTGGCCACGTTGAAGCTGTAGCTTACATACATGGCGCCATAGAAAAAGCCAGGCTCCGGCTCGAAGTGGGTGTTGCAGACCGGGCAATGCTTGTTGTTTTCCATGAACTTGGGACTGTGCCAAGCATGGCTGAAGACGGCACCTTCGCGGCAAACCGGGCACCTGCCTGTGAAGACGGCCTTCACTGCATTCACTTTTTTCGCATTCGAAACTGATGCTTCCATTTCGCTACTGATCTGATGCAACAAATTTCTGGAGCATTCCCAACCGCTTCCGTCACTGGGGTTACACTTCAGGATGACAAGAATCAGGAACCGCAACAATGCGCCGGACTCCACGTTGGATGTGCAGATATTGGCAGCTTGCTTGGGAACCGACCGGGCATTACCTTGAACTAAGAATCAAAAGCGATGAATTCTGAAACATATAGCAAAGTAGAGGAGCATCTGGGCTTCATGTTGGAGGAGGATCTCATGAAGGAGATCGCGACGGTGGGCGTGATGCGCCGCGTGAAGCAGGGGCAGACTCTCATGAACATGGGCGATGCTTTCACGCACATGCCGCTGATGCTCGAGGGGGCGATCAAGATCATGCGAGAGGACAAGGAGGGCAATGAGCTGCTGCTGTATTACCTCGAAAGCGGCGACACCTGCGCCATGAGCATGAGCTGCTGCATGGGCAACAAGAAGAGCAAGGTCCATGCGGTAGCGGAGGAGGACAGCGAGCTCGTGATGATCCCGGTGGAGTACCTCGACCGTTGGCTTTGCAAATACCAGAGTTGGAAGGCGTTCATCTTCGAATCGATCCGCGTGCGGATGGACGAGTTTGTGGAGACGATCGACAGCCTCGCCTTCATGCGGATGGACGAGCGCCTGCTCAAGTACCTGCGTGACCGTGTGCGCGTCCTGGGCAAGACCCAGATCGATACCACGCACCAAGAGATCGCTGACGACCTGCACACCAGCCGCGTCGTGGTTTCCCGCCTCATCAAGCAGCTCGAGAAGCAGGGCACCGTGAAGCTGGGACGGAATCACCTAGAGGTGGTGGAGCTGTAGGCCCTGAAACAAATCTCCCCCGCCCAGCACGAAGCCAAGCGAGGGAAATCCAGGTGATTTTGGATATGTGGCTTACGCCTGCGGCGGAGTTCCCATGGCAATGTGGAAGTTGAACATGCCGTGGCGGAATGCGCCGTAGAGCCGCACCCAGATTGGCAGCAGCATCTCCGTCCCGCGTGCAGTGGTGATGTCGCCCATGTCGATGATGTTCTTCGTAGCCCAGCCCATCGATTCCAGGATGCCCCGCACCTCAGCCTTGGCGTCGGCATTGTTGCCATTCATGAACACGCTATGGTCGCCCGGGACGATGGCAGGGTTCACCATCACATAGGCAGTCATTGTGTTCAGGCTCTTCACCACGTTCAGGCTGGGGAATGTCCGCTGAATCTGCTCCCCCAGGGAGTCCGTGTTGCAGACGCTGAGGCTGGGAGGGAAGCCGGTGCTAAAATCCAACGGGTTCGCGATGTCGATCAGGGTCTTGCCAGCCAGGTTGGCTTCGCCAGCGGCTTGCAATGCAGGAATCGAGCCATCTCCGCTGGTGGCATTGACCAGGACCTGTCCGAAAGCCGCGCACTCAGCGAAAGTCCCGGCCTTGACCGAGGGCTGCCCCGCCAACCACTCCTTGAGCGGCGGCCTGCCAAAGCGGTCGATTTCTGTGCGCCCCAACGAATCCGCCACATTGCGGGTGCCGAGCATGACAGGATGGCCCAATCCAGCCAATCGCTCTGCAATGATTTGCGCGACGACCCCAGTTCCAATGATTCCGATATTCTTCATTTCCTGATGAATTTTGATGCTATAAAAATTACAGTTGCAAACATAATGCAATCAGGTTTACATTTGCTATCACTGTCAAAAAGGATAGTGCCAACATTTTTTTCAACACTCGAATAGCTGGAGCATGGTCATCGACGGCAAGACCTATCAGGTAGAAATCCGGGACGTCAAGTTTCACTGTGCCATGGATGTGACCATGCATTTCATTGGTGGGAAATGGAAGACAGTGGTCTTGTGGTACCTCCGCAACAAAACCATGCGGTTCAGCGAGTTGCGCAAGCAGATCCCGGACATCACCGAGAAGATGCTCAGCATTCAGTTGAAGGCCTTGGAAGAGGACGGCATCATCCGCAGGGAGATCTTTCCAGAAGTGCCCCTCCGCGTGGAATATTCCCTGACCGAATTTGGAAGGACGCTCATTCCTGTTTTGGAAGCCATCGCAAAATGGGGCCGGGAACTGGGAGAATCCGAGGGAAAGTTCATCGAGGTTTGAGACCTATCGCGGCATCACTCCACATCCCGAGCCCCGCCGGGCTCTGAAATCGGCCGCCGAACCTCCCGCATGCAAGCCGCCGGCCATTGATACTGCGGCACATGCCAGCCCATGTCCTCCGACACAAAAAAGCCCTCCCCGCATACTTCACACCGCATGATCCGCGTTCCGCATCCGCCATGCTCATCCAGCATGAATTCGATCTCCGTGATCCCATTCACAAAACTGGTAGATACCGTCAGGCCGCCATTCCGAAGCGGGCAATCTTTTGGAAAGCTCATGTCCCAGCTTTTTGCAATGCCAATACCAGCTTGTCCAGGTCGGCGGTTGTATTGTAAAGGTGCGGCGTCACCCGCACACCTTGAATCTGCCCCGTCCCGATCGCGACCGTGAAGACCTTGTGTTCCCGGAACAGGTAGTCCGCAAGCTCCGCAGGCGTCTTCCCGCGCACCCCCACCGTCGCAATCGCGCAGGAAAACGCAGCATCCGTCGGCGAGCAAAGCTGTACATGCTTCATGCCCTGCACCCGCTCCGTCCAGTAGGCCTTCAGGTACTGCAACCTCGCCTGCTTCTGCGCGCTGCCGATTTGATTGTGAAAAGCGATCGCATGCCGGATGCCCAACCAAGTCGCCGGGGGCTTGGTGCCATTGTGCTCAAACTTGCGGATGTCCGTCTTGGCGCGGCCCCGGTCACCGAACAGTGGCCATACCTCGGCGATGCGCTCCTTTTTCATCGTGAGCAAGCCATTTCCCAGCGGCGCGCAGAGCCACTTGTGCAATGAGCAACCCATATAATCGCATCCAAGGTCCGGCACCCTGTAATCCAGCTGCGCGAACGAATGCGCCGCATCCACAATGACATGGATGCCATGCTGCCGCCCCAATGCCGTCAACTCCTTCGCAGGCAATACCATCCCGTTCAGGTTGATCATGTGCGTCACCAGCATCGCCTTGGTCCGCTCCGTGATGGCATTCCGGAAGGGCGCGATCAGCTCTTCATTCGTTTTCGGCACCACCGGCAATTCCACCCGCTTCAGCACGATGCCGTACCGCTCCGCCTGCTGCTCGTATGCCTCCACCATGCTGCCATAGTCATAAATGGAGATGATCACCTCGTCGCCGCGCTGCAGGGTGATGCCGCTGATGAGGATGTCCAGCGATTCCGTCGTGTTGCGCGTCAATGCCAGCTCCTCCACTTCCAGCCCCGCGAATGCAGCCAGTTCCTTGCGCGTCGCCTCCACATCGCCCTCCATCTTCTTGCGCATGTAAAATGTTGTCTCCTGATTGATGCGGCGGAAATCGCCCAGGAAATTCTCCAGGACCAGCTTGGGCATGGGGCTGTAGTAGCCATTTTCCAGATTGGTGAAGTCCGTGGGATAGTCATAAGCATTCCGGATCGCCTTCCAGCTGTCCTCGTCGCGGGCTGCTTCGAGGGGCGATAGGTTCCGCACCCGGTCCAATGCTGTCATCACCTCCGCCCGCACCCCAGTATCCAGCAAGGGGAAAAGCAAGGACGCTCCGCCCGCCACACCCAGCTTCTGCAAGAAATCTTTCCTAGACATCATATCGGGAAGTTAAGTGATTTCCAGCCATTTTTGCAGGGTAATGAACGGTTCCATGTCTCAGAAAACCCTCCTCCTCGTGAATGGCGAGGACTATTGGCAGGCCTATTTCCCGCAGTTCAACGTGCGCCAAGTCCGGGTGCAATCGGCGGATTTCCTCCTGAAGGATGGCCGTCTGTGGGTGGTCGATGGCAAGGAGACGATCCAGCCGGATGCCATCTTTTGGAGGGTGGGGGCGATCAAGCCCTCGGCGCGGCAGGAGGTTGCGATGCGGATGATACAGCTTTCTGGCCTGCCCTGCATCAATCCGGCAAATTCGCTGATGCGCGGCTATGACAGGCTTGCGATGCTCGCAGAAATCCAGGCTTGTGGCTTGCCCATCGTGCCATTTCAGGTGGCGAGCAGCCCGCGCAGGTTGGAGGAAATTGCGGGGACATTCCCCTTCGTGGTCAAGGCCGGCAATTACCACGGCGGCTACGGCAAGGTGCTCGTCCGAGACGCAGCGCAATGGCAGGACGTCCGCGACCTGCTGTTCATGACCGAGGAGTATGTGACCGTGGAACCCTTCATCCGCTATGAGCGTGACCTGCGTTACTTGGCGGTCGGGGACCGGGTCTGGGCGATGCAGCGGCGGAGCGGGCACTGGAAGGTCAATGTCGGGAGGGCGGATTACATCGAGGTCGAACCGGAGCCGGAATGGGTGACTTACACGCAAGCGCTTCGTCAACACATTGGTGCACAAATGGTTGCGATCGATGTTTTGGAGGAGGCGGACGGCACCCGCTACGTGCTGGAGTACAATGACATTCCCGGTATTTCAGGTTTCCCGACAGAGGTGAAGCGCGCCGTCGCCGACTTGGTTGCCCGGATCCTAGGCTAGATGCGCCAGTAACCAAAGTCACCCAACCCCCATTCTGAGCATTCTCTTGAGCCTTGGCAGGCTTTCTGCTGACGGATGTCATTCCCTTGCAGCTTCAGCATCAGTTATTTGGCCACGAGTTCAAATTCTGCAATGTCATGAAAATCGAACAGATTTATACGGGTTGCTTGGCTGAGGCCGCTTACTACATCGAAAGCGAAGGCGAGGCTGCGATCATTGACCCACTTCGTGAGACAGCTCCATATACTGACCGTGCCGCTGAGGATGGCGCCGTGATCAAGTACATCTTGGAAACGCATTTCCATGCCGACTTCGTCTCTGGCCATGTGGATCTCGCCGCCAAGACAGGCGCCCAAATCGTCTATGGCCCATCCGCCAAGGCCAATTTCCCGATTCACGAAGCCAAGGATGGCGAGTTCCTGCAACTCGGCAAGGTGAAAATCCAAGTCCTCCACACGCCGGGGCATACCATGGAGTCCGCCTGTTTCCTGCTCTACGACGAAACTGGCGCGGCCCATGCACTTTTCAGCGGCGACACCCTTTTCATCAACGAAGTGGGCCGCCCCGACCTCGCCGTCACCCGCGACATCAGCCGCGAGGACCTCGCGGGATACCTCTACGACAGCCTCCACAACAAGATTTTGACCCTCCCGGACGACGTGATCGTCTATCCCGGCCACGGCGCGGGCAGCGCCTGCGGCAAAAACATCGGCAAGGAGCTGGTGGACAGCCTGGGGCATCAGAAGCGCACGAACTATGCCCTGCGCCCGGAACTCAGCCGTGAGGCATTTGTGAACGAGGTGCTGAATGGCATCCTGCCTCCGCCGCAGTATTTCCCTAAAAATGCGATGATGAACAAGGCTGGCGTGGCAGGGTTCGACGAAATCTTGGCCCGTGGCACCTCACCGCTGCACCTCGCGCAGTTCGAGCAGGCCATGGCAGCTGGGGCAATCGTGCTGGACACCCGCCGCAAGGAGGACTTTGTCCAGGGGCATGTCCCCGGTTCCATCTTCATCGGGATCGATGGCGACTTTGCTCCATGGGTGGGCATCGTGATCGAGGACTTGCAGCAGCCCATCGTGCTTGTGGCCGATGCGGACCGGGTGCACGAGGTGGTGACCCGCATGGCGCGCGTCGGCTATGACAACTGCCTTGGCTACTTGGAAGGTGGCTTTGAGACTTGGAAAGGTGCGGGAATGGAAGTCGCGTTCGTCCATCAAATCTCCGCCGCCGACTTTGTGGCTCAGGGTTCCAAGCATCCCAAGCCCGTGCTGGACATGCGCCGCTTTGCCGAGTACAATACCGGTCACCTTTCGGATGCCGTGAACCAGCCGCTGGATTACCTCCTCGGCGCGCTGCGCGACCTCAACAAGGAGGGCGGCTATTACGTGCATTGCAAGGGGGGCTACCGCTCCATGATCGGCGCGAGCATCCTCCTGGCCAATGGCTTCCACGGCATCGTGGACGTGGATGGCGGATGGGACGCGATCTCCAAGGCCATGGTGGCCACCACTCAAAATTGATAGCATAAGGTCATTTTTCTCAATACAGGAGGGCGGCATCTGTTCAAGCGGGTGCCGCCCAACCTTTGGATGGTGAAACTCAAGTTACAGCGGGGTAATCCAGTGCTGCCGACATTTGACCCCGAACCAAAGTCTGCATGAAAAAGTACATCATCCAGGGCCTGCCCATGTTCGCCATCGCCTCCCTGACCTTGGGTTTGGCGCCCTTCAGTCCAGAGCCGCACATCTGGGAAAAGATCCGCTGGATCGCGACCGGACAGTGGGTCAATGAAGGCATTTATTGGTTTGACCTGCTCCTGCACGGCACCCCTTGGCTCCTGCTGTTCAGCTCCCTCGGGCTACGAATCAGCGAGCGCCTGCGTTCCAAGCCAGTCGCAGCCGCATAATTTTCCCTGCAAAAAGCTGATCCTTGGCATAAAAAGACAGTTTGGGCGGCTATCATGGCGATCGCTGACATAAGTCATTTCACAAGCGATTTGGCCAAATGATCTTTGGGAAATAAACGTCGAATAGGAAAATCGGGCGCAGTCAAGCAAAGGGGCTCGCCAATAAAGAATCATCCAAGTGGCGGCGATTCCGCCATGAGGGGGCTGTTTTTTTCAACGCTTTGATCGATCGGGGCACGCACGGAAACACTGGGCTGCCCCGTATTTTTTTCTAGTTGATAGGGGACTGTGGACAGTTGACAAAGCCCAATGGTATCAACTGTCCCCTATCAACTGTCAACTAATCGTACATGTCAATCTTCCCATCCGCGCTCAACCAGATGGCGATGGGGCGGGTGCTTTGGAAGTTCGAGAGGATGATGATGAGGGAGACCATGATGGGGACGGAGAGCACCATGCCCACGATGCCCCAGATCATGCCCCAGAGGACGAGGGAGAGCATCACCACGAGGCCGCTGATGTTCAGGAGCTTGCCGAGGACGCGGGCTCGATGATGTTGATCATCACGGTCTGCACGGCGACGATGCCCACTGCGATGATGATGGCGGGTGGCCAGGAATTGAACTGGACGAGGGCGAAGAGGCCGGGCAAGGCGACGGAAAACAATGTCCCGATGGTGGGGATCCAGTTCAGCAGGAAGATCAGGAATCCCCAGAACATCGGGAAATCCATGCCCACGGCCCAGATGATGATCAGGTTGAGGGTGGCGGTCGCCAGATTGATCAGGGTCTTGTAGGTGATGTAGTTCCGGACCGAGTCCGTGATATGGTCCATCGTCACCCCGGCGCGGCGGCGGCTTTCCTTGGTGCGGAAGGTCTCCCGCCATTTCTTGGGAAACGTGCCCTGCTCCATGAGCATGAACATCACATAAAAAATCACCAGGAACAGCGACCCCGCGAAGCTCGACAGCGTGGTCCTAAGTTGCGAAGCCACGCAGCGATGTTCAGGCGGCCGAGGAGCTGCGAAATCGTGGGCGTATTCTCCAATCCCAGGGCCGTCACACCCTCATTGTACATGCTTTCGAGGTTCTGCTCATAGACGGGTGCAGCCTCCATCATGCCATTCACGCTGCCGATGATGATCTCGATGCTCCCGAACAATGCCCCCACAATCGCCACCATGGCCACGAGTTTGCAAAACCAAACCGGGAGCCTGAACCTGACCATTGCGGAGCTTGAAATGAGGACGGCGAGGCTGTTGATCGCGAAGAAGATGCAGGCCGCCACCACCAAGGGGATGAGAAAATTCTGCGCAAGCATCAAGAAGGCCACCACCATGGCCACTGCAATCATCCAACCCGCCACACGCAAGGATTCCATGTCCACGAAGTTAGGGAATTGCAGACCAATCCCCTCGGCAATTCAGAATTGAGAAATGCGAGGTTCTGAGGTGATGCACTGCCTGTCCCTCCGCGTCCCTGCGCTGTCGGGAGTTCATCGGGGAGCTGCCAGACTGGGCTTTTCGAAGTGCTCTCGAAGGGCCGTGCATTGCGCAATTGCGGGCGCAACTCACCACTCCACAAAGACGATGCCTTCCATCCACGGATGCGAGACGATCGAAATGCTCCATGGCAGGCGCTCCAGCACCACGTCATAGCCTTTGCGGTCCACCCGTAGCTTCCAGTTGCGGCCATTGGCTTGGAGGACGCCTTCGCGAAGGAGGAAGCCGCCTCGCAATTGATCGGGGCTGACATCGCCCAAGACGCTCCAGTTCATGATGACGGATTGCAGGAGGGCATCGGCATCTTCCAAATCGGTCTCCGACGGGGGGATGCTCATGTCCAATGGGGCCGAAATCGGCAGTCCGGCCAGCAGCTTTTCCATCGCGAGTTCAGGCTCGTCCACCACATTCAAGCCACGCGAAAGCACCGACAGCAGCAATACCGCCCTCTGTTGCGCCGCCTCGTCCCGAAATTGCCCTCCCTCCAGCAAGCCCAGGTGCTCAAAGAACATCGGCAGGAACGCTGCCACCAAGACCAGCCCCGCATTCGGCACGAAGATTTCCTCGGGCAATTTCGGCTCATGGGCGGGTCGCTTGCGCTTGGAAGGCGATGCATCGGTGGGAGGCATTCCTGGTTTGCGCATCACGATAGAGGGTTGATCCGCTGCACCGCCTTCATTCGAATTCCCGTTGCCCTCCTCTTCCGAACCCCGCAATTCCCTAGCTGCCCGTTTTCGCACGAGCCATTCGCCGAACAGCTCCAGCACCACCTCTTCCCGCGATCCCAGCTCTGGCACCGTCTCTTTCAGCCTAGGCTTTCCGCCACTGGAATCAATCGCTCCCAGCCCATCCACCAACCGGCTCCAACTCGCATCCAGCCCGGTCGCCTCTTCCCACCGACTCAAAAACGCAGGCCCCCAGCCATCCATCAATCCCGCAGCGAGCATCCCACTCCGTACCCGCCAGATTTCATTCGCCTGAAAACCCATTCCGGCATTGGATGGATGCAGAACCAGTCCCAGCATCGCAAGTGCGATCTTTGCATGATCTCCCAGCAACAATTCGAGGGCCATCGGGAAGACCCGCGCGTCACCAGCTCCAGCGATCCGAGTGATGACATCCGCTGACGCCACTTCCACAGACATTGCCCCCGACCCGCTCGATCTCCCCACCGTCATCCGCAGAAATGCAGCAAACCGCTCGGGTTGAATCCGGGCGACCTCCAGAAAGGCCTCCCAAGGCTTGAATGCCTCCGCCACCGCCCACCAAGGCAACAATCCCGTCTCCAAAAAGCTGACCAAGGCCTCCCATTGACCTTGTTTATTGCCCATCCTGCGAATGGCAGCCTCCCTGCCCTCGGCCGAGGGGAAATGGGCCGCATGACTGCGCGCATACGGTCCGCTATCCTGCGCAAGTCCCGCATGCAATCCAGTCCCGTCCAGCACCTCTGGCCTTTCCAGCATTCCCGTCCCCACCTTGCTCATCGCCTCCCGGATCACCCGTCGCAATGCCTGCGCAATGAGACCAGCCGCATTTTGTTCGAATTCCCCATCCGTCACATCCCCGAGGTCGATTTCCAATCGGTCGATCACCACCTCCTCGCCCTCCAAGGACATTTCGTCAAAAACCCTCTCAATCGCAGGCAGGATGCGCTCCCAGTACATCTCCTCGACCCGCCCCAGCAGCACCTTGCCCCGGCCCGCGTCCCGGCAATTCAGGTCAAAGACCTGCTTGCGGATGGTATGGGGACCGGTCACCTTGCGGACTCCTCAGGACTTGGGATGGAAGAAAATTTGAACATCGATCGCCGGCCGTCGGGTCGGGCTGCCATATTGCAGGCGGTAGGGCAGACGGATCGGCCCATTGGCCTTGGTCACGGGATCGGTGAAGAATGCCTTCGCAAAATTGATGAGGAAGAGGTAGCGCGAGGTGGAGGACACGGTGATCGTCGCGGCTGAACCTGGATCGAGCACGGGAGGATCCGGAAGTCCGCCGTAGGGGGTGGGGAAGTATTTCCGGATGTCGAATTGCACCTGATAGGTGGTGCTGACCCAAGTCTTGGGCTCGTTCACGTCCACATGCAGGGAGATCGGGACATCGGAATAGTAGGCATCGGATGACATGGTGCTCGATCCAACAGTCAGAGTGCAAGGCACTTGCTCGGCAGTGGCGTTCAAGAAACGAACGTCCAGATTCAGGGCTGTCGAGAAGTAGCCGCCAGCCAAATTCAGCCGCATTGCGCCCCTGTAGGCCGCCTGATTGAAGACCTTGGTGTCCCCGACGATCAGATCCATTCGGCCAGCGCCCTTGTCATAGGTAGAGATTCCCAGGTCAGCCAATAGGGGGCCGCCTACATTCTCCACCCGGTCAAATTGGTAGGGCAGGCTGAACGTGAGGGCGCCCAGTGGCGACTTGGTGCGGAGCGTGGTCAGCTGGACGGGGGGGGCCATGGTCACCTGCAACGGGGCCTTCGCGTAGCCAATTTGCAAGGCGAGGGTATGCGACGTGATGCCTTGGTAGGCGTCGGTCGTCTCGAAGGTCATGCTGTAGCTGACATAGCGCAATGCCTCATTCAATGTGAAGTAATCCCGCACCATCAGATGGAACTTGGCAGGTGTGCCGACCTTGACATTGAGCACGCCACCCACGATTTCCAAGCGCAGGGCATCGTCTGTGGGGACATACCCATTGGCGGAAATCATTTTGAAGGAGACAACCCCGCCGTCATTGGCATCGGAGACCGATGCGAGCAAAGTGCCGTCACCAAGCGTTTCCAAGTAGGTGAGCGTTTCCTTCTTGAGCGTGGCCGAAGTGTCCACCCGCAACTTCACGGGGATGACCAAGGCATGGGAGTTGCCATAGCTGTCCGTGACCGTGATGTCCATTTCCAGTGTCCAGACAGCGTTCACCTTCAGGCGAGGGTTGAGTTCCAGCCTTTCCTTGAATTTGGAGGGGGTGACTGCCGTCAGGATGGCGCGTTTCGTTCCGGTGTCCACCGTCAGGGCGAGGCCCCAGTCTGTCAGGACGATGCCCCCAGAGCTCATCACTGCCGTCTTGATGCCGCCATCCGCATCGTTTTCGATCTCCAGGATGGTCTGCTTCGGTTGCATCCCAGTGGGAGCCATCGACCCATCGTATCCGGCGGTCACCCGCCATGTGGGTTTGGTATTGATCTGCCCGTTGATCTTGATCTGAATGCCGACCAGCGAACTGCCGCCCGTCGGGTCCGTCACCGTGACATCAAATCGCAGTTCGTACCGATTGGTGATGGAGACGTAGCGGAAGCCTGTGGGGAAAAACCGCTTGAATTGTGGGCCGTCCACGACTTTCAGGACGTACTCCGTGGGACGCAAGGGATCCGGCACGAAATTCATGCCTGTGCTCGTCAGCACCAAGGTGCCCGCCACGGCGATGGATTGCACCCCGCGGTCAAAATCGGTCACCCTGCCGATCTCGAAGCCCGTATCGAAGTCGTTGTAATCGCCCAAGTCGAAGTTGGGGGTATAGACAGCGGCGCGGTCTGCATTGAAGTAGAAATCCAAAGTGAGCGCGCTCCAAAGGCCCAGTTTGTCCGTCGCCAGTACACTCAGTTTCCCCTCCAGCAGGTTCAGGCTTTGGTTCAGGCTCGTCGCCGGATTGAATTTGCCCTTGAATTTCGCCTCGTCCACGATGCCCAGACCCAGTTGCGGGTAGGTGCCTGTGACCGGAACCACCTGCAATCCCCAATCCGCAAATACACTATCGGTGCTATTGTGGATCAGTGCATCAATGCCCCGGTCGCCCTCATCCTTGATGCTGTACAGGAGGTCGCCGTTCCTCAGGTCCGAAACATAAGCAGCTTGCAGCAGCTTGGCCTCCTTGGTCGCGATTGCCGCCGAATTGTCCACCACGAAGCTGATGGGGATGGTCGAGGGCTGTCCGAGGCTGTCCAGGATATCGACTGAAAATGCAATGGTGACCTTGGTCTTGCCGCCATCGCGGGTGCCTTGTCCGCTTTCGAGGAAGCTTCCCAGTTTGTTGGCATCGGTTACCACGAGCGCCTGCCGTGGAAGGACGTCCCTCGTGACTTGGAAGGCCAATCCTGTCCGGCTCCAGATGCTGCGCATCGGTTCGGCGATCACGGGTGCGGTGGGTATCCCGCCATCGGCATCGCTGATATAGCCGATCACGAGGTCTTTCCGGTAAGCGCTGAGCTTGCCCCGCACCATGTTGGGTTCCCATGCCGCTCCGGCATTGAAGCGCGCGGCGACCTGCTGCTCCTGCCCCATGATGAGGTAGAGGTTCAGGTTGGTGGCATTGCCCTCGTCGTCGATCGCCTTGAGATAGATGAGGACCCTGAAGCCGCCGCGCGGCATGGGCACGGGATTGGCATTCGCAAATGCATCGAGGAAGTGCGGCAGGTTGCTGATTTTCAGGAAGACCGAGCGCGGAGAACCCGGAGCGAGCTCTATTGTCAGGCCCCAACTTGCCAGGTTCGTGGTCAGTCGCCCGGTGACGAACCTGATGCCGCCATCCGCGTGGTCGGAAATGCGGTAGAGGTACTGGTTTTCGTTGAAATAGAAGCTCGCCGGAACGGCATTTTCCATTTCTGGGTGCGGCGTGGCGATGGCGGGATGGTTGATTTTCACCTGCACCTTGTGCGCACCCTGTAGCGGCACCCTGGTCTTGACACCCAAGTCGTTTTCTGCAAGGAAGGCGACGCTGATCTCCACCGGGTCGGAACTCTGACTCGCCACATAGTCCTGAAACGCCTCGATATCGCCGACCCGCAACTCGCCAGTGGCCTCATTCAGGGCCAGGTAGGGTGGGATGGGAGACGTTCCTTCCAGGTTCCATTTCACGGAAATGAGCACGCTGTCTTCGTCCACGACCCTCCCGAGCAAGTCGCCTTGGTGGTATTCAAAGTCGAATTTTGAATGCTCAAGGAGGAAGACCGGGGCTGCATCGCCCTTGATTTCGATGGAGACTTCATGGTAGGTCACGCCCCCAGCCTCGTTCATCGTGAAAAACTTGACCACTTTCTGCGGAATGCTCCCATTGAGTCCCAGCAAGCTGGCCTGGATTTTGCCATTCAACTTGCTCAGTTCCAGGCCTGAGCCGAGATCGTGGGGCTTGAGGTCATTTTCATAGTTGAATAGCCACTGCGAATCGCTCGTGTCTGAGCAGGGCCAGGCCTTCACGATCTCCCCGTCGGGGTCGATCACGTTCACCACAACCTCATACGGCTTGTACTCCGTGTAGCGCTTGCCTTTCACCTCCGCAGGCAGGCAAATCGCGCCAAAGCGGTTCCGCAAGTAGTTCATCTGGCTTCCCAGGGATCTCGGGAGATTGGTGCTGTTGGAGATCATGCTCATGAATTTGCCTTCACTGGGCGGGGCGTTGATCTCACCCAGGGCTTCCACTTCCACGGTCGGCAATGGGGATTTCTTGCGTGATCGCTGGTACAATTCCTTGCGCCAGGCTTCGTAGGCCATGTCGAAATCGGGCCACTGCTGGTCATCGAGCCAGAAAAAATCAGCGATGATATGCGCGGGCAATTCCTCCCGGATGGTGCGTTGCAGCAGCCTGCGGTAGCCCGCATGCATTGTGCCCTCGATGAGGTCGGAATTGTCGGGGAAAACGAAACTGACCCGGCAGGACCATGGGTCGGTCACGTCGAAGGTATGTGGTTCCCCCAATCGCTCCCGCAAAAGCTCCGAAGCGGGCATCGAATCCTCCCTCGGACGCAACAGCAGATGCTCAACCAAGATGAATTTGGAGGCAATTAGCTGCTGCATCATCCGTGTGCGGAGGCTTTCCCTCACCTGCTGCTGGACCTCGCTGCTCGGCAGCACCGGCGACCGCGCCGGGACCAATGCTGTGGTGGTGAGTTGCACGAGGTACGGCAAATCTACCAATTGCACATTGCCTCTCACCACTGCATCGATGATGCCGTTCATGACCTCTACTGGACTGAAGTCGTCCACCATCACAGGATCGGATTCGAGCAAGAGCTCGCCCCGGTCTCCCAGGACCTGAACGCTGAACCGCTTGTCGATCTCCAACCAATTCAGCCTGAAGGTTTCCGGAACCTCCCAGCCCATGAGTCCCATCACCCTCCGCTGAAACCCGGAATAGGGGGAGCAGTTTTCCGACCGTTGGCTGTAGTCCATAGCCCCGGCACGGTTCGCACTCAGACTGGGGAATGCTTGGAGGAAGGCAGACTTGGCCCGAACCCAGACATCCTTGGCTGCCACGCCGCCTTCACGCCATGACAAGGCCGCCGCTTCCGCCAGCGAGGTTTGGAACCGCGCGAGCAGATGGTCCAGCAACCGCTCCCGTCGCTCGATGCGGCTGTCCTCCGTCTCCACCATCTCCGCCAAGCGGCTGGGATATTCTCCCGGATTCAGCTGCAGCGCCTCCAGGCCCATGACCTCCAGCGCCACCCGATGCATATAAGTCGGCAGGCTGGGCGCGGCGCCCACCGCCAGCAGGTGCTTCACATGCCGCAACTGCGAGAGGTAGAGGCAGAGCATCTGCTCGAAATGCAGCAGGTAGCCCTTGAGTTGCTCCGCCTGATTGATGCGCTCCGCGGTTGCAGCCGTCGGCAGGCCCGCCGACCCGATGCCCCAGGCCTCCGGAAATTCCTCCCGCACGGAGTAGTAGCTGTCCAGATTGCGGTTGCGGCCAGTTGGAACGGGAATGTCCAGTGCCGTGTCGATGCCCTTGAAGCGGATGCGGTCCATGAGGCCCGCCCGGTAGGAGCGCAGGACTGTGGGCAGGTGATCGTCTGGCTTCTGAATGGGCAAGCGGCCATCCCAGTAGCGGATGACGGAGCGCCGGGCGTCCATGACGGGTTGGAACCTCCCCGGTTCGGTGAGCACGAGCGCGTCTCGGATGTCAGTGACGACAGTATCCCCAGTGATGCGGTTGCTCATGGAGAAATTGCGCACCAGCACCACATCCGGCAGATCCATGATGATATGGATGAGGTCGGAGGCGTAAATGTGCGTGTTCACCTTGGGCCAATCCGCCGGGTCCAGGAAGCCGTTTTTCAGCAGCGGGCCATCAAATATTTCCGCCGTGCTCCGCCCCTTGTCGAGCATCTCACCCAGGGATTGGAAGCGGATGGGTGGGTCGAGGTGCTGCTGGATCGCCAGATAAATTTCAGCTTCCAGCGCTGCGACATTGGTTCCGGGTTTCACTTGCAGGTCCATGTCCAGCGCGATCTCCTGCAAGTCCATCGGCACCACGGAATAGACGTCTTCGCAGAGATTGCGGTGGGCCAGCCAAGCCAGCCGGATCTCTTCCAGCCGATTGCGGACATGGTCGCGGCGAGGGATGAAGGTGTTCTGAATGAAACCCCGCCAGTCAAATGTCCGGACAGCCTCCTCCAGCAGATCGACCTTGAAGTCCTCGTCCTTGTGGCCTTGCAGGATCCGCCATTCCAGCCGCAACTCCTGCTTGTATTGGTCGGAATTGCTGGGTGCCGGGGCGCCGGTCTGCCACACGAGCACGTTGCAATACCAGTTGCCGGGCTTTTCATCGCCCAGTTTTCCGACTGCCACACTCATTTCCAGGGACGGCACATCCTCAGCAAGGAGGTCCATGAGATACTGCGGAATCCTGCGGTAGCAAGGCAGCTCGATTTCCACCTCAGCAAATACCGTCTTCGGGCCGGTGGTGGATGGATAGGTCAAATCCTTCCAAAACCGGATGGAGTTGTCGTTCAGGTCGCCGTACTGCGGATCCTGCTCGAAGCGGATGGCCAATTCGTAGAGCCCATTGATCTGGATTTGGGGGCCGAGATTCTCTGGTTCCGTCCGGGTCTCAAATCTCTGCGGATTGGATTGGAGGTAGATATAGACCTCCTGATCGCGTGACTTGGACACCCAGGCATTGGCCACGCCGGGCATGTCCATGAGCAGCTTGCGGTAATCCGTCGGCGACCATGGGCGGGTCGTCGCGATCTCCGCCAGCGTGAAAAACTGCTTCAGCTCTGCCGATTCTTCCGAGTCCGGTGCGAGGATGTCCGCGATCGGATGCCCTGCCCGGAAGCCCAAGTCCGCCACCGCAAATGCCAGAATCTCCAACATGGTGACCCCAGGGTCATGCACATTGAAGTCCGTCCACAGCTTGCCACTCAGCCGCTGGATATGCGCAAGCCCCTCCTGCCGGAGGAATTCGTAGTCCTCAGAGGGGTGGAGGGATGGGGTGGGTTGGGTCATCAATTCAGGAGTTAATTGATCACGTAGCTGTCGAGGGTGGTCTCAATCAATCTGGTGATGGTGACCCGGTTAGGGGAAAAATAGTCATCGAAAACGAGCTCCTGACCTTGGGAAATTGTGACTTGAATTTTCGCAAGTTCCTGCTCCTTCAAATAGATGGTTTTGCTCAATCCGAGATAAGTCTTCTTGGGTTTGCTACCTTCCAGAATAAGGAGTTCTTCTGCTCGAAGGGTGACCTTTGGTGGCGGTAGTGGTATTCAGCGTGAGAGCAATAGACCCAGAGGAATAGCGTAGCTTTGGAGAACGAAGTCGAATTCGAACCGATAAAGGCCATTGGACGGGGCCCGAAAATGCGTGCCACTGAATAGGACTGGGCCGCCGGGCTTCTGAAGGGGAATAGAATACCTTGCTGAAATCAAGCACCTTTTCATTGATTTCCGGCGCTTCTGTCAAGGTTTTGATGGCCCCTAGGTGATTTCCCATCGCTGCGAAGACGAGAAGCTTGGCGGTGCCACTTGTAACGGCTTGTGCCGTGGGAATGGCGTTTCCTGGCGAGGCAAGGCCATCCAGTTTTTCGGAGATTTCGCCCACTTTGGGGCCATTTTGCAATTTGATGTCTCCAGCAATATGAACTTTGCCCCCGGGTTGTTCGTTCCGATTCCTATGTTGGCTAGAGCCCTCTTGCCCGACGACCATGATGTGTTGGGTCGAGTCATAGGTGATGGGCCCAGTTTGCGGATCGCGTGGAATTGGAGTCTCTTTGAATTGCCCATTGATGTCCAACGAAACCATCACTAGGCCTTTCTGGTCACTTGAAACAGCAATGCCCTCCACAAATCCATAACAGCTGTCGATCAGGTTTTCGAAGTCCTCCTCCTCATTCGGCCTTTTGCCATTCTTGAATGTATCGACAAGTGCATCCTTGTTCACCAATGCCATATCACCTCCATTAATTTCCGTTGACAAAAAAATCTTCATTGATGCGCCACCAACCGATGCCGCCGTACTTCTGCGGAGCCATCCGATTGGATGAGTTCGATGGCGACGGGTTGCATTTGCGCAGCGACCAATACCTGCCGAGAACTGCTGCACGCGACTTCCTCCAGTTGTTGGTCGATGCCTTCACGGCTCAGCGTGAGCCCTGCCACCACATCCACATAAGGTTGTTGCTCCCAGCAGGTACAGGATCTGGATTCGTACGCACCTTGCCCCCAAACTTGAGCTCCATCCCCGGGTCAAAGGCCCAAGGGCAGAGGAATTGCGCGATCACCTCCTCCAAGCGGTTGATGCCCAATCCGGCGTCCACACCTGGTGCGAACGCCACCTGGCATTGCAATCGTCACAGCCACGTAGTCGGGATTCGCGACATGCACCGTCACGAAGGGCGGCACCTGACCTTGTAGATTGTCCTGAATGCCTGCCAACAATTCCTGCGGCAGCGCGGTTGCAGGGGATTGGGCAGTTGCAGGTTGGTGGTGTCGGGGATGCAGACGACGGTCACATGCCCCGGGGAAAGTTCCCATGTCACGGCGCTCCGCATTGTCCGTCGCCAAGGGGTTGCTCTGGCGGGGCGTTGGGGATGCACTTGACGCGGTCCACTTCAGGATTCGCCTCCAAGACCATGCGCTCATAGTCCCAGAGGGTCACCGTCCGGTTCTTGTGCCGCAGGCGCTCCGAGACCGACGTTTGGAATTGGGAGATGGACTGGGCGGCCTTGCCTCCGATGCTGCCGTAGGGCTGCGAAATCTCCTTCAATCCGGCGATCCACTGCGCTGCCTTGGTGATGCTGCCTGCCGCGAGCGGGCTCGGATAATTTCCAGGATTCTCACTCAATACCACCTCGAAGCCATTGCAATGGATGTCCTGTACCAGATCAAGCGCAGAGGCCTCGCCCTGACACGATGCCCGCAGCCATAACAATCCTGCTGGCATCAGTGTCTGGTTCAAATCCGGCAGATCCAAGAGGTTGAATGCCAGCACCCCCGATCCGCGCAACCCATTCGTCTGGTCGATGGGCAATTGGGAAGCCAGCAGGGGTTGCCATTCGTTCGCGACTAGGATGCTCCACTGGATGGCAGGCAAGGGCAATGCTGAGTCGCCGCTGCCTGGGCGCAGTTGCACGAGGAGGGAGACCTGTGTATTGGGAAGGACGCCTTCCAAGCCGAGGTAGAGCGATGCCTGCCCCTCATCGACCTGCACGAGATTGGCCGGGGCTTGCAGGCTGGGGAATGCGGTATCCCCACTGACCCATTTGCAAGAATTGCGCTGCTTCATTGGAAGAGCCCGGCCAGGACCTCCCCGGCCCGGTAATGTGTTAACACGCCCTGACCACAGGAGCGAAGGGCTGCTCGGGGATGTCGGCTTGCTGGAACGGATCCATAAATTCACGGCTGGTGCATCCTTCTGTTGGTTCGCCAATGATCGCTGCATCCGATACATGGCATCCGCATACACCTTGGGGTAGAGCTCATGCCCAAATCCCATGGTCGGACGATTCAACTCCAGTTGCAGGAATATCCCATAGTCCAATGTCCTTGCCGCCTCCATCGAAGGGAACTGCGGGAGCCATTCAGGCTTCACACGTGTCTGGCTTTCAGGCTCAGTGGAAAGCGTCAATTCAAAATCGGGGTTGAACAGGAGCTGCTCCCCCCATGCTGCACCGAGCTTCAGGCCATTGACCATCAGGCTGGGAATGACCTTGAACGACGATTGCTCAATGTCCGGAGTGCCGGGGACCTGTTGCTGCAAATACCGCGAGTAACCCACATAATACTCCCGAAAGTCCGGGCCATTCTTCCATTGCAATTCCAGCCTCAGGGTGCGCGGACGCTTGCTCATCGCCTCCGTGAGGTCGATCCAAAACTTGCTGCCGACGCTCGCGACTTCACCGAAAGGCTTGGCCTGCCCCCGAAGATTCACCGGGCCAGCCGAATTCCGGATCGCAGGATCCCTTTGGAAGAAATTCACTGCAATTCCCCAGCGGTCGATCGGATACGCCGCCCCAAGCTGCGACGCCAATGCATGGTCATCGGTGGCAAATCGGAACTCCAGCGTGGGAAGCCCTTCCGGCAAGTCCGATCCATGCTTCTTGGGATTCAGGTCCACCAAGCCGGGCATCTCATCCGTCAATTCAAATCCCAGCCAGAGGATTCGCCTCCCCGAAAGCTCCTCGGGGATCGAATATTGACCGCCGGATTGGGTGCCTGCGATGAAGGTGCTGACGTCCAGCGGTGTGATCGTTTGCCACCCAGCGGGAGAGGAATAGCGGATTTGAGCACGATCAAACAAGCCGCGTACCGTGTCCAGTGTGAGGGTCTGACTGGGTGCGGCCTGGCTTTGCGCGGCAAAATAAATGAAGAAGTACCCCCGGCCATTGCTCATGCGGAGCATGTGGGAGCTCACTGCAAAGCCCAAGCGGCCCAGTTGGCTCGTTGGCAATTGGGGATTTGCAGGCCACAGGCCAGCAGGTGTTGTCGCCGCATCCCCGCCCATGGCCAAGAGCTGCTGTCCATCCCATCTTGCCCCAAGTTGGCGGGCGATCGCTGCCTGACAGAGGCTCCACTCCTGTTTGGTCGTATAAATCCGGCCATTCTTGGCTGAGAATCGCGTCCCCTTGGGAATGAGCACTTTGGCTGTGGCCGGATTGACCGTTCCGACCAAGTGTACCCGATCCTCCTCCACGCCCCTGGGCGAAAACCGCAGCACCTCCCGGAAATAGAAGTCCAATTGCGCCGGGCCGAGTTCATTCAAGCGACCCTGCGCCACCCGCAGCAGCTGCAAGAATGCGATGAACAAGCCCGCATGGGGACTGTGGCTCGGGAAGTCTGTGAGGCTTGTTGCGAAATGCCGCCTCGCGCTGACTTGGAGGAGGGCGCATTCCTGCGCGAGCATCTCGATGGCGCGGGACAGCAATTCATAGGCCCGGCCTGCGGTTTCCGAGCGCTGCAATGGACTCGCACAGTCCCCAAGGATCAACTGCTCGGCCTCGTCGGCCATGGCTCCTGCCGGATTCACCACGGAATACATCGCAGCATTCACCTGAATCGCAAGAGAATGGCCAATGGGCAGGCGCAATTGCCAGCGGTAAATCCGATCCATGGGGCTGCGGAACTCGCTGCTGCCTTGCCGAACCCAAGTCACGAGATCCCGGAATGCCGCCTTGGCCTCCGAGCTGTATTCCGTGGTAGGGGTGGACTGAAGGTCTGCCAGATGCTCCTGCACCTGACCACGAAGTTCAGCGATCGCCTTGCGCCAGCCATCCAGCTGATACCGGACGATCTTGGCGAGCATCACACTCAGGTCCTTCCTGAAAAACGCTCTCCAATCCAGCCGATCGCCATCCGCTCCATCCTGGAAACGAATCTGCCCGGCCAGCTTCCATGTCAGTTCCAGCAGTTGATCCAGTTCCCGTTCATCGATCCGGAAGTAATCGGGTGCCAATGCGGCCGGAAATCGCTCGCTTTGGCTCACGCCATCGCGGCGCAGGGCATTTCGGGGCATGGAGAGGGGTGCTTGATTCGTCGCTTGGATCAGCTGCAATTCCTGCAACTTGAGCAGCAATTCAATGTTGGTCATCCACCCACCTCCTTCCCACCATCGAGGTAATAGGGATAGACCAGGTTGTACCGGTTGTTGGTCGCGATCACGCGGTAGGTGAGGTGGACGATGAGGCTGCCCTCGATTTGATCTTGCTCGAAACGCACATCCTCGGCGACCACCCGCGGCTCATTCAGGTGGATGCGGTCCACGAGGCGGGACTTCATGATCGTCTGCGTCGTGCGGTCCATTGGGGTGAAGACCATGTCCTGCATGTTCGCGCCGTAAACGGGGGCGAGGTCACGTTCGCCCGGATGCGTGGCGAGCATGATTTCCAAGCTGTTGCGGATGTCCGCCTCGCCGGACAGCATGGCGACCTCTCCTGTGTTGTGGTCAAATGCCGGAGGCCAAGCCCAGCCCCTGCCCAAGATTCCGCCCGTGTCGATGTTGCTGTCCATGGCCTCAGTTGATTTTGACGAGTGATCCCTTGACGTCCGTGATGCCATTGCTGCTGAGTTCGGCGGTGGCGGCACCTTTCAGGGCGAGATTGATCTGCGCCTCCGCCGTCAGGTCTGCATTCGCCTTGATGTCCACATTTGTGGCGGCTTCCAGGGTCAGGCTGCCCGCGCTTTGGATCACGATGCCCTGCTGCCCCAGTTCGATCTTGTTCCCGAATTGGTCTTGGATCAGGATGCCTTGCGCGCCCTGTTGCTTGCCGATGAGCGAGAGCTTGTCCCCGCTGGGCGTCTCCAGCAGGATGCCCTCCGCAGTCTCATCCAGTTGCAGCCGGAGTCCTGCCTTGGTGACGATGCCTTGCTGTGAATAAGGTTTGGCTGTGTCAAATGCAGGCTTGTGTTTCCCGCCATTGAACAGGCCGCCGAGGATGATGGCGTCGCGGGGATCCTCGTTCAGGAAGCCCAGCACCACTTCGTCACCCACCTGAGGCCGGAAAAATGCCCCATGCCCCTCGCCAGCGTCCAGGCTCGCGACCCGCGCCCAGATGCCCGCCTGATCGTCCGGCACCGCCCGCACCCGCACCAAGACCCGGTGCTGCCGTTGTGGATCGCCGTCCACCCGCTCCACCGTCCCGATCTGCAAGCCCGGCATCCGCGCCAGCAAGCCACCCACAGGCAGGTCGTTGACATCGAATTCCGCCGCATAAGGGCTCGGGTCCAGGCCGATCTCGACATGGGTTTCCCAGCCCTGCGAACTAACGGAATGATGGACACCTGACACGAAATGCCGCCCGTTCATTGCGGTCGAACCGCCAGAGATTTCCACCACGCCACCCGGCAGGACATCGATCCGGCCAGCGACATGGAGGCGCCCCCTGAGGGCGGAGAGGCGGCTGCGTTGCACGAGGCTTTGGGCCCAGGCATGGAGTTCGTCGCGCTTGCGGTCTCCGGAGATGGCAGTGACCTGTGGTTCTTTTTCCAGGCTGCTGCCATCGTTTTCGAGGCTTTCTTCGATGGAATCGAGCGCCAGATTCGTCATGTCCCAGCCTTGCATCGTCGCGACATCGTGGCGGTGACGCGCATCAGTCTCGACCTCGAATTCCAAGATGTCGGCTCCGAACTCCAAGCCCACGGAATTTCCATTCGTCTCGGGCACGAGCACCCTGATTCCTTCCAATCCGGCTGCGACCACGGTGCCATTGGCTTCCGCCCGCAGCACCAGCATGTCCCAATCGCTCACCTGCTGCTGCACCAATTGCTCATGCTGCGGCCATTGCGGGACATCCACCACCAACTCGATCCTATGCCTCCCCACCAATTGCTGCATCAGGTCGGCATCCGTCTGGGCGGCATAGACAGCCGAGCGCCGCACCTGGGCCATCTTGACTGCCGCGTGCTTGAGCTCCAGGCAGAGCAGGGTTCCTGACCGGAAATCGCTGCGGAGGTTGCGCTTCACCACGATTCCCTTGAATGCCGGGACCACTCCGTCACCCGTCTCGATGCCAATCTCGATTTCCTTGCCCATGGCAAGCCTCGGATCATTGGACGCGCCGAAAAGTCCCTGCTCCAGCGTTCCGTCCAAAATGAAGACCAGTGCCGTGGGAATACGGTTGAGCACTTGCGTGACCTCAATGGAATGGATTTTCAGATCCGGCAACAGTTCCCCGCCTGCCTTCAGTTGAAGCAGTCCGGTCGTGGTCGGGGAGGTGTTACTGGGGAGGCTCATAACAATTGTCCTTGTCTTCTTGCGATGGCAACGCCTTCGCCGCGGAGGGTGTCCAAGCCTAGTTTCCGGGCTTCGTCGTTCACTAGATTGGGAGAACCGTAGCCCTTGGCTGCGACCAAGTCATAGCTGTTCTGCGTCTCATCCAAGGATTTCTCACTCGTCCAGTCCGACATGGAGGCTGCGAGATCCTCCCCAGCATAGTATTCCTTGAATGTGCAATCCAGGGAGGCGCGGATGGGCAGCCCCTGTGGGTCAAAGAGTTTGTAGGTGATGTTGACGGACTCGAGGACACAGTAGATCTGGAAATTCCCCCAAGTGATTTCGAGGAAGGAGGCCGACTTGTTGCCGGTCTGTGGGTAGTAGGCCATCTTCATGAAGTCGGCCACCTTCGCGCCCACGTCCACCTTTTCCTTGCCAGTGGCACCCGTGGCGTCCAGGATCAGCGTGAAGTTGTAGGTCTTCGGGTTCTTCTTGAGGAACTCCGGCTGCGCGGTGTTCACATTGGCGGCACCCTGCTTCTTCAGTTCCTTGGAAGCGGAAACCGTGATGGTCTCGGGATTGAATTGCACCTGAAATGGTTCGGATGCTTTGGTCTTCACGAGACTTCCCTTGCCATCGCGCTTGGCTTTGCTCGGATGACTGAAAGCCTGTATGGTCAACATCGCCAATGCCATGACTATCGATTTTTCTTGGATTTGAGGATGCGCATCGTTTCAGCGACGGCCGCTTGGATGGTAGCCTCGGACGAGGGTGATTCACTCTGAACGCCCGGTGTGGCACCAGAGCCCTCCGTTTGAGGTAGGCCCACATTTGCCCTGACCACCAATTCTTTCACGTGTATCGCCATTGTAGGTCGCTATTATGCAGTTCGTTCAGCTTCGGACAATTCACCATTGGGTCGCTGGATCGGCAGATCACCCCTGATTTCGCCCGGCAGTGGCATCCTCTGCATGAATGTGTAACTGAGCTCAATCGTCTCCACGACCAGTGAGCTTTCTTCCGCATTCAGATTGGAGGTGGACCATTTCACTGGCACAGCATTGTGGAAGACCCAGATCGCCTGTGGTTCGCCTACCTTGTTGCGGAGGATGACCCGGACGGGAATCGGATGAAATTCGTAGTTGAGGATTGCGTCCTCGAACCACTTGATCAAGGCCGAATTCACGAGCATGCCCCGTTTCAAGACAAGGTTGCCGTAGCTGGGTTGCAGCGGTAGCCGATGAACAAAGCGGTTTTCTCCGCCCTCCTTGATCGACTCCATCTCGATGGATCCCTCCAGGCCGGAAACCTCCTGGAAGCTGGAATCAGCCATAGGAGCCGACGTCAGCTCAAAGGTCACTGCGAAATAGAACCCGACGGGAGGGTAGTAGATCATGCGTTGTTCTCCACAGTAAGTCCCTCATGCACGAGTTCGATGGTTTCGATGGCAACCTCCGACCCGGTGGCGTTCAGGCTTGGCCCTTCAACCTTTGTGGGCCATGCGTTTTTGACCTTCCAAGTCATGACGGGCGTATGATTGCCATTCAGCAGGGAGATGGTCAGGTTGCGCCGCTCGACATCGTTCAGTTTCACGGTGCTGATCCATTGGAAAAACTCATTGTCCCCGGCAAAAACGCCCCGCTTGAGGGTGATGTTGCTGAACTCGGGGATGCCGGGCATCTTGATGGCGCTGTACTCGGGCATCAGGCCCCCACGGTAGCTGATGGGCTTGACCTCCATGCTGAGGCCGGAAACCTCCGAGAAGTCCAAGTTGGTGCCGCCCCACTCGACGCGGAAGTGGAACACGGGCAGGGGATAAAAGACTTGAGCCATATATTTTCAGTTGACAGTTGACAGTTGAGGGGGCCGCCCATTAAGCGGAGAGCATATTTTGGGTGAGGGTGATGGTGATGAATTCCGCCGGGCGGATGACGGACACGATCACTGTCACACAGAGTACACCGTCCAGGATGTCCTGGCTGGTCATCGTCGAGCCCAGCCCGCAAGCAACGGCATAGGCCTCGTCGGGTTTGGCGCCCATCAAGCCCCCGCTGATCCAAACCCCGTTGAGGAAGGACTCGCACATGGTCCTGACTGTAGCCCACGTGTTCTGGTTATTGGGTTCGAACACGAGTCGCTCCAGTGCGTTCTTGAGCGATTGCTCGATGTAGATGATGGTCCTCCGCACTTGGATATAGCGCCAGTCGTTGCTATTGCCATCCATGGTCCGCGCTCCCCAGACCAGGTTCCCGAGTCCTCTGAAATTCCGAATCGCATTGATGGATTTGCCGTTCAGGGGCACGTTCAGGTCGGATTGTTGCACATCCGTGAGGTTGGTGGTGAGGGCGGAGACACCTGCTAGCGCGACATTGGCAGGGGCCGTCCACACCCCCTTGTCGCGGTCGGTGGCGCAGATCACGCCCATGACCGCTCCTCCGGGGTGTACCACGGCATTCATATAGGGTGCCGTTGCGGTAGCCAATGCGCTGAACCACGCAGTGGTGGCAATGGCCTTCACCTTGGTGTCCGTGCTGGTGCGCACCTTGTCCAGCGTGCCCAGGGCAACGAGGGCGTCCCGGTTCACATCGACGACATTGTCCCCCTTCACGAATTGGACGTAGTTGTCGGGAATGGGGAGGCTGATCGTGGAGAACAGGTCCGGTGTGTATGCCGCGCCAAATGCGAGGTTGTTGCCGATGACCTTGTCGTAAAACTCGCCTTGGTTGCCGTAGGGGACGTCCATCACCACGAAGCGACTTTTGAGATTGCCGCATTGGTCGAGGGCAGTGACGGCTGGTTCATAACGACCCACGCTGTCCACGGCCCCGGCGATGTCCGGCATGTAAATCAAGGTCACTGAAGGAACCCGTTCCAGCAACCCGACGCCCGTCTTGATGGGGCCTGGATCGGGATAGGTCGCAAGCCCATTCGTGAATTTGCCCACGGACACGATGAACAGTGGCCCTCCGCCATTGGCGAAGTGCATCAGGACGGCGTGGTACATCTGAAACGGCAGCTCATACACCACATCCGAGGAGCCATAGACGCCCCCCGCCTTCAACTTCACGGTGAGGCGTGACTGCGCTCCCCCACCGAAATAGTTGGTGTACGCCAGTAGGGACTCGATGCGAATGGGGACGTTGATGAGGTCATCTGCCACTTGCTGCTGTGCCTTGGCGGTATAGCCTACGAATGCAGGGACTGCGGTGTCCACAGGTGCCACGCTGTTCCCGAAGGAGTTGCTCTCCTCGATATAGACTCCGGGGGATTTGTAATCGGACATGTTCTTGTCGGGTTTGGGGTTGGAAGCCTTAGGATTGTTGCATCATCTGCGAAATGCGGAGCACGATGAATTCTGCTGGACGCACTGCTGCCATGCCCACCTCGATCCGCAAGATCCCATCCAAGATGTCCTTGGTGGTCATGGTGGAGCCGAGGCCGACACGCACGAAAAATGCCTCCTGCGGCTTCCCGCCCAGCAATGCGCCATCACGCCACAGTCCAGTCAGGTAGATTTCGATGATGGACTTCAGGCGCGTCCAGGTATTGGCGTCGTTGGGTTCGAAGACTGCCCACTCCACTCCACGACGGATGCCGTTTTCTGCCATGGTGAACAGGCGGCGCACCGGGACATATTTCCATTCGGGGCTGTTGCCGTCCAGTGTGCGTGCCCCCCAGACCACGGTGCCACGGCCCGGGAAGGAGCGGATCACGTTTACGGATTTGCCCGTGCTGGCATCCACGTTCATCTTGTCCTGCTCCATCTGCGTGAGGTTCACCGCAGGGCCGGAGGTGGCATTGAGGCTCAGATTGGCGGCGGCATGCCAGAGACCCCGCTCGCGGTCGGTCTTGGTTGTCTGTCCTGCCACGGCGGCGCTCGCTCCCAGGACCACAGGCCCGGAATAGGCGGCCACGGCCAAGTCAAACGGTGCCTTCAGTTCCTGGTACACATCCTTGACCTTCTTCCAATGGTGCCGTCCGGCCTCATAGTTGCTGCCATTCTTGGTGGTATGCCAGACATAGAGGTTGTTGAAGTCAATGTCCCGGCTCAGTGTGGTGGTCAGGTGGGGATAATAGGCCGCACCATGGCGCAGGTTGTCGCCTGCCACGCGGTCGCGGATGGCCTTGACGTCATTTTGCGGGTTGCCGGAATAGGGTGGGTCGGCGATGAAGAAGCGGTTGCCCACCCTGGCACAATGGGACAAGGCCGCCTCGTGTACGGTCTTGTACTCCGCCTCAGGCAGCAAATGCACCTCTGGCATCACCAGCAGTTGGCAATCCTGCACGGTTTCCGCTTCCTGCAGGGCATACACGAACGTCCGCGACATCAAATTGGTGCCGAGGCTGCAATTGGAAATGACCATGCAGGGGCCGCCGCCATTCGCGAAGTAGTGCTGGATCGAGAGGTAGAGCAGGTTGGGGACCAGCCGGAAAACCGGGTTGATGTAATTCCCTGTTTTCAATTCATCGTCAAGATAAATCGCAAAGGCCTGGTTCCCGAACTTCTGTACAAACTCAGCGACGGAGTTCACTTCGGTGGCGGGTGTGGGGATTTCAGACCCGGCATTGAACCCGAAGTAGCCGTGGTGCGCGAAGGTATGGCCGATGAATAGGGGCCGCGTCGTGGATGTGCGCACGATGGTGGTGGGAATGAGGGAGACTTCCTCTATCTGCACACCGGGGGTATTCCATTTTACACTCATGGTCTATGACGATTGGGGTCAGGCGGGATTCACGAAATGGGAAAATGAGATCGATACAAACTCTGCGGGCCGCACAGGCGCGACGGCGATCATGATTTTGAGTCGGCCTTGCAGGACATCGTCGGCATTCATGCTCTGCCCCAGTCCGATGCGGACTTGATAGGCTTCGCTGGGCTTGGCACCCATCAGCGCGCCCTGCCGCCACAGGTCATTGAGCAAGCCCTCGCACATGTTGCGGAGCTCGGTCCAGGTATTGGCGTTGTTGGCTTGGAAGACCGCGTAGCTCGTGGACCGCTTGAGCGTCTGTCCGATATAGGTCATGAGTCTGCGCACTGGGATGTAGCGGTAGTCCAGATCATTCCCCGCGAGGGTCCGTGCGCCCCAAACCTGCGCGCCATAGTTGCCTGCGAGGCGGATGCGGTTGACGTCCTTGCCATTGCCGCTACCGTCGTAGAGCGGGCCGTCATCGTAGGCCTGCCAACCGATGAAGGGTTTGGTGCAGCCTGCGAGGGTCATGCCCGCGGGGGCTTTCCATACGCCCCGGTTGCGATCGGTGACCCCGTACTGTGCCGCGACTGCGCCGCAGGTACCCACGTAGAGGTTGAACAACCGGGAGGCGGTGTTGCGGATGGTCGTCGCTTGGGCCGTCACATTGGTTTGCCCTTCGGCGAGGGCCTTGTCCAGATTGATGCCCGTGGCGCCAAATAGGCTCTGTTCCATCACGATGACCGCCGAGTCCGGAACTCCCAAGCCATAGCCGACCTGCGGGTAATAGGCCGCGCCATAGCTCATGAAGCTGTTCTGCACCAGGTTCCGGAACGAGGCAATGTCATCCCCGGCACGGGCGTACTCGTCAACGATTGCGAAGCGACTCCCCAGGGTCCCGCAATGCGTCATCACGGCATTGATCACATCGCCACGCACGGCCGCCTTGTCGTTGGGGATGCAGGGCACCTCGGGAACGCAGACGAGCGAAATCTCCTCGATGCTCAAGGAGGCATCAAGGGCAGCCTGGACGCTGATCTTGGGGACGAGTTTGGTGTAGTCAACCGGCGCTTGCAAGGGCGGCATTTGATCGACATTGGGCAGGTAGCCGCCCACGGATGCCACCCAGCACACCTCGCCGCCATTCGCAAAGAAGAGCTGCAGCGCATAGTAGAGCGTGTGCGTCGGATGGATGACATTGCTCAGGGGATGGAGCGCCCCGCCATTCAACGCGATTTGGATGAAGGGATGGGCCTTGCCGAAATGGACCTCGTATTCCTCCATGGACCGGATGCGCCGTGGCTCTGTCGAGCCGCGCTCGGTATGCCCGATGAAGAGCGGTATGGAAGTGTTGGCGGGAGTCGCCGCCTTGCCCAGCGACCTTTTCTCTTCGACTACAACACCCGGTGCCAATATCGTTGCCATATATTCAATCGTTGTTGACGTTCAAGTTCAAGAGATAAAACCCTCCTCCACGGGCACGCCGCTTTCCTTGATCAATGCCAGCGGAACCCAGCCGCTGCTGCTCGGAGCGGGCAGGTTGCTCACCAGTTCGGCATTCCCGTTCGTTACATTCACCAGTTTCAGGCCAGTCCGTCCAGCCTCCGTCCATGCAATCGGGCTCGCGCTGCGGAAGACCAGGATGCGCGCCGTCGGATACTGCCCTACCAAGGCGCTGCGGTAGCTGCCCTCCGCGCTCTGCGGATCGATGCCAAGGCTCACTTCGCTGAAGCTGACGGAACTGACACTGTCCTGCACTGCATATTCATCCTGTGAGCCATAACCCTGGAGCGCAATGAAATACGTCCACGGCCCCTGCTTGGCGGCCAAGGGGACATGCAGCCTCCTGCCCATGAGGGGATTACCGGGGCCTGCTTGCAAGTCCACAATCATACGCGCGCCTACCCGGCCCGCCTCGGCATAAATGGCGTCAAGTTCCGGCCCGGGCTGCCCGGGTGCACGCTGCAGCGCCTCTGCCCCGGGAACCTGCGAATACCGGGCGGGAGCGCCTACACCCAAGGATTCTGCATCGGTGTAGCCCATCACCGCCGCATTCCGCAACACCAGGAAGAAGGTCAGCCTGCCGCCAGCAGGCAGGGTCGGCAAGCCTCCTTGGTCGTTCAGTTCGCCGAAGACCCGCAGCGGTGACCCCAATCCTGCACCGTCAGCCTTGCACCGCAACTTGCGGGAGGCCAACAACTGCTGCGTCGCCACGGACGGAACCCAGTTCCAGTCATATCCCGCCCCGTCCCGGTAGTAGCTGTGCCGGACGGAGAGTTGCAGGAATTGCCCGTAGCGCCAAGTGCTCATGGCATACCTCCCTGCTCGATGTGGATGTCTGTGATCAGCGGGGCCAAGCCCACCACTGCCTCGTCGCGGATGGCCACGAGCCGCAGCTTGTACAGCGCCGAGGGGATGTATTTCGCGCCCATTCCGGCCCAGAGGTGGTTTTGGTTCTCGATGCTGAGCGGGTGGAGTTCCATCGAGACCTGCTTCAGGCCGGGATGGAGGTCAGGCGTGTTTTGGGGATCGAAAATGGGCTTGCCTTGGAAAAATGCCACCACCATGCTGAGCAGGTGCAGGCCTTGGAGGTATTTGCCTGATCGGTCTTGGCTGCCACTCGCCCCAGCATTCACAGAAAAAAGCAGGTAGAGGTTCACCAAGATGTCAGGGTTCCGATTGGCTCCGAATGCGAGGCCGTCACCACTTGGCATCTGATGTTTGACGATCCGCTCCTCCTCCATGCTCACCATGCTGCAGCAGATCTTGCCATCGCCCTGTGTGAACTTGCCGTCCTCGTCCACGAGCCGATCCAATACCACAAGGCCATCGACTCCCACTCGCTGCTCCATATAGGCATTGAGCGACGAAACGATGGCTGACATAGCGTAACCAATCATGACCTAGTGGGTGAGGCAGTGACTTTTGACTCTGAACAGCGGAATCTCCTTCCGATGCTTCCCAAATAAGAAATTTCGAAATCCAAAAGAAATGACGAGTTATGCACATGCCCCTTTGCCCATCTCTCGTCTCGCACCATGGTGGTGGCAAATCCTATTGAAATCAATGACTTGGGTGATGTTTGTTGAAACATGCAATTCAACGAATTTCTGTTGGTGTCCACAGGTTTTTGCGGCTTTTCCACAAGGTGTCAGGTGCATTTGTCCCGCTGAAGCCCTAGATTGAAGGTTCAGAGTCGAGAATCCCCACTGATGAAGCCCCGCGGCCCCATTCCAGTCCCTTCACCGCAACGCCCGGCCAAGCCCGCCATGCGCAAGGAAGGGCCATCGGATTCCTCCCTCCAGGGGCTGCTTTCACATTGGTCTGGTCGCAGCACCGCCACCCCCGTGGTCCAAGCCAAGCTCCAAGTGGGCCCAGCGGACGATGCCTTCGAACGGGAGGCGGACACCTTCGCCGCCGCCGCCGTGCAGCGCCTCCAATCCTCTCCTGAGGCACCCGCGAATCCGCCGACTCTGAGTCCAGCCCCCGCCAACG
>JAXLVK010000038.1:0-55288 GCA_046329055.1 Bacteroidia bacterium
CTGTGCCGATGGATGAGCCCCGACCCGGCCGGGACCGTCGATGGGCCTAATCTGTATGCGTATGTGGGGGGTGATCCTGTGGGGTTCAACGATCCTACGGGGATGGCAGGGGATGAAGTAAAAAAACCGTCCACGCGGTCATCATCACGCTTGAAGCGTCAGGCAGACACTACTGGAGACGACTCCCCCAAGGTAAGAAAGCTGACCTTTGAGCAGGAACGGCAAGAGGCGGATAAAGCTCTCGCATTGGGCGAGGGCAAGAAGGAGAAAAAAGTCGCCCCACCACGCAAAAAAGGAGTAGACAAGTTTGCCAAAATCCGGAAGAAATTCCCAACGGAGCGAGGCAAATTCGGTCGGGCATTACACAAAGACTACTTGAAGTTCTATCCCAAAAAAGAGGACAAGGTAGCTGCATTCGATGTGTATGGACATACAATTTCCGTGTACTGGAATGCAACCAACCCCTACCTCAAGGGTGGACCTGAAGCATTGCAAGATTATTCGGGAATATTGTCCACGCTATTCAACATGAATGTACCTCAGGAAACTGGAGCGGCTGAGGAGCGCACCGCGGCAAATCAACGAGTAGCAGGTTTATTACTAGAACGAAATTATGAAGAATTAGAGGCTCAAGGCAAACATATAGCAGCCGCAAAATTGGAGATCATTGTGGGGATTGCCGAAGAGTTTCGAAAGAAAGGTGCCGTGGCAATATTTGAAGGCGTGCTGAGAAGAGTCAAAGCGGGGCAATTGGACGCCACCGGAATCGCAAAGGAATTCAGGTTCACACCTAGACAGAGTGCAAGTGTCAAGCTTGGAGGTGCAATGCAGGGGCGGGAGCAAGTTGCTACTGCACAATTGATCTTGGCAGATACAATCGAACGATCCGAAGCTGCGGCACACTATGGCGACACTTTCATGTCCGAGGATTATTACAGCCAAGACCCCGAGGACTATGACTCTGAAGTTGAATCAGATCATGAGGCGAGGAAAGGATTCAATCCCAGTGGTGGTTACAAAATCCCCACAATGACGCAGAGACTTGTACCGCCTGATGTCTTTCAAGCGACTGATCTTTTCGAGGCTGCAAAATTGAATTTCCCGGACTTATTCTCAAAGTATCAACAATGAATCAACAGCTGACTACGTTTTTCGCTCAACCCCATTTCGAATTGGGGAGGCTCGATCTCAATGATAATGCGGCAATGAGTGCCTCAACTGGAGCGGAATCGAGCGAGAATCCGTCATGGAACTGCTTCGCAACCTCCAACGCCTCCAGCGCATCTCCCCTACCCCCGAGGTCGCCGAAGCCCTGCACGGCCTCGGCTATACCAGCGCCCACCAAATCGCCACGGGTCGCGAGTCACAATTCCTGCTCAAGGCCGCCCCGGCGCTCCAAGACCTGGTCCCCGGCAAGTCCGGCAGGCAGGTCGCCCACGCGGTGTATCAGGCCGCGCAGGCCGTGCGCAGCAAAACTTGGTCGCTCGCACTCGCGGCGCAGTCCACAAGCAACGGCTCGGTGATCAGCGCCATCTCCGCCAAGCAGCAGCAACCCGACTTCAGCCAGGGCATGCCCACTTACGAGCGGCTCTTTGGCCCGATGATCGGCTGCGACTGCGAGGATTGCCAGAGCATTTGGGGACCGGGCGCCTACTTCGTGGACCTGATGAATGTGGTGCAGGAATACATCACTGAGCCAAGCTCGGACACCTTGCAGCCAGAATTCGCCCTTCAAATGCGGCGTCCCGACCTCTGGGACCTGCTGATCGACTGCGCCAATGCGAACACAGAGGTGGGCTACCTCGAAATCGTGAACGGGGTGCTGCGCCGGAATCTGAGCACCAATTATCTCGATGGCAATGACGCAGTGGAGTACCTTGCGAGCGCGGGCTACCCAATGGATGCGCCCTACAACCTGCCATTGGAGGAGACCCGTCTCGCGCTGGAGCAATCCGGCACGTCCTTGGCCGCAATATACCGGGCGCTGCATCTGCCTGCCCCCGCCGAGGCAGAAGCCATCCTGAACCTGTCTCCCGAGCAAAGCAGCATCGTCACAGGGCAAAACCTTCCCAGCCTGGCCACCCTCTACGGATTCCGTGACGCAGACGCCGCCGTATGGGAGGCACTCACCTGGCAGCCGCTTTTCCTTCAACGCACTGGCATGACCCCGAAGGAATTGGAAGAGATGGTTTACCAAGACCTGCGGCGACAGTCCGAGAACGTGGTGGCATTTTTCAGCGACATGAACGCAGCCACAGCTGGGAGCGTGAGCACAAGCACCCTCAGCGGCGATCAGACGGTCGAGTTCTGGTTTTATGGCCCCGAGGCATTTGCAGTCGATGGCATCACCCCGATCAGCATGTACACCGGATCGGGCATGTACACTGACATCACTTTCCAAGTGGTGATCAACGGCAGCGGCAACATCTTCTATTACTTTGGTCCTGGTGACCCCAACGGCACACCTGGCGACGGCGGCGATTTCCACTTGGGGATGGGGGTTTCGATCCTACCCAATCAGTGGTATCACATTGCGTTCACCCGCGACATCGCCTCGCAGACCGCCACGGGCTATCTCAATGGCCTGCAAAGAGCCAAGTCATCGCGACCGGATGGGTCGCACCCTCGACCACCTCTTGCACCGATCACCATGGGTCAGAGCTACAGGAGCAGGGCAGTACGGCTACATCAGCGAAATGCGTGTGTGGAATGTGGTGCGCTCGCAATCGGAGATCCAGGGAGCGATGTCGCAGCGGCTTGATCCGGCACTGGAACAGGGACGGTGATACTGGCGCTGCGACGAAGGCAGCGGCTCAGTACTCAAGGACTTGGGCAGCAATGGCTTTGACCTGACCTTCAGCAGCCCCGCATCCCCCACTTGGCGGACGGCGACATCGCCATTTCGCTCCTCAGAATGGATCGGGCTGGCAGGGAGTTTTTCCTGAACGGCTTGCTGGGCGGGGGCAGCTACCTGGACCTGCGCGCCCGGAGCCTGCAAGAGCCCGGCCCGGCCATGATCGCCATCGCCGCCACAAGCTACGATGCCAATGGAAACGCCGCGAGGATGCCTTCACCAAGGCTTGGCAGCAAGTCGCCCAAATGAAACACCTCCAAACCCAGCTGCCTTGGCGTTGGCAGGATCTGACCGGGCACTCAAGTCAGTTGCAACTGCGGAGAATGCGACAGAAAATGGCTCCACCGCCAGCACCACGATCATCAGCGATGCTCGAGCAACTCGCACTGGCCAAGGTCATCATGGAGCGCTACCAACTCTCCGTGGACGAGGCCTGCGCGCTCTGGTTCGACATGAAGACTTACGGACGTGGCGATGGCGACACCCCGCAGGACCTCTGGGACCGCGTCTGGAACACCCCGCCGCTGATGGCCAAGGACGTGAGCGGAAAACAGCCGCCCTATTATCGCCCGGTTTATGCCCAGAACCCGCTCTTCACCTCTACGCCGATCACCATCAAGTGGAGCGACTCGGCCGAGGGCAGTCTCATGGTGCAAGCGGGCCTGTCAAGAGCACTTGGCCTAGGGCATGCCGATCTACGCCTGCTGGCAGACAGTCTGTCCAGCCACTCCAAGCAGCAGCAGGAGGAACAAGGGCTGACTCTGATGTGCCCAACCATGAGCGCCCTGTACCGCCATGCTCGACTGGCGCAAGCCCTCAAGCTCCCCATTCGCGAATTCCTCCAGCTGTTGAGCTTGCTCACCGACCAGAAAATGCTCACCAGGGCAGCGGCATGGACCGTGGCCGAGGTCACCACCATCTGCGACACGGCCGAATGGCTGAAACAAGCCGGGATCACCGTCCCACAACTCGCCCATCTGCTCACAGGCCAGGTCCAAGAGGGCGCACGCCCCGTCCTGACCGCCCAACGGATGGAGCAGGCATTGGAGCGGATCCGCGCGGCAAGCGCCAGCGTCCGCTTGAACGCCGACAGCTTCATCAGCGACAGCATCGACGCCGCGCGCTCACAAGCCATCCACGACCAATTGGTGCAGGACGGCTTCATCGACCTACAGGGATTGGTCTCCAGCACTTTGGAAATCAACCAGAGCGCAATTTACACCTCGCTCATCACAGACCCGGAACGCAGGGAGGCCATCTTCCTTGCGAATCCCCTGCGGCAGGTCGCTTACCTCCAAAACGAAAATCCCGACGGCACCATCACCCTCCCCTTCGATCCCTTCAGTGATCCTGTGATACAGTCCACCAACTGTTTCACGATCTGCCTGTGGATCAACAGTGATACCAACCGCACCATGACATGGCCGTCATTCATCACCTGGAACCAAAGCACCGACCAGCAGACGCAGAGCCCGACCATCACGCAGCAGTCGGGGACACTGGGCCAGGTCGCCTTCACCTACAGCCAACAGGGCGGTAGCGGACGCACCGGACTCTGGCTCCCCAACTTCATTGAGCGTTCATTTGAATGGATCCATGTGGCTTGGGTGGTGAAGGACGGTGCATGGACCATTTACCGAAATGGGCAGGAATTCCCTGGCGTGGACATGGTCATGAACAAACCACCTTACGCCCAACAAAGCGGCATCCCGGACTATCCAGTTGGGTACGGCTTTGGCAACCTGCTCACGGGTGGCGTGGCCGATGTGGGAATCTGGAATGTGGCCCTCACAGAGCAGGAGGTGCGCAGCGTGGTCCAGTCCAACCCCGGTGAACTTTCCAACGGGCTCATTGGGTACTGGCCTGTGGATGAAGGCAGCGGAACCACCATCCACGACCTGAGCGGGTCCAGCGAGGGGCAAGATGGCGTCCTCTCTGGCACATACAAATGGGAGGCGATCCCCTACTTGCCTGGCAATTCCCTTGCTAGCAGCGTGTCGGACATCCTGCTCCAAGCCCTCCAAGCCCAAAACGCCCTCGCTGTGGACGGATTGGCGGCCCATGCGGGGCTGAGCACTGAGGTCATGACCGCCGTCGCCGACCTTACCGGACAATGCGTGCCGCTCTATGCCTTCCCTACATTCAACGGTGATGGGGACTACATGCAGGTGCCCTACGCCGCCAACCTCAATGGCAGCAATATCAGCATCGGCATGTTCATCAAGCCCACTGGGTCACCGGACACCGAGCGCATCCTCATCTCCAGCCTGGACCAAAGCAACCCAGCCGCCACCAAGGGCTACCAGGTGAGCCTGAACGCCCAAAACCAAGTGGTCTTCACCATAGGCACAGGTGGCAGCAGCTACTGCACCATGACCTCACCCAGGAGCATCAAGGCCAATGTCTGGACTTCCATTGTGGCCCTTGCAGGAGGAGGGCAGATGAGCCTCTACCTCAATTTCCTGGATGGGGAAGTACTCTACGGGCAACCCGCCTACGTGCCCAATGCCACCGAGATGCTCTACCTGGGCGCGGGACTCGACAGCTCCGAGGTCATCGGCGGATTTTTCGAGGGGCACATCACGCTGGTCGCTATCTCCGACACACTCAGCAACAACAATGCCTTTCTCCTGAATTACAAGAAGCTCCTCCAAGGCCAGACACCCGACCTCCCGAACCTGACCGCATTCTGGAAGCTCAACGATCCGCAGCCGTCCAGCGTCACCGTCCCCGACGCCAGCGGCAATGGCAACGAGGGCACGCTGGAAAACGCCAAGCAGTCCTCCGTCTCGATCACCTACACTCCGTATCCGGTGAACGAGTTGCTGAACCTGCTCCCGCGCAACAATCCCCAACGTTTCCCCTACCTGCTTCAACTCGCCGTCAACACACAGATGGCCAAGCTGTTACGGCTCACTGCAACGGAGGTGAATTCCATCACCGAGCAAGCATCCGCACTCGGCACCACAGGCATCGGGTACGCCCAACCCCTGCTGAGCCTGCGGCAGCTCCAGACCCTCACTGAGCTCAAGGCCATGACCCGCGCATGGGGCGATGCCACGAACCAGACCCTGGAATACCTCCGCCTCGCCAACTCCAACAATCCCGATGCCGGCCAGGTGAACGGCTTGCTCGCCCTGATCACGGGATGGACAGCCACCGACATCAGCACACTCTGGGCATTCTGAACGGGTTCCCCGGCGCCGAAACCCTCAAATATGCCCAAACTGTCGCCCAGCTATGGGACATGTCGGAGATCATGGCCGCCACCGACAAGGCAGCCCTGAGCCTCCAGGGCCTCTTGCTCATCGGCAAGCTGCCGGGGCTGAGCCTCACCGCACCCGCAAGTGGCACCGATCCTTGGCAGACCTATCTGGCCGCCTCTCAGGTCGCAAGCGGCAGCAACGGCACCACCAATGACGCCACCTCCCAAAGCGCCCTCCGCGACCGCCTCGCCCGCCTGCTCATCTGGGAACTCAATGCCACCGTCCGTGGCATCCGCAACATGGACGACCTCTACGAGTACCTGCTGATCGACGTGCGCATGAGCCCCGAGGTCAAGACCAGCTACCTCGTCTCCGCCATGAACAGCCTGCAGCTGTATGTGAACCGCTGCTACAACAATCAGGAACCCGGCGTGATGAACGAGGTGCCCGAGCGTTGGTGGGAGTGGATGAGCAGCTACCGCGTCTGGCAGGCCAACCGAGAGGTCTATCTCTACCCCGAAAATTAC
Source organism: Bacteroidia bacterium (assembly GCA_046329055.1). Lineage (GTDB taxonomy): Bacteria > Bacteroidota > Bacteroidia > J057 > JADKCL01 > JADKCL01. The sequence continues at coordinate 6,588 of JAXLVK010000038.1, forward strand.
GTAGATCCCAGCCTGCGGAAATTTGCCAGCCCTCAGTTCAAAACCCTGCTCAACGCCATCTCCAAGGGGCAGGTGACGGAGGAGAACATGGCCGATGCGTTCGGGCAATACCTAGATGCCATCACCTCAGTCTCCAACCTCACCATGGTTGCTGCCTATGAGATAGGCGTGCCGCAAGGGACACTTGGAGTGAGTCCAGATGGGATGAATTCACTCACCTACATCGCAGGGCGATCACCGGCAAGCCCCTACAAGTATTATGTACGGAAAATGATCGTGCAGGCCACCCAAAAGGCAACCCACGACCCAAGCCCAAGCTACGCTTCGTTTGGCCCATGGGAGGAAATCGGGTTGTCGATCCCCACGGACAGGATCGCCTTGGCCCATGCATTTGGAAGGCTTTTTGTGTTCTGGGTGACGCAGACCGCACGCACCTACAAGACCATCAACAATGGCGATCAGCAGTGTCAGGCCATCTACGCCACGATCACCTACGCATCCCAGAACTCCAACGGGTCGTGGTCAGCCCCGTCAGCCCTGGCAACGGACATCCTCATCGGCATATCGGCTCCTCAGACCTATTTGGAGACGACATTTGGCAGCATCACCCCAGAAAACCTCATTATTGGCCTGGGAATGAACGGTGCCCACGCGGACTATGTCCAGACCCCTGCTTGGAACCAAGTCGTGGTCAGCGCAGTCAACCAAGGAGCGCAACTCCTTGTGCAATATGGCGCGGTGGGTTGGATCGGTCAGGTTACACCCAGCAACCAATCCTTCTGGTCCGCCCCAGGAAGCACCAATACCCTCACGCAGGAAGAGTTGGCTTGGGTGGAGCAATGCCGCAGGGCATACCGATGGGCTGCGCAAAATCAAGCGGTGACCACGCCCACCAAGATCCCGTTCCTTCCGGCATACATCATCAGCGAAGACATGGTGCCCGTCGCTAGTGAAATGGTGATGGCGACCAATGGCAATGCTTATGTGCTGCAATCCACTGTGGAAAGGCAGTGGAGGACTGCCAACATGGCACTTTCAGCGGGGAGCGACATTTTCCAACGCAGCGCGACTAGCACCGACACCAACCTCACGCTGTATTGGCCCATGTTGTACTCTGGCGGCTTCATCAATGGCACACAGATACAGGAGTTGCTCAGGGACTATACTGGCACAGCCGAGGATGGCACGCCAACGATGCAATCCGGACTCAGCAACCCCTCTGGAAACGATACATGGGAAGCCATCACATTTGCCAGCATAGGGAACAATGGCTACTACCAACTCCCCCTCGGCGATTACAGCATGCTGGAGCAATTCACCGTCTCCATGTGGATCAGACCCGATGCGACCAAGGGCCAATTTGTGGCAGCCCTGGGTGGGCCAAACTCCAATGGATGGACAATGAACATCCTTGATGAAGGCTACATGCGCTTTGCCTTTGATTGCAAGCCGCCTAACGCTTTTATATCCCTCTCCGTCAACCCTGACATCATCATCGAGGGAGGAAAATGGCATTACATCGCCATATCCATGTCCCCGAACGCTGGTGGCACAGCGTTTCCCCTGCTCATCTGCATTGACGGGGTGGTCAACACGTTCAACCTCAATGGTGCGCAGTATCTGGGCCCCACAAGTGCCGTGGACCTCTATGTCGGCGGGACATCCAACACCGAAGGGGATTATGAAACGGGGAGTTTCAACGGCATCATCGCGCAGGTAAAGTTCTGGAACACAGCCTTGTCGCCGGACGATGTCATGAAACACTACCTCGCCGAGTTCCAACCCGATATCGAAGGCCTGCCCTACGACGGCTCAAGCACTGCCGCCGTGGCCAACTCAATCACAACGCAACTCCTGAACATTTCCGGTCAACCTTACGTTGCGATCATCGACCAGGCAGCCAACGCATTGGACAAATATTTGGGAGGCAGCTACCCCTCCGGTACCGCCGCGATCATGTTTGAGCCGACATCCAGCACCCTCGCGACACCCTATTCATTTTCACTGCTGCGGATGGGGACACTGGTGCTGCCACGGCTCATAACGGCCTTGCAAACATTGGGAATAGAGGGCTTGATGCGTCAGGCCAACCAATACCTGCAGGAACAGGACCTGTCGCCCTACGATCCCTCATCCAGGATCACCGTCCAAGGAGGCGGCACCATGGACTTCAATGGCGGTTTTGGCCTCTATTTCTGGGAATTGTTTTTCTATGCCCCCTACCTCATCGCCGAGAAATTGCGGGCAAATCAGCAATATGCCGAGGCAGAGCGCTGGAACAAATATGTGTTCAACCCCACCGCGCCCAAGGAGGTGCAGGCTTATTGGCCGCTGGAGGGAGCTGTGGACGAGGGTGCCGTGAGCATGGACCTCGCAGGCGGCTATGCAGGCACGAATTATGATATTGCTTTGGCCCCTGCTGCCGGTATGCCATTTGCCTTCCGCACCAGAAACGTCTATCAATTCAATGGCACCTCCTCCTACATCCAGGTGCCTGCCGCTGACACCTGCTACCTCGCGCTGAACCCACCGCAATTTACCTTGGGCGCATGGGTATATGTGAACCCTCCAGCTCAGGGTGCCGAACTCCCAGAATGGCAATCGGTGGTCACCTCGCGGGGCGGAGGCACAGGCTATATCTTGTATGTCCATACCGCTGGCGGCAAATCCAGCTTTCACTTCTGGGTGGGCAACGGGCAAGGGTGGACCCACTGCACCGATAACTCTACATTGAGCTACGGACAGTGGTACTGGGTGGTATGCACATCGGAAGACGGCACAATGAACCTCTATGTGAACGGTGCACTTCATGCGCAGACAACGGGCGTCGTCTTTGTACAAAACACCGACAGTCCGCTCCGCATCGGGGCAGGCACCACCGAGGGCATCCCAAATCTCTTCCTGGGGGGCATGATCGCGGAGGTGGGCCTCTGGAATACGGTCCTCACTGCAGGCGAGATCGGCGCGATGTACAGCGACTACCCCTACCAGCGCCTGAGCAACCGCTTCTGGAATTTCGCCCCATTCCGGCGGCTGAATGCCGAGTCGCTCTACCACATCCTGCGCGGGGACAAGTATGGTTCTCTCGTGGATCCGAATGATCCAAACGCATTCACCGTGGTACAACCTGCCGACCACTACACTGCCCACTTGCAGATGTCGGTTTACCAATACGACCCATTTGACCCGGATGCCATCGCCCGCCTGCGGGTGAACAGCTACCAAAAGGCGGTCTTCATGCGCTACATCGAGAACTTGACGGCTTGGGGCGATGCGCTCTTCACCCAAAACACCTGGGAAAGCCTCACAGATGCGACCATGCATTATGTCCTCGCTGCCGACCTGCTCGGTCGATTGCCCGTCAAGGAGGTCACCACAGCTGAACAGCCGCCCGCGAGTTACCAAGACATGGTGAACATGTATGGCGAGGGCAAGGTGCCTGACTTCCTCATCAACATGGAGAGCGAGGTCCAGGGCTACGGCAGCACCGCCACCATCCCAGAACAGGTACAGAGCGTTATCAGCGCCTACTTCTGCATCCCTGTCAACACGCAGCTGATGGGCCTGTGGAAGACTGTCGCCGACCGCCTTTACAAGCTCCGCCACGGTCTGAACCTCGCCGGACAGCCCAATGTCATCCCCTTGTTTGCGCCGCCGATCGATCCGGCAGCCCTTGTTGCCGCCTCAAATTCAGGCGTCAGCCTCACGGTTGCAGGAAATACCCCACCTGTTCCTGCGTACCGCTTCAGCTACCTCATCCAACAAGCCAAAGCACTTGTAGGATCTGTGATGCAAATGGGCAACGAATTGCTTGCAGCTCTCGAAAAGCAGGATGCCGAGCAACTCGCAGAGCTTCAAGCAGGATATCAGGTTACCCTGAGCCAGATGAGCCTATCGATCAAAGCCGCTCAAGTCAACCAGCTCATCTCCAGCGATCATGCGCTCCATGCGAGCCTGCGCAGCGCCACCTATGTCCGCGACACCTATCAGAATTACCTCAAGCACGGCCTGAATGCCGAAGAGATCATCGCCCTCGCCTCAGCAGGGCTCGCCCTGTTGCCCATGGCTGCAGCTGAGGGAGTACGGGTCGGCGCGGCGATTGCCTACCTGTTCCCCAATGTATTCGGCCTCGCAAATGGGGGCATGCAGTTCGGCGAATCGGTGAATGTCGGTGCCTCTGCACTGGAAGGCGCCGCCCAAATCCTCAACGCCTATGGACAGCTCGCGGCCACCATGGGCCAATACCTGCGCCGCAGCGAGGATTGGACGCTCCAGAAAAACATCGCCAACTACCAGGTCCATGAAATCAACGCCCAAATCCAAGCCAATCAGTTCGCCCTTGAGGCCGCCAAGAAGGATTACGAAATCACACAGGCCCAATACGAGCAGTCGCAGCATATCCTGAACTTCCTCACCACCAAGTTCACCAATGTCGAGCTCTACCAGTGGATGTCCGGGCAGGTGGGCAGCATCTATTTCCAGATGTACCAACTCGCCTACGCGATGGCGCAATCCGCACAGGTCGCCTACCAGTACGAGACGAACACGTCCCAAAATTTCCTGAACCCGGCTGCATGGAACAGCCTCTATCAAGGACTGCTTGCAGGAGACACGCTGAACCTGAGCCTATCGCAGATGGAGAGCGCGTTTGTGACCAATGCACGTCGCCCCTTGCATGTCCGCAAAACTTACTCCTTGCGGCAGCAAAACCCGGTGGCGCTCCTGCAACTCCTGGAAACAGGGCAATGCAGGTTTGAGCTCAGCGAATTGCTGTACGACCTCGATTTCCCGGGGCAGTACAACCGCAAGATCAAGACGCTGAGCGTGAGCATTCCGGCTGTGGTCGGCCCCTACCAAAACATCCATGCGACCCTGACCCAGACCCACAATACGGTGGTGACCAAGCCCAGCGTGGCTGCGGTGGAGTACCTCTGTGGGCAGACAGCGGACATGCCGCTAGATGGAAGCATCCGCAGCAACTGGGCACCGGGGCAGCAAATTGTCATCAGCACCGGGGTAAATGACAGCGGCGTATTCCAAGTCAATCTGGATGATCCGCAGTACCTGCCGTTCGAAGGAACCGGTGCAGTCTCAGGTTGGGCGCTTTCCATCCCGCAGGCCGCCAATGGATTCCCGCTCCGCTCCATCAGTGACGTGATCCTCAGCGTGGAATACACAGCGCAGGATGGCGGCCTCAACTACCGCAACGCGCTCACTTCCTCGATCAGAGGCTTGAGCTCCTACGATGGGATGCTTTACCTTTCGCTCAAGCAACTCTTTGGCGGCGCCTGGTTCAACTTCCTGAGCAGCCACAACCTGCCCATCGAGATCGTGCAGCAGATGTTTGCCGCGAACCTGAATCCGTCCAGCATCACCCTCGGCAACGCGAGCGGGGAAGCCTACCTCTACCCGATTGTCGCTGAGGGCATTGACCTGGGCACTGCGCTACAAGCCATGAGCCTGCAAGACCTGTCTGGGCCAAGTGGCAACTCCACTCCGGCGCAGCCGTGGACGAATGGCTATCCCTACAATGTCTCGATTGCAGGCACCAATGCACCCGTTCCGCTCAGCGGCAAGGCGAATTGGAACATCGCGGCGACCATCGACCCTGGCTCTGCACTGCTCCTCCCGGACACCGCCAAGATCAACCCGGCGGCTTGGCTGGACTTGGTGCTGGTACTTCCCTACAGCGGCACGCTGAGCTGGTAGGCGCTCGAAAAATACTTTCCGTTTCCGGGCGGATTCCTATCTTTGCCCCGGAGATGTGCCAGAGTGGCCGAATGGGCCGCACTCGAAATGCGGTGTGTGGGTGACTGCACCGGGGGTTCGAATCCCTCCATCTCCGCTCAACCAACGCATGCAGGCCACCCACCGGGTGGCCTGTTTCTTAAAATCAATTACTATGGAACGATTCACACGTTTTGGATTGTATTGCCTTTTCGTGGCTGCGACCATCATTGCGCCGCTTTCTGTCATCGGTCAGACCACCGTGCAATACCGGTCTCCGGAAAACTACTCCTGCGCCCTCCAAATGCGCACCAGTGGCTATGACACAACGTTCGTGCAACCGACGGTGTTTCATCTCGGAAATTGTGCCTTTCCACTCCCGCTAGGTGTATCCGACCTGACCACCGGATTCGAATTCAAGTACAATCTCCTCAGTTCCGACGCTTCCGGTTCCATCCAAGTCCTGGGCTTCGGCGGGGGAAATTACTCTCGCAAGGCGGTGCATGTCGTGATCGAATTCATGCAAAAGCGCAGCTTCAATTGCGAAAAGGACACGGTGACATTTGGTGCAGGACTGATTGCGCTGCTTTCGATTGAGCGCCAAAGCGGCAAGATCGATGTCACAAACTTGCCTCAGGTAGCCGCGAGCGTGACATTGGGCAAGCTCAAGGCATCGTATTCGCTGCGCACCATCGGCATCACCGGACCGGTCGCATTGCAGGTCCTTCCCACCAATTTCGAGTTCGATACGGATTCCTACAAGGAGTTCTACAAGGTGATGGACCTCGTCAAGAACCTCTACGAAAGTGATCCCGCCAAACTGAACATCACCCCGCAATTGCTGCCTCGGACGATTGTGATCGCTGATCCAAAGTGCAAAAAGGCTAAGAAGTCCTAAGGCCTCGGCGCGCAGGATGGGGCTTGCAGCAATGCGCAGGCTTCAACACTTGCATTGCTGATTGTGCTTGTCGGTAAGCTTACCGGTGGCCCTGTCATTGCGAAATATGCAGCCGATGTCCGCGCCAAATATCGATGAAATCAGCCTTGGTTCACTTCGTGAAAGTGGCTGTGCACTGCTCGGCGCTGCCGGAAAATGAACTGGTGAAGGTGTACACGAGGTTGATGGTCGTGCCTGTGGCATTGGAGGTGCAAGAGCCGGATGAGGCGATCGTGCCCCCAAAAATCGTCTGCTGCGCGATGGTGAAACTTTTGCCATCCAGGGCAGCAATGGCGGTCAATGGTGTATTGTCGCGATAAAGTCCAGCGATGGTGAATGCCCGGTCATTGGTGGTGGAGGGCGTCAATGTCACCGTGTAGAAATCGGATCCGGTCGTGTCGCAAGTCTCTGCATTGGCGTAAGTTCCGGTGAAATTGGCATTGGGAATGATGGCGGTAACCATTTCGGTCGCCGTCGATGTTTCCCCATCCTTTCCGGTGACACGGAGCGTGACCTGATAGGTTCCGCCGACCACGTAGGTATGCGCAGGATTGGCAGCGATGGACGTTCCCCCGTCCCCAAATTCCCAGTCGTAGGCAGTTCCGCCGATGGAGCAGTCGGAATTGAATTGCACAACCTGCCCGTCGGGATTGGCGGTGAAACAGGCGTCGATCTCATTTTTGCAGGAGGCCAATGCAAGTGCAGGAATGAGCATCCAAAACAGCTTCTTGTTCATGTTTTTTCAGAGTTAGAAAATTGAAAATCAATGCTCCAAGCTAATCATTGGATGATTGTGGAACAAGGAGTTTCTTTCGGAAAATTTCAGCCCAATACGCGGCGCGCAAGCTCTGCATCCTCGATCGCATACTCCCGCTCCAGCGGCACTTCCGGAAAATCTGTTCGCCTTGCTCGAGCAATCTCCCCACAACGACGGGCAAGTTCAGTCACGTCCTCCACCCCGATGATGAACTCATTCACGTACCTCGGCAAAATCTCCGCCTTCAAGCCCAATTGAATCGCCGGACGCCCATTCGGTCGGCCGTCGAGGTTGCGGTCGGGATCCCATTGCATCACCACTTGGCAGCGCTTGAGTGCCGCATTCCATTCCAATTCATTGGCGTAAATGTTGGGATCGTAATGGGCCGGGGCACTCGATTGCAGCATCTCAAACCATGCCCAATGATGCACCTTGATCCGCGCGATCGCCTCCATTCGGTGCTTGGTGGCGTACTCGCTTCGCTGCAATGTCCAACCAAAGCTCGGCTTGATCCAACTCGTCCGGTCCAGCCCAAATCCCTTTCCAAACGTCCCCAATTCCACGGCATTCGCCACGATGTGCGGGCTGAAGGCCTGATAGACATAGACACCCTCCTCATCAAAAGCGCAATTCAATATCCTAGGTGATTTGCTCATGGTCAGATGCTATTTATGAATGATTCTCAAATGTCCGAAAGCATACCTATCACTGCCCCCGACACCTTCAATACGAATTGCATCAAAAATGCCTTCAGCATCCTCCCTGGGCAAGGGAATATGGTAGTACACCAAGCCATCCTTGTCCCAACGCTGCGGAACCGTCTGCTCGCCCCTCACTTCCCCATGAAAAAGGAAAGAAATCTTGTATTCTGCCATGCTCATTAGGCTGATCTCGATGGAGTCCACAAATGATGCCGCAGGTAGCTTGACGGTCAGCGGACGCTCTCGGAAAATCTGCCATTGTCCGGGGCTCATGAATGGCTCTCCCTCGGGTCGGACATCATCGCAATCCTTGAATGAAATGGCCAATTCGCTTGGATGATGGTAAAATGCCTTGTCAATCAGCCGATCATACTTGTGCAAGTTGAGGTGATAGATCTCGATCCATCGCTGACCCGACCAGATTGGCCCACTGACAACTCGCTTCAATCTTGTGTAATACTCAGCCAACTGACCATCCTCAATGTGATTTTCTCCTGTCCGCAATGTCTTCCGATAGCCCAGGGGAAACACGCGCTCCAGGTGCCCCGGCCGCAGGTCCGGAAGGTCATTCACAGGCAGCCGCGCCAACAGTGGATCCGCGAGCGCATAGCGGTCCACGATATGGTACTGCGGCCCCAGCCCGTAGCCCATGAACCCAAGATAGTCGAGGAACATCACCACTGGCTCACCTGAATTGGCAACCGCGCTGTCCAGAATCGCCTCCTGCTTCAAGACCCACATGTTCGGATCGTAAGCCTTCAAGGCCGAAACGTCGTGGTACCAAGCCCGCTCGTCAGCGATCCCATTTTCATCAATCAGTCCGTGCAACGGCTGCTGCCCACGCCAGACATTGTACCATGGGCCACCGAAATTGAGAATCCCCAGAAGCGCCACCAAGGCCAATTCGAGCGTCACTCTTTTCCCCTCTGCAAATGACAATCCCAGAAAAATCGCCCCCGCGAGCACAGGCAGAAAGAAGAACCGCCCCGCCATGAAGTCTCCTCCAATGCGCACGATGTAAATGCAATACAGTAGCGACCCTAGGGCGATGGGACGAACTCGTCGCATTCCAGGAAGAAGCGATGCCAGCAAGCCAAAAGCGATCAATCCGACGGACAAAACGTCCCGCTGCACCAAGTTTTGCCAATACAGCAGACCCTGCCGCCAGACATCCGCCTCCGCCAAGCCCGCATTCAGCTTCGCATAAGCGGTATTCGGAAACGGGAATCCATAGTAAATCAGTGCAAATGCCTCCCAAATCAGAAATGGCAGCATCCCGACCATAACCATGCCCAAAGCCCGCCAAGACCGTACCCTCCAAAACGCCAAGGCCAATCCCGGCAAGTAAAACAGCGACGTGTCCATCCGGCTCACCATCCCCAATGCAGCCATCAGGGCCAAGTTCCGCAACCGCCGATGCCCCTCTTCCTGATTCAGCCAAATCGAGATGAAACCCACCAAGAGGAAGCCATTCAGAACATTTTCCAAGCCGCTCGTCGCATACTCCACGAATGCCAACGACCATCCCAGCACCAATGTCACCCCCACGCCTGCCCAACTTCCCCGCCAAATCCGCCCATGCAGCAGCCACAGCATCCCTCCCACCAACAGCAGGGAAAGCACGATCGATGTGAAATACGCCTCCCCAGTGAACAGATACACCGCCGAAACCAACAGCATCCACAGCGGATTCGTGAAGGTCTGCACCCTTTCCCCGACATTGAAGACCGGGCCGTAGCCATGCGTCAGGTTGTAGCAAGTCCGGAAAGTGATGTAAGCGTCGTCCGAGACCCAGGCGTTCAGCAGCACCACAGCCACCAAGGCAAGGCAAGCAGCCCATACCCATCCCAACGGTGCCCGGCGATCCAAAGAAATCATGCCCCAAGATAAGGCCTTCGAGTTGACAGTGGAGAGTTGACAGTGGATAGCACCAGGGCAATCGCTCTTAATTCCGCTCTGAGTGGAGGCAGCAGCCTCTGGCCGCATGCCTACCCTGCCGCTGGCATCTTGCCAGCGTAAACCAAAATGGCAGTAAAGAGCCCTGGATTTCCGAGTTCTTCCGCCACTTCCGCAAGCACTTCGACCTTGCTCAGTGACCACTCAGTGCAGGCGCGAAGCTCGAGCAGGGTAGCCCGGAGCCTGCCCTGAGCGAAGTCGAACGGGGCCGAGATGCCGCGGGCTCAGTTCCGGCCAAATTAAGAGCGATTACCCTGTGGATTGCCCATGAGCGCCGCCCGAGTTGTCAACTACCCCTTTAATAACTATCAATTAATTGCGTAGCTTTAAAGGCGGCATGAAAATGAAGCTGCTTTGAAACGGATGTGCATGGTGGCGGCGATACTGCCGGTTGTGCAGGCGATGGCGGGTGGGTTCCAGGTCAACCTCCAAAGCGTGGCCCAGTATGGCGCACGTGGGCGCGGGCTTGGCATTCGATGGCTCGGTGCAGTACTTCAATCCCGGCGGATTGGTCTGCACCCACGAGCATCAGCGCGGGCATCACGCCCATCGTGGCGCGCATCAGCCACCTCGCCCCCAGCCCGGACAACTACTCCACCACCAACGAGCGGCATATATCACCGCCACGCCTACGCCAACTACCGCTACAAATTCGGCGCGGACAATGCCATCGCCCTGGGAGCGGCGGTCTATACCCCTTCGGCAGCCGTGGGGGTATCCTATGCCGACGATTGGCGGGGTCAGTTTGCGCTGCGGGAGATCGCTCAAACCATCTTCATCCAGCCCACCATCGGCCTGAAGCTGGGGAATCGCTTCGGCATTGGCGGCGGCCCGGTCTTCGCGACAGGCGATGTATTGCTGCGCCGCGGAGTGCCCGCTCAGTTCATGGACGGCAGCTACGGGCGAGGCGAGGCTCTCCGCAAGCGGCAAGGGCATGGGCTTCAATGTCGGGGCCATGTTCAATGCTTCTCCCTTCTTTCTTTTGGTATCAGCTACCGCCCGCCGTCTCCTTCAAGGCGCAGGACGGGGCAGGCCACATTCACTGTGCCGAGTGCATTGGCGCAGTATTTCCCGAACACAACCTTCACAGGAGCCATTGCATTGCCAGCCACCGCGACCATTGGGAGTGCTTACAAGCCGAACAACAAGCACATCTTCGGGCTGGACGTGAACTATGTCTTCTGAGTGTGTATGACAGCCTGAACTGACTTCGCCGAAAACACCGACAAACTCGCCGACCTGAACCGGCCGAATACCACAACAGCCTATTTTCCGCGCGGGGCTACCAAGGTGAGCTGAAAAAGAACCTCTGGGTGCGGCGGCCTCACATTTGACATGACTCCGGTTCCGGACGGCTTCACCCCCGAGACGCCCGACGCCAACAAGCTGGGCACGCGGGCATCGGCTATCAATGGAAAGGCCTCCGTGCCGATGCAAGCCTTCTGGGTTGAGGGCGCAAAACGCTATGACATCAATCAGGAGACAAATTTCGGCGGAACCTTCAAGGGCCGCGCTTTCATTCCCGGACTTTCGCTTACTTACATCTTCGAAAAGGAACGGAAGGGCGGGTCGATCCTAAAGGACTACCCCAAACGGCATTTGAAAATTGCATCCTCAATAATATCAATACGCTATGCAAGACTTGACTTATTACTAACATGATCGAGGACATCATCCGTGGCCCCGGTGTGGATCCCACTCTGCCGTGGCGCGAACCCCGGTCAGTACAGCCTGATGCTTGGCTCTGCACGCGTTTGATCGATAATGGGTACATCGAAAGCCAAGGTCGCCCGATTTCCAAGCCATGTCCCCGGTGATGCGCCTGCACTCGTCGCAGACCGCCACAGGAAGTATCGAGGAGCCGCCGGAAATCAACGACAAACCTCTACGGCGTTGCCAGCTAAGTACGGCTGGGCTTGGCTGAAGCACATCCGCGAAACCGACGGTCTCGACCGTTCCGAGGCTGAGGCCATGGTGAACCGCATCGGTGTCTATGCCGACAACTACGATGACCACCTGAGTGGCAAGCGGCGAAGCTCCCGGGTCCAGGAGGCTGCCGCCCCCGGCGCCCCCGCCAAAAACGGCTGAGGTACCTGAAAATGAAATTGCAGCAGCCCGCTGGGTGGGCTGCTTGCTTTGGGGCATTTGAACTACCGCTGCCTGCAAAAGGTTGTATATTTACACAGTGGGGTTGAAGATCGATTGGGTCAGCCCACAAGAGTATCTCGCCTACGAAGACAGCATCGAAGGCAGGGCAGAGTATTACAATGGCGTCATCGTGGATATGGCCGGTGGTTCGAGAACCATAGCCTGATCACTATGAACATCGGAGGCTTGCTTTTCGGTGCCTTGAGAGGGTCGCCATGTCGTGTGTAGCGGATTGCAATTTCAAGGTCGAACTTTCTGAGGATAGCGTCTATGGATATCCTGATGTGCTTGTCATTTGCGGATATGGCACAAAAAGGCCAAATTGAGAGGCGACATTTGCAAGAACCCCACCATCGTGGTAGAGGTACTTTCGGAGGGGACTCGACACAGGGATCAGGGCCCAAACAATTTCTATTACAGACAGATACCGGAGCTTGCAGGAGTTCATCACCATCGAGCAAAACTACCCATTCGTTACAGTGCACTGGCGCAACTCCAACGACCAATGGGTGATCGACCTGTATGCCAGCATCGATGACCATAGGCGGATTCCTTCTCTGGGCTTTCCATTGCGATGAAGGACATCTATGCCAATGCAGAATTGTCGGACCCACCAAACTCGATGGACTCCGATAGAGTCTTTGAGATAGTAGACAAATTTTCCATACTGTTTCGCAACTGGACGAGGAGTTCTATCTTCTTGCGATCCCAAATTTTGATCCGGCGCGGGTTTCTCCTTGCTCTTAGATTGGACGCCAACGGTGCAGCGCACAACAGGATTTCTCGGCCATCATCTCCATGGATCAAATCAGATCGTTTCGAGTCGGGCGACTGTCCGCTTGGTGGATTGCTGACTACCTGGCACCGTTGACGCCCCACCCACCTCATCGCTATACGCGAAACGCTGCCCGGCTATATGCCATACAGGCAGGAGTGGATCCATCCAAATCATTTCGGCTAGAACTTAACATTTTCACGTATGAAACAGATTTTTTGTGACAGCAAGAAGAAGTCCCCGGCGACCTGGCCAAGCCTGTCTCAAGTGCGATCATCGATGTCACCTCTGGGCGCTTCTCGGAATTTCGATGAATTCCATCCGATTCGTTCGTTTTACCCCCACAAGGGCATCCCCATCCCCTACTCCGAACCCCGGACTGCCAAATGCGTCGAAGGCATCTGGCAGGGTCTGAAGGTCTTCGCGGTCGCCACATTTCCCCCACCGATGCTTCGCTAATGACACCATGAAGGACCTCAAGCGCACCGTCAAGAAATATGGCGCGCCGCGCGTGGACACCGCAAGGGAATCGACGGCAAGGAACTCCTCGCGCCATCGAGGCGCGGTGGAGAATCTACCTACCATCCTACAAATGGGTGCGCTGGAAAACCGCTCAGAGCCGCAAGTCCGCAAGCTCCGGCAGATTCTGGAGACCCAAGACGTCGTGTTATTGGATTATGAGACAAAATGGCGACGTGAATGATGCCTCGAAGCCGTTGTCCCACGCGGCATTGGTGCGGCTGTTCGTGATGGGGACACTCAGACAAGGCCGAATGAGGTGGGCCTAATTGGTCATTTTGAGCTTAGCGAGCGTCCCTAGGTGTCATTTCCTGAGCGAAGTTGAAGCGTCCCTAGGTGTCATTTCTGATGTAGCGAGAAATTCCTGGGTGTGATCACAAAAGCGGGTCCGTAAGCGGCTAGGCGAGATGACCAGTGCTCGTATCCACATTGCAGAGATTTCTCCCTCCATGTTGCCTCCGCTTCGCTTCGTCAACATTCCGTTCAAAATGACCCAGCAGATGTGACACTGGGAAGTCCACCCCTTCAAGCATCGTTGAGGTGCAGTCGTATTGGCGGGGCATGCCCCGCCAATACGCTCACTTTTGCTCTGCCATTACGCTGACCTCCATTTCACTGCTTGCTGCTACATTTGCATCCATGAGACACATCATCGCTACATGGATCGTGATCGGGGCCTGCCGCCTGATGGCGCAATCCGCCCCAATGGAAACGCCCATCACCCTCGGCTCGCGACTGGAATTTCCGTCCACACTCCTCCATGAGCAGCGGGTGCTGAATGTCGTCCTCCCCGATGGCTACGACACCTCCAAGGTCAGCTACCCCGTCATTGTCCTGCTCGACGGCTCCGCCAATGAAGACTTGGTGCATGTCGCGGGCATCATTCAGTTCCACAACATGATGGGCTTCATGGGCCCCTGCATCCTCGTGGGCGTAGGCAATGTGGACCGACGGAGAGACTTCACCTTCCCCACCAACATCAAGGAGGACCTCCAAGCCTACCCCACCACGGGCCACTCCGCCGCATTCATCGATTTCCTGGAGAAGGAGGCGCTCCCCCTCGTCCATTCACTCTACCGCACCAATGGACAACGGCTGCTCATCGGGCAATCGTTGGGCGGGCTGTTGGCGACAGAAATTCTCTTCACGCGGCCACAATTGTTCAACCAGTACATGATCGTGAGCCCAAGCCTGTGGTGGGACAAGGAATCCCTCCTCCGCCGACCGACAGATGCGATGAAAGCCGCAGACCTGCAGCCGACGACTGTGCGCGTGGTCGTGGGCAAGGAAGGCAAGGTGATGGAAAATGACGCCGCGGCCCTGGCAAGCCTCCTGAAAAAGCTCGGCCAACCCAAAATCGAGGTTTCGCTGCACAAGCTCCCCAAGGAAAACCACGCGACAATCTTACATCCTGCCGTGTACGAAGCATTGCCGGTCCTGCTGCCCCCGCCACAGGGCCAATGAGTCGGCGACACGACCGATTCCCCACACTACCATTCTGTTAGAATCCCGGCTTCCGATCTGGTGATGGAAGAAGAATGATTTGGAGAATTGCCTGATTCCCCCCAAATTCATACACGTTTTATTGATCAACTTTTAGAACCCACCATGAAAAAGATCGGAATCTTGATGCTGATGGGCGTCGCCTTGGGCGTGTGCAGCGCTCATGCCCAATCAGGCAACCCCAACGCGCTAGAGAATCGGGCCGTGGCAGCTGCCCAATCCTGCGCACAACCTTACACCGGTCCCCACACCCTTGTCTATGCCGAACTCAGCGGCCAGGGTCGCTGCTTCAACGGCGGGACTCTGAACACCTATTCGGTGAAGGTCGCATATACTGCCCCTCCGCCTTTGCTGCCTTATGTCTTGCTTCCCGGCCCTGTCACGGTGGCTACCGTCACATTTGACTGCGACAACCGGGTTTCAAGCGTTTCCTGCGAATAACCTGCCTCCAATGGTTTATTGTCTCGGGCTGTGCGGTTTCGTGCAGCCCGTTTCTTTTTCGCGCATCGCGACAGCTACCATTTTTCACAAATCCTTTCCTGTGGACAACCTTTTTGGCCTACGCAATTCGTCGTAGGAGCAGTAACCAATTCGAATTGGCGCGTAATGATGGGAAACTTCCATCCGGCTTCGGTTATGAAAATTGCATCCTTGTTCCTCAGCCTCACCCTCCTCGGAATCAGCCACACCACCCTCATTGCTAAGTCTGGGCGACCAATGCCATCGTCCAATGCGACCTCCGGCGACGAGATCATGCGCTATGAGCACATGAACCGCAGCATGGAGGCGATGCGCAAGCTCTACAACGAGGTTTATCTGCCGGCCCACAACTTCCCGCAGGGCTGGACCGAACCCGGTAGCTGCAAACCCGGCACCCTCAGCGCAGCAACCCTCGATGCCCGCAAAAGGGAAATCAACTATTTCCGGAAAATGGCTGGCCTGCAACCCATCGATTTGGATCCGCAAATGAACCACTATGCCCAGGCAGCGGCGTACCTCATGTACAAGAACAATGCCCTGAGCCATACCCCGCCGACGAACTGGAAATGCTACTCGGCCGACGGTGCCAAGGGCGCGGGCAGTTGCAACCTCGGCTATGGCGGCGGGATCAATTCCTACATGCACGACCAAGGCGACAACAACCGCAGCGTCGGGCACCGCATGTGGATATTGAAAGAATCAACGACGACCATGGGCTATGGCGGCACCGCTTCAACGGACGCCATCTATGTCTTCGGGGACCACAAAGTCCATGACAGCCTGCCGCAGTACGTCGCTTGGCCGCCGGCGGGATTTTGCCCGGAAGAGATCATCAGCGACCGTTGGAGCATCTCTGTCCCCGGAGTCAGCGCCAACTACGAGAATGCCAAGGTCACCCTCACCCTCGGCGGTCAGACCATCCCACTCAATTACACCGAACGCACTGGGTACGGGGACGATGGGCTTGCATTTGAAATCAAGGACTGGGCGACCTGGGAGGAAAAGTGAACAACAAGGTCAAGGTGCAGGTCAAAGGCATCGAGTACGAGGACAAGATCACCTCTTCAGCTATGAGGTCGTGCTGTTCAGCGCCACCGACGCCATTGTGGTCGCAAGATCGATCAGCAATATGGCGGCACCCAAGCGGACTATTCCTACGATGGCAATACCTCCGACGACGAGTCAGAGAGCGAGCCCGAAATCACCCCTTCGAGCAACAATCCGGTCCACCCTGGTTTCCGACCTACTGGGCAACGCTGAACTCAACCAACTGGCTGTGGGATCAACCGAAACCTCCGTCACCGACCTGATCTATGATGGAGCAATTCTCCAAGCCGGTGATCCGCCTCGCCACCTTTGCGCAAGGAAAAAGAATCCCGATGCGGAGCGCCTCATGGCTTCCGCGGTCGGCAACAAGGCACACCTCGCATCGAAGGCCAACTCAGCGAGGATCAAGCCGCCCGCATGCTCGAACCCAAGATTTGCCTCATCGAGGTCAAGCGCTCTGTGAAGTTGGGAGGGCAAGAAACTTACGGCCAGGTTGCCGAGGAGCTCGCAGCGGAATTCGTCAAGAATCCTGACCAAGGCCTTCGCGCTCAAGTACAAGCGCACCCGCCATTGCAAGTCGGCCTCACGGCGAAGACCTTCGTCAAGGCGTGCTCCATACGCAGGGTGTATGCAACCTGTTCATCGCCGCGACCTTGCGTGCAGCGAGCTAAAGATCCATCGCCGACTTACCGCGTCCCAGTCCGCTCTATTCCACCACATGATTGCCCGAAAAGCAATCGCCATCGCGATGATCGGGCCTATGCCTTGCGATGTCTGGATTTTCCAGTTGGTAGGTAGAGGTCATGGCCCGAGCCGCATGTTTGGCAAGGAAGGACGACGGTGCAATCTGACCCAGCCAATCGCAACCTTGCTGAGATGCAGCGGCTCTATCGAGAGGTTTATGTTCCTGCATCGGAGGTGCCACGCACTTGGAATCCCGAGTAGTGGCTGCGATCCGTCTGTTGCCGCAAGAAGTCATGGATGCCCGGATTGCAGAGATCAATTATTTCAGAAGAATGACGGGTTTGTGCCCTGTGCGCACGATTCCACCTTCAACCGCAGAGCGCCAGGCCGCTGCGAGCCTCATGGAGCGCAGGGGCGATATCTCCAACAACCCGCCCGCAGATTGGCCCTGCTACAGTCAGGGATGCCGCGATCGGAGCTTCCCAACTTATTTTGGGATGGAACTCCAGCATCATGCAGCGCCTGGCGGCAGATTATGGCACATTTTCCGCACATGGCTTCCAAGTAAATAAGCTGTTTCACGAGCCCTTGAGGTCATTACAGGCAAGAAACTGACCATATCGAAGTGCCCAATGCGAGGGCTTGGTGAACGATTTCCACGACTCCGTGCCTGAGTTTGTGGCCTGGGCCGTCAGCAGGCTATGCGTCCCTGTGGAGGTCGCCCCGGACAGATGGACCTTCAAGGTTTCTTATGGCGGAACCGATTACCGCTACGCCTCCGTGCATGTTTACCTTGACGGCAAGGAACTCGACAGAATATTACATGGGCGACCTGGGGCAATGACTATTACGCTCCAGCCGGGGAGATCGGCGATGATTGGTACCTGTGGCAAGAAATCCTATCGACCGGCTGTTGCTCGTCAAGGTCAACCACGTGAAGGTCGGTGGCAAGATGCAGTTTTATGAATACGAGGTGCGGCTATTCAGAGGCGCAACATGACATGGCGCAAGCACCAACGCAACATCACCGCGTGATCACAACCCCGCTGTCCAACTCCCGCCTTCCCACTGGCCTGAACGAGGTAACATCCCGGGCGCGAGGCGATCATTGAGCTGCATTCGCAGGTTGCCGTCCGAGGCCTTGCCTTTCATGGCAGCCATGACCTTGCCAGTCAAGTCCATCACTTCCACCTGCAAGTCTCCTGAGGCAGCTTTCGGCAATCGGATCGTAAACTCCCCATCATTCCGATTCGGAAAGCTCCACTCCTTCCGCTTGCACCACATCCACCGCAGTGACCGCTGACATTGACCCGACCTTCATCCCATTGCCGAAGCTGCTGACCCAAACCTTGTCGATGTCGTAGGGATTGAAATACACGCGCTCGCTGCCGGAAAGGATAGCTGTCCACCAGCAGCCACATTGCATTTGGGCTGGATGTCCGCGCAATGCCAGAGGCCCTGCGTCTCCGTCGTGAGAAAGAGGCCGTCACCTGCGGGGTCAGAAGCACACGGAGGTCACCTGATCGAAGTTGCGATCCGGTGAGTTTCAGCCAGCTTGTGCCACGATTTGTGGTGCGGTAGAGGCCGCCGAGTCCATTCGGGGCGCCGCCCCAGCCACTGAAGACGGAGACGAACCAGGTGCTTTGCGTCGCATCCGTGGGATCAATCACGATGTCCTTCGTCCAATAATTCATCCCCGGATCGCTCACATCCGTCCAGTTTCCGGTTCCGGGGTCGTAAATAAAAGTCCCAGAGCTCGCCGTAAACCCGGCTCCCGTTCGCCGACCGGAGAATGTCGCCACCACCTTGCCGTCGTCAAGCACCACAATGCTCGCAGGATGTCCCTCAGTACGAGGCGGATTCGGCAGCTTGGTCCAAGTCGCGGCGGCAAGGTTATTGAGGTCATTGCAGACATAAACTCCGCCTTGTTGACTCCCTTGCGTTCCACCGAAATGAATGACCGATGCATACATCCGATTCGTATTCGTTGGGTCGGTCGCCAACCAAAACACGGGGTGATTGAAAACATGCAGGTTCGCCCAGGTCGCGCCATTGTCCGTGGAATAGATGATTTTCCCTTGGCTGTCATTGGCGTCCAGTTGCGCATCGGCGAGGCGGGTGCTTTGGTACATGTCGTGGATCGCAGAGCAGGCGCCATACAGGTTGCCATCCGCACCGCGCACCATCCGGTAAAGCGAATTGACCGAAAATCCGGTGTAATTGAAGCCCCAAGTCACTCCGCCGTCGGTGCTGCGAATCCCGCCGATGTCACTGAAACAGCCGAACATATTGAGCGAATCTGCCCAAAATACTTGCCAGCAAGTCGTATTCTCCAGCCCAATGCTGTGGTAATCATCCCGCTTCGGCGTGGCAGCGCCCGCAGGATGCTCGTCAGCTGCGTCCACATAAGCCTGACGCCAGTTTGCGCCGCCGTCGGTGGTGACTTGCACATTGCTGAATGAGGGAAAAATGACCTTGCTCGAATTGTTGGGGGCGACTGCGATGCCGAAGCAGGTCTCGCTCCATCCCCAGCCCTTGTCGCCTTGGAATCCTTCCCATCCGGTGATGATATTGGCATTGTTGGCGGTATTGAAGACCTTCGACCAGTTGCCGCCGCCGTTGGTGGACTTCATGACGAGCGGAGCGCCTTCAGAATCATCATTTCCAGCCAGATAAATGGTGGCGACATCGTTCCAGGCCATGCCCACATACATCACGAAATCATTGTTGAAATCGATGCCCGTGCTGCTGCTTTGCCAAGTTCCGCTGGCATTGTCCATGACATAAACACCCTTCGGGAATCCCCAATAATCCCAAGGCATCACACCATTGTAAACGTCGCCGACATCCGCGGTGATGCAGGTGAAGCGCAAGGTATTGCCCGATTTCGCAGCCGCAAAT
Organism: Bacteroidia bacterium; assembly: GCA_046329055.1. Taxonomy (GTDB): domain Bacteria; phylum Bacteroidota; class Bacteroidia; order J057; family JADKCL01; genus JADKCL01. The sequence continues at coordinate 26,723 of JAXLVK010000038.1, forward strand.
GACCAAATCACCTGCCCATTGCCCAAACCATTGTTGCCGAGCATCGTCCATGTGCCGCCGCCATTACTGGAATGCACGACGCCCTCATTGGTTCCCACATAAATGTCCTGCCCGTCCCAAAATGTCCCCGCCATGATGAGTCCAGCCCCCATGTTCCCAGCGTGACGCACGAGGGAAAAGCTCGTCCCGCCATCGTTGCTGAAGAGAATGTCGCCATAGGCACCCACGAGCAGCTGCTGCGGGTTGCTGTAATTCGCGCTCATGGTATAGACAGAACCGTAATTGTTCAGGTCATAAGCCTGAATTTGGTTCCAAGTGCCGCCGCCGTCCGTCGTCTTAACCGGATAGCCATTGTTCCCATCATTGAAATTGCAATAGTCGATCTGCGGGTTGTTGGTCCATTCATAGGTGGAGGTATTGAATGCCTGCAACTTCTGGAAATGCACCTGATCGTAATGCCGCCCGAGGTCCGTGGTATGGAACATCTCGCTCATGTCACAAGCGACGTAATATTCATTGTCATTCACCGGGTGAATGCGCGGGAAGAAGAGCGCCCCTCCCCCACCGACGCCCCGCGGGCTGAAAGAAGTGGGCTGCGCGGAAACAGTCGCGGCGACAAACACGAATGCGAGCAAAGCTGCGATGAAGGTGGTGATTCTCATTTTTCCGATCATTTCAATGCAGAAGAAAGGTACGACGAATCTCGGAGCGGCCATCCCACGGGTTAGAAAACGGTAGGTTTTGTGAGGGGATGGCTGGAGAAACCACGTTACATTCGGGAATGGATCAGCAAGAAATCTCCATCCACGAGGCAGCCTCCCGCCTTACGCAGCAGGGAGGCACCTTCGTGGAGCTATTCCGCCACGGCAGCCTCTCCGTGGAATATTACAAGCCTGTCGGAGTGGACCTGCAGCAACCGCACGACCGCGACGAGATCTACGTGATCGCCTCAGGCACAGGGACATTCTTCCATGCAGGGCGCCGCATCCCATTCCAGCAAGGCGATTTCCTCTTTGTGCCTGCAGGCGCTGTGCACCGATTCGAAGCCTTCAGCACCGACTTCGCGACCTGGGTGTTTTTCTACGGGCCTTTGGGTGGGGAGCGGGTTTGAGGCTATTGCTGGTTTCTGGACTGGAACTTTGAGCGGATTCGAGAGCCGAATGGCCGCCGAATGAAGCCGGATTCTGCGTAGATTTGAGACATGAGTGAGAGCCAAGACTACAGCGATCTGAGCATCCGGCGGCTGGAACTGCATCAAGTCGGCCCGTTCAAGGATTTGGTGCTGGAATTTCCCTGCAAGCGCGAGGAGGACCGCGACCGTGCGGAGGTGCATATCTTTGTGGGGGAGAATGGGACTGGGAAGACGACTTTGTTGGAGGCGATGACGGCGTTTGAAGGCTGGTATGGGTGGACTGAAGGTGGCGATGGAAAAGTTCATCACAACACTGCACTTGATTGGCGCGTCGAGCGCAAAATGAAATTAACCAATTCCAAATTCGATGTCAGTTTTTCGGGCCCGAGCATCGGAAAAGAACTGAAGGAAGATGGGGGCACAAAATTGTACAATGATCTTGAGGATTGGTGTTCAGGATATTTTTCAAACCGATGGGTTGATGGGAAAAGGAACCCTTATCTCTTTTTCACCTATCAGGCAAATCGCTTTTTGAGAACAGCATTTGTGAAGCCCGGGGGGCAGCTGCATAATAGTCGGCTTTTGGTTGAGGGCATTCGTTGGGACAAAGAGCCAGTGAACAATGCACTCTTCCAGTGGATCATGGACTGCGATACAAAGGCAGCCTTTGCCCAAAGGCGAGGAGCCAAAAGCGAAGCAGAAGAATATGAGCGGAAAATAGATAAAATAGGCATCGCAGTTTCGGAAATCGTAGGGAGAATGGTTCGATTTGCAATCGACGAAAAATACCTTCATGTCCGTATTCAACTAGGAGACCTATTGCTTGAGGCCGAAACGCTGGCTCTGGGGCTTCAGTCGCTTATTGGTTGGCTTGCCGACCTCATTTACCGGCTCAGTCAGTTTCCTGCGGGCCTCGACTCCCGCTTCGCCCTCTTCCTAGACGAAATCGACATCCACCTCCACCCGAAGGCGCAGCGGAAAATTCTCCCCGTGATTCAAAAGCTCTTCCCCAATGCGCAGATATTCATCACAACCCATTCCCCCTTCGTGGTTGGGTCGGTGGATGGGGCTTGGGTGTACAAGTTCAAGTTGGATTCGGAAGGTTATTCGGTGTTGGACGGGGAGCCAAGGCTTTCAGAGGATGCGGATTCTTACCGAACCATCCTGGAAGAAGTATTTGACATCCATGAACAGTTCGGAATGGAGGCTCAAGCCAAACTGGATGAATTCTACAAGCTACGCAAAGAAGTATTGAACGGGCCTACGGACTCCAATTGGAGGGAATTCAATCAATTGGGGCAGGAACTTGCGAGTCAGAGTGATGAGATGCACAATTACGTCAGTCTGGAGTTGAGGCAGGCGGCTCGTGTGCTCAATCGAAAATTGATTGCCTGAAATGCGCCGATTGAGCCGACCAGAACAACCAGAGTTTCTCAAGGAGAATTGGGAAAAGTGGGGAGAACAATTCAAGTCTCTCCGGGCAAAAAACGCTGGTGCGAAATTCCAATGGCCCACCTTTGAGAAGCAGAGAATCAATATCCCACTGAGCGAGCTCCTCGCAACTGCGTCTCAGGAGCATTGTGCTTATTGCGATTTTCACCCACTTGGCAGCAAGGAGGATTCCATTGATCATTTTCGTCCAAAGTCTCATCCTGCATTCCATCATCTGGTCTGCAAATGGGAAAACCTCTACTTCTCCTGTCCAAACTGCCAAGGTTTCAAGAAAGAACAATGGAGCAATGATCCGATCTTGATTGCGCCTGATGAGGAGGGTTATTCATTTCAACGATTTTTCATCATCGATTCCCGCACCTGGCAAATCGAGGTTAATCCCACAGCTTCTGCCTCCGACCAATTGCGTGCTGAATACACAATCGAGACACTTGGCTTGCGTGATAGCAAGCATGCGATTGGGCGACGAGTCAACCAAGAGCGTTACGACTTGAAAATCCAAGCAAATGAGGAAATCAACTTGGACGACTTTGCCTACCGCTATCTCTTTGAGTGATACGATCCACCAGAAGCTTTTTTTCAAACAATTTAACAAACCCTTGTGGAATCTGACCTAACCCACCGTCTCTACCCCAACGGTGCGGCAAACTGCCATGGAAGCTAGCCCTCCGGTGGTTTTCACATTTTATCCTATCAATAAGAGCATTGTTTATGTACCAGAAAAAACGTCTTTTTCGATTCACGATTGCCGTGATCACCCTTGGAATGTTCGGTCTCAGTGCCTGCACGCAGGAGGCCGATCCTCGCAAGGAAATCGAGGATGCCTACCGCGAACTCCGCGTGGACTCCGCAATGGGTGCCGCCGAGTATCAGCACACTTCGGAGCTATTGCATCATCCGCCGATGTTGCCGGAGGGCGCGTCCACGCAACCTACGCTGCAAGCCGCGACCTCCAACCGCGTCTATAACCTCACCTACGCCAATTACGCGACAGTGACCATCGGCGGCGTGGCCTACAACAACTCCATCTCCAACTGGATGGCAGGCGCGTCAGCTGGCAACGTGCCCATCGACCCCGTGGCATTTAGCCAATTGAATGCGGCACTTTCCCACCAAGTCCGCATGCTGATCGGAGATAATCCTATCCCTTGGTGGCCCAGCTACGCCTTGCGCCCCATCACTTTCACCCTGCTGGACAAGGGCAACTATGTCCTGAGCGGCGGACTCTACACCATGTCCACCAACAATTACCTCTACATGGGCGATGCCAATGGCGGGGGTGGACAGGTCGGCAGCACGAGTTGCGGGGCGATCACCTACAGCGCGCTGCATGGCTACATGAACCCCGGCTACGGCGGCACCAATGGCTACTTCAGCTACAACATCATCGCGGGTTGCTCCCCGGTGGTGGTCACGGCGACCGTGCAGTTCTTCTTCACCGGTGTGGCGATGTAAGGGGGCGCGGAGTTTGATCCAATGACAAGGGCGACCTGCGGGTCGCCCTTGTGTTTTTTGAGATATTTTTTGGACTGCTGCGGGTTCTTGTGGATCCACGCAGACTTGGCCAGAGGCCTTGTGCCGATCGGCATTGGGCCCCCTTCGAGGGCCTCAGGGCGAGTGAGGCCTCTCGCCTCCATTGGGATCTCACCGAAACGCCGAGATCCCAGTCACATCATGCCCCGTGATCAACAAATGGATGTCATGCGTCCCCTCATAGGTGAGCACGGTCTCCAGGTTCATCATGTGGCGCATGATCGGGTATTCGCCGGTGATGCCCATGCCGCCGTGGATTTGCCTTGCTTCGCGGGCGACGTTCAGGGCCATGTTCACGTTGTTGCGCTTGGCCATGGAGATCATCGCGCTTGTGGCTTTGTGCTCGTTCTTGAGTTGGCCGAGGCGGTAGGTCAGGAGCTGCGCCTTGGTGATCTCGGTGATCATCTCGGCGAGTTTCTTTTGCTGCAATTGGAAGCCGGCGATGGGCTTGTCGAATTGGATGCGCTCCTTGGCGTAGCGCAGGGCGCTGTCGTAGCAGGCCATGGCGGCGCCGATCGCACCCCAGGCGATGCCGTAACGGGCACTGTCGAGGCAGCTCATCGGACCTTTGAGGCCGCGGACCTCAGGGAAGAGGTTGGATTTGGGGACGCGGACATTGTCGAAGACGAGCTCGCCCGTGGTCGATGCACGGAGGCTCCATTTGTTGTGGATCGTGGGAGTGCTGAAGCCTTCCATGCCGCGCTCCACGATCAAGCCGCGGATTTTGCCCTGCTCGTCCTTGGCCCAGACGACGGCGATGTCCGCAAAGGGGGCATTGCTGATCCAGGTCTTCGCGCCGTTGAGGATCACATGGTCGCCGTCCTCCTTGAAGTTCGTGATCATGCCGCCGGGATTGCTCCCGAAGTCCGGCTCCGTCAGGCCGAAGCAGCCCATGAATTCGCCGCTCGCCAGCTTGGGGAGGTATTTCCGGCGTTGCTCCTCGCTGCCGTAGCGGTAGATCGGGTACATCACGAGCGAACCCTGCACGGAGACCATGGAACGCAGACCAGAGTCGGCGCGCTCCACTTCCTGCATGATCACCCCGTAGGCGATGTCGTCCAGCCCGGCGCAGCCATACTCCTTGGGGAGGCTCGGCCCGAAGATGCCCAATGCCCCGATTTCCGGGATCAGGTGGGTGGGACAGTGGTTGTTTTGCGCCCAATCCTCGATATGCGGCATGACCTTCGCGTCGATGAAGTCACGAACAGCCTGCCGGATCATCTTCAACTCGTCGTCGTAGAGGTCGTCGAGGAGGTAGTAGTCAGGGGCGATGTACTTGGGTACTGCGGCCATATTTCTATTCTAAGTGGTGTTTCTAGTGAGTTGAACTCAAAATCGGGGGCAAAGTTAGAGCAGAATTCACGGAATTGCGAAGCACATCACGAATACCATTGAAAATAGACGAAGATGAGTAATTCACAGAATTGCTTGTGCGAACTACTGATTCGCAGAATTCCGCATCAGTTCACGATTGGTGGAGGCAAACGCTGTGGTCTTGCCGGTATTCTTTGCTCTGGAAAACTCTGTTGTAATCCAACCTTTTCCGGCTTGTCATCCTGAGGCCCGGGAAGGGCCGAGAGGATCTGGCGCGTAGTGCTAACACCCGGTGGAAGCGCTACATTGGCCAATGCTGCGTGCCAGATTACACCGTGTTTCTTGCTTTAGAGGAATTCGCATCGGCCTACCCGCTTAGAAAGTTCCTCGGTGCACTCTTGGAGTTTCGCCAGCGCTGTCCCTCCCCTACCGGAAGTCGTACTCAAAGTCGGCGTACAGCACCAGGACGTCCTTCTTCTGCTTGTTGTCGAGCGTGAAGATGCGAAGGGTGATGGGCAAGCCGTACTTCCCGGTTGTGATCTCGCGGCGAACCCATTGATCGCCACTTATTTGGGTCATCACGATGCTGCCGGAAATACTTGGTCTCTATCCTGAAGCTGCTTGCCCGCGTCTCAATCAGCAAATTTTCTGCGTCGTAGGCATACAGGATGGAGTCCTCTGCACCCATTCGCCTGTTTCCAGGGCCTGATGTAACGCTTGGCTTTCAGGCAGCGGCCATCTTGCATGGTCTTGTCGGTTGAGCAATTCACTCCATCATGGAGTCGATCACCCCGTCGTGGCAGGTATAGCCTCCATCGAGCTGCTTTAGCACTGCATTCTCACAATTCACCAAATCGAACAGCCATCCGGTCAGTAGCTCCACAGCAAGTGACGTGCGTCTCAATTTGCTCACATACTTCTCCTCGGTGTTTTGCCCGCGCTCATCGAACTGCAGGGTCTCCACGATCGGGTCCAGCTTCTTTTTGAAGGCTTTCTCCCCGTCAAAGGTGATCACAAGTTGCTTCACATGGTAAATGAATCGACAAAATGGCATTCCCTCCCCAAGTCGATTGATACGGTAGCGTTTGTGCGGTGGCAAATCCGGCTTGGAGGCCGAGCATGGAGGCAAATGCAATCAACAGCCGCATTGCGGGGCTTGATTGACGTGCAACAGTCATTTTCTGCATCCTTCGAAAGTGAATCATCATTGTTTTATTGTGCGGAATTCGAAGCCCACACCGGAGAAACTCATTTCTTCATGAGTCTTCAATTCCACGTCGGTCATCCTGCCGGTGCTGTCCTCATGGATCAGGCTGTCCCGATACTGAATCCGCAAAAGGCCGCCAGACAGCGGCTGATGGATCCGCCGTTCCCCTCGCGGCAATCGCCGTCTGGACAGGAGTGCACGGCATCTTGAGGGCAAAGGTCGCACAAAGAAATGGTGCGGCACGCGAAGGCTGATTTCTGTCCGCAAGCAGACCAGCAATACCGATCGGCAAAATCACGCGTACATTTTGACCAACAGCTGTTGCCGTTGCCATGGTAATAACGCTCCTTGCGGAGAACCTCCACAGAGTCCTCTCCTGCCTCCGCAACTCCAACAATACCAGCGTCTCAAACAATTCTGCTGTCGGCTCCTCAATGCAAGCGACGAACTCACCTTGCATTTTGCCTTGCCATAACTGCCAATCGTGTCCTTGTCCGAATAGAATTTCCAATTGCTGCCCTCGGGATTGGTCATGAAGGTTTGCTGCAGGAGGCGAATGCCATGCTGTTTCGTCAAAGAAGCCGCCATTGTAGTCCGCATGCATTGCCACTCGCGACAATGGCAGTGCCTTCTCGGTTTGCTCGGCTTGTCCCGGTTGCAACCAGAGGATCAGAACAGAAGCCAGAGCAGGAATTTGCTTCACGAGGGAAATTTGGGCCAAACGAATCGAATGTTACGGAATTGCCACATCACCGGATCGAAGTTCAGCAGCAGCGCAAGCGAAGGAGGAACCTTCTTCATGGGTCGTCGTCTTCAATTGATTGGCGCCATCGCCAATATCGACTGAATTCATTCCATTTCGCAAAAGCTTCCCTATTAGCGCCTTTGCTTCCGAACATGAAGACGTGCGGCATTGGTTACAGCCATTCTTCCTTATCTTCGTTCCATGCGCATCGGCCTCATCTCGGACACCCATGGACTCCTCCGCCCGGAGGCGGTCGCGGCATTGCAGGGCGTGGACACCATCCTGCATGCAGGCGACATCGGAGACCTGTCCATCCTCATCGAATTGAAGAAGATCACTCCGGTGCAGGCTGTTTTGGGGAACAATGATCATCCTTCCGATTGGCCGGGGGTGCCTTTTGTTTGGCGGCAGCGGTACGAGGAGATCGAATTGCTCATGATCCACAACATTGCAGACCTGCGGCCGGAGATGCTTTCGCCTGTGCCGACATTGATCGTGCATGGGCACTCGCACAAGCCCTCTTGGACGGTGCGTGACGGCATCCCGACATTGAATCCCGGCGCCGCAGGGCACAAGCGCTTCAACCTCCCCATCTCCGTCGCGATCCTGGAGGTGACCGGCGGGGATTACAAGGTGGCATTCATCAATCTGCTGGATGATAGGGAGTTGTTGTGATAAAAAATTCGAGAAATAGATGGCTTTATCGGTTTCATTGGGTAGGTAGGGGATTCTGCAAACGCGAGCCCACAACAGATTTCAATTCTATTTCCTAGAAGGCCTATCTCGATTCATTATTATTTCGCTCCAGCCCTGCAAATTGTCACGTCTAGGGGTTAATAATTCACCAAATTTCGGCGGAAATTCCTCTAAACTTGAAAATTCTTGCTTGGAAAGATATACAATTATGAGAAAAATGCCTTGTTCTCTACTTTGTACTTCTTTTTGATAAATTCCTTCATTTGACAAGAAAAATGAAAGCTGCTTTGAGGATTTTAACGACTGCTTAGCGTTCAGATTTTCAAATATCGAGAAGAGAATCTGGCCTTTCGAAGGATTTTCTTCGCTGACCTTTGCAAGGATGTCAAGCGCTTCTTTCTGAAAGTTGCGCTTCTTCTTTGAGCTAGGTGCTGCCTTTTTCCCAGGCTCCAATTTTCTTAGCACCTCAATGAATGACTCATCCAGCAGTCCTAACCGTTCTTGCAATGATTCGAATGTAGTAACACCATGACGATCAATCGCTTTACAAATATCTATTAAAAGTCTTAGTTCTTTTTCACTAATCATAACCCTATTCGTTGAGCAAATTCATTTGCGAAGTTACGAAAAGAATTGGCTTGGCTTGTTCTCGCGTAGGTAGTGTTGAAAATTGGCTGTCCTTCCCTTGCCCCTTTGGGATAAGATTTTGAATATGTGATCTCAGAATTGAACACAGGCCACCCTTTTTCTAATGCCAACTTTCTAACCTCAGACTTCGCTAGCTGCTCCTCAGGTGAATAGTTAGTTGTCGCGTTGAAAACTATTCCCAGAAGTTGAAGTTGATGATCATCATAGTCTTCAAGGAAATCTCCCATCGATGTTGCTAGCAAAGGCAATCCGATTGTAGACAAATATTCTGGTTTCACAGGTACAAGAATATAGTCACTAGACAAATACGCTGCTGTAGTCAATATTGATTCAGTAGGAGCGCAATCAATCACAATCAAATCGTAATTCGACTTAACCTTCTCTAAGAATCTAGGCAGAAGTCTTTCCTTACCAGATGGATTTTTGAGAGACAATGAAAGCTCTAGGCGGGAGGGAAGGAGATCGACACGAGCCCCACCTTGATATGTAACCACATTTTGAATGGCATCTGTTGGAAGAATATTAGTGCCTTTACCAGATGGCGTTCTTGTATTTTGTTCAAAAATCTCCCATGTTGTAGGCTTCCCGTTCCTTACATAGAATTCATAACGATTAATCCCTACCAAATACTGGCTTGCATTGAACTGAGGATCCAAATCAACCACAAGAACCTTTTTCCGATGATTTGAGTACGCTGCCAAATGCCAAGCAAGATTGACGGTCAACGTGGATTTTCCTACTCCACCCTTCATATTGATCAGTGCTACTGTTTTGCCCATAAATCAAGTTTTATTTTCTTTCCAAAACGAATTAACAAAAACAAGCAATCAGATACAAATCAAAAAAAACACCAAAGCACCATATCGGCCTTTTTTCACCTCACCACCACCCGCAAGTGCGTCACACCAGCTCCCTGCCAGATCTCCAACATATACGCTCCTGCCGCCAATCCCTTCAGGTCCAGCTCCATGCTCGGCGCATCCATGCCGGGCTGCTTGAGGACGCATTGCCCCATCGCATTCATCACCTGCAAGTTCGCTCCTGCCAATGATTCGTCCGCGATGATCGTCATGCGGCCGCTTGTGGGATTCGGGAATAGTGCCATGTTCCTACCCGATTCGCGGTGCAGCAGGACCGATTCGGTGTATTGCGACTGTCCGTCGCGGTCGGTGATGCGGACACGGTAAAGCAAGTTGCCATCGGGCGGCGCAACGTCGAGGTGATCGTAATCCCGAGCAATGTTGGCACTCTTTGCTTCGACTTGGGTCACGGCTGCGAAGCTCAATCCGTCCCCACTCCGCTCCAATGCGAAGCGCTGCGCATCTCCCCCAGCCTCCACATGCCAGGTCAGCAAATTCCCGGCGGGCAATGCCTCCCCGCGCAGGCTCACTGCTGTGGGCAGCACAGTGCAATTGACATTGACATCCACGCTGTCCTTGGTGATGCAGCCAAATTCATTCGTGACTTGCAGCACAAAGTGGTAGGTCGCAGGGTAAATGTTGGTATTGATGATGGCGTCGGAACTGGGGTGATTCGGGTCGGGCGTGATGTTGCCGACGAGGTTCCATTCGTAGAAATCGTTGCCAATGGGCGTAAAATTCGGATTGAGCGGGAAGATGATCGTGCCTTGGTTGCAACTGATCAGGGTATCCGGGATCAAGGGCGGCAGCGTCGAGGGATAACCCGTGTTCACCAATGCAGAGTCCACAGAAACACAATTGTTGATGGGGTCCGTGGCCGTGACATAATACCAGGTCGGTACTGTCGGGTAGGCATTGGGTGTCTGCGAATTGGCGGGCGACAGCGTGGTGGTCGGCGTCCAAATGAAGGTACTGCCGGGCACCGGGTGATGGGCGATCATTTGAGCGGTGTCACCTGCACAGAGGATGGCATTCAGGGCTTCGACCCCAGACTTGGCTGACATTCACCCGCACCGTGTCGATGTCCGCGCAGCTCGGGCAATTGTAAACGATGGCGCGGTAGGTGATGGTGCTGTCGGGCGAGGCCATCGGATTGGGGCAGGTGCTGCAGCTGAGTCCTGTTGCTGGCACCCACAAGTAGGATTGCCGTCGAGGGGCCGCTTGTGGTATTGGGGCTCGTGTAGCCAGCGGCGATTGAGCTGCACGCTGTCGCCGGGGCAAATGGTCACGCTGTGGCTACCGCTCGGCTGTGCGGTGGAGTAGGCATAGATCGGGTCAAAGCGCAATGTGAGCTTGGGCCGCTCGGCGGGAATTTGCCAGTCGCTGCTGCCGAAGAGGGTAGCGCGATAGGTCGCCTCCACGTCGTGCCGCCACAGGAAACCGTAATTGGGGCCGATGATCAGGTCCTGGAACAGGGGCGTCACCAGCAGGTTGTTGAGGTTCACCGCCCCGCCAATGCAGGCACCGCAATCTGGTTGACGGTGGTGGAGGTCGGTTGATTGAGCCAGGTCACGGCGTACTCGTCCCAGTTCGAGGTGACGCGGCGCAATGTTGCGGTATTGGCCCCGGAATGCGGCTGCCCGAGGATGGCATTGTAATAAGCGGAGAATCGACCTTCAAGCAAGGTGGCGCTACTGCATATCCGGCTCAAGTCAAATTTCACGTAGCCCCTGCCAGTGCCGGGGTTGCCGCTCCAGGTCCAGGTCATCATGGCGAGCACGCTGCCTGCGCCATCGTTGTTGTTGGTGGCATCGTCGCGGGAGAAAACATAGCTGTCAAATCCGCGGACGGGTCCGGGCTGCATGACATGGAGGCATTGGCTCAGGCCGGTGATGGTGATGGTCCGCACTGCGGTGTCCGCTCCACAGGGGCTCGTGACGATGAGCGTGACGGTGTAGGTGCCGGGCCCTGCATACTCGTGGACGCCGAGCCGCAATGTATCGACCGGGCTGCCATCGCCGAAGTTCCAATACCAGTTTTGGGCATTGACGCTATTGTCCAGGGCGGTGAAGGACAGGGCATTGGTGACATAATCAAAATCCGCGACGGGTGCGCCACAGGCGGTGCAGACACTGGCAGGCTGACTGGGGTATGCGTCTGCACGGTGGTGGTATAGGTCGGGAAGGAAGGCGTGTTGTTGCCGTTCACGGTATTGGCGGCGAAGGTGCTCGGGGTGATGTTGGTGACCGTGAGCGTGACCGGAGTGGCATGGCAGGCGATGTTGCCGTTGCTGTCCGTCTTGGCGACATAATAATCGGCGTCACCGTAGCCGTAGCTGAATGTGCTGGCAGTCAGGATGCAGCCGCAGTCGCCTGATCGCCCCAAGCTCACAGTATTGCCATCGTCTAGGACGCCGCCGATGGTCTTGGCCCAGAGCACGTTGCCATTCAGGTCGATTTGAAAGAGCAGGGCATCGTTGCCGGAACCCGCCGTGCGGCTGGAACCTGCGACGAAATATTTGCCATTGCATCCGGCCACAATCTTGTAGGCGATGTCAGCGGCGGGACGGGCGTATTTCTTGGCCCAGACGAGGGTGCCCACATTGTTGGTGCGGATGATCATGATGTCGGAGACGCTGGCGCTGAAGCTCTGCGTGTAACCCACAGCGAGTTGACCGCCATCGGGCAGGGTCACGTTGTCGTAGGCGATTTCGTTGGCGGTGCTGCCATAGTTGCGGGACCATACGAGGTTGCCGCTCCCGTCGCGCTCGGTCAGGGTCATGTCGTAAAGTCCAGCAGTCACCCCAGTGCTGCGGCTCGCGCCTGCCCCCACGAGGTTGCCATTGCTCAGGCGTTGGATGCTCCGCATGTCCTCCCAACTGTTGACCTGCGTATGCCGGGACCAAATCATCGCCCCGTTCACGCCATTGACGCGGATCATGCCTTGCCCCATGGAATTGAAATTGGTGTGACCGCCGGAGAAGCTGATGCTGAGGTCGCCATTGGACATCTCGACGACTTCGCCCGGGGACGTGAACACCGCTCCTCCCCCACTCACGTATTGGTAATGCTGCTGCCACAGGAGGTTGCCATTCAGGTCGGTCTTGACGAGGAGCATGCGGCCTTGGTTGTTGGCGCCACGGCTGCCGAGACAGACATAACCATTGGAGACAGGGATCACGTCATTGAAATGCGAATCGTCAGCTGCATCCCCAAATGTCTTGTACCAGAGCAGGTTGCCGTTGGGATCGAGGCGCGAGAGGACGGCATCGTAATTTCCAGTGCCGTAAGAAAAGGTATTGCCCACGACCACAAATCCGCAATCCGGGGTTTGCTTCGCACCATAAGGGCTGTCCATCGCCGCGCCGCCCATGATTTTCTGGAAATTGACATTCGCAGCGCAACCCGTGCTGACAGTCACCAGCGCATTTCCCGAGACCGTGCCACTGCATTGCGCACTCGTCATGCTCACCAGGGTGTAGTTGGTGGTGACGGTGGGATTGACCGCAAATGTATAACTGCTGTTTTGGATGCCTGTGACGGTGTAGTTGGTGCTGCCGTCGGTGTAAACGAAGGAAAATGGTGGCGCTCCGGTGACATTGACGGTGATCATGGCGGGAGAGCCAAGGTTGATGAGGCCGCCGCCGCTGATGGTGGCGGTGGGCGTAGCGACCACGATGCTGTTGAAGTTGGTGGTGCTGCTGCCGGCAGGGCTTGTCACGGTAAGGGTGACGGAGTAGGTGCCGGGCGTATTGTAGGTGATGAGGGGATTTTGCGCGGTGGATGTGCCGGGCGTGCCGCCGGGGAATGTCCATGCCCAGCTTGTGGGCGAGCCATAGCTTTGGTCGGTGAATTGGACTTGGAAGCCGGGGCAGACTTGGGTGTAGTTCTGTGTGAAGTTGGCGACGGGAGTGCCGCTGACGCATTGCAGGGCTTGGAAGGCATTGATGCGGCCCGCGCCGAGCTGCCCGATGTAGCCGGGATTCTGCGCGTTGATGTTGTCGGCGGTGCTGTAGAGGCAGCTCTCGATGTCGAGGGCGGTCTTGGCAGGATTGTAGGAGCGCATGAGGGCGGCGAGTCCAGCGACCATCGGCGTGGCCATGGAGGTGCCGCTGAGCAGGCCGTAGTCGCTGTTGTTTCCCGCAAGGGTGCTCAGGATGTCCACGCCGGGGGCGCTGATGTCGATCGTCGGGCCGTAGTTGCTGAAGCTAGCCTTGGCGTCCGTATTGCCTGTCGCGGCTACGGAGATGACGTGGTTGTAGCTTGCAGGGTACATCGGAGTGCTCACGTTGCTGTTGCCGGCCGCAGCCACGACCACGATGTCATTGGTCGCCGCGAGGTCGAACAGGAGCTGATTGGTATTGGAAAATGCGGGCCCGCCCCAGCTCAGGCTCATCACGTCGGGCAGGACGGTGATGGCGTACACCACGCCGTCGTAGGCATTGGGCAGGCTCGGGCCGGGGGTCGCATCGTTGTTGCATTTGACAGGGATGATCTTGACGCCAAATCCGATGGAGGCCACGCCCGTGCTATTGTTGGTGGCGGCTGCCGCGATGCCCGCACAGTGTGTGCCGTGGGTGTAAACGCTGCTCGTCGCGAATGCGAGGGGCGGGTCGGGATTGTTGTCATTGTCGGCGACGTCCCAGCCGTGGATGTCATTGATGTAGCCGTTTCCGTCGTCATCGATGCCATTGAAGGGATTTTCACCGGGATTGGTCCAGATGCTGGGCGCGAGGTCTTGGTGTGTGCTGCGGACGGCGTCATCCACAATTGCTACGGTCACGTTCGGATTGCCCACGCTCAGGTTCCAGGCATTCGAAGCGTTGATCGTGTTCAGGTGCCATTGGCTTGCGAATTGGGGGTCATTGGGGGTGAGGTCCAGGGTCACAAGCGGCACGCGCTCCACCAACTCCGTTGCATGCTGCGCCGCGAGGTAGCTCGCGAGTTCTGTAACGCGGCTCGCGCTGCTGAACCGGATGCGCACCGTGCGGTGCAAGTCACTGATGATGCGGTTGCCACGCAATTTGTCGGGATTCAGCGGTGCAAATGGATGTTCGACCGCCACGACGGCATACTCCTGCATGATGGAATCCTGCAAAATCGCCTGCATCCCCGGCTTGACACGCCAGTACAATGCGCCATCCACGTAGTCCGGGTGGACCATTTGTGCATGGGCGGAAATGAATAGGGACAAGAATCCCCAAACGATGGGCAATAGAAGAAGGCGTTTCATACCGACGTGAGTATCTCTGAATTGGGATGAAGTTACCAGAGTGGCGAATAGGTGATCCTGCAGGCGGTGCGAATGGCTGTTTTTGGGGGGCGGGCGGTGGAGCGTGCAAAGCCTCCCCCGTGCAAAAAGTTGCTAATTCCTCCCGAGGCATTGCCGGGGGGGAGGGACTGGGATAGCTTTGCGCAGGCCGCAAAGCGGCTTCGCATTGTATGCCAAAATCGTTGCTGATTGTTTTCCTGCTCTGTTTGTCTGCATTTCAAGCCGCTTTCGCACAATCCACCTTGACAGGGACGGTTCAGGGCGTGGGGGCTGATCCTGTGCCGGATGCCACGGTTTACCTGCTCGATGCCGCGGATTCGAGCTTGCTGCGGTCGGCGTTGACGGACGCGCAAGGCAATTTTGAGCTGACGAATGCGCCGGCGGACACGGTGCTGCTCGCAATTCGACACGTGGAGTTCAAGGCGTACATGGGGACAGCCATCGTGATCAAACCCGGCGAGGCTGCGAAGCAAATCCCCGCGATCCAAATGCAACCGCTGGGCGACACCAAATTGCAGACCGTGGACATCGTGGCCAAGCTGCCGCTGGTTGAGCAGAAAATCGACCGGACAGTGGTGAATGTGGATGCGATGATCTCGGCTGCAGGCGGCACGGCGATGGATGCATTGGAACGCAGTCCTGGCGTGAAGGTGGACCAAAACGGCAACATTTCCCTCAAGGGCAAGACGGGCGTGGTTGTGTTCATCGACGACAAACCCACCTACCTCAGCGGCGACGACCTCGCGAATTACCTGCGGTCATTGCCTGCGAGTACCTTGAAATCCATCGAGATCATGACCAATCCCCCGGCCAAGTATGACGCCGCCGGAAATGCGGGCATCCTCAACATCAAGACCAAGAAGAACAATGTCGAAGGCTTCAATGGCGCCTTTTCCGTCAATTATGGCCAAGGTCGCCTCCCCAAGTCCAACAACAGCCTCAGCCTGAATTACCGCCACAACAAACTCAATATTTCCTCCAATTTCGGCGGCGGCTATCGCACTGGGTTCCAAGACCTCTTCATTTCCAGGGCGTATTATCAGGGTTTCGGCATGCCCTCCTCCTATTTCCGGCAGCGTTCCTACATCGAGAAACGCATCCCGATGGGCAATGGCAAAGTCAGCGTCGATTATTATGCCAGCGAAAAAACGACGATCGGCGTGGTGCTCACAAGCGGTGCCTCCCTACGCAATGAGCATACCGATAACGTCGCCCGTGTCTTGGATGGCGATGAGGTCCCCCTCAGCCGCGTGACCGCCGACAATACGATCGAAGCCCTGTGGCGCAATGCCGGAGCGAACCTGAATTTGCGGCATACATTTGACAGCCTCGGCCGCACATTGACAGTGGACGCCGACATCATCCGCTACGCCAACGACGAGCAGCACCTCTTCAAAAATACCGTGATGCACCCCATGGGTGACACCACCTACACCGACCAACTCAATGGCACATTGCCCTCCGACATCCGCATCGTTGCCTTCAAATCGGATTACGAGCACCCATTCCGCAACGGCCTGAAAATCAGCAGCGGCATCAAGGCGAGCTTCACCCATACCGACAATGCAGTGGAGTACATTCGCACCGTCGGCGCGGTCTCCGAGGTGGACAATACCATCAGCAACCACTTCATTTATGATGAGCGCATCCTCGCCGCTTATGTCAACGCAAGCCGGGAATGGAAGCGCTTCGGAGCACAAATCGGCCTGCGTGGCGAGTCCACCCGTAGCTTTGGAAATCAGCTCGGAAATGAGTGGCAGCCCGCCTCGACCTTCAACCGCAAATACGACAACCTCTTCCCCACCGCATTCCTCAGCTACAAGCTCGATTCCGCCGCCAACCACCAATTGAATTTCTCCTACGGCAAGCGAATTGACCGTCCATTTTTCCAGGACCTGAACCCGTTCCTGAGTCCATTGGACAAATTCACTTTTTACTCTGGCAATCCTTATTTGAAGCCTTCATTTGCGCAAAATCTCTCGCTGACCTATACCTACAAGGGCATGGCAAGCGTGAGCCTGAATTATGGTCAAAGCCGGGGCGAAATCAATGAAACCCTCGAAATCATCAACAGGATCTATTACAGCCGCCCGGGCAATATCGGCAGTTCGGAGATCATCAACATCTCGGCAAATGCGCAAATTCCCGTGACCAAGTGGTGGACGGCCAACCTCTACGCCGAAAGCGGTCGCACACATTATGTCAGCAAGCTCTACAACCAAAAGCTCGACGCCTCCGGAATTTATGGCTTCGGGCAGTTCACCAACCTTTTCCAGTTCGGCAAGGGATGGAGCGGCGAATTCAGCGGCGAGTACATGAGCCAATTTGTGTCCGCACAGGTGACCACGCAGGGAGTCGGCTTCCTCACGCTCGGCGCCAAGAAGCTCGTCCTCAAGGACAAAGGCGCCATCAAACTGAGCATCAGCGATGTCCTGTACACCCGGCATTTCCGTGGCATCATCAACAACCTGCAGAACACCATCGCCTCCTACCATAGCCCGATTGACAGCAGGGTGATTGCGGCGACATTCAGCTACCGATTCGGCAAAAACCTCGGCGAGCAACGCCGACATGAAGGTGGCAGCGCCGATTCCGGAGAAGGGCAGGGTGAAAAGCTGAGGATATAGTTGATAGTGGATAGTTGATAGTGGACGGCTTAGGTCGTTGCGAGCGCTTAAAGCGCTCGCAACGACCTAAGCCCCCGCAATAGCACCGCAACGACCTAAGCCCCTCACTCCACCCCGATCTCCACGCCGTCCACGATCACCGTCTCGACCTGGTCCCGGCAATAGTAGTAGGGCAATGCCGCCAAGCTGTCCATCGGCGTGGTGATGACGAGGTCCGCGCGCTTGCCGACCTCGATGCTGCCCACCTCATCCGACATGCCCAGGGCTGCGGCACCATTGATGGTGATGGCTGCGAGCGCTTCCTCTGGAAGGAGCTTCATGCGGGTGCAGGCGAGGCTCATCATGAATTGCATGTTGCCGCCGGGGCTGCTGCCGGGATTGAAGTCGCTCGCGATGCACACAGGCAATCCCGCCTCGATCATGGCGCGGACTGGAGCGTAGTCAATCCCGAGGAAAAATGAGCAGCCCGGCAAGGCCGTCGGCATGGTATTGCCGCCCTTCAGGGCCGCGATCTCCTCTGCTCCAATGCACTCCAGGTGATCCACCGACAATGCACCATGCGCCACGCCGACCTGAACCCCGCCGCTGTTGGCGAGTTCGTTGGCGTGGATTTTGGCCCGGAGGCCGTACTTGGCGCCTGCTTCGAGGATGCGAGCCGTTTCCTCCACGGTAAAGAAGCCGCGATCGCAGAAGACATCTATATAGTCTGCGAGCTTTTCCTCCGCCACGCGAGGCAGCATCTCATTGATCACGAGATCGACGTATTCAGATTGGCGGCCTTTGTAGTCCAGGGGCACCGCATGCGCGCCGAGGAAGGTCGTCTTCACCCGAATCGGGCACCATTCATGGATTCGCCGGGCGACTCTGAGCATTTTCAGCTCGTCCTCGATCGTCAAGCCGTAGCCGCTTTTGACCTCGACAGTCGTGGTTCCCCAGCTCAGCACCTCCCAAGCGCGGGCGACCGCACCCTCCAGCAATTCCTCCTCGGCCATGTCACGGAGGCGCTGCGCGCTGTTCAGGATGCCTCCTCCCCTGCGGGCGATCTCCTCGTAGCTCAGGCCGCGAATGCGGTCCACGTACTCGGTCTCGCGTCCACGGGCAAATACGAGATGCGTATGGCTGTCCACGAAGCCGGGCAATACCAGCCTGTCCTCGCAGTCGATCACCTCATCCGCATTCCACCCGCTTTTCAATGCTGACATCGGCCCTACGGCTAGGAAGCGACCGTCTTCGATTTGGATGAAGGCATTTTCGATCATGCCAGAATCGGCCATGGCTGCGCCAGCCTTGCGGCCAATGCCTGGGGCTGCGACGGTATGCAGTTGGCGGATGTTTTCGAGGAGGATGCGCATGGCGGTATCAGATTTGGCAGCAATTTCGGGCAAAATTTGGGAAGGGCAAGCACTTCGAGGCGGCGTGGTCCATCTGTTGGGACAGGTCGCGCGCAAAAACGGATTTGCCTTGTACGGACAGGTAGCGACCTGTCCGTACAAGGCAATTACCAGAGGCTCGAAGCAGCCCTGGAGCCCTTACTTCCCTTTCCCTTCGGCCCTGCGGGCTTCTTTCATCATCTTGGCGCGTTCGCGGCCTTCGGGGTCACCGAGGCTCAGGCGGACGTTCACAGGGATGCGAGGCTCGGCGACGAGGTGCCCAAGCAGCGTGTCGAGACGAGCACTGTTGCTGTTCAGATTGTCGTAGAGCTTGTCGTCCTTCATGAGTTTGCCGAGGGTGCCCTTACCGGACTCGATGTCGGCCATCATGCCATTGATGTTCTTGATCATGGAGGAGCTCTGCACCGCGATGTCCTTCACGCTGCCCGCCGCGGAGGCGAGGGAGTCGGTGAACTTGGCGGTGTTTTCCATCACGCGGGTGATGGTCTCGTTTTGGTTGCGGATGTTCTTGACGATCTTGTTGGCGTTGCTCGCGGTTGCTTGGAAGGTGCCCATGAGGGTGTCCACCTTGGAGCTAGCGCGGCTGAAGTTGCGGCTTGTGCTCACGAAATCGTCGAGGATCTTGTCGATTTTGTTGCCAGCGCTTTCATCCATCGTATTGTTCAGCCAGCCCACAAAGTCGCGGAGGTTGGTGATCAGCGTGGACACGTCGTCCTTGATGGGGAGGATTTCCGTTTCGATGCGCTCCTCGAGGGATTGCTCAACTTCTCCGTCGAGGGTGCCGCCGTTGTC
The DNA here is from genome assembly GCA_046329055.1 of Bacteroidia bacterium. GTDB lineage: Bacteria > Bacteroidota > Bacteroidia > J057 > JADKCL01 > JADKCL01. Next base: position 46,391 of record JAXLVK010000038.1, read on the forward strand.
CACGAGGGTCTTTTGCAAGCCGCGCTCAAGGCGGATCGCCTTGGAACCGAGCAAGTCGGCATTGGCGATGATGGCCTTGGAGTCGTAAGGAATCTCCAGCCCCTTGTCGATGCTATAGACGACCTCGATCTTGCCCGTCTTCTTGTCGATCTCGATGCCCTTGACCTGCCCCACACGGAGGCCATTGTAAAGGACAGGGTTGCCCGTACCGAGTCCGGCAATGTTGTCGTAGTAGGACTTGAGTTCAAATCCGCTCACGAAGATCTTCTCACCCTTGAGCAGGTTGAATCCCAAGATCAAGAGGGTGATGGCCACAGCAGCCAAGATGCCCACCTTGGTTTCGTTGTTCAGTTTCAAAGCAGGAAACGATTAAACATTAATTCCGACCCTAAAGCTAGCGAAAAAGTCGATGTGGAAAACATGGACTTTCATGGGGAAAAGATACCTCAGATGTGCAAAAGGTTGCTTTTCAGGGGAAAGGGATTTTTCGAGGGATGTGAAAAAATGTGGAAAGTCTTGAGCATTAGCCCATCACCGAATGCCAAGAATGCCTCTGCCGCCAAGGAACGGCAAGGATGATAACTGAAATTGAGGAATCAGAACCGGTGAATCAGCGGGGAAGCCCCTTGAACTCACTTTCCGCCTTCGCCGCCCATGCCCGTGATTTCGGCATTGTAGTCGCGGACAGCGCGGTAGATGGCGCTAGCCATGTAGCCACGGCCATTTTCGGAGTTCAAGAAAAGTTCCTCCTCCTTGTTGGAGATGAATCCGGTCTCGATGAGGATAGCGGGTTTCGATGCGCGCCACAGGACGAGGTAACCTGCTTGCTTCACGCCGCGGTCCTTGCGGCCCACACGGGTTGCAAACTGCTCCTGCACCTTGAGGGCCATCTTGTTGCTCATCTCAAGGTGGACATTGGTCACATACTTGAAGAAGATGTAGGCCGGGACGGAGTTCGGGTCGAAGCCCTCATAGACCTCTTCGAAATTGTCCTCCATCATGATCACCGAGTTTTCCCGCATGACCACGTCCATGTTCGCTTCGGCCTTGTGTGTGCCCAGGACATAGGTCTCAGCGCCGCAGGCTTCCTTGTTCGGATTGCTGTTGCAGTGAATGGAGATGAAAAAATCCGCCTCGGCATTGGCGACTTCTTTGGCGCGGTTGGCGAGTTCGATGAAGGTATCATCCGACCGGGTCATGACGACCTTGAGGTCCGGCAGCTTTTCGTTGAGGACTTTTTTGAGTTCAGTGGCGATGGCGAGTGTATGTTCTTTCTCCTTGGAAACCAAGCCCAAAGCGCCCGGATCCTTGCCCCCATGGCCCGCGTCGATGACGAGCGTGCGGATCTTGCCGTCGTTGAGTGGACGGGTGGGCGTGTGAAACGAACTCACCATCAGCCCTGCCACCAGAAGCAGACCCAGATGATAACCCCGGAGTTTTTTCATAGAATTCACCAGCGTTAACTTAATTTGGCACAAAATTCGCGAGAAAACGGAAGTTTTCCATCTATTGAATCCAAAATGCGACGCGCCGCTGTACTTTTTTCCATACGTACCTTGCTCCTGTTGGCGCTGGCCTCGGTGGGATCATACGCAGTTGCGCAGCAAACCGTTGCACCGGATCAGCCGGGGGAGCCTGGCGACACTATCAAAAACGCTGCCAATTCCGGCGGTGGCAAGGTGGACTCCCTGCAATCCATCCGCCTGAAGGACCTCGAACAGAAGAGCGACCTCAAGACGAGCATCACCTACAAGGCTGATGACTACATGCTTCTGGACCTGGAGACCAAGACGCTCTACCTCCACAAATCCGGGGCCCTGAAGTACGATCAGATGACACTCGACGCGGATTCGCTCGCCGTGAACTGGGAGATCAACCAGATCTATGCGGATGGATTGCTGGACAGCACAGGCAAGAAAAATGGACGGCCGGCATTTGCAGAAAATGAACAGTCCTACAATGCCGACCGCATGACCTACAACTTCAAGACGAAGCGCGGCCTGGTGCAGATGGCAAGAACCAAGCAGGACGACAACTACATCATCGGCGAATACGTCAAGAAGCAGGACGACAGCACCTACTACATCCGCAACGGCAAGTTTACGAGTTGCGAACTCGATCACCCACACTATTATATAAAGTCCAGCAAGCTCAAGGTCATCCCACGGAGCAAGATCATCACCGGACCACTCATGCTGGTGATCGAGGACTTCCCCCTGCCGCTGATCGTCCCATTTGGCTTTTTCCCGAATCAGACCGGACACCGCTCAGGCTTGGTCATGCCCACGTATGGGGAAAGCGCGGACCGGGGCTTCTTCTTGAGAAATGGCGGCTACTACTTCGCGATCAACGACCACGTGGACCTGCTGGTGCGGGGCGACGTCTTCTCCAAGGGTGGTTACCGGCTCGAGATCGGCTCCGCCTACAACAAGCGCTACCGCTACCAAGGCAATTTCCAGGTGGAATACGGTGTCCAGAAATTCGGCGAGCGCGACGACCCTGAGGGCTTTTTCACACTGAAAAAGAACTTCTGGGTGAAATGGTCACATGATCAGACGATCACCCCGCAAGCGAAACTCACCGCGAATGTGAGCGCAGGCTCCTCCGGCTTCCTCGGCCAAAACTCCTACAACGAGCAGGAGTACCTCACCAACACCCTCAAGTCCACTGTGAGTTTCACGCAGGGCTTCGCCAACTCGCCTTGGCGATTCACCATGAACCTGGACCACTCCCAAAACACGGGAACCAAGCAGGTCACGATGGAATTGCCCAACATGTCCCTCACCCGCCCACGCTTTTTCCCCTTCAAGGGCAGGTACGCAAGCGGCGACCATTGGTACCATCAGATCGGGATGAACTACACGGTCAACGTCAAGAATCAGATCAGCGGACCCGATTCCGTGATCGCCGACGTCTTGACCAATCCGTTTGGGCAGGTGACCTACGTGAACATTGAAAACGAGGACACCACGCTGGTCACCAAGACGGCCCTGAACTATTTCAACAATGGGATCGTGCAGTCGATTCCGGTTTCGACACAATTGAACCTGTTCAAATACATCAACATCCAGCCTTCCTTTAACTATAAGGAGTACTGGTACTTCCGCACGAGGGAATACCATTACCATCCGAACACCGGGAAGGTTGGCTACACGGACCTGAATCAATTTGGCGCGGCCCGGGATTTCAACGCCTCCGTGAGCGCATCCACGCGGATTTACGGACTCTTTGGAGGGAAAGGTGTACGGCAAACCACCGTCCGGCACACCATGCAGCCCAGCATGAGCTATACCTACCGTCCGGACTTCTCGGACGACCGCTGGGGATTTTACCAGACCGTGCAAAAGGACACCTCCGGGGCAACTGACAGGTACAACCGATTTGCAGGTGGCATCCTTGGCTCACCCGGACGCGGCGAGCAGCAGACGGTCAGCCTCGGCCTGAACAACATCGTGGAGATGAAGTACCGGAAGAAGCAGGCGCCTGGAGATACCACCCAGGTCAAGGATCCCTACACCCGCCTCACGCTGCTGGACGCCCTCGGCCTGAACACGAGCTACAACTTCGCTGCCGAAAGCCTCCAACTCGCCCCGCTCTCCTTCATCGCCCGTACCAACTTCCTGAACAACAAGTTCAATTTCCAACTCAGTGGCAACTTTGACCCCTACGCGGTCAATTCCAAGGGGGTCCGCATCGACACGTTCCGGTACGCACTGAACGGCAACATCGGGCGCATCAGCAACCTGAACTTCACGTTCAACACCACGCTCGCCGCCAAGAACAAGACCGGGCCCATGGAAAAACGGGCCAAGGACGCCACGCCAGAGGAGCTGAGCGACCTGAAGCTGTACCGCGACCTGTACGTGGATTTCAATGTTCCGTGGCGATTGAGCCTTAGCGCGAACATCATCTACCGCAACTCAGGGATCCGTCGGGACACCACCTTCACGGTGAACATGAGCGGCGACGTGAACCTCACCCCCAAGTGGAAGCTCGGATACACAACAGGTTACGACTTCAAGCAGAAGGACTTTTCCTACACCTCGGTCAGCATTTACCGAGACCTGCACTGCTGGGAAATGTCCCTGACTTGGATTCCATTCGGCCTCCGGAAGAGCTACAACTTCTCCATCAACGTGAAGAGTGCAACGCTCAAGGACCTGAAACTCACCAAGCGGCGAGATTGGCAGGACCGGTTCTAGGTCAATTCCTGAAAATGCAATTGTTACAGTTTCTTGACGGCATCCACCTCGTCGGCGGGCAGCGCATGCAGCAGTTCCAGCACTGACTTGTTCAACCCCGGCACAAAAAACTGCGGCGCGATCTCCGCCCAAGGCACCAATACAAAGGCCCGCTGCGCCAAATGCGGGTGAGGGAGGGTCAGCCGCTGGCTGGAAACCACCTCCTGACCGAAAGCAAGGATGTCCACATCAATCACCCTGGGCCCCCAATGCACCGCGCGCACCCTTCCCATTTCGGCCTCCAAGGCCATGATCAACCCGAGCAAGGCCATGGAGCCGCCATCGTATTGAATGTGAACCACTTGATTCAAGAATGCGGGCTGATCGACATTCCCCCATGGCGGCGTTTCATAGAGCGAGGATGCGACAACCACATCGCCCACACGCTCGGCCAATCCATTGACTGCCAATGCCAAATGGGCCTCACGGTCTCCCAAATTGCTTCCAACCCCCAAGTAGATGCCGTCATTCATGACCCGAACCTATGCCAAAGCCTTCAAAATTCCACCAACAGGCATTGAAAATGACACAAACAGAAGCAACAAACACACTTTACTGACAATGTGGTTATTTCACAATGTGTTCACAATCAATTCACAATACCGAAACGACCACAATTCACAGCGATACTGTCAAATTTTTGTGGATTATTTGTTGAAAACAATGAAAAGGCCTTCTGGGTGATAATGACCAAATTGCGTCCGGACTTAATGTACTCCCAAAAGTAATTTGCTCATGTTCAGAAGGAAGCAAGTTTACTATTACGATACGGAGACCTGCACTTACCTGCCGGAGAAGCCGACTATTGGCGTGATCGCCAAGAAGTTCGCGTTCTACGCGCTGTTTGCAGCCGTCGCCGCGCTCGGAGGGAAATACTACTTTGACCACTACCTAGTGCAGTTGAAGTCCTCCGACCTGCGCAAGGACAATGAAAACCTCCTTGGGCGCCTGAACGAGATCAACGGAAAGATCGATCAATTCGAGGGAAGCCTCGCCAAGATTTACGAAAAGGACAATGACCTCTACCTGCCCATCGTAGGTGAGCATGTCATCCCCGGGAGCCGCTGGAAGGCGGGTACCGGTGGTGAAGCGGTTTTCGACAAGTCCATCAACAATGCCGCCTACAAGACGAGCATTCGCATGAACAGTCTGCGTCGGAAGCTGGCATTGCTGGATCAGAGCCTCGACAAGGTGCGCGACCGCGCGGACGCCATCGACGAGGACATGGCCAATATGCCCTCGATCCTTCCCGTGAATGGCACGTTGATCAGTGGATTTGGCTACCGCAACCACCCGGTCATGGGCTATACCAAGTTTCATGAGGGCCTCGATTTCGCCTGCCCTGTCGGCACTCCCATTTATGCGAGCGGCAATGGTGTGGTGGACATCGCGGAATCCGGTGAAAACGGCTACGGCATCTGCCTGAACATCAACCACCAAAATGGCTACCGCACCAAGTATGCGCACCTTTCCAAGATCATGGTGCGCAACGGTCAAGCCATCAAGCGCGGGCAACTCCTGGCGTACAGTGGCAACACCGGACTTTCTTCCGGACCTCACCTCCACTACGAAGTGAGTTTCAAGGATGTGAAGTCCGACCCGATCGACTTCATCTACATGGACCTGCCTCCCACCGAGTACATCCGGCTGAAGCTGGACAAGAGCAAGGTGACCAAGGAAGCCGTCAAAGAAAAGCTCGTCGCACCCGCGATGGACTAAATCCAAGGATTTTTTTCAGATCAAAGCAACCTTCTACGGGGCGTAATCATCTACCCTACGTCCGTGGAAGCAGTCCTTGTGCAATAATGGGGTACCCCCGGACTTCGGCTTGAGATTTGCTCGAATCCTGGAGTACAATGCACGGAGTAGAACACAACCCAGCATCCGCAAGAGGCAATCGCGCCTCCCACATCAGTGGCGACCGCGCCGCCATGGTTCAGCACCTGAATCGACTCGCCGACCTTCAGGAATTGGTCACGGGCGATGAATCCGGGGCAACCCTCCTCCGTCAATGGGCGGTCCGCGTCCGCGAAATCGGAGATCCGGCCAGGACAATCGTTACCCTCGATGAATTGGATGAATTGGAGGTCGAAGGTCGCGAACAGTACCTGCTCTGCATGGAAGCTTGGTTCACAGGCACCACGGATCGCATGAAGGAGCTGGAGCAGGCCGTTCCAGACACCCTCCTCCCCCTGCTCCCCTTGAACGGTCTCGGCGCCAAGCGCTTGCACCTCTTGTGGCGCGAAATGGGCATCACGGATTCCTCCACGCTCTACCACGCTGCAACCGAAAATCGCCTTCAAGACGTTCCAGGATTTGGCCCCAAGACCCAGGCAAAGGCCCTGTCGAGCCTCGAAGCCTTGCGCCGCAATCAATCGCGCTTCCTTCTCCACGACCTCCATCCAGTTGCCGACCGGCTGGAAAAGGAGCTGAAGGGCCTCTTGCCTGCTGATGTGCGGTTCGACTTTGTGGGCGAATACCGCCGCAGAGTGCTGCTTTCCAGCGGCATTGATATGATCGTGGATCCCGATGGCTACCGCGCGGTGCTGGTCCATCTGGTGCAAACAACCGATTACGAGCTCCTGACAGCGAGCACACAGATGCTCCAAGGACGGATTCGCGACACCGAGATCACCATCACCTTTCATTTCCGTGGGGTGAATTACCATCTGGAAAAATTCAGGCTCAGCGGCAGCCCGGTGCACGTGGACACCATCCCTGTGGACGAAAAACGCCCCTATGCCTGCGAGTCCGAAATTTATGAAGACGCTGGCCTACCGTGGATGGCACCTGAAATCCGCGAAGGCAAGGAGGAAATTCGCCTAGCACTCTCAAACCGCCTACCCAAGTTGCTGCGGATGGAGGACATGCAGGGCCTGTTCCACGCCCATAGCCGATACAGCGACGGCAGCGACACCATCGCCAATTTGGCCGCTGCCGCGCAAGCCATGGGGATGGGTTACCTAGGCATCACCGACCATGGCCCAGGACATGATGGAAGGTGCCTCAACCTCGATAGCATTGCGCAGCAGCACCGGGAAATCGACCTCCTGAATCAGAAAATGGCGCCGTTCCGCATCCTCAAGGGGGTGGAAGCCGAGATCCAGCCTGACGGCTCCCTTGGCATGCCGGAGGAGGTGCTGAGCCGATTCGACTTCGTGATTGCGGCCCTGCATGCGCCTGCGGACATCAGCCAAGCTGACGCGACCATGCGCCTCGTGCGCGCCATCCGCAACCCCCACACCACCATGCTCGGGCACCTGACAAGCCGCATGTTCCTCGGACCAGACGGCCCTCCGATCAACGTGGAAGCCGTATTGGATGCCTGTCTTGCCCATGATGTCGCCATCGAGGTGAACTGCCATCCAAGTCGCATGGACCCAGATTGGAAATGGCTCCGGGTGGCAGCGAATATGGGAATCCGGATCGCGATCAGCCCGAATGCGCACAGCATTGCCGCATTGAGTGACTACCGCGTGGGAGTGGACATCGCCCGCAAGGGATTGGTCTCCGCAGCACAAACACTGAATGCACTGACAATGCCCGAGTTGATGCGGTCATTGGAGCTGAGGAAAATGCGGCATCTCGGCTGAATCCTTAGTTTTGTCCCATGCGAAGACATTGGCTGGTCTGGGCGATTGCATTGGTGTGCTGCGGATGCGGAAATCGGTATCAGGAACGAACCGGGATCCCGATTTGGCAAGGAATGCGAGTGAACGAAGCCGAGGAGTGGTCGGAATTGGAGGCGAATGCCGCGCTCTGGGAAAGCGAGGAGGTGGACGGAATCGTGCTGGAGCTGTCGTTGCGGGCGGACAGTGCGGGATTGCCCATCGTCAGTACATTTCCGGACGAACAAGTGATCCAAAAGCTCCCCAAAAAGTCATTGGCCATTGTCCTTGCGACCTCGAACCTCAAAGAATTGTACCCCGATGAGCTGCAGGTCACGGATGCCCCCTGGTTCGCGCAATTGGAGTCGGAGGTCAACCGCCTGCTGAGTGCTCTCGGGCCCGCCCACCCACAAAGGTTGATCATCGCGGGCGCTTGGGGAGACTACCCCATGAACCGAGCCGGATGGGCCTCCTTGGTCAACGGACTCCGCAGGCAATGGCCGGGTGTCAAGTTTTCGCTGGGAGGTCGGCCCGAATTGGTTGCTGAGAATGGCTTCGCGGCCCTGTCGGACGAAATCGCCATCGACTATCCGCCCATGGCAGGCGAGGAGCAACGGAGCAGCTGCCGCAGCACCAACCTCGACATCGCTGAGTTGGGAATCGCCTCCGGCAAGCCCATCTTCATCTTCCGGGCCAATGTCATCGGTAATCCCCCCCTGCCCCAATTCCAGAACCGCCTGCGTTTCTGGCGGGAGGAGGCCACGATTGCTGGGATGTGCCTCAACAGCCTCTATCCTTTCAGTCCAATGCGGGACGCCAAGACCTATTACGGCCTTGCGGACAACCCAGAATTGGGCGAATTCCTCAAAGAATACCAGTCCCGATTCGGGGATTGAACCCACTCAGATTTGAATATTCTCCGTAGATTTGCGACGCATTTATCCAAAGACTAGAAATGAAAAAAATCACATTCATTTTCTGTGCATTGATGCTGGCCACCGGGGTTGCATTTGCCCAGTCCACATTCCAAGGCACCCTGAAATACGGCT
>JAXLVK010000039.1:0-53428 GCA_046329055.1 Bacteroidia bacterium
TTCCCCCGAGCAGCCCCGGCATCACTCAGGACCACCACAAGGCTCCGCTTCGGATCCAGCCCGGCCAACCAGACATCAACATCCTCAGGATCAGACAACAACTCCTTTCGAAATACCTGTCCCTGCGGCCAATCGTGGAAATAACGAACCTCCAGAAAATGTTGCTCGCCTTCACTCCGCGCACCGCGCACCAAGCTCCGGCACAGCCCATGAAATGGCACCATGCTCCCTTCCCGGTCAATCAGGAAATGCACCCTTGTGACATTCTCCAGCGCCTTTTGATACGCAATATCGAGGAGCATGCCCTGCCTAGCCATGTCCTCCATCGTCGCATCCAAATCGACATCCACCCGCGCCCCTACCCTGTCCAATTGCCGGAGTTTGCGCCATGCCTGCGCCCGCTGACGATCGCTCACAGGCACCCGACGCAGCAGGAACCGACGACGAACAGTAGGAGCATTTGGCACCTCAGCGGCCAAGGGATGCGCCTTTTCGGTCGTGGAGGGCTGCGCTGTCGAGGCGTCCGGAGTCGGTGGATGCGTTGAAATCTCTTCGCTCTTCGGCTTTGCGGGATTCTCCTTGAGATTGTCCTTATTTTCAGGCGATTCCGTTGGCTTCGCTACCCCTTTGGTCTCCACCTCACCCAATTCCTCCCCGACCATTGCGTCAAAATGCGCCCCAATTACCTCGGCTTGCTCCCTCGACTTCGACCAAAGCAGCAGAATGAGCCGCCGCAGCTCCGCAATATCTGCAACAAGGTACCCCGCATTCACCGCCCGCAGCAAATCCATGTACTCCCCCATCCCCAAGCTCAAACCCGGCTCCTGCCGCAGGGCCTCAAACAGCCGCAGCAATTGCCCTTCCAGCGAGATATGTGGGTTAGTGGCCAATGCTCAGTTGGGTCGGTCAGTAGGCAAGTATTGCTTTTGGTCGTCCAGCGATTTCAGCAGCACACTCGGAAACGGGATTCGTGCCAACTGATTGGAAATCTGATCCTTGTAACGATCATCCTTGGCGAACCGCGCCAGCACCTTGCACCAATCCAGCAACTCGCTTGTGCTCACGTTTTTGCCACCCTCCCGCTTCTCGGCGGAAATCGTCTGATGCAGCTTAAGAAACTCCGCAATCGCCCTGTCCAGCAATTCTCCCTCAATCTCCAACTTCCCGCGCTGAAAATGATGGTTCACAATCTCCTTCAGCTGCTCCTGCCCCGGAAAGTCAATGTAGAAATACACGCAGCGCCGCAAAAATGCATCCGGTAGGGGCCGCTCCTGATTGCTCGTGATGATGATGAGCGGCTGAGGGCCAGATTTTTCCGCGCTGATGACCTTGTCCGCATGTCCATCCGGCAATTCGTCCACCGCAAACCGCTTTTGGTCCATTTCCAGCAGCAGGTCATTCGGGAAGTCGATGTCCGCCTTGTCGATCTCGTCGATGAGCAGGACAAATTCCGAATCGATCTGGAAAGCCCGCCAAAGCACACCCTTTTGGATATAGGTCAATGGATCCTTGAAGGCCGCAACCTCTTCCGCACCCAGCAAACCCGAACTCGCAAGCTGCGCATCCCGGAGTCGCTGCACATGATCATAACGGTAGCGTCCGTCCCGCGCCTTGGTGGTGGAATTGATCTGCCACTCGCCGTAGCGGTCCCGCCAATCCTTCCCATGGAGCCGCCAAGCGACCGCAGCCGCGAGTTGTGTCTTGCCGCTGCCGGGCTCGCCTTGCAGCAACAAAGGGCGGCCCAAGAGCCGGGCAAGTTCCACCGCCTCGATCAGGCCATTCGCAGCCAAATAAGGCGAAGGCGCGCCCTCACCGCCGGGGCAGAGGACTTGGTAGGCAGCCTTGGGGTCGATGTCAAACAGGGGTTTCATGTGCAGGAAGCATTTTGAGGAGGTCGTCAAATTCACAGCCACAGAGGCGTGAGAGGTATTGCAACACCATTTCGGGCAGGCCGTTGTCGGTGTTTTGGATGATCTCGGTGATGGTCGCGTCGCGTTCCATCGGATCGATGAGTTTCAGGGGTTTCTGAAGTGGGAGTTGGTTCAGGAAGGCATCCCGGCGGTCCAGCCAATCTTGCAACAAGGCCTCGTCGAAGGCATCCACCCGTTGCAGGCGCGTGGGCTTCCAAGTGGGATTCGCTTGGTTGAAGGCATCGAAGTGTTGGCAGGTGTCCATGTCGGCCTCGGCCAGGAAAAACAGGATCAGGCGGCATTTCACGGAGGGCAATGCCTGCGCGGCGGCGGTGAATGGCTCCCAAAACTTGCTCCTGAAATCCTCGAACAGGGGCATGGTCGGACTCAGCAGGAAGAGGTCCACCCCGGATATCTGCACCACGAGTGTGCCCGTTTCCTTTTGTAGCTTTTCGAGCAGCTTCGACTGGATTTGCCCATAATCAGCCGAATACTGCAAGCCCAATTTGTTCGTGAGGCTGCGGAGGATGCCATTGCTACCCTTGTCCATGCTCATGTGGGCGCCCTTGGCATTCAGCTCCCAGACCCGTGGATTGCGGTCAGGCAAGTCGCGCAAGAGCCTGGACACGAGCCATCTGCCGCCATCGTAGGTCATGCGTCCATGCACCAGGAACGCGGCAGGCATCATCCCCGGACTCAGTACCGTGCAGCGCTTGAACTCCCGGGGTTGCTGCGTGTAATTCAGCTCTAGCAAGGCCGTCAGCACCTGTTCCTGCTGCTCGAGCACCTGCTCCGGGCTTGCCTGCGGGGCAGATTCGGAGATCGTGACCTTCTCCAACAGTTTGGCAAATGCCTGTGCGGCCTCCGTGAACACCACGGCATCGGGCTTCCCTGCTACGTCCACCGCCATGTCGGCAGCGGGCATCATCAGGCATTCCGGATTGACCAATCCGTCGTAGGGGCAAGTATGCAGGTACAGCACCGCGAGCGGCCTTTCCCGACCATTCAGCGCCTCGAACCGTTCGATCTGCGCATCGTCACCGATCAGGGACTGCGAAAAGATGAACACGGTCAAATGCGCCTCTTTTTCGTCGAATCGATCATTGTCGGCAAGGCTTCTTCCTCCCTCCAAGTCCCCTTGCAAGCGAACCAAGTGCGGCCGCCTGCCCAATGCACTCTCCAGGAATTCCTTGAATTGCGTCACCCTCCCCTTCTTGCCCGGTTGCGCGACATCATCGTCCGCATGATGCCGAATCATGACCTTGACAGTATTTTCAGCCTCCGGCATCGCGAATGAATTCCCCCGTGGATCGATTTTGATTCAAACCCTCAATTTATGTGACCGAGGCAAATTTTCATATCTTCACTGCAAATTCGCATTTCATCACCCTGAATCCAATCACCGATGGCACCCCAAGTATTCGTCTCCTATTCCCACGCCGACGCTGCCCAAAAGGCTGAATTCGTCAAGTACCTTCGCATGTTGGAGATGACCGGCAAGGCCAAGTTGTGGACCGACGGCGAACTCGTGGACGGCATGCCATGGGACCAACCCATCAAGGATGCATTGGCGGCATCTGAGATTGTATTGGTGCTCGTCACCATGAACACCCTCGTCTCCAACTACATCAGCCGCGTAGAGCTCTCTGGCGCTTATGAGAAATACGACCAAGGCAAGGGTCGGGTCATCTGCGTGATCATGGACGACTGCCCTTGGGAAAACCTTGCGTCGGCATCAGCAAAAGCGACGGCACCCCCTACAAACTCGGCGACTTCCAGGCCATCCTGCCCTTCGGCAAGGCCATCTACGCCCCCGACCAAGGCAGCCTAGCCTCCGCCATGACCGAAGCCTACAAGCGCATAGAAAAGTCCATCGACCAATGGGTTGCCAGCAAAAGCTGACATCGATGATTCATCAATGTCGTTAAGTTAAGCCGAGCTCGTGGCCTCCCGGCCCCGTTCGGCAAAGCTCAGGGCAGGCTCCGGGCTACCGAACGTTTGCCTCCGGCATGCGCGCATCGGAAGCCCAAATTTACTCCTTTCGCCAGAGGGAGTTCCCTCGGCTTCGCTCGGGACATGGTTCGATCAGCGTGCGGCAGAACCTTGCGGAGGCTGCGTATTCCTCGCCATCGTCCTCGGTTCGTGCCGCCACCTCTAACGACGTTGAATTATTCATTATTCATTGTTAACCATCAATTCCCCCAACACCGTCTCGATCACCCGGTCCACATCCTCATCGCTCATCGCCGGGTAAAACGGCAGGCTCACCACCCTTGCTCCACACAGCTCTGACACCGGGGAAATCCCCAACCTTGTAGCCAAACTGCTGCCGGTAATATGTGAACAGGTGGATCGGCGAGTAATTCACGGACATCTCCACCCCCTTTTCGCGCGCCGCAGCCATGAACCGTCCCCGGTCAATGCGCTGCTCATCCGGTCCGGCGCCCGCCGGTGATGCGATGACTTCCCCCTCGGATTCGGCATGATCACTTGCAGCCTCGGATGCCCCACAAATGCCGCATCGTACCGCGCACGGATTTCCAGCCGCCGCTTGCGCCCATCGCCTCCAATTTGTCCAGCTGCGGTGACCCAATGCCGCCTGCAAAATCGCTCATATTGTATTTGAAGCCCGGCACGACCACGTCGTAGAGCGGTGTAATGCTCGACCTCCATCCGCTGCCAAGTCTTGGTCAGGCCATGATTGGACAGCAACCGGATCCGCCCTGCCAATTCCGCATCCCGGCAAATCACCATGCCGCCCTCACCCGTCGTGATGTTCTTGGTTGGAGTAAAATGAGAACGAACTCATGCGTCCCCAAACGTCCCCAGGGGCTGCCCCATGAAATCCCCCTCGATGCTGTGCGCACAATCCTCGATCACCGCCAATCCATGCGCATTCGCCAGTTCCATGATCCGGTCGCATGTCGCAAGGATTCCCACCCACATGCACAGGCAGGATCGCCCGCGTCCATTGGCCCAATCTTCTCTGCGATCCGCTCGGGTCGATGTTCATCGTCTCCTGATCAATGTCCGCAAACACCACCTTGCCACCGGCGCGCGGAAGCCACGTGGCCGTCGCCACAAAGCTCATGGGGTGGTGATCACCTCGTCGCCAGGCTGCAAATCCAGTGCATGCTGCTAGAAATAACCCTGCCGTGCAACTGTGGACGGCCACAGCTTGGGCGCACACCGCCCTTGAGCGCGAGAAAAACCGCTCCTCAAACCGACGCACCCGAGAGCCGGTCGTCAACCACCCCGACCGCAATGTGGCCACGACTTCCTCGATCTCCGATTCGGTGATCAATGCACGGTGGTATGGAACATGGCGCGGTGCGATGGCGACTCTGGATTTGGTGCGGAAAGATACATGGACACGCGGACAATTGTAACCCACCCTTCAAACCCCGCCGGGGGGCGCCGTGACGGCCCCCACCGCAACTGTAACCGGATGAAGAGTTGGATTTGCTGATTCGAAACAGGTCACTCCTTGACCAGACGGAATGTACGGGACTTCCCAGCCTTGGAGACCTTGAGGACATACACTGCGGAGCTCAGCCCTTCGAGGGAAACCTCCTCCTGGAACTGCAGGCCGGTCTGCGCCTCGCGGCTCACGACCAACCTGCCGTACAGGTCATAGACCTCGACATTCAGCTTGCCGACCTTGGCGCTCAAGCCACTGACCGTGAAGGAATTGTGGGCAGGGTTCGGGAATATGCCGACCTCATTCCAAATCTCCGCGTCATCGATCGCTGAGATGATGTCCACGTCCTGGCAATATGCCGCGGTCGTTCCACAGTCATTGGAGGCGGTCAAGCAGACGAAGAACAGGCCAATTGTCGCAAATGTATGGCTGGGGTTCTGAACTGTGCTCGTTCCGCCATCACCAAAGTCCCAGAGCCAACCTGTTGGTGTATTGGTGCTGAGGTCGGTGAAATTGGCGACAAAGCCATTCGAAGTCCACGTGAAGTTCGTCCCCGGCGTCGGGCAAGCCACGCTGATGCTGTCACAATAAGTGTCCACCCCGCATTCCGTCGTGATCGTGAGGCATACGTTGTAGATGCCGCCCGTCGTGTAGGTATGGCTCGGGTTGAACAAGGTCGAGGTTCCGCCATCTCCGAAGTCCCAAGCGTAGGTCGGCGTGCCGGGCGAGCTGCTTTGGATCGTGAAGTTGGCGGTGAAGCCCAGGACGATCGTCGTGAATCCTGCTTGTGGTGCAGGACAAACGACGGTGATGTTCTGGCAAGCCGTGGTGGTGCTGCAGCTGTTGGTGACCGTCAAGCAGACGTTGTAGGTGCCGGGGCCTGCATAGGTATGCGAGGGGTTCTGCTGCGTGCTCGTGCCACCGTCCCCGAAGGTCCAAGCCCACGACGTAGGTGTGCCAGTGGACACATCCGTGAAGTTCACTTGCAGCAGGTTCGCGCTCTGGTTGAATGCGGCGACAGGCTGCTGGCAAACGAGTATGGTCTGGCAGCTCACGTTGAAGCCACAGGCATTGGTTGCGGTGAGGCAAACGCTGTAGCTGCCCGGTGCGGCATAGGTATGCGTCGGGTTCTGCAAGGTGCTCGTGCCGCCGTCACCGAAGTTCCAACTCCATGCAATGGGGTTGTTGGTGGTGAGGTCGGTGAAGCTGGCATTCAGGCCGGCTGTGGTGGGCGTGAATTGGGCGACGGGTAGCGGCTGCACGGTCACGGTGACCGGTGCCGACGGGTTGCTGGCGCAGCCTTGGTTGGTCACGACCACGGTGTAGGTGCCGGAAGTGCTGGCGTTGATGGATTGCGTTGTCTGACCGCCCGGGCTCCAAGTGTTGTTCGTGGCGCTGGAGCTGGTCAGGGTCACGTTGCCGCCCTGACAGAAGGTGGTCGGGCCATTGGCGGTGATCGTAGGCGTCGCGGGCTGCGGGCTTGCGGTCACCACGGTGGGCGCGGAAGTCGCCGTACAGCCAAATGCGTTGCTCACTTGCACGGTGTAGGAACCGGAGTTGGTCACAACGATGGACGATGTGGTGGCACCGCCGGGGGACCAAGTATTGCCGGTGCTGCTGCTGGAGGTCAGCGTCACGCTGGAGCCAACGCAGAAGCTGGTCGGGCCGCTCGCTGTGATCGTGGGCACGGCGGGCGTGGGATTCACGGTGACTGTCACAGGTGTGGAGGCGACGGAGGTACAACCTGAGACCGTCGATTGGACGGAATAGGTGCCGCTCGTGGTCACGGTGATGCTTTGGGTGGTCTGACCGCCCGGGCTCCAAGAGTTGCCGCTGGTGCTGCTTGAGGTCAGGGTCACGCTGCCGCCGGAGCAGAAGGTCGTCGCACCGCTCGGTGTGATGGTGGGCGCTGCTGGCACTGGGTTCACCGTCACGACCACTGGCGAGGATGCCGCGGAAACGCAACCAGAGACCGTTTGGGTGACAGTATAGCTGCCGCTCGTGGTGACGGTGATGGCCTGTGTGGTCTGCCCGCCGGGGCTCCAGTTGTTGCCGCTGGTGGCGCTGGAGGTCAGGGTCACGCTGCCACCTGCGCAGAAGGTCGTCGGGCCGCTGGGCGTGATGGTCGGGCCGGGAGGCGCGGGCGTCACGGTCACGGTAATCGGGGCCGATGGTGCGGAGGTACAACCCGAGACCGTCTGGGTCACGGTGTAGTTGCCGCTGGTGTTGACGGTGATGGACTGTGTGGTCGCACCGCCGGGGCTCCAGGTATTGCCCGAGGTCGCGCTGGAGGTCAGGGTCACGCTTTGGCCGGAACAGAATGTCGTGGGGCCGCCAGGCGTGATGGTCGGTGCGGCTGGTGTGGGATTCACTGTGACCACAACCGGGGTGGAGACGGCGCTGCTGCAACCGCTTGGACGACTTGGACGGTGTAGCTGCCGCTCAGTGGTGGCCCCGGTGATGCTCTGCGTGGTTGCGCCGCCGGGGCTCCAAACGTTGCCGCTGGTGCTGCTGGAGGTCAAGGTCACGCTGCCGCCGGAACAGAAGGTCGTCGGGCCGCCGGGGGTGACGGTCGGCGTCGCCGGGATGGGGTTCACGGTGACCACGGTCGGTGCCGAAGTCGAGGAGCAGCCATTCGCATCGGTGACGCGGACGGTGTAGGAGCCGCTTGTAGTGGCGTTCACGCTCTGCGTGGTCGCGCCGCCGGGATTCCACAGATAGCCGTTGGCGGTGGAGGAGGTAAGGGGTGACGCTACCGCCTGCGCAGAATGTCGTCGGGCCGCTCGGTGTGATGGTCGGAGTCGCCGGGGCGGCATTCACCGTCACCACAACGGGTGTCGAAACTGCCGAGCTACAGCCGGATTGGACGACTTGGACGGTATAGGAACCGCTGGTCGTCACGTTGATGCTTGGGGTCGTTGCGCCGCCGGGGCTCCACGTTGTTCGTGGCGCTGCTGGGCAGGGGTCACACTGCCGCCTGCGCAGAATGTCGTCGGGCCGCTGGGTGTGATGGTCGGGGTCGCCGGAGCGGCGTCGACGGTCACGGTCGTAGGCGCTGAGGTGGCGGTACAGCCATTGGCATCGGTCACACGGACGGTGTAGCTGCCACTCGTGGTGACGTTGACGCTTTGGGTGGTGGCACCGCCAGGGTTCCAGAGATAGGCATTCGCAGAGGACGAAGTCAAGGTCACGCTGCCACCTGCACAGAAGGTCGTAGGACCGCTGGGGGTGATGGTCGGCGTCGCGGAGGCTGGGTTCACGGTCACCATCACAGGGGTGGAAACTGCGGAGCTACAGCCGGATTGAACGACTTGGACGGTGTAGGAACCGCTGGTCGTGGCATTGATGCTTTGGGTGGTGGCACCGCCGGGGCTCCAAATGTTGCCGCTGGCGCTGCTGCTGGTCAATGTCACGCTGCCGCCCGCACAGAATGTGGTCGGACCACCTGCGGTGATGGTCGGCGTTGCCGGAATGGCGTTCACCGTGACCACGGTCGGGGCCGAAGTAGCGACACAGCCGTTCACGTCGGTGATTTGGACGGTGTAGCTGCCACTTGCCGTGACGTTGATGCTCTGGGTGGTGGCACCCCCGGGGCTCCAGACATAACCGCTTGCGCTGGAGCTGGTCAATGTCACGCTCCCGCCCGCACAGAATGTGGTCGGGCCGCTGGGCGTGATCGTCGGGGTGACGGCGGTAGTGTTCACCGTCACGACGGTGGGTGCGGAGACTGCGGTACAGCCATTGGCATCGGTGACGCGGACGGTATAGCTGCCGCTGGTGCTCACTGTGATGGCCTGGGTGGTCGCCCCCCCGGGGTTCCACAGGTAGGCATTGGCACTGGAGCTGGTCAATGTCACGCTGCCGCCAGTGCAGAATGTCGTCGGACCGCTCGGTGTGATGGTCGGAGTCGCGGGGGCGGGGTTCACTGTCACAACAACAGGAGTGGAAACCGCCGAGCTACATCCAGATTGGACGACTTGGACGGTGTAGCTACCGCTCGTGGTGGCGGTGATGCTCTGTGTGGTCGCACCACCTGGGCTCCATACGTTGTTGGATGCGCTGCTCGAGGTCAAGGTCACGCTGCCCCCCGCACAGAATGTGGTCGGGCCGCCAGGTGTGATGGTCGGTGTCGCTGGCAATGGGGTGACGGTCACCACGGTAGGCGCGGAAACTGCGGTACAACCATTGGCATCCGTGACTTGGACGGTGTAGCTGCCGCTGGTTGTGGCGTTGATGCTTTGGGTGGTGGCACCGCCGGGGGTCCAGGTATTGCCGCTGGCACTGCTGGAGGTCAGGGTCACACTGCCGCCTGCACAGAACGACGTCGGGCCGCTCGGGGTGATGGTCGGTGTGGCGGGCAAAGGATTGACTGTGACGGTGATGGCATTCGAAGGGGCAGAAACGCAGCCGCCATTGTTCACGACCACAGTGTAGGTGCCGCTGGTGGTGACGTTGATGCTCTGCGTGGTAGCGCCGCCCGGGCTCCACACGTTGTTCACCGCGCTGGAGCTAGTCAGGGTCACGCTGCCGCCTGTGCAGAATGTCGTCGGGCCACCTGCGGTAATGGTGGGTGTGGCGGGAAGTGGGCTCACGGTGACGGTCGTGGGCGCCGAAGTGGCGGTACAGCCGTTGGCGTTGGTGACTTGGACGGTGTAGCTGCCGCTGGTGGTGACGTTGATGCTTTGGGTCGTGGCGCCGCCGGGGCTCCACAGGTAGCCGCTCGCGGCTGTGCTGGTCAATGTCACGCTGCCGCCGGCGCAGAAGGAGGTCGGGCCGCTCGGGGTGATGATCGGAGTCGCGGGTGCGGCATTCACGGTGACAGTGACGGGAGCCGAAGGTGCCGATGTACATCCCGCGCTGGTCACCGCGACGGTATAGGTGCCGCTGGTGGTGACGTTGATGCTTTGGGTTGTGGCACCGCCGGGGCTCCATGTGTTGCCGCTGGTGCTGCTGGAGGTCAAGGTCACGCTGCCGCCGGCACAGAAGGTCGTAGGCCCGCTCGGCGTGATGGTGGGTGTTGCGGGCAATGGACTGACGGTAACTGTCGTCGGTGCCGAGGTGGCGGTACAGCCATTGGCATCGGTGATCTGGACGGTGTAGCTGCCGCTGGTGGTGACGTTGATGGTCTGTGTGGTCGCGCCGCCGGGGCTCCACAGGTAGCCGGTGGCGGTGGAACTGGTCAGGTTGACGCTGCCGCCGGTACAGAATGAGGTCGGACCGCTCGGTGTGATGGTCGGGGTTGCCGGGGCGGCATTCACGGTCACCACGGTCGGGGCAGATGTCGAGGAACAGCCGTTGGCGTCGGTGACCCGGACCGTGTAGCTGCCGCTGGTGGTGGCGTTGATGCTCTGGGTGGTCGCGCCGCCGGGTGTCCAGAGGTAGGCAGTGCCGCTGGAGCTGGTCAAGGTCACGCTGCCGCCCGCGCAGAATGTCGTCGGGCCGCTGGGTGTGATCGTGGGTGTCGGCGGAGCCGGGTTCACTGTCACGGTGACTGGGGCGGATGCAGCTGAGGTACAGCCGCTTTGGGTCACGGAAACGGTATAAGTGCCGCTGGTGGTGACGTTGATGCTTTGTGTGGTGGCACCGCCGGGGCTCCATGTGTTGCCGCTGGTGCTGCTGGAGGTCAATGTCACGCTGCCTCCGGCACAGAAGGTCGTGGAACCGCTGGGCGTGATGGTAGGCGTGGCCGGGACGGCGTTCACGGTCACCACGGTCGGAGCAGATGTGGAGGAACAGCCGTTGGCGTCGGTCACGCGGACGGTGTAGCTGCCGCTTGTGGTGGCGCTGATGCTTTGGGTGGTGGCACCGCCGGGGGTCCACAGGTAGGCGTTTCCTGCGGAGCTGGTCAGGGTCACGCTACCACCTGCACAGAATGTCGTCGGGCCACCCGCGGTGATGGTCGGGGTCGGCGGAGCCGGGTTGACGGTGACGGTCACCGGAGCCGAGGCTGCCGATGTACAACCTGCATTGGTCACTGAGACGGTGTAAGTGCCGCTGGTGGTGACGTTGATGCTTTGGGTGGTGGCACCGCCGAGAAACCATGTTGCCGCTGGTGCTGCTGGAGGTAAGGGTCACGCTGCCCCCGGCGCAGAATGTCGTCCGGGCCGCTCGGGGTGATCGTCGGCGTGGCGGGCAATGCGGTCACGGTCACCGTGGTCGGTGCGGACGTGGCGGTACAGCCATTGGCGTCGGTGACGCGCACGGTATAGCTGCCGCTGGTGGTGACGTTGATGCTTTGGGTGGTCGCGCTGCCAGGGGTCCACAGATAGGCATTGGCTGTGGAGCTGGTCAATGTCACGCTGCCACCTGCGCAGAACGAGGTCGGGCCGCTGGGGGTGATGGTCGGCGTCGCGGGTGCGGCGTTCACGGTCACCACGGTCGGGGCGGATGTCGAGGAACAGCCGTTGGCGTCGGTGACGCGGACGGTGTAGCTGCCGCTGGTGGTGGCGTTGATGCTCTGGTGGTCGCGCCGCCGGGGTGTCCACAGGTACCCGTTGGCGGAGGAGCTGGTCAATGTCACGCTGCCGCCCGCGCAGGTGGTCGAGATCCACCTGCGGTAATGGTCGGTGTGGCCGGAAGCGGGTTCACGGTCACGACGACGATGGGGTGGAAACGGCTGAGCTACAACCGGATTGGACGACTTGCACGGATAGCTACCGCTGGTGGTGGCCACGATGCTCTGTGTGGTGGCACCACCGGCGGGTGTTCCCGCTGGTGCTGCTGGAGGTCAGGGTCACGCTGCCGCCCGCGCAGAAGGTGGTCGGTCCACCTGCGGTGATGGTCGGCGTGGCGGGGATGGCATTGATGGTCAGGTTCACGGCGTTGTCGCTGCCGGTGACTGCGGGGTTGCTGGACACCACCCGGATGCGGTAGCCGGTGCCTGTCGGGGTGTTCGTCGGGATGGTGCAGACGATGGTGCCTGCGGTGGTGCTGGTCAGCGTTCCGATGTTCACGGGGGAGCTGAAGCTACCAGAGGCATTGGACAACTGTGCGGTGAAGACGTTGCCTGTGTTGAAGACACCTGTGAGGGTGAAGGGCACGTTCACGGTCGCTCCCGCGCAGAAAGGCGACCCGCTGATGGTACCCGTGGTGATGGTGTTGCCGCTCGCGGTGACCTTCAATTGGCCATTTCGCGTGGTATGCGTGATGACGGTGAAGGTATTGTCCGTGAATTCCAGGGGCGTTGGGCTGTTGTCAAATGTCACTGGACACACGGAGCCTGGCGCACCGACGAGGTTGTACCGCACGGTGAACAGGATCGCCGAATCTGGCACAGTCACACCGACGAGGGTCGGGTCGTTCCAGGAAAAGGTCAGCTTGCCGCTGCCGACTTGGGTTGTGCCGAAGTTGGCGTTGCTCATATTGGGCAGGCCGAAGAAGACGACGCTGTTGTAGGTGCCGACGGTGGTGTTCCAACCCACGGTGCCTTGCGCGGCGATGAGGTTGGTGAATTTATTGGCACGAACGGGGAGATCGACGGTGGTGAGGGTCGGCCCTTGGACGGAGTCGGCGAAGATTTTGAAGGGTGATACGCCACCGTTCACACAGACCCGGCCATTGCGGGTGGTGTGGCTGATGACGGTGAAGCTATTGTCGGTGAATTCGAGCGGCGTGGGTGAGTTGACGAAACTCACGGGGGTGGATGCGCCGGGCGCGCCCACGAGGTTGAACCGGATGGTGAAGAGGATGCCGCCGTTCGGGATGCTTTGGCCCACAAGCGTGGGGTCGTTCCAGGAGAAGGTCAGCTTGCCTGTGCCCACTTGCGTGGTGCCGAAATTGGCCATGGACATGTTGGGCAGGCCGAAGGAGACGATGCTGTTGTAGGTCGCTGTGGTGGTACCCCAAGAGACGGTTCCTTGGGCGGCGATGAGGTTGGTGAAGAAATCGGCCCGTACGGGCACGTCCACGGTGGTCGCGGTATTGCCGCACACGGAGTCGGCGTAGATCTTGAAGACGTTGGAGGCGCAGCTTGCGGGCGCGGTGAACAGGTTGTTCACGACAAGGCTACACGATGGCTGTGCGGAGAAGTTTGCTGTGGTGGTGACCGGGGCGCCGTTGGCGGGCAGGTTGGTCAGGGTGACGGTCTGCGGGCTGGAGGTGATGGCAAATGTCTGCCCGTTCACATTCAAAGTGCCTGTGCCGGGGGCATTGGCGTAGGTGACGGTGACCTGTTGCGTATAGGTATTGGTGCCGGAGTTGCATGCGGTCTGTGTGCCTGCCGTGACAGCCGTGACCGAGCACGCGCCCCCACCTGAGACGTTGATCCGCCCGGGGTTGGCTACGAATGCAATTGGACTGAAACTCAGGTCCACAAATTCCAATGAGGTGGGCGTATTCACGAAGGTCACCGGGGTAAATGACCCGTTTGCCCCCACCAAGGTGAACCTGATCTTGAAGATGGTGGTCCCCGCAGGCACAGTCACCCCGGCCACGAAGGCATCGTTCCAGGAAAACGTCAGCTTTCCGGTGCCAGTCTGCGAGGTGCCGAAGTTGGCACCGCCCAGGCCGCTCAGGTTGTAGCTGTTGGTGTTCACGTAGGTGGCCACGGAGGTGTTCCACTGAATGGTGCCCTGGATGGAGAGCATGTCCGTGAATTCACGAACTTTCACACTCACATCCACCTGCGTCCCATTGGTACCGCTCACGGTGTCCGCCCAGATGGTGAAGGTGGCCCGCGCCTCTGTCATGGAGAGGAAGAAAAACATTCCCAGGGCTAGCACCTTGAGCAAGTGGCGTCCCGAATTCATCATACTCACTACCTTTTTCATTTCAACTTTATTCTAATGCCTGTCAACGACGATTCGATAATCCAAAGGACCCGCGGCTGTCTCCACCCTCAAGGTCCATACACCCGGCACCAAGCCGGAAGGCAGGCGGCAGGCGACTTCTCCCCCGCTTTGCTGCCAATTGTGGGCCCCAGTCGTGGTCTGACCCAGGGCATTGATCCATTCCATTTTCTCGACTTCCGATCCCTCCGGCAGGCGCAACCTCAGGTTGCCTTCAGCCAAGGAAACAGGGTTGGGATAAGCCATCAGCTGTGACGCAACGGCCCCATCGATGCCTTGTGTGCTGGTGTCCAACACCAACATATAGCCCGGTATCAGCGAGTCATAGATCACAGTGAAATCCGTGTTCACAAACTCCCAGATCACCGGGACATCGGTCGAATCCAAGTCTGTATGGGTCCCAGGGGCACCCACAAGCTGGAATTCCACCTCGAAGATGGCAGACGAATCCGCCAATGCGACCCCAATCAAACTGGGATCATTCCAGCTGAATGTCAGCTTCCCCAATGCGGTCTGTGAAGTCCCGAAGTTGCTCGCGGACATGCTGGGCAGGCCATACATGCTCACGCTTTGGTAGGAGGAAATCGACGGATCCCAATACAATGTCCCCTGCGCCGAAACGATGTTCGCAAAGCTGCCCACGCGGAGGGCGACATGCACGGTACTCCCCTGATAATCAGCAACCGAATCCGCAAAGAGGAAAACCGTGTCCGGAATCATCACCCGAAGGGTATCCGTCATGAATCCTGAAGGACCAGCCTCGGTTGCATTCGAGGAGTCGCATTGTTCGTGGACATAGTATTCGTAGGCGGAGCCGGGGGTGAGCCCTGTCACTTGTACCGTGTTGAGGCCAGCGCTGGAGGTCCCTGTCACAGTGCCGAGGCCATTGCCTTGCACAAATCCCCAAGTCCCCCACTCCACTGTGTAATCCGCTCCTGCATTCTGCGAATACCAAACCAAATCAGCTTGTGATGTGCCCACCTGCCTTGCCCCCAGCGAATCCGGGAACTCGCACACAGGCAGTACATTCACGTGGACATTTCCCGACCGCACAGAAAATCCGATGGGCGTATAGCTCCAATCCACCACTTCCAGCAGGGTCGGCGAGCCGATGATGTTCACCGGAACGTCAGCGCCTTGCGGGCCAGTCACCATGAAAGACACTGCAAAGATCACGGTGCTGTCCGCAACTGTGATGGGAGTCAAATTCTGCTCATTCCAGCTGAATGTCAGCCTACCCTGGTTGATGTAGCTCATCCCAAAGTTTGCATTGCTCATGCTGGGCAAGCCCATGATCGTCACCGCTTGGAAGTCCAGCTTGGAACTGTCCCAACCAATGGTGCCTTGGATGGAGATGATGGAATCGAAGCCACTTGCGCGAATCGGCACCACGACCACCGTCCCCGGATCAGCCGAGACTGAATCCGCGTGGAAGAGAAACCCTCCCCCAAGAGCCCCGAGGCCCTTGAGAGAGAGTAACATCATCCAAGTAAAGGCAATCCAGGTGGTTCTCATGCTGAGAGCTTCCAGCCTTAATCGCGCACGTAGATCAGTCGGTAATTGTGGACCTCGCTCCCCGCTTCGATCCGCAACAGGTAGGTGCCAGCGGAGAGCTCACGGCCCTCGTCGGTCTTGCCGTCCCACTTGATCTCGTGCATGCCTTCTTCAAACACACCCGCGAATTGGCTCACGACGGTTCCACGCAGGTCGCTGATGGTGAACTGCATCTGACGGGTGTCGGGCAGCTCGAAGCGAATGGTGGTCTCCTTGTTGAAGGGGTTCGGGAAGCTCGGGTACCACTGCACGGTATTGCCACCGGCTTGGGCGCCTTGATCCCCGGCCACCTTGAAGTTGCCGTCGCGGGACTTGATCTCGAGGACGTCGAGGTTGGCATTGTAGGCCTCCGCGACGATGGTATTGCTCGTGGCAGAGATGCCGGTGGAGGTGCCAGCCTCGCCCACCACGCGGAAGCGCAGGTTGAACAGGGTCGCACCATCGGGCAGGGTGACCAGGCCACCGGCCTCATCGTTCCAGGACACCATCAGGGCACCTTGGGCCACTTTGGACTCGCCCATGTGGGCAGCCGTCGCCATGCCTTCGTTGCCGATGTACTCCAGCACGCTAGGATCCCAGTTCAAGGTGAACTGATAACCCGCGATGCCGTCAAAGTCGTGGGCCATGACGGGGATGGTCACCTCGTCGCCCTTCTTGCCAGTGAAGTCACCGAAGCTCACGAAGCGCTCGCCCACGGTCAAGGTCTTCGGCGTGGCCGGGTTCCAGGACCAGTTCACGTCACCCAGTTTCACACCATAGAAGTCTTGGTTGGTCTGGGTGGAGAGGCTGGCGTAAGTGCGTGTGCTCGGGAACGGCCATGGTGAGATGGCGTTCGGGAAGGTGTAGCTGGCGTCCACCATGTACCAGAGCCTGCCGCTGGGGAAGGTGAGGCTGGTCTGCAGGATCACGGTCCGCGTGAGCACGATGTCCAGGGTGGTAACCGTCTGGCTGTTGTTCACGTCGGCGGCGAGGATCTTGTAGGGGGAGTTCAGCGTGTCCTGGTTCAGGATGTGGCGCTGCATCAAGACAAGGTCCAGCGTGGTGACACCGTTGTTGGTGGTGGTGTCATTGGCCTTGCTCGGCGTCAGGGTGTAGTTGCCACCCGTTGTCAGACCCGTGAAGCTGTACTGACCGTTGGTACCGGTGACCATGCTGCCCGTGGTGGTGCCGCTGAGGGCGACCGTGGTGGAGCGGATGGTGCTGGTATTGTTGGGGTGCTTGATGGTACCGCTCAGGTTGCTGGTGCCGCTCAGGGTCTGCACGTTCACCACGGTGGTAGCGCCCACGGAGGTGCAACCGTTCACGTTCACCGTCACCGTATAGGTGCCGGACATGTTGGTGGTGGCACCCGTGATGCTCGGGTTCTGCTGCGTGGAGGTGAAGCCGTTCGGGCCGGTCCAGGAGTAGGTCGCGCCGCTGACGGTGCTGGCGGTCAAGTTGATGGTCGCGCCGACGTTCACAGGGCTGTTGCTGCCTGCGGTGGGTGCAGTGGGCAACGGGTTCACGGTGACGGCGGTAGCATTGCTGGTGCTGGAGCAACCTTGGGCATTGGTGACCTGCACGGAGTAGTTGCCGCTGGCAGTGACCAGGATCTGCTGTGTCGTCTGACCGCCCGGCAGCCAAGAGTTGCCGCTGGCTGCGCTGCTGGTCAGCATCACGCTACCACCTGCACAGAAGGTCGTGGGACCGCCGGCGGTGATGGTGGGCGTAGCAGGCAGGGAGTTCACCACGACGGTGGTCGGCTGGCTCGTTGCGGAGCAACCTGCATTGGTGACGGTCACGGTGTAGGTACCGGAGCTGCCCACACTGATGGTCTGCGTGGTGGCACCAGTGCTCCACAGGTTGCCTGTGGTGGCGTTGCTGCTCAGGACCACGGTCGCGCCTTGGCAGATGCTCACGGTTCCCGCCGGGCTCACCACTGCGGTGACAGGCTGGGTGATGGTGAACACGCCGTTGCTCACGTCGGTCTTGGTGGAGGCTGTCGCGTCCGTCACACGCACCAGTGCCTGTCCTGTGGCCACGTTGGGCACGGTCCAGGAGTAGGTGTTGGTGCTGGTGTTGTAGTTCGTGACAATCGTGTTCCAAGTGTTGCCAGCATTGGTGCTGTACTCGATGTTGAACAGGTTGCTGGTGCCGCTCGTGGTCCAAGTGATGTTGTGGACGGAGCAGCCTGCCCAGCTTTCACCGCCATTGGGCGAGGTGATGTTCACTGGTGGCACGGTGGGCTGGATCGTGAACGCATAGTCGGACACGTCGCTCTTGCAGCTTGCTGTGAAGTCGGTGACCCTCACCTTGCAGTTGGAACTGCTCAGGGCGGGCACGGTCCAAGCATAGCTTTGCGTGGTCGTGTTGTAGTTCGTCACGATGTTGGTCCATGTGGTGCCGCCATCGGTCGAGTAGTCGATGTTGTAGAAGTTCGACGCGTTGTAGTTGATCCAGGTGATGTTGGTGACCGTGCCGGACTGGATGGTGGCTCCGAAGTTCGGGTAGGTGACCTGGATGCTGGGGCTGATGGTGAAGGTCGAGTCGCTGATGTCGTTGAACAGCGGGTTGTTGATGTCCGTGACACGGACCAGGCACTGGGTGCTCGGGGTGTTCGGGATCGACCAAGGATAGTTCACGTTGGCGCTGCCATTGTTGTAGTTGGCATTCACCGTGGACCATGTGCTGCCGTTGTCGGTGCTCAACTCGATCTTGTAGTTGGTGGATGCACCTGCCGTCCAAGTGATGGAGGATGAGGTACATGCCTGCCAAGTGGATCCGCCGGGGCCGTTGGGGCTCACGATCATGACCGGAGGCCTGATCTGGAACACGGCATTGCTCACGTCGTTCTTGTAGCTGTAGGTGGCGTCGCTCACGCGGACGAGGCACACGGGGAGCGGCACGGTGGTGCTGGGCACTGTCCATGCGTAGCTGCCGTTGTTGGGCGCGTTCGCGTTGATGAGCTGCCATGTGGCCCCGTTGTCGGAGCTCCACTCGAGTTTCACCAAGGTGTTCAGGAAGCTCGGCGCGGACCAGACGATGTTCTGGACCTGGCCACTGTACCATGTCTCGCCGCCATTGGGCACGGCAAGCAGCGGGGTCGGCTCACCGATGGTGAAGACCGCATTGCTCTGGTCCACAATGGCGTTGTTCAGGTTGTCCATCACCTTGAAGAGGCAGTTGGTGCTGATGGTGTTGGGCACCTGCCAAGCAAAGGTTCCAGTGCTGGACGGATAGTTGGTGAGGATACGGATCCAGCTCGTGCCGTTGTTGGTGCTGTACTCAAGGTTGTACTTCTGCGAGGTACCGATGATGTTCCAGGTCACGTTTTGTGTGGCGGTGCCACCGATGCTGGTCATCATGGCGTCCCAACCCGTGGAGGTGCTTCCTGAGCTCGGCGTCCATACAAAGGTCAATGCGCCAGTGCTGTGGTGACGAAGGTCGGCGGTGGTCGTGCCACGTGCCGATGAGCGGTGAAGCCGTGGAGGGGCCATTGTAGATCTTCAGGTTGTCGTTGCTGTTCACCGTGGAGAACGCATTGAAGGCAACCCGCAACTTGTTCACTGGCACGTCGGGGTAGAAGGTCTTGGTAACGGCAACGTTGGTATAGGTGTAGTTGCCGGTCGGACCTCCCGGATCGTAGAAGTTGCCAGTGTTCATGGTCTCCGTGATGGTGTTCATCACCCAGTTGCTGCCTTGCGGGCCGACTGTGGCCGGGAACACCTCGCCACCGTTGGGGATGGTCACCGTCACTTGGCTTGTCAGCGTGAAGGGCGCATTGCTCACGTCGCTGTTGCAGGAAACGCTCACGTCGGTGGCCCGCACCAGTGCGTTGGTGGAATACACGTTGGGGATGACCCAGCTGTAAGAACCGCCGCTGCTGACGATGGTGTTCCAGGTGGTGCCGCCGTTGGTGCTGTATTCGAGACTGACGTTGGTGACACCGCCGCTCACGCTGTACATGATGCTCTGCGTGGTACCTGCGATCCAGTTTTCGAACGCCGGGCACCACCACTACCACGTTGGTGGTCTGGTTGATGGTGAAGACGGCGTTGCTCACGTCGGTTTTGACGAGGGCATCGGCATCGTCACGGACACGGACCAGGCATTGTGTGCTGGACAGGTTCGGCACTTGCCAGCTGCGGAGCCCGCTTGGGCCTGCGCCGCCATTGTAGTTGTTGGCGATGAGGTTCCAGCTCGTGCCATTATTGGTGCTGTAGTGCAGGTCAAACAGGCCGGAGGTGCCGCCATGGTTCCAAGGCGCTCGTGGTCTGGCAACCGAGGAAGGTGTTGCCGCCGTTGGGGGCGGCGGTCACCGTCACGTGGGGTGCGATGGTGAAGACCGCATTGCTCACGTCGTTGAAGGTGGTGGTCACGGCGTCGCTCACCCGCACCAGGGCTTGGGTGCTCGGCGTGTTGGGAAGCGTCCATGCATAGCTGCCCGTGTTCGGGGTGCTGTTGATGATGGAGATCCAAGAGGTGCCGTTGTCCGTGCTGTATTCCAGCTTCACGTTGCTGGTGGTTGAACATGCTCACCCAAGTGATGTTTTGGGTGGTGCCCGCGTACCAAGTCTCGCTGCCATTGGGGGTAACCAGGAGTTGTGCAGCCTGACCGATGGTGAAGACTGCGTCGCTCTGATCGACGATGGCATTGTTCTGGTAATCCTGCACCTTGAACTTGCAGTTCGTGCTCGGTGTATTGGGTACCTGCCACTGGAACAGACCGGTGGACGACGGATAGTTCGTGAGGATACGCGTCCAGCTTGTGCCGTTGTTGGTGGTGTACTCAAGTTGTAGGTCTGCGAGGTACCCGCGAGTTCAGCTCGCCTGGTTCAGGCAGCTCACCGCCGGTGATGACGGCATCCCAACCGTGGAGGAGACGTTGCCCGACCTGTGTACCGCAATGGTGAGAGCGCCGCAGAGTCGGTCGAGGTAATGGGTGGATTGTGGATCCAGTATAGGTGCCGACCAATGGCGATGCCGTGCTGGGGCCATTGTAAATCCTGAACTGGTCAGCACCGTTGTAGGCAACGGAAAGAGGTAAACGCAATCCGCAACTTATTGATCGGGATATCCGGGGTAAATGTTTTGGTAAGAGTAGCCCCTGTGTAGGTATAGTTCCCAGCAAGTCCTCCCGGATCGTAGAAGTTGCCAGTATTCAGCGTCACCGGAGTATTGTCCATGAGGTAGGTCAGGCCCTGATTGCCCACGGTTGCCTGCCAAACCTCGCCACCGTTCGGCGCTGCTTCACTGCGGATTCGTGAGAGCAGGCAGAGCACGGCATTGCTTGCATCGAAGTTGCAGGAGTTGCCGGTGTCTACTGCCCGCACCAAGGTGCTGCAGGAGTTCACGTTCGGGATGGTCCAGTTATAGACACCGCCACTGGTACTGCTGATGATGGTGCGTTCCAAGTGGTTCCGTTGTTGGTGCTGTATTCTCGAGGCGCACCGTGGTCACGCCGCCACCCAAGCAGGTGATCGGCTGTGTGGTGCCCGCAACCCAAACCTCACCCCCATTAGGAGACAGCAAGATCACGTTGTTGGTGGGGATGATGGTGAACGTCGCATTGCCTACGTCGGTTTTCAGACGTCGCCCGTATCGGTTACGCCGCACCAGTACGGTACTGACCGATGTTGGGGATGGTCCAGGAACAGGAGGAACTTGGTCCTGCCCCACCGTTTTGCGCCGCGACACGGAGGTCCATGTCACACCATTGTCACTACGCTGTAATCCTGCTGTTCATCGCCGGTGGTGCCACCGTGGTTCCATTGGATGCTTTGGACGGAGCAGACGAGCCAGTTTTGACCGCCGTTGGGGTTCATCACGGTGACATAAGGCCACAACGTGAAGTTGGCATTGCTCATGTCAGCAGCGGGTTGCCCGCGTCTGTGACCCGACGCGAGCTGTGGTGCTGGGCGTGTTCGGGATGAACCA
Organism: Bacteroidia bacterium; assembly: GCA_046329055.1. Taxonomy (GTDB): domain Bacteria; phylum Bacteroidota; class Bacteroidia; order J057; family JADKCL01; genus JADKCL01. The sequence continues at coordinate 21,588 of JAXLVK010000039.1, forward strand.
GTTGTAGCTGCCTGTGTTCGGGGTGCTGTTGGTGATGACTGTCCAGGTGGTGCTCACCGTCTGTGCTGTATTCGAAATTTCACGGTCGGGCTCGGCATGAACATGCTCACCCAGCTGATGGTCTGGCCTGTGCCAGCGTACCAGTTCTCACCATTGGGCGTTACCGCAAGAGGGCGCCTGCCGCACCGATGGTGAAGATCACATCGCTTTGATCCGTCGATCGCGTTGTTCTGGTAGTCCATTACCCTGAACCTGCAGTTCGTGCTGGGGGTGTTAGGTACTCGCCAAGCGAAAGTGCCAGTGCTGGACGGATAGTTGGTAAGGATCCGTGTCCACCAGTTGGTGCCATTATTGGTGGTGTAACGGTATTGGTTGTCCGCGAAGTGCCAATGATGCTCCAGTTTACGTTCTGCGCGGGTGTACCCACGCTGGTAATGATGGCATCCCAACCCGAAGACACGTTGCCTGACCCGGTGTACCAAGTGATGGTGATGGCACCTGAACTGTGCGTGGAGGTAAAGGTCGGGGAATGGTATCCGGTATAGGTACCAATGAGTGGTGAGGCAGTGCTAGGTCCGTTGTAAATCCTAAACGATCCGCGCCGTTGTAGGTGCTGAATGACGTGAACGCAATCCGCAACTTGTTGGTCGGGATATCCGGGGTGAAGGTCTTGGTAAGTGTGGCACCCGTGTAGGTGTAGTTGCCCGTGAGGCCTCCCGGATCATAGAAGTTGGCGGTGTTGAGCGTCACAGGTGTATTGTCCATGTTGTAGGAAATACCTTGTGCGCCGACGGTAGCCTGCCAGACTTCGCCGCCATTGGGTTGGTTCACCGTGATTTGCAGAAACCAGGTTGAAGGTGGCATTGCTCTGGTCGCTGTTGCAGGAGTTGCTGGCGTCCACGACCCCTCACCAATGCGACGTTGGAGTTCACGTTCGGAATGGTCCAGACGTAAGTGCCAATGCCGGTAGAGGAAGTGATCGTGGCCCTGGCATCGCCATTGTTGGTGCTGTACTCGAGACGGACGGTGGTCACACCGCCACCCACTGAGTAGTTGATGTTTTGTGTGGTATTTGCCACCCAAACCTCACCACCATTCGGCGTGAGCAACTGGACGTTGCTGGTCTGGTTGATGGTGAAGACAGCATTGCTCACGTCTGTCTTTAGAATGTCAGCTGCATCAGTCACGCGTACCAGTGCCTGCGTTGTGTTCACGTTGGGCACGGTCCACGAGTAGGCAGCTGCTGGCCCTGCGCCGCCACTCAGGTTGGTCACAATGCTGACCCACGTGGTGCCGTTGTCGGTGCTGTAGTCCAAATTGAAGAGGCCAGAGGTGCCGCCATGGTTCCGCAATGCCTGCACTGCACAACCCAGCCAGTTTTGGCCACCATTCGGTGCTGTCACCGTGACGTACGGCGAAATGGTGAAGTTCGCATTGCTCATATCGTTGACCAAGGGGCTCACGGTATCGCTGATGCGGACACGGGCAGTGGTGCTCGGCGTGTTCGGCACTGTCCAGGTATAGGTACCTGTGTTGGGTGCAGAGTTCGTGATGGTGGTTTTATGGTGCCGCCATCTGTGCTTGTACTCAAGCTTCACAGTGGGGTTGGGCTGGAACATGCTCACCCAAGTGATGGTCTGGGAGGTCCCTGCATACCAGTTTTCACCGCCATTGGGAGTAACCAAGATGGGGATGCGGTGCCGATGGTGAACACGGCGTCGCTTTGGTCCATTGATGCATTGTTCCGGTAGTCTTGCACCCGGAACTTGCAGTTGGTGCTAGGCGTGTTCGGGACAGACCAAAACGTGCCGGTGGAGGAGGGATAGTTCGTCAGAATCCTTGTCCAGCTTTGTACCGTTGTTGGTGGTATAATCCAGATTGCAGGTCTGCGAGGTGCCGATGATGCTCCAATTCACGTTTTGGGTGGGTGTGCCCACGCTGGTGATGATGGCATCCCAGCCAGAGGTGACGTTGCCTGAGCCTGTGTACCAAGTAAACGTTAGCGCACCCGAGCTGTGTGTAGATGTGAAGGTCGGTGGGATGGTGGATCCAGTATAGGTTCCGATCAGCGGAGATGCAGTGCTCGGGCCATTGTAAATCCTGAACTGGTCTGCGCCGTTGTAAGTGCTGAAAGCCGTGAATGCAACCCGCAATTTGTTGGTCGGGATGTCAGGGGTGAAGGTTTTCGTCAAGGTCGTGCCCGTATAGGTGTAGTTGCCCGCAAGACCTCCCGGATCGTAGAAGTTGCCGGTATTCATGGTGACAGGCGTATTGTCCATGATGTAGGTAAGACCTTGGTTGCCAACGGTCGCCTGCCAAACCTCGCCGCCATTAGGAGCCGTGACCGTGATTTGGGACAGCAGGTTGAAGGTGGCGTCGCTCACATCGCTGATACAGCTGTTGCTGTTGTCGCTCACGCGGATCAGGGCCTGGTTGGTGTTGAGGTTCGGGACTGTCCAGACGTAGGTACCACCCGAATGGCCAGAGACGATGGTCGTCCAGCTGCTGCCGTTGTTGGTGCTGTATTCAATCCGAACGGAGGTCACCGGGCCGGAGGTGCTGTAGGTAATGGCTTGGTTGGTGCCTGCCACCCAGACTTGACCGCCGTTGGGACTCACCACAGAGACGTAGTTGGTTTGCACCACAGTGAACACGGCATTGCTGACGTCCGTCTTCAGCGGGTCGCCATCGTCGGTGATGCGGATGAGCCCTTGTGCGGTACCGATGTTGGGAACTTGCCAAGAATAGCTTGCTGCCGGGCCCGCGCCACCATTGTAGGCATTGGCGATGACCGACCAGGTCGCGCCATTGTCGGTGCTGTAATCGATGTCAAAGAGACCCGTGGTGCCACCATGGTTCCAAGTGATATTGATGCTCTGGCAGCCAGTGTAGTTGTTGCCGCCATTGGGCGTCGTCACAGTCACGTGCGGAGCGATGGTGAACACGGCGTTGCTCACATCATTCAGTGTGGCATTGCTGGCATCGCTCACGCGCACCAATGCTGTGGTGCTCGGTGTGTTGGGCAGGGTCCAAGCATAGCTGCCCGTATTGGGTGTGCTGTTGGTGATCGTGGTCCAGGTGCTGCCGCTGTTGGTACTGTATTCCAGCTTCACGTTCAGGCCGGGGTTGAACATGCTCACCCAAGTGATGTTTTGTGTCGTCCCAGCATACCAGACCTCGCCACCATTGGGAGTCACCAGCATTTGTGATGCTTGTCCGATGGTGAAGTTGGCGTTGCTCTGGTCCAGGATGGCGTTGTTGTTGTAATCCATCACCCGGAAACGCGCCTGCGTGGTGGGCGTATTCGGGACGGACCAAGCAAAATTGCCAGTGCTAGAGGGATAGTTGGTCAGGATGCGGATCCAGCTTGTCCCTGCATTGGTGCTGTAATCGAGGTTGAAGTACTGGGAGGTGCCTACAATGCTCCAGTTCACGGCCTGCGTCGGAGTCCCTACACTGCTGATCACGGCATCCCACCCCGACGAGACGTTGCCCGAACCCGTGTACCAGGTAAAGGTCAATGCTCCACTGCTGTGCGTGGATGTGAATGCTGGTGGGATGGTGGAGCCTGTATAGGTACCGATCAGGGGAGATGCAGTGCTCGGACCATTGTAGATCCTGAACTGATCCGCCCCATTGTAGGTGCTGAACGAATTGAAGACCACCCGGAGCTTGTTGGTGGGGATGTCCGGGGTAAAGGTTTTGGTCAACGTGGCACCTGTGTAAGTATAGTTGCTTGCGAGACCTCCCGGATCATAGAAGTTGCCGGTATTCATCGTCACCGGAACGTTGTCCATGTTGTAGGAGATGCCTTGGTTGCCCACGGTCGCCTGCCAGACTTCGCCGCCGTTGGGGACGTTGACGGTCACTTGCGACACGATCACGAAGTTGGCATTGCTCACGTCGCTGTTGCAGGAGTTACCTGTGTCCGTCGCACGCACGAGGCAGGTTGCGCTCGGGGTGTTGGGGATGGTCCAGTTATAGACCCCGCCGCTCGTGCTCGTGACGATGGTGGTCCAGGTGGAGCCGCCGTTGGTGCTGTATTCCAGGCGCACCGTGGTCACGCCGCCGCCCACGCTGTAGGTGATGGCTTGTGTGGTGCCGGTCACCCAGTTCTCGTTGCCGTTCGGTGTCAGCAGCACGATGTTCGTGGTCTGGGTCATGGTGAACACGGAATTGCTCACGTCGGTCTTCAGCGGGTCGCCCGCATCCGTGATCCGCACCAGGGCCTGCACCGAACCGATGTTCGGAACCTGCCAAGAATAGGAGGAGCTGGGGCCTGCGCCGCCATTGTAATTGCTGACGATCGCGGTCCAGGTCGTGCCGTTGTCCGTGCTGTATTCGAGGTTGAACAAGCCGGAGGTGCCGCCATGGAGCCAAGTGATATTCTGGGTGCTACAACCCGTCCAGTTTTGGCCGCCGTTCGGGGCCGTGACGGTCACGTGGGGCGCGATCGTGAAGACGGCGTTGCTCACGTCATTGATGGCCCCGTTGCCCGCGTCGCTCACCCGTACCAGTGCCGTGGTGCTCGGGGTATTGAGCACGGTCCATGCATACCCCCCGGACGCATTCGGCGTGGAGCTGATGATGGTCGTCCATGTCACACCGTTGTCGGTACTGTATTCAAGCTTGACGTTGCCCCCCGTGAAGAAGGCGGGCACCCAAGTGATGTTCTGCACCGTTCCCGCATACCAAGTCTCGCCGCCATTCGGAGTCAGCAGCAAGGGGTTGGCCTGCCCGATGGTGAATGTCGCGTCGCTCTGGTCCAGGATCGCGCCGTTGCCAGCGTCCGTCACCTTGACCAAGCAGTTGGTGCTGGGGGTATTGGGCACGTTCCAGGCAAATGTCCCGGTGCTAGATGGCATGCCCGAGACGATGCGGATCCAGTTGGTGCCGTTGTTGGTGGTATAGTCCAGGTTGAACTTGCCGCTCGTCCCTGTGATGCTCCAGTTGATGTTTTGTGTCGGGGTGCCCACGCTTTGGAAGTAGGCCTCCCAACCTGTCTGCGTGAATCCGGAGGAGGAAACGAACTGGAAGGTGAGCGCGCCGTACTGTGCGTGGACGTGAGCACGGGCGGCGGGTGGTGCCGCTGTGGGTGCCGAAACAGGCGAGCCCGTGTTGGGCCCGTTGTACACGCGGAGGTAGTCGTTGCTGTTGTAGGTATTGAAAGCGGTGAATGTGAAGCGGAGCTTGTTGGTACCGACGTCGGGGAAAAATGTCTTGGTCAGGTTCTGGCTGGTGCTGTAGTTGGTGCCGGAGCCGCCATTGTCGTAAAAATTGCCTGTATTGGCGGTCACTGTGACGTTGTCCATGTTGACTGCCACGCCCTGTGTGCCCACGGTGGCTGTCCATGTCTGCCCGCCGTTGGGCTGTGTGACGGTGATGGAGGAGAGGATGTAAAATGGCGCGTCGCTCACATCGACCTTGCAGGTGGGGTCGCCATTGTCACTGATGCGTACCAGGCAGCTGTTGCTGGGTGTGTTGGGGATGGTCCAGTTGTACGTATTGCCCGTGGTGCTCAGGGGGTTCACGATGGTGATCCATGAGGCGCCGTTGTTGGTGCTGTACTCTAGCTTGTAGTTGTTGCTGGTGCCGTTGGGGGTCCAGGTGATGGTCTGCGTGGTGCCCGCGACCCAGCTCTGTCCGCCGTTGGGCGAGGTGAGGATGAGCGGGCCCGTGACTGTGAAGACCGCGTCGCTCACGTCCAGGATCGCGCCATTGGAACTCAGCACCACTTTGACGAGGAAGTTGCTGGACGTGATGTTGGGGAGGGTCCAGGAGTAGGTTCCGCCGGGCGAGAAGTAGTTGGACGCGATCGCCACCCAGTTGGAGCCGTTGTCGGGGCTGTAGTAGATGTCGAAGTAGGGACTGGCGATCCCTGAAGTGGTCCAGGTGATGTTCTGGTTGGTACACCCGTTCCAGTTGTTGCCGCCGTTGGGGGCTGTGATGGTGATCGTCTGAGCGGAAGCCGCTCCTGCCAGGAAGAGCAGTAGCGCTCCTAGCAGCAAATGGTAAAACTTACGCATATAATACTGTGCATCAGTGATTCTTAGTCTATAAGGCCCAGGCTGCAGCAGCCTGAACGGATCCCTTGGTCTTGTCGGGCGGCAAAGTTCCGATTTTTATTGGATCGCAACAGTGCCCAGTCTCATTTTCTTTATAGAAAGATCGGATATGGTTCACCCGGACAGTCTCTTACAAGGTGCAATTTTGCCGGACGATCCCCAGAGATCAAGGATGATTTAGGCGGCGGTGCAGTTCATCGCGTAGGTGTGTGGGTTGGTTGAGTAATCGGTAGCGGAATTCACGGAATTTACAGAATTCTTGGGGCGGGGGCGCTTGTTGCGCTGGCTGCGGTGGGCTACTATGGGCGTGAGTGCCTTTCGAGTGGGTTTAGAGTGCCTTTCGAGTGGGATTGCAGTGGATGTACGGAAAGGTGTCGATGAAGGCACGTGCAAGGGAACAGGAAGTGAAGCCGAAGGGAACTGGGACCGCATCGCGGGCAATCGGCAGGCAAACGGCTGTCAGGTGGCGGTCCTGTACGGCTAGGATGGTGGGGCAATGCCAACCCTCACGGGATTGAAATGGGCCGCAAAAGGAACAGTGGGGTGAAAGCTGGGTGGTTCGGATGTGGCCTGGGTCGCTATCCGATGGGTAGCTATTCGATGGGGTGGTCGGAGTTGTTGGGGGCCTGGAATTTTCGGAGGGCGTGTTGGAGGAATTGCTCCGGATCCTCGCGCCATGCTTCATTGGACGCTTTTGGGGTCGGTTCTGGGATGGGTGTGAGGGCTGCCAATTTGTCGGCGGTCTCTTGGTCCATCTGGAGTGCGACGACCTTGAAGATGGCTTTGTCGTGGTGGGTGATGATCTTTTCCTTGGTGCCGGGTCCGGCTTCGTGGACTTCTTGCCATTCGACTGTAAGGAAGACGAGGAACGGGGCTGGAAGGAGTTGAGAGTTGAGAGTTGAGAGATGAGAGTTGCTTTCGGGTTGCGTGCCTTCGCGATGGGGGGCTGGATGGGTTTTGAGGGCGTGGTGGAGGCTGAGGGTGAGGCCTTCGGTGGGTAGGATTTCGACGGGGATCCACGGAGTGTCTGAGGTGTACTTGTGGACCTTGCTGGACTTCCCATAGACGAGGCTCCATTGCTTGGAGTCGCTTCGTGTGGCATCTGGAACCTCGATGTACTTGATCCCGATGCGGCATTCGATCCTGCCGTTGCCCCTGCCCTGGGCTGCCCTTCCGGCTTCGAGCAGTCCCGTGAGCTTGAGGGTGTGAGGGCAGTGGTCGGGGCCGAGGGTGCTGTGCTGCAGGCGCTTGGCGGGTTCACTGGGCCTGCCAAAATCGATGTCCCCGAGTAGGTGGGCGATGTCCAAGAAGGTGATGTGGTCCACAGCATGGTTTTCGCGCCTCATGCCCATCTGGAGCTTGGCGATGAGGCGGTTGTGGGAATACCTAGCGACGAGGGGGTTGCGCCTGCCGGTTGCAGCCTGGTAAATCGCGCAGGCAATCTTGCTTGCCCCTCCAAAACTCTGGGCGTTTTCCCGCGATAGCTGGAGCCTGGGGTGGTTGCGGAACTTGTCCTTGGAAATGCCGGGCTTCATGCGGGCGGTGGTCTTGCCGCCGGAGGTGCTGAAGGAGATGTCTCCGATGGAGCCTGAGACTTGGAATGGGGATTTTACTCGTGCCATAGTTGCTGTCTGAATCAGAATCTTGGAGCAGAATTTACGGAATTCTCAGAATTCACAGAATTTTTTTATTGGAATGTTGGGCTTGTATCCATTGGAGTGTGCAGGGGTGGTTTTGTGTTGGGTGGTGGGGTGAATTGGAAGGATTGGCGCTTACTTCAATCGGGGGACTGCAGTGTCAGACCGTAACCCAACTCCTAAGGAGTTCAAGATGCGGGCCAAGGACTCCCTTGTCCTCTGCAAAATACCGCCTCAGCAACTCGAAAGCTTGACTCTTCTCTTGAAGCGATTGCGGCATGGCAAGGATGGCGAGTTGAGCCAGGACTTGGTGCGGGAAATGCTCCGCCCATCCCATCTGGGCCTTCCGGGTCATGGATTCCAGCCGATCAAGGTCCCCCAATTCATAATATGCCACCCAAGTCGCGGTGCGTATGAGGTTTTCCCAGGTCCAGGAATGCGAGTTGCGCAGCTCGCGATCCAGGGTTATGGCCCAATCGAGGACCTCTGACCAACGCTGGTTCATGAAGCAGGTGATCAAAACATTGGCCATTTGCACCAAACGCACGGAGGCGGCAATGGTGTGGCCATACTGGGAGAGTGCATGGATGATGGTGGGCAATAAATGATAGGCGTCCTTCCAAGACTGTGATACCATGAGGATACGAAGCCTTACATGCAAAATACGAAGGCGCTCGGAGGGCTCTATCGCGGTGGACCGGTCCAGTACCCGCTGCATCTTGCTGGTCATCTTGAGCGCCTCCTCCATCCGGTCCGCCTGCGCACAGCTCTCCGCATGGTTGCCCAACACCTTTAGGTATCGCCCCTCCTCCAATCGAATCCGATCCGGATGGGCCTCCCAAATGCGGATGATGGCCTGGTGCTGGGTAAAGAATTCCTCTGTATTGCTTTGGAGAAAACCGGTATAGGCGAGGATGTAGTGGTACAAGATGCGGGCATCAAAAGGCAACTTCTCGGGTTCGGCGAGTTCATCGATGGTTCCGCTGTCCAAGGCAGGGTCCGACTCAGGCTCGGGCGAAACTCCCGGCTTGCTTTTCACTTGCCACAGCAATGTATCCAGGCGCGCCAGCAACTTGGACTCGACCTGCATCTGTTCAAGCAATACAGCCATGCGTTGATGCAGGGCAATGATGCGGGTTCGCTGGTGCGGGGATGCTTGTTGGCGTTCGAGCCGCATTTCCCACTTCAGCACCTCCAATGTATGGTGGGGCAACTGCAACTGCTCGGCACGCTTGCTGGCAGCTTGAATGGCGCGTTTGCATGAGGCATAGAGTTTGCGCTGGAACAAGATCTCTATCTCATCCAACCGCCGCGAAAACTCCGACTGAATCGTCTTGTCAGCATGGTAGCTGCGCAGTGCATCCATCAACAATCGGTGGAGCTGCGAGCGCAGTACATTCAGCTGCTTGAGGAATCGCTGCCCTGAGAACACGGCCGCGATTTGCTCCTCGGACCATTCCCCCTGGGATACGATGTGGTCGTAGAGCTGAAGGTAAACCTTCTGCTCCCTCTGCTGACGGCCCTGCGCATGGAGACGGAAATACCGCCGTTCCGTCCTGTCCATTGATCCGATGAGGGCCGCGAGTTCTTCCCCGGCAGTATTTCTATCCATTGGAAAACTATGAATCGCAGCGTCTATGTGGCTCCGAAGAGGGAATTTAACAACAATCCCTCGATTTAGAACACTATGAATTTAGCACCCCTCGTTTGCAGGCGGTTGGCATCACATTCTAACTTCGTTGCCGTCTCACCTGAAAACCACACTCGTATGAAAATCAAATGCACTCTCCTCCTCCTTCCGGTACTCTGCATCCTGCTCGGATGCAATTCATCTCCCAAGGTGGCTCCGGATCTCTCGCTGGGAAATGGGCAAATCTGCACGCCGACAGCCAATGGTGAACAGAATTGCCTTCCCCTGAATCGCAACCAAGCTGTGGTGCTGAAGCGCAACAGCGGAAAACTCTCAATGTCTCCCCTGGGAGACGAGGAGTTGGTGATCGGAGCAGCGGATTCTGGCATCCATGAGGCTGAGATTCAACAATTCCGATCCACGATGCGGGAAAAGGGCATGCTGTATGACCTCCCGGAGGGTGCAGCGGGCCTCAACTGGGATGGAACCCTGTTGAAAGTGCTCAACGAGGATGGCGGGCTGCTCGATTCCATGTCCATGGACATGGCTCGCGGCTTTTTGCTCCTCCAATCCGAAACTGCGGGAAGGGTATCCATGGTCGGTTTTGGGACCGTGCCATGTGAGAAGTGGGCAGATGCGGACAGCATTGTCTCCTCCCAGGTGAAGGCTTGCTTGGATTCTGGGCAAGACAGCTGCCCCATGATTTATGGCATCTCGCCCAGCGGGACAGGCATGGTGATGGTGGGCGGGGGCCTATCGATCATCCTGGTGGACCCGGCGATCATCGACCATGGGGACCATCTGGAACGGCTCCGCCTCTCCAAAGAGATGGTGGAATGGCTGATCCATTCTGTAAAGCCCGGTCCAGGAGAGAAGCTGATGTCCACCCTGGGTTTCTTTGACCCGAAGGATCCCAACCGCTTGTTTCCAAACGTGCAAGTGCAACCCAATGTGGTTTCCGTCCAGCAATCTGACATCGAATATTTCCAGCAGCTGGAACAGGCGAAATGGGTGCTGGTCTGCCAAATGGAAACCGAATCGGTCCACCTCTGGCAATGCAAGACGGTCTTCTATGTCGTCAATCAGGCGGACATGGGAATCCTCGCCATCCTGGATTATTCGGACTGCCCCTGCAAAATCGTCCGCAAGGGATCTAAGACCCTCATCTACCGCCCCGTATCGTGCCAAGGCAGGGTCAAGGGGCAAGGCTGCATGAGGTAAGACTGGCGGAAGCCGACTCCAACCCATAACCGCTTTCAAGCGCCATCCAAATTCTTCGGTTCCCGAACCGCAGGATGGCCTTTTGCCCACGATGTCCATCGTCCATGGGTGGGTCTCCTATTGTATCACCAATTCTCCTCAAAGATATGAATCGACTCAGTGATCTCAGAAAGTACAAGGGCACCCTGCCCTATGCCAGCGAAATGTTCGGCGTTTACCAACCCCTGCTGGGCTGGAAATCCAGCCGGAAGATGCGCAGACAGCGCGAGGCTTTCGATGGTGCCAAGGGAAAGCTTCTGTCCGCCATGCTGGAAACATTCAGAGGCGACGTGAAGGTGCACTTCACCGCGGATGGTGAGCTGGTGCGGGAAGTCGGCGATGTTGGGGTGAATCTGAATCCTGACCAGATGCCCTTCATCGACCTGGGCAAAGTGAATGTCCTCCAACCCAGTCAACATACAGGCAGCCTGGTGCTGGACAGCCTCTCCGCTCAATTGCAGGGCAAGGACCGACTTTCTCCAGAGGACTGGGCAGGACTCATCAGCCGCGAGGGAATGGTTCGGTTGCTCAAGGAGCAATGCATCCCCCAATTCGCTGAGCGCCACAACGAAGCCATGAGGGCGATTCGAGACCTGAGGCCAAGGGAAGGCGAGTCGGCCCATGATCTGGAGATGCGCAGACAAGGGCTCATTTTGGGCATTTGCCACGATACGCAGCGGAGCCTCGAAAGAGAGTCCGCCATGGCGGGGGCGCTTGTGGAACTCGTGGAAAAGGGTTTGGTCGCGCCGTTGGAGGCCGTGTTTTACGATTCAACCCCTGACCTCGTCCTTGCGGAGGCGGATCGGTTGCGGGAATTGCTGGCCAAGGATTTCGAGGATCCCTACCTGACATTTGACCCGAAGCAGGAGATTGCCAATGTGAGTGTGAGCCCCATCGGGATCGTTCATCTCTACCGGCAATTCTTTTTCGAATTGGACAGCTTTCTTGGTACGCCGGTGGGCCATGTTTGGCTGTCACCAGGCTCCTCTGCGGAGCTCTATGAAGTGACCCAAACCAGGTCCCTCACTGAGAAGACATTTGAGTCTTCATTTGAGTCCACCCACCGGGCCGAGGAATTGAATGCACGCGAGGCGGAGATCAGCGATGCGACCAAGGAGGACAACCGCTCCAATTCCAAGGCTGGGTTTTCTACCAATGTGAACGCCTCCTATGCCACTGTTTCCATCTCAGCCGGGGCTAGCCTCAACTTGGATAGAAGTCAGCAGGTCTCGCGGGAGATTTCCCACAAAGAAAAGCGGCAGCAGAGCAGCAAACTGTCCAGCGAAATCCGGCAGAGCTACAAAACGACCTTTCGGACGGTTACGGAAGTGACGGACACCTCGAGCAAGCGGTATCTCCTCGCCAACAATTCGCCCAACCTCATCAACTATGAAATGCGTCGGAAGATGCGGCAGGTCGCGGTGCAGGTGCAGGACATGGGGACTTACCTGTGCTGGGAAACGTTTGTGGATGAGCCGGGCCAAGACTTGGGGCTGGCGAACCTCATCCACATTGCGAAGCCGGCCGACTTGGTGCCACAACCGGATCAGACCCAAGTGCCGAGATTGCCGGAGTCAAGGGTATTCTTCTTCTCGGAAAAGTTTGCTTGGCAGGGCGGAGACCGTTCAGTCATGTGGGAGGAGTCCACAGGCATCATCTGGGGCGCTGCCAAGCGGATCGACTACCCGGAGCATTACTTGCTGGATGAAAAGCTAACCCGGCCCGAGCAAATCTATAGCTGCTACGGGGTGGACAGTGGCCTCAGCCATTGGGCCTTCAGGTTCAAGGTGAGCAAGGACGGCTCCATGTACTACATCGGGCTGTATGTGGACCAAGACTACCGGAACCACAACAACGGGTTCAATGTGGATGAAGTCCATGACTTCAGTGTCAGTGGTGAAATCCACTTGCGGGTCGATCCGAATGCCAACAATGCCATCGATAGTGCGAATGCTGCCAAGATCGCTGCAGGCGAGGCCGCCAACCGCGAAAACCTGAACAAGCAGCATGAGGCATTCATCAAGGCCGCAAAGGACCGCATCACGGCAGCGAGCAAGATCAAGACCCGCAAGTTTGAGGAGCTTCGGGAGGAGGAGCGCACCATCATCTATCGCCGTCTCATCGAGTCCTTGGTGACTTCGAGCAACTACTTCAGCACGGACCAGTCCGATCAGGCCCTCCGGAATCGGCATGTGTTCTCCGAATTGCTGAACTCGATCTTTGACATCGATAAGATGCTGTATTTTGTTGCGCCAGAGTGGTGGAAGCCGCGATCGCATTCCCATCAACAACTGTTCGAGTCGCCCGCGAAGAAACGATCCGCCAAGAATTCCAAACAAGCGATCCGTCCTGCGAAAATCCCTGCAGAGTTGCGCGACAGTGTCACGAACTGGGGCGGCATGGAAGGCCGGGAGGACAATTACTACATCACGGAAGAGTCTGAACCCGCGCGACTTGGCAGCTCATTGGGATGGTTGCTTCAACTGGATGGAGACAATCCCCGGAATGCGTTCCTGAACGCCCCCTGGGTGAAGGCGGTGATGCCCGTAAGACCCGGCAAGGAAATGGCGGCGATCATGTGGCTCCAAAATGTGGGCGTGGAGGGGACAGAGGGACTTGACTTCTCGTATGGCGGTAGCCCCGAGGAGTTGCGGCAGATCACGGAGACACTGGCAGCGGTATTTCCGGAGGAGCCTGCATCCAATCCGCCGACAGTCATGGATGCGATCCGGTTCCTGTGCATCGAGGTCGAGGCGAAGAACCTTGCGTCGCTGAAGGTGGAAAAATACCCCAAGGACCCCGACATCCATGACGATGAGAAGGTTTCCTCCACCCCGATTGAGAAAGTCTATGAGCATGGATTCTACCCGTTGCAAGGAGGATTCCGAGCCAATCCCAATCCGGACGACCCCGCCGACCCCAACGAGGATCCCAACAATGCCGATCGGCACTTCAATGTCTTTTCACAGTGGCTGGAAATCCTGCCCACGGACCAGGTGGTTCCTGTGCCTGTCGAATACGATCCCATCACCGGCCGCATGAAGCAACTCTAAGCAGGAATGACATGGGAAAGATCGATCCCGCGGACTGGTTCTTGCCGCAGAGGCAGATGGCTCGCAGTCCAGCCTTCACCAGTGGAAACGCGGTGAAGGCACTCATCGATGGGAAGGCCTATATGGATGACCTTGCGGAGAAGCTCGATGGCATGGTGGAAGGCGACTACCTGTACATTTCGGGTTGGCGAATTTCACCTGGCATGAAGCTGCAGCCTGACAAGCCCGGAAACAGGAACCTCATTGCGCTGGTGACAGACCTCGTCAAGCGCAAGGTTACTGTAAAATCCATGGTTTGGTTCCTGCCCAACATCAAGTTGGTTCATGCACCGTTTCGCAAAGGCTACTACATGATGCAATTCCTATTGGGGCAAAAAAAGGAGCTGGCGCAGCAAAACGAGAATTTGGCGTTCTCTATGCTGATACATGAGTATGGCGTCTCCAATCCCAAGACAGACGCGATTTTGGACTCGCGCCTGCGGCCCAACACTGTCAGTTCCCATCATCAGAAGCATGTCCTGCTCAAGTCCGGAAATCAGCACCATGCCTACGTGGGTGGAATCGATCTGTCGGTGGACCGCTGGGATACCCCTGATCACGACAGCCCCCGACACCGGGAAAAGGAGTGGCTGGATGCCTGGCACGATGCGCAATGCCGGGTTACCGGGCCGGCCGTCCGTCAGGTGTTTGAGCAGTTTGCGCAGCGATGGAATGTCCCCGGCCCTGGGAACGATGCGTATTTGCCGACAGCTGCCGCCCCTGAACCGATACGCTCGCTATTGCCGCCTGCGAACGGGAATTTCGGAACTGTGAATGTCCAAGTGTTGCGAACCTTGGTTTGTGGCAAGGTTTATCCATTTGCCCCGGACGGAGAACAGTCCGTCCGCGCTGCCTATGAGCTTGCAATCAAAAGAGCGAAACATTTCATCTACATCGAGGACCAGTATTTCTGGCCCTGCAGCCTCATTCGGTTGCTTGCTGAAAAGGCAAAGCAGGAGGTCAAGATCATCTTGGTATTGGCCAAAGATTACGATGTGCCCTCCGGGGCATTGAAATCCGCACATCAGGAGATGCGGTGGGAATCCATTGAAATCGTTGCCAGGAGTGCACCGGGAAATATGTACGTATTCCATCTGGAGCAAAAAGGGAACCGCAAGCAGATCTATGTCCACTCCAAGCTGATGATCGTGGATGATTGCTTCGTGTCAATTGGCAGTGCCAACATCAACAATCGCAGCCATACGAATGACTCGGAGTTGCAGCTGTCCATGATCGATGACGATCAGTTGGAAATCCCCATGGGCAATGGCAAGGCAACTGTGTGCAGGTTCGCCCACGAGTTGCGCAAGCAATTATGGGGAGAGCACCTCGGAATCAGCAATTTGGATGAATTGGCTAACCCTATTGCATCATTGACTCGCTTTCCAAATCGCAACCATGGGAGCTTCCGAAGACCGAGCAAAATACATCATATCGCATGGCACTATCGGGAGCCTTCCACACAAATTTCCGATCCGGAGGTGATTGAGGTC
The DNA here is from genome assembly GCA_046329055.1 of Bacteroidia bacterium. Lineage (GTDB taxonomy): Bacteria > Bacteroidota > Bacteroidia > J057 > JADKCL01 > JADKCL01. Next base: position 36,765 of record JAXLVK010000039.1, read on the forward strand.
ATATTCAGATTCCAAGACGCAATACCCAAGTCTTGGGAAGATTATGGAAAGTTACACAGGGTCGCGGAATTGGCGGAGCCTCTCGATGCCTTAGGTTTTCTGGGCTACTCCGTTCAGATGTTAAGCGAGGAATCAAAGCTGATTGTGAATACCATCATGAATTCGATTTTCAAGGTTCTGTCGAAGATTAAATTGGTCAGATTGGCGATCAAATTGCTGAAGGAAGTCGTGATGAATCCCAATACGACGTGCTAGGGGTGAACGGTGCTGAAGCCACTCCCGAAACGGTGAAAAGGTACTCGCCCAGTGGACGTGTGTCGGGCTATGCTCCCCTCTCATGGCATGGGGACGATCGGGATGGGGAGTACCTTATGACATCGGGCAGTTGCCGTCTGGGCTCTATTTCTTGCAGCTTTCGAGCGATGGAGGGCGCTCGGTGCATTTGGTTTTGAAGATGTGAGGATCGTGGTGGGGTGGCTTTCTATACTTTGCGCGGTCAAAAACTACTCTTTCCCAAGCTGTCATGTCGAGTCCCGAGGAGTCGGGAAGACATCTAATGTATCTATACATGGCGCGGCCATAATCCCGCATTTGAAACCATGTCATGTCGAGCGAAGCCGAGACATCTAGCGCACAAAGTAATACGCTCTGTGTTAGCTAGATGTCTCGGCTCCAGCCTTGGGCCTCCGCTCGACATGACAAACCAAAAAGGGAAAATTATGACCGCGTGAAGAATAGTTGGGAGAGATAGCTCCTGGTGGCTAGTTGTGTGCGCTAGTTGTGTGCCCTAGTTGTGTGCCCTAGTTGTGTGCGCTAGTTGTGTGCGCTAGTTGTGTGCGCTAGATGTCTCGGTTCCGTCCGCCTCGGCGGCCTCCACTCGACATGACAATTCCAAGAGGGAAAATTGTGACCGGGTGAAGTATAAAGTACTCTCGTGCCACATACCATCCATCATTGCCTCACCACTCTCAGCGTCACCGAGTGACCATCAGGGCCATCCATTTTCAGTGCATAGAAACCTGCGGGCAGCGAGGGCAGATTCCATCGGTGTTCATTGCCCTCAAAGGCTGTTGCAGCTGCCTGCCGTCCATCCATCGCGATGAGCCGCAACTGTGTAATCCCGCCCATGTCGGCTGCCGGCAAGCGAAAGTGCAATTCATCGCCAAAGCAGGTCGGCCACACCTGCAAGCTGGGGGCAGCTCCATCATCGTTGCTGGAGACCAATCCATTTTCGTCGGCACCCACATCGGGAGGGCTGCTCCAGGCGTCGCCGTCAATGTCCGCAGTGTACCCAGGCAACGAAATGCCACGGTCCACGACATTCGTCGATAGCGTGTGGAGGTCTGAATTGGATACATAGCCAGGGTCGGCAGTGAAGGAATGGAAATTGCCAGCGTGACTGGTGAGCAGGGCCATGAATGTGGGTGCGCTGGAAGCAAATGCTGTGGACGAATCCATCGGGTAGTAGCAGTTGTAATCGAACGATTGGGCATTCGAATAGTCCACGCAGGCATAGTTCTGGGAGGCGAAAATGTTGTTTTGGACAGAAGCGGAGCCTCCACTGAAATTGCAATACCCGATGAATGAATTGTGGACCACCTCCAACGGGGAATAGGCGCGGACATCCAATGCGCTGATGAGAACATTTGCATCCACCATGCTCACCATGTTGTTGGAGAGCTCGACGCCCGCAGTATTGATGCATCCTGGGCAATTCAGCCCCATGCGAATGCCTGCATTGGTGGCGTTGTCAATCTGGTTGTTGGAGAATGTCATGGATTTCAGGTTTTGGTCGGACATGACCTCCAAGCCGCGCCAGGGATTGTGGGCGATGTTGTGATCGATCACCAAGTCCATGCTGCGCTGATCGCCATCGATGCACATCGCTGTCAGCCCTACCTCAAATACATTGTTGGAGATGGTTCCTGTCCCGGTGTTTGGATAATACGGTGGCGTCGCGGGATACTGATCGATCGTGGACACTCCATACAGGCCTGCAAAGTGGGAATTCGTGACGGTGAAGTTTTTGGTGCCCCGAAAGGCCAATGACTTGTTGTACACCGCACATGAATCCACGACGATGTCTTCACAGCGGATGAAGCGGGCCCCATCGCAGCTGACCTGTGCGGAGACTTCCGCGATGATGGTCAGGCCCACGAAGGACATGCGTTTGCATCGGAACACCTCGGCAATCCATAGCGTGTCCTGGAGCGGGCCATTGCCATAGGTGACCTTGATGGGGTACAAGCCGTTGCTGTCCGCATAAGCGGCGGTGTATCCGCCCAGCAGGTTGGGGCCTTGCGGGTATCCGAACAGCCGCAGGACCACTGGACCGTGCTGCCCGCAATCCCGGAGCTCTAGCATGGCCTGGGCAAAGCTGCTGATGTCCTGATTCCCCCCACCAATGTCGTAGCTTCCTGCAAGGGTCATGCAGATGCTCTTGCGGGCGGTGTCATTGGCGGGATTGTTGCCCAGGGTGGGCACGGGAAACTTGGCCCACACGGTGATGTCCATGCGGTGGGTCAGGTTGATGGTGGCAGGAGTGGAAAATGTATAAGCTGCGGTGTCCCCAGGCAGCAAGGTCCCGGACCAAGGCTCAGTGACCGTCGCGAGGTTGCCCATCTGATACGAGAGCTGCAACGATTGCAGGGTGTCCGAGCTACCGTTGCGGAAACTCATGCTGATGCTGTTGGAACCCGGGGCCAGATTGGTGTTGAGGACATGGAGCGCCTGCACGTCGCGGGGAACGGCAGGGACCGTGAGGCAAAGCGAATCCGCCCAGCAACCGGCATAGACGACCAGGCAGACATTGCGCTGACCTTCCGTGGCATAGGTGACCGTGGGTGTGGAGTCCGTCGAGGCAATGCCGTCTCCCAAGTCCCATCGCAGGCTGTCCCAGTTGGAGGACGTGTTATGGAAGTCCACGGTGAGTCCATTGAGCTGATAGGTGAATGCGGCGGTCGGTGGAGGAGTGGGACACCAGGTGCAGACGGTTTGAGAATTGGTGGGCAGGCCGAACATGTTCGTGAGGCTGATGGCCTGCCCGGTGATGAGGGGCGCGACCACGGTGGGCGGGGTGACGGTGAATGTGCCTGCGGAAGAGGAGGTATAAGCCGGAGCAAGAGTCGCGTAGGCGCAGGGATAACTGCCCAGCGAATCCGTGAGGATCAGGTTCAAGCCCGTGTTTGTATTGAAAACAGCGGCGGCTCCATCCACGGAGGGACAGACATCCACCCGGTCATCAGTACTGCCATTTTGATCCGAGTGATTGACTTTGGTGACCAGTAGAGGGTTGCCCAGCGTGTCACAGACAACGATCTGATGACGGCCAATGGAGTAGTTGTTGGGCAGGGCTATCACAATCCCTTTGCGGGTGGTGGAGACATGTCCACCCACACCTCCAGCATTTGTAATACGCCTGTAGTTGAGCGCATTGCCGGATCCATCCATGATGGCGAGAATCGTCGGGCCGGAGTTGCTGTAGCTGTTCAGGATGGCAAACTTTCCATGGGGCAGGGCAGTGAAATCGGACACGAAGACATTGAGGGCGCTGGAGACCTCCTTGTTCCAGATGGGCAGGCCCGATGCATCAAACTTGCACATCCTCAGGCCCAGCACCCCGTTGGAATACTGACTGCAGCCATAAAACTCCCCGTTGGCCCCCGGGGCGATGAGGAAGGGCTTGGTGAATGTCCCTGTATATGCATGGGCCCAAACGATCAGCCCCGTTGCATTCACCTTGGCCATCCAAGCACGCTGCGTGGTGGACTCGAGGCCGGAAAAGATCACCGCACCGCTGTCCAACGGCAGGATGTCGTAGATCGTCACCTGATCGGAGTTGTTGTCCGGGAATTGGAGGCCCCAGATCACGTTGCCATTCAGGTCATACTTCGCTGCCAAGGTCCTGGAGCCATTGAGTTCCTTCCTGCTAGTGAATACCAGGGCGCCGTCCGAGGTCACCATGCTCCGGGGAATGCTGTTTTGAGGGCTTTGGATATTGGTCACGTACCCCCCGAGGGAGCGTCCGTTCTTGTCCGTTTGCAGGAAACCCCATTCACCGTACGGCGATTGTTGCAGGCCGATGATGTACGTCGAGTCCGGAAGCGGATGCACGCACAAGGGGTCGAGGCCTTGAGGAAATCGGGCAATCTGTTCGTCGGTATAAATCTGCCCGTAGTAGCAATGAGGAATCAGCAGCAAGGCCGAAACAATCACCCAAAGACAGCGTTGATTTTTGAACATGGCAATATGCTTTGCAATCAATGATCATCCAATTAAGGAAAAAAACAGCAGACATGGCATGAGGCTGCGATTCCAGATCTCCTGAGAGGCAGCACAGCTGCACCATCCCCTATCAACTATCCCCTATCCCCTATCAACTATTCACCGCCCCTCCAAAAACCGCTCCACAAAGGCTACGATCCGGTTCAGGATCCGGTCGCCGATGGTCTTGCGCTTCAGCAAGCTGGGTTTCTCGCCCTCGATCAGATCCAGCACCTCGTCGCGGAAGGGCTTCCGCTCGGCGAACAGGTAGGCCTCGATGAGCTGCTGCGTACGCTCCGGGGACAGCCCCTCCTCCTCCACGAGCTGCCGCAGGGCCTTCTGCTGCTCCACTTGCCAGAATGCGTCAAACCCGGCCTCCACGGCGTCCGCATCCTCGATGACCGGGAGGTTCTCGCGGATGAACTGCTCGATCAGCTCCCGCTTGCTGCGCAGGGTCGCCTCTGTGCTCAGCAGGCGGAAAATCTCCTGCTCGGCCTTGGTCGTGTCCTTCTGCACCTTGGACTTGAGGCGGATGAGCAACTGCACGATGTAGGCCACATTGATCTCGTCCCGGTGGATCAGCTCGAGCTCGAAGTCCACGTCCTCCAAGATCGAGACCTTCTCCTTCTGCCGGTCCTGCTTCACCTTCTCATGCAGGTCCAAGTACTTGCTCTTGTAGTCCTCAAATGCCTGCTCCTCCATCCGCAAGTCCTCCCACTTGAAGTCGGCAAAAGACACCAGGATGTTCTTCACCCGCATCAGCTCCCGGAATGCCTTGATGAATTCCAGCTCGTCCTCCTCGGTGACCAGATCGTTCACGCTGTCCACCGTGGGCGTGAGGGCCAGCAACTCGGCGTACTTTTCATCGAACTTGGCGACGTAGTCCTCGTAGGGCCGCATCACGACGACCTCGATCGCGTCCTTGTTGCTGAAGAGGGTGATCGCCTCGTCTGTCGCATTTTTCAGGTTCCGGAACGCCACCACATTGCCCTGCGACTTGAGTTCGTTCAGCACCCTGTTCGTGCGGGAATAGGCTTGGATCAGGCCATGGTACTGCAGGTTCTTGTCCACGTAGAGGGTGTTCAGCCAGGGACTGTCAAACCCCGTCAGGAACATGTTCACCACGAGCAGTACATCCACCTTGCGCGCCTTCACGCTCTTGGAGATGTCGTTGTAGTAATTGTAGTAGCCCTCATTGCTCGAGGCGGAGTGCCTCGTGCCGTACCGCTGATTGTAGTCCTCGATGCATTCATCCAGCTTTTCCCGGTACAGGTAGGCATTGCCATAGAGTGCAGAGGCGCTGTCGGCAACCATGTTGAAGTCGGCATGGTCATAGCTCTCCTCGAAGTCATAGAACCCGTCCGCGTCGGGGTCGGCCTCGTTCGCGCCATAGCTGAAGATCGTCGCATAGCTCAGGTTGTGCCTCCCCTCCGCCTCCTTGCGCTTGAACAGGTCATAATATTGGATGAGGGTGGCCACGCTCGACACGCAAAACATGGCCGTGAAGCTGCGGTTGTGCGTCTTGCGGGGGTGATGTGCGATGATGTAATCCACGATGCGCTCCAACCTGCTGCCGTCCTCCATCAGCTCCTTGGTGTCGATCGCCTCCACCTCGATGTCGATCTCCGTGGCCGTGTCGCGCCGGCGGTACCGCCCCACATACTCCACCGCAAACTTCAAGACATTCTCATCCTTGATGGCATCGGTGATCACATCTTGTGCAGGCAATCCTCGAAGAGGTCCTTGGTCGTGCGCTTGCCACGGGCATTCTTGGCGGCATTCTCCGCGAAAATGGGCGTGCCCGTGAACCCAAACATCTGACTCTTGGGAAAATACTCCCGGATGCGCTGATGCGTCTCCCCGAACTGACTCCGGTGGCACTCGTCGAAGATGAACACGATGCGCTTGTCCTTGAGCCCGGCCATGCGCCGCTCGTATTGTGTGCGTTGTATCGCCGCATTGAGCTTTTGGATGGTGGTGACGATGAGCTTCTGCTGCGAGAGGTTGCCATTCTTGTCGCGGAAGGTATCCGTGAGCTGATCCACGAGGATGCGGGTATTGTCCGTGCCATTGACACTGCCCTCGCTGAAGCTGTTGAATTCCCGGCTGGTCTGAAAGTCGAGGTCCTTGCGGTCCACCACGAAGACCACCTTGTGTACCTGCGGCAGCTTCATCAGCACTTGGCTCGCCTTGAAACTCGTGAGGGTCTTTCCCGACCCAGTCGTATGCCAGATATAGCCGTTCTTATTGCTCACTTTCACCCGCTCCACCAGTGCCTCCACCGCATAGTATTGGTAGGGGCGCAGCACCATCGGGATCTTCTGAGACTCACTGAGCACGATGTACTTGCAGATCATCTTGCTCAGGTGACAGGGCTCCAGGAATGCATCTGCAAACCCATTCAGGATGTTCGTGAGGCGCTTGTTCTCCGCATCCGTCCAGTAAAACGTCTGCTTGAAGGTCTGCTTGGCATTGTTCGCATAATATTTGGTGTTGACCCCATTGCTGATGATGAAAATCTGCACGTATTGGTACAGAGCATTGTTGGCCCAGAAGGAGTGCCGTTGGTAGCGGTTGATCTGATTGAACGCCTCCTTGAGCTCGATGCCCCGCCGCTTGAGTTCGATCTGCACGAGTGGCAGCCCATTGATGAGGAGGGTGACATCGTAGCGGTTCTTGTACCGCCCCGTCTGCGAGACTTGGTTGGCGACCTGATAGAGGTTTTGGCACCAATGCTCGGTGTTCAGGAACTCGAAGTAGAGGTTGTCCCCATTGTCCCGGACGATGTGCTGCCGCTCCCTGAGGGTCTTGGCCTTGTCGAAGACATTGCCCTTGCTCAGGATGTTCAGAATCCTGTCAAACTCACCTTGGGTGAGTGCCACCTTGTTGTGCTTTTCGAGCTGCGCCTTGAGGTTGCGCAGCAGTTCGTCCTCCGTATTCAGGACGACATGGTCATATCCCAGCCGCTGCAAGTGCGCGATCACTTGCTCCTCCAGCACCTGTTCACTTTGCCGACTCATTTATCCATCGTTTGGGCGAATGTAGGTGAAATTTGGAGGAAAATCGAATGTCGTTTGCGAACCCTAACCAGCAGCCAGTGTGAGGGTTCGCAAACGACATTCCTAACCAGCAGCCAGTGTAAGGGTTCGTTTAGGAATGTCGTTTGCCGACGTATAGGAATGTCGTTTGCCGACCTTACCACATAGTGCGTGGTAAGGTCGGCAAACGACATTCATCTTCACCGCCGACGGCGGGTTGTAAATAGGGTTGAAACTGAATGAGCTGCCCCCTTCGCTCCAATCCCGTTACAGGTGCTTCAGCGCTACTACGGGGCAGTCCGCCACAGTTGCGCGCATCGGTGTTTCAGCCTCTCCGTCTCACGGGATTGCGCCTTTTCCCTTGGCATACTGACAAGCGGCATTTCAGCTACTGCGTTCCCATCATACTACCCAACCAACTTCCTCAATGCTCAATGATCAATTTTCCCGACCTTTCACCGATACGGTAGCAATACATCCCCGGTGCCAATCCCTGAATGCGCCACCTTCCATCGACATAGGAGGAGGCACACCGAACGGCCCTTCCATAAAGATCATCCACCTCCAATTCTCCCTCATCCAATTCCGCCCCGCTGATCAACACATCTCCTTTGGCAGGATTCGGATAAGCTAGCAGCGACTCTCCCGGGAAATCTTGCCGCTCTATTCCTACCAAATTCGCTGATACAGGCAGGATACTGCGCCAAATTTCGATGCCAGGACTCACAAACAGGTATCCCCTCTTGCTGATCATCAGCATACCGATGAACACCTGAGTGGGGAAATTGATCCCTGTCCCGGTGCTTGCCCAAGTCGTCCCGCCATCCGCAGAATAATAGATCCCATCCATCGCATTCACACAAGTGTACAGAGTATCCCCGGGAGATTTGATCAAGGCATTTCCTCCTCCGGACAATGAAGGCAGGCCCACAGTAGCTACGCCATTCCATGTGACCCCATGGTCGGTGGACTTCAGAAGGGTATCCCACCCGTGACCGATCATGTCGCCATTGGGCATCACCACGAATGCGCTCAGGCTATGTCCGCCCGTGTTCGCTGATAGATCCACCCATGTCAACCCATTGTCAGTTGATTTATACACGGTGAGAAACGCCGAAAAGTACGCCTCAGTTCCTGAAACAGCATGAATGTGGCTGGGATAGTCACCTCCCAAATCCTGCACGAAGGACCAATTCAGGCCCATGTTCGTACTGCGATACAATCTATTGGTGCCATTGCTCTGAGTGGCATGAGCCATCAGCACCCCGTTGGCAAGCTCATGCACCATCACCACGTTCGTATCGGCTCCCAATCCGCTGTTCCGCGACTGCCATGTTGCACCATCATCCGTGCTCATGTAAATGCCCCTTCCATTAAAGGTATTGTCATTGGAATTACAGACGATGACTGTGTTTCCTACAGCAGTGACATTGTTGCCAAAGATGTAGGGATAGCCAGTCAGCTGATTCCAGGTGAACATTGCGCCATCCATCGTGGACATCTGCAAGGCAGTGGAGTTACGCATCGCATAGACATTTCCATTGTCAGTCATCGCGAAAAACTGCCCGTAGGCATTCACATCTACACGCTCCCAGAAGGGCTGAGCATCGCACTGGATCGCTCCAAAGGCAATCAGGATGAGGAGTGTAAAATAGCTTTTCATAGGCACAATTGTTTTGAGATTCTAAATCTACGGAATTCAAGTTGTCTTCGGATAACTTTCAGATTGTCAGCTCCTCATCCCTGAGGGTGAGCAATCCAGAGGCATTTTCGGCGACCACCTTGAACCGATGGTAAAGCGGGTTCCCATCATCGTCCTCCTTCACGAGCCATGCCGTCTCATGGTAGTTTGGATTGCCGAAAAATCCCTGAGGAGGATAGATCAGATCCATCGGATCATTGGACTGGATTTCATAAATCTTGTTCCAGTTCCCCTTGGAGTTCATCTTGTACAGGTAATACTTCGCATTCCATGCCGTCATATTCCAAGTCAGCGTTACATCTTGGAGCCTTGCTGGGTTGCTCAAGGTATTTGCCACCGAGTGCGTGATGGAGGGCGCGGGAGGGTTCACCGTGTCGATCATGCTGGACAGAACAAGATTGGATGGCTGAGATGGAATCCACTCAGGGTCACCTTGCTCATTCTGCACCTCACGCAACGCCACCACGCGATAATACAGGGTCTCCGAATACGGCGGAAAGGTCAGGTCAGAGAATGTATCCAATGCCGATATCCCAATGGCCGACTCAACAGCCTCCTGCATGGTACGAACATGCTGCGCCTTCGCAAAATCGGTGGCACGATACACCCGAAACTTCTTGACACCAGCGATTTCTGGATACGGGTTGATTTCCACACGCACCCCGCCAGCCGCACCGGTGCCAGGATTGGGAATCTGTGTGACCAATTTCAGGATTTCAGGGCGTTCAGGCGGACGGGTATTGATCAGGGAAATTGGTCCCCAGATGGGGCTGTATTCCCCGAACCTTTGCAGCAGGGACATCTCCCTCGCACAGTAGAAGTAAACATGCGTGGATGCGCCATCCAGGCTGTAATCTGTGAACCGCACTGTCGCCAAATGCATCTGCTGATCCACAGCGGCGAGCCTCACCATAGGGAACGGATCAAATCCGACATCGCCCAGTTGCAACAAGCTCCCGTTGGCATCGCGCAGCCTTGGCTCCATCCGGCTCGTAGCAGTTCCCGACTGCAAATGCGCATAGACCACAGGATTTTTGGTCAGGGGCAGGAATGCGCCAAAGATCGCAGACTTAAGCGCCGCCAGCATATTGCCCGGCAAGGTATTTCCATCAAAAGCCGCATCAGTTCGCAGATTGTCAGGATTGGGAAGACGATAGCCAGTATGCTCCAAAAACCTTCCTGCATCAGGGCCGGAGGGCTCCACCCGGAACGCCACAAAATCCACCCAGCGCTGATGAACGTTGAGGTCATTTTGAATTGATTTCAGGGCATACTGAATGCCGACCACCGTGGACGGCGTATAGAGTCGATCCAAGATAGACTGCTCACTTGCCCTGTAAAACAGCATGGAATAGGGTGTCCGTGCCTGACTCTGCAAATCCTCCAGCTCAAACTCTGTGTCAAATGTATAGGTTGACTTTCCGTAGCTGTCCGGGCGAGTCGCAAACAAAGGACCGGCAGGCACTCTTGGTGGAAGAGGAGCCTCGATGCGCCGAGCCATCAGGGGTGCAGGAACATGCAGGTATGAACCGGAATTCGTCGAGCTGTCATAAGCACTCGCCGACATGTAGGTGAACTTGCTCCCAACCCCAGTTCCAGGCTCCACATGCCCTTGATCGAACTGGGTTCCCACCTCCCAAGGCAGGTACAATCGGTAACCCGGATGAAAATTGACGGTCACTGAAGCGGGAAGGTTGCCCGATGCAAACTCAGGGGCATAGACCCGAATCTCAAGTGTGGCCTGCCCCAAATCAATGTCCCAAACCTCAGCAAGGTGGACATCCCCTGGATTGCTCCCCAGAATGATCCGGCAGGTACCCCGGTACCATTCCACCTCGGGATCGGGATGCGCATTCAGGATATATGCACTGAATCGCAGCTGATAGACGCCCATTCCCTCATGGGTCGTCGTCACGGCATCCGTGATACCTCCGTACAGATGCTGACTCTGACTGCCATCGCTTTCCGTGGTGGTTTCCACGTACCCCGAGAATGTCACAATGTCCACCTCACGAGCCAGCTGATGCCACTGCCCCTGATCATTGTTGGACAGATTCTCCGAAACCAAAAATCCTTGGTTCGCTGCAGGCAGCACATAAGTCTCGATCGCGATGAAGTTCCCATCGTTCAGCGGATCCACCACCGACACGTCGCGCTGCTTCTTGCAGCGAAACACTGGATCATCCCCCGGAACCGAAACCCAGGGATTCGGAGTCACTGCCTCCACCACGAAGGATTCTCCTGCAACAACGAGTGACGAACCGATAAATCGCGCATAGTTCATGGTATCCAAATGCGGTTGCACGGTCTGCTGTGGGGAGACACTCGTGAGCTGCATGGCACCCGTCCATACCTCGCAGGTACTGCCCCCGAGGTCGATCACCTGCGTCACCAAGCCAGTCACTTGCAGCGCAGTATCTTCCCTGAAGTAAAGCCGCACCTTGTCCACAGGTTGGTAAGCCTCGTGGTTGATGTGGTTCCATTCAAATGTAACCCGCGTCTTATTGAGTTGATTCGCCTGCTCAAGGGCCGTGGTCAGGATCGGCGGCGTCTCTTCCTGCACATAATGCACGCTCAGATTCAGCGGAGGAACCATCGTCTGCAAGGGCCCAAACGTCGTCGTGTCCGTATTGATATGCTGACTGACCTGACTAGGGCGGGAGAAAATATTGACTGCATACAGCGCATAGTCATGAATGCCCGGCTCTGTCTCCTCATGAATGTAGATCGGATTCGGCTGATCCGGAACGGGCAATGCCTCCTCAATTCCATTGCCATCCAGATAGTCCTCATCGTAGCTCAGCTCACGGTCCGGCCAACCGGAGTACCCATCTTGACGGTATTCGATCCCGTACATCACCGTCTTGCTCAGTGAACCCAGGTTGAATTCCACTGATGAGGAAAAAGAAGCTTGCTCCGGTGATCGCGGAGGGGAAATCATAGGGGAACGGTGCCTTGTGGAGGTTCACATAACGCTTGGGTGCCCAAGGCAGGTAACCATGCGCATCCGTGATGAGGGTAGGCGTATTGGTTCCATTGGCTACCCACAGGCCGTAGGTGATCGAGGGGCGGTCAGGGGGTTACCGGTAGCCGGGCATCAGTCCGCGTCGTAGGCAGGCTCATGTAGCAGTGGTAATGCGTCGTGCCGCTTGCAAGCGTCTCCTCATCCACCTGCGTATCGTACTTGGCAACCCACAGATAGGTCTTGTTGGGGTCGTCATTGTCCATTACGGTACCGAGGCCAAGCATCCGCGCGATATGGAAATCCATGCTCATCAGGTTGAGCAACTGAAGGTGCTTGAGGGGAGCTCAAAAGTGGACAGGTCGCCAGGCGTAGAAGACGACAACTTTTCGCTTGCCTCAGGTTGCTCCCGTTCATCTAAGCGTCAGGTACCGAATCACCGACTCTCGGATTCCAGCATTGTTCGCGGGATCCCCATCGGTCCCTCATCGTAGTTGCCTGGTTTAACCTTTGCGCCACCGTTGAACTTTGGCCATGAGGAGGGCCCGATCGGATAGGCTGTTCAGCCGACCAAATGCGACCGTGTCCACATCCGTCAAGGAAAACTCACCCTGCAACGGAAGATTGACATGGTTGTACCAGAGCTGATCGTAATACGTCTCCAATTGAATCTCCTTGAGACGGCAATCCCGGTAATCCATCCGGATCAGTCGCAAGTTCTCGCAATAACTCCGCGTAGTGGTCGATCCCAAACCTCCTGAAACATAAGGAACAGTACCAGATTTGCGTAACCCCACCATCACGTCCGTGGTGGGATTGGCATCCGTGGAGTCGCAAGTGATGCCCTCCATCCGGTAGGTGCTGCTACCAGCGTAGCCCACCACCTTTCGTTCATAAGTCGCTTGCACTGCGAAGCAGAGTTTGCCCACAGTCTCGATTTCCACAACACCTTTGTACTTCGACATCAATTCGTAAGGCAGATGCGAAGACCCAGGGCCGGGCGCCAGATTGATATTGGCATTGTAATCGACCATATCCAGAAACCGAACACTGACATTGGTGAAAATGCCATCATCGGGGTCGCCCATGGGCACATGGTACACACAAATTTCAAATACCCAAGTACGGGTATTGTGATCCACGCTTCACGGGTTGCATCGTCATGAAGTTGACTGTAGCAGGCCGTGATGTATAGGGTATCCGGTAGAGGCGCACGAAGTCATGTTGCTTATTGGAACGCCACCGTCGTCCCATATTGCGCAGTGCTTGCAAGGTCGCCTTTGGGCAGATGTTTCGCCCCAAGATTCCCACGGAGACCCCACCGCAGGTGATGCCCCGCGATGCTGCCATCCGAGCCATCAGAGCCCGATGCTTGCGGGTGCAGATAGCGAGATTGGCGGACCCAGAGCGCAGGCAGGCCGAAAAAACAGGATTCCAACTCATGGCATTTTATGGTAAGTCGATGGTAACTTCGATTTGATCAGTGGTGGGATTCGGAACCGAGTAGGCAGCACCGTCCCATTCCAGATAGCTGAATTTCAGCGTCAGCTGAGGCGCAGGGATATCCAGACCATTGTGGACGATCAGCACGCTTGAATTGTCCTTGGCATGTACCACCTGATAGGCAGTATCTTGATTGCCGCCGGGGCCAGTCAATACCATCACGATCTTTTGCTGAATGGCATCGGGCATTCTTGGATCTCCAAATGGTTCAGGGTTGCGAATCAAAATACCGGGTCTTGTGACAGGGCCATTGTTCGGCTCACGGTTCACGATAACATTGAATTCCGTGCAGATCGCCGCCTGAAGAGTATTGAGGCCCAATATGCCCGACACGATCCGGTCATAAGGCAACATGTACTCCGATTGGAGCGCGTCATAAGGCGAACCCGTGCTGCCACCAAGCACACCATTGACGGTGGACAAGTCCGCACCCGTCAGCTCGGTTGGCATTTCGAAGACCGCCTTGGTGACATTTCCTTGCCCGTCGTCATGGAGCACATGACTCCCGACCTGCGCCGCAAAATCCGGGTAGGCCGAGGTTTGGAACCCATACCGCAGCACCTCACGGGAGGTACCGTTCATTTCTGCTTCCCAGAGGGCAGTATAGAGTTTGAGCGGCTCCAAGGTCGGCAATTTTACGGAGGCCAACATCCCCGGCGGCAGGGCCGGACCCACCACGCCTGTGCAATTGGCGTTCCCAGCAAGGAGATTGTTCCAGACTTGGATGTCAGGCGGCACCGGGACATTGGTCGTGGAGGCATAAGCCACATTGGTCGTGGCAGGCGGTGTAATCCCCCCGGACCCCAATTCACGCGGATCCTTGACCCGGACGCGCAGCAGGACTTGCTCCGTGGGCAAGCTGCCCAGCATGTCCCAGTCAGAGTACATCGCATACACATACTGCCGCTGGAAAAACACCCGCAGTCTTGGCACATCCCAAAACACAGGTTTGGCGTTCATGATCCGGCCTGTAGGATCCGGCAGGCTTCGTTCCACATCGATGTATTGCTTCAAGCCAGACAGCCTGTACTCCTCCTCCCGGTTTGCCTGAGCGAGGGCTGCATAGTCGGCACGGATTTGATCCTGACCGCCCAGATCCTTGTAGGCGTGGAAGAAACCCATCGGCCCAGCCGTGCGGAAGCCCATGGTATAGTACCTGTCAGTTGTACCCACCACGTTTTGGTCACGTGAAACCTTGTCCCGCGTCCGGATTTGAATCGCATACTGCGTGCTGGGCCGCCACACAGGCTCGATCACCCGATTGATCGCATCCACGCCCGCCGTAACCGATGCTGTGATGGCAGCCTGTGAGGGCAGGGTCAGGTTGTAGGCATAATCCTCTTCGTTCATCCGGCACACCTTGTGCAACCAAGTGCTGCAAGGTGTCGGAGCAGGCATTTTGGAGATATACGGACAGTAAGTCGCCTGTGCTGTCGTCGCCCAATCCAGTTGCGTCCGCAACCGATTGATCTCAGCCCGAATCACATCCACCTGCGCACAGATTTGCGGCGCATTGGGGTTCTGACTGTTCACTGCCGCATCGCAGGCTTGGATCGCTGCATCCAATTGTATCCGCAGGGCATCAATGTCCGATGGCAGGCTGCCCACCAAGGTGTTCATATAATCGCAAAATGCCTGCAGGTACCCCAACTCCGCATGGTCATCGATCTGACAGCCACCCGGAATGATGACCACCTTCTCGACGGGCTGCGCCGCATCCTCGTAGTGGATGATGTCAAACAGTTCGTTCCACTGCTGATAGTTCGTGCTTTGCACCAGCACCCAGGTATATACAGGCACAGGCGGGGGAGGCGCTTGCACCACCTCTTCCCGGCGGTAATACTCCACCCGCACCGAGGGCGTCATCGTCGTCAGCCGCAAGTCCACCACCACCTGAGGCTCGGTGAAAACGATCTCCAGCGACGAACCGTTGTGGATCTCCAACCCCGCATGAAGCACCCAGATATTGGGCACCTCCCCGATCGTCCCGTCCCCATTCAGCATCCGGAAGACCATCCCCCCATAGGGCACCTGTGCCCCTGTCGGATAAATCGTCTGCCGATCCACAGTCTCCCAGTCGATACAGGTCTTGTCCCGCATCGTTCCAGCACAGAGGATGCTTCCACCAGCAAATCCCCATTGCTCCGGGATCACCACACCGGGAGACCCAGAAGTCATATAGCTAAACGGCGTCTGTGCGAGGATGCTCAGCTTCGTGTATTTTTCAGGTTCCGATAGCTGCCAGTAGCCCAGCGGCGCACTGCTGTAAACTGCCGGACTCACAGAGGCCACAGCCGCCAGCGGTGTACAGGCAGCATAAGGGTCATAAGCCAACCACTGATTCGCTCCAGTATCCCAATAGTAAATCGAGATCTCCTCCACCGAGTATTCGTGCTTCACCTGCGCCAACCGCGCCTTGCGAGGGGCATTCTTCTCCGTGTTTTTGTAACCCGTGGTCACTCCACCATACCGCTGTGTATAGGGCTTCACCGCCTTCGCAAACTCCACCTCGATCCGCGTGTCCATCGGCACGATGTAGTCATCAAAGCTCCCTGCCCAGCTCATATCCGTAGGGTCAGGGATGAAGGCATTGGTACTCGACTGCAGGTAGTTCAGCGGATAGGATTCCTGAGTCAGGCAATGCTTCGCCTGAAACGGTGCCCGCCGTGCCATGTCCTCCATATCGATCACCCGCACCTCGCTTACGTCCGCTTGCGTGTCGAAAATCCAGCCCAGCACCACCTCCAGCTCCAGACTATCAAAGGGCTTCGGCAACTCCAACCACAGCTTAAACTTGCCCGTCACCGAAAATGGCTTGGGTGCCTCCGCACTCAGCGTCGCCGATGCCCCAAAGCCCAACTTGAAGCAAAACGCCTTCACCCGCGCATATCCGCTCAGGCTCACATGCCCCGCCGCCTGCGGACGGCTCACTGGGTTCTGCCGCGCAGGCCCCCAACTCACCTGCATCGCCTCCTCGAGCGCCGCCCCCAGCTCTAGCTTCACCTTCCCGTTCAGGTACTCCTTCTTGAACTCCCACGATATCCCGGCCCCCTGCCGCAACCCGGTGCTGCTCAGCATCAGGTAGGCATAGCCATTGAACAGGTCCAGGATCCGTGCCTGTATCCGCTTCCCGATCGGCTCGTCCTGACCCAGGTTCACGAACCAGGCGCCCGCGTTCTGGAAATAGAAAGCCATC
>JAXLVK010000004.1:0-107197 GCA_046329055.1 Bacteroidia bacterium
TGCCATCTTGCCGAGGTTGCGGGAGCTGACTGTGGAGATTCCGGGGCGATGGGACTTTGGCTTCATCCGGTGTTTTCATGGATTGCATGAACTTACCATTGTCAGCGCCACGTTTTCCGATATGGACATGGTTTCGATGATGCGGCACCTGCGGGAATTGGATGTATCGCGTACCAGGGTCGCTCGATTGACGGGACTCAAGGGATTGGAACGGTTGCGGGAGTTGGATTTGACCAATACGAAGGTGGATGATATTGCGGTTCTTGCTGGCTTGAAGGGTCTCCGCACGTTGAAAATGGAAGGCCTCAAATTGCCCAGTTACGCCCCCTTGGCCGGGCTCAAGTACCTGGCATGGTTGGATGCGGATGTCCCCAAGGACGGCGACCTGAGTCCCCTTGCGGGGAAGCAGCACCTCGACACGCTTATGATTGAGGGCGGGAAGGTGAATAGCCTGGAGCCGCTGTTCCCCTTGATTGAAGGACGCAGTCTGCGCTTTCTGTCGATGATCCAGGTAGAAGTAAAGTCGCTGCCGGAGGGATTGGTTTTTGACCGTTATGGGTTCATCATGAATTATCGGAAGTGGCGGGAGGGGTAGGGGTTAATCAGGAACCAATTGTTTCCCCAAGAAGGCTGTGATGTGCTTGGCCACCTCCCCCGCATGCGTGATGGCAGCCACGTGCCGCCCGCCGTGGATGGGGATGCGCCCCCGCACAAATGCCCCTGGCAATAGCCCATCCCTCGTTCCGTGGATGTGCAGGACATTCTGCGGCAGCTCCTTGCTCCGCCAATGGATCACGGCGTCAATGGCCCAGTCGATGAACTTGGGGTTGGCTTCCTCGCGTTGGCTGCGGAGGATCTCGGCGATGTCCGGAGGGAGCTTGCTTCTCGGCGAGCGTGGACCATGCTTGCGCATGAATTCTCCGGAGAAGATGCGGTGCAACCTCAGGTATCGCTGCAGCCGGAAGTAAAAGGGGAATTCGCGCGAGGTTTTGCAGGAGGAAATCAGGATCAGACCCAATGGCAGCCGCAGCTTGGCCATTTCCACAGCGATGACTCCACCGAGAGAAGTGCCGCCGAGGTAAAATGCCTCCCCCTCCGGGATCAATTGGAGCATGCGGCGCGCGTAGTCAGGCAGGCTTTCCTTGGGCAGGGGATCGATGAATTCCAGCACTTCGAATGCCAGACCCGTTTCGCGCAGCGGGGCGTACATCTTGCGGTTGGCCCCCATGCCGGGGAGGAGGTAGAGCTTGGGCTGGCTCATAGCCGGAGCAGGGAGTCGATGCTTTTCTGAAAAATGGGATTGTCTTGCACTGCTCGGTGTCCCTGCCCGGGGAGGGTGTAGAGCCTGCCCTTGTTCGCCGCCTTGGCCATTTCCGCACCCTGCTCGTAGGGGATGGTCTCGTCAGCATCGCCGTGGAAGACGAGGACCTCCGACTGCACCGATCCGACATGGGGCAAGGATTCGCTCGGATAGTTCACGAGCCAATGGACGGGCAGCCAAGGGTATTGGGAGGCGCCCACATCGGCGAGGCTGGTGTAGGGTGCTTCGAGCACAAGGTACCGGGGGCGGTGCTTGGCGGCGAGCCGGGTGGCGAATCCGCTGCCCATGCTTTGGCCGTAGATGATGATCTTGTCAGCAGGGTAACGCTTGACTAGGGTCTGATAGGCGGCTTCCACATCGGCATCCATGCCCGCCTCGCTCAGTGGACCGGTGCTCTTGCCATAGCCCCGGTAGTCCGGCACGAAGAAGTCCCAGCCTGCATTCAGGAACCTGGCCCGGCCAGCGGAGCACATCCCGGCATTGCCGCCATTGCCGTGGAGGTAGAGGATGGCACCTCGCGCGCTGTCCGTATGGAAGAGGAGGGCATTGACCATGCCGCCATCATCGGAAGGAAAATTCAGTTCCTCCACTTCGCGCTCCGGCCCAGCGGATCCATCCTTGAGTTTCAGGTCCCATTTGTCCGTGGCAGCGAGCACCGTCGGGTGGAACAGCAGGGACTCCTGGGCGAAGTACATGAAGGCGCAAATGCCCAAGTAGAGCAATGCGGTGATGGAGAAGGTGTAGATCAGGATTTTGCGGAGGCGACGGTTAGATGCCATCTGTCTTTTGGTCTTTGAGGTTGCTGAGGAAGGCAGTCACTGTCTCGGAGCCGGGGAGCCTGGCAAATCGGTTGAGCAGGCTGTCGAGGTCGGGTGCGTTCCACTTGGTGCTGTGGAGGAGCATCACCTCCTGGTCGGGATTGTGCTGGAGGTAACCGAGGTAGCAAGTCGGGTTTTCCATGGCCACGTAGCTGATCTCCTCGGAGAAGAACTCACTGATCTCGGGGTCGCCCTTGAAGATGCCCATCCACCGCAACATATAATAGATGCCTTGGGACAAGGTATCGGTCTCGATCCGGCTGCGGAGGGACTCCACGAAACCCAACCGGAGGATGTCCGGCTTGTAGCGCTGGTCGAGGTAGTTGCAGTCCTTGTTGTCGGGCCGCTGGTTCCGGGTCAATGCTGGCAGGCTTGCGTCGAGGTAGGGCAGGCAGGTTTCCCAAGGCTCGTCATTCATCAGGACCGAATCCAAGGCGTTGAGCGTCAGGAAGAGGCTGTCGAGCTCGGCGCAATTGGCCGATGGCTGGGGTTGCACAGCAGGATCCGTTGCCTCGTTGCAGGCTGCGAGGAATATGCACAACACGAATACGATCCCGGAAATCGACCTCATCGTTCAAAAATAGGAAAATGGCGGACAATTGAACCGACGTCGTTTTTCAGTTATCGGCGCCGCCCCTTCGACCATGCTCAGGGCAGGCTCCGGCGGCGGGATCGATCGGCGTGCGGCAGGATGCCGCCGCCTCTTGAGATGAAAATCTTCTACTTGAACCCGATCTTCTTCCGCTGATTGCCCGTCAAGAAGTCGATGGCGAGGCGGTAGCTTTCCTTGCCGAGGCCCGCGATCACGCCGTCGCAGGCGCGGGTGAGGACGGACTTGCGGCGAAACTCCTCCCGATGGTAGATGTTGCTCAGGTGGACTTCGATCTTGGGGATCTGCGGGATGAGCAGCGCGTCGTGGATCGCCAATGAATAATGTGAGTAGGCACCGGCATTGATCACGAGGCCATTGTATTTCTCGTCCACAAGTTGTTGGATGCGGGTGACAATCTCGCCCTCGACATTCGATTGGAAGTAGTCGATCTCCACGTTGGGGAACTTCTCCTTGAGCTGCTCCAGGATTTTCTCAAAGCTCTCCGTGCCGTAGAACTCGACTTCGCGGCGGCCCAGCATGTTCAGGTTGGGACCATTGATGATGAGGATTTTCATGTATTCCTTCTACTGATGTTCAGTTGCAAAATGGACAGCGGCACCATGGAAGTGGAAAACGGCCCCTCTGCCCTTCGTAAACTTACGCAATCGTACAACTGTGCCATGAGTTGGAAGGTTTATCTGCGCGAATACAAAGACTTTCTCCGGATCGAGAAGGGTGCCTCCTCGCATACCTCGTCGGGGTACTTGCACGACGCGGAGCGGTACCATTGGTACATGGAGACGCAGCGGGGCATCACGCAGGTCGAAAAGATACAGTTGCTGGACATCCGGGAGTTCCTGAATTTCCTGGTCCACGATGCCTTCTTGAATGAGCGGTCATTGGCACGGAACATTGCATCGATCCGGAGCTTCCACAAGTTTTTGGTGCAGGAGGACCATTGCGATACCGATCCGACCGAGCTCATCGACCTGCCGAAGTTTGCCCAGAAGCTGCCCATCTACCTGACTATCGAGGAGGTGAATGCCGTCTTCGATGCGATCGACATGAGCACGACCCTGGGCCTGCGGACCCGCGCCATGCTGGAGCTGCTCTATGCCTGCGGGCTGCGGGTGAGCGAATTGGTGAACCTGGAAAAATCGATGGTGTATTTCGATGAGGGCTTTGTGCGGGTGTTCGGAAAGGGGAGCAAGGAGCGGTTGGTGCCCATCGGGAGCGATGCGCGGCGGTACATTGATCTGTATTTGGGGGATAGCCGGAATCATGTGACCGCTCAGAAAGGGCACGAGGACATCCTCTTCCTGAACCGCCGGGGCAAACGCCTGACCCGCAACATGGTGTTCATCATCATCAAGGAGCTGGCGGAGGCGGCCAAGATTCACAAGAACATCAGTCCGCATACCTTCCGGCACTCATTTGCAACCCATCTGATTGAGGGCGGGGCCGACTTGCGGGCTGTGCAAGAGATGCTCGGGCACGAGTCGATCACCACGACGGAGATTTACCTGCACCTGGACCGGGATTACCTGAAGGAGGTGCACCGGACATTTCATCCGAGAGGATGATGGGCAATTCAATGTCATCGAGTTGAGCCCGCGGCGTCTCGCCGCAGGGCTACTGAACATTTGCCTCAGGCCAAAATTTCAAAGTGGGCTCCAGAAGCAGAAGTGGGCTCCAGAAGCCAGATCATTCGCCAGAGTGGGCTCCAGAAGCAGATATAAGGCAAATGTTCCATCGGCGTGCGGCGAGACGCCGCCGCCTCCTAACTTACCGACATTGAAGAGCAGTTGACAATTGATAGTAGGGGGATGGGTGAGCATTTTTTTGGGTGCTGCTTGGCTTTCTAGGTGGCAAACTGCTGACTAGAACTTCTTGCCAACGGCAATGCGGTCTCGGCCTTGGAGGTCGGGGAGGATTTCGACATCTTGATAGCCTGTGAAGCGCATCATGTTGGCGGTCTCTTGACCAAAATTTTCGTGGATTTCGAAGAGCAGCCAACCACCTGGGCGGAGCCAAGTCAGGCCGAGTTGGGATACCTTTATATAGAAGAGCAGGGGAGAGGCGTCGGGGACCTTCAGGGCGAGTGCAGGCTCGTGGTCTCGGACATGTGCATCCAATGCAGCCCACTCGGATTCAGGGATGTACGGCGGATTGGAGACCAGGATATCTAGCGAGTGGAATTCATCACCGCTCGCCGCCAAGACGTCCAAAAGGCGGAATTCACATTGGATCCCAAGTCGCTCGGCGTTGGCCTTGGCGATCGCAAGGGCGGTTTCACTGACATCGACACCTGTCACTTGGGCACCGGGCAGATTCTTGGCGAGGGCGAGCGGAATGCAGCCACTTCCGGTACCGATGTCCACGATGGAGATGCCCGCAGACCGGTGCAACCGTTGCAAAACCGCCTCCACGAGTTCCTCGGTTTCGGGTCTAGGAATCAAGACACCTGGCGCGACATGCAGCTCCAATCCATAGAACCAAGCCTTGCCGATGACATACTGCAACGGTTCGCCCTGTAGAATTCGATGGACAAGTGTTTCGAAGTGTGTGGATTGTTCCGGAGTGAAAACGGCCTCAGGATGGAGCAGGAGCCATTTGTAAGGTTGCCGAATCACCTCCTCTACGAGGGCCCTGACAATATTTGTGGATTCCCTTGAATCGTATTTGGTTGTTAATCGGGATACTACTACCTTTGCAGTCCCTAAAATTGAAGGGGTTCCCGATACGGTCTCGGTTTCCATAGGGCTAAGGAAAGGAAAAAGCCTGAAAGAAATACCAACATGTTTCGGGAATTGGACGGTTGATATTTTTGTTGAAAAAAATCCGATAGCATTTGCAAGGGATAAAAACTATCCCTAATTTTGCGACTCGCTTTAAAATTCAGGTGATTTATGCCTACAATTCAGCAGTTAGTACGCAAAGGACGGCAGAGCCTAGATAAGAAGAGCAAGTCTCCGGCCTTGGAGTCCTGCCCTCAGAAACGTGGAGTGTGCACTCGTGTGTACACCACCACTCCTAAGAAGCCTAACTCCGCCTTGCGGAAGGTCGCCAAAGTCAAGCTTACCAATCAGTTTGAGGTGATTGCCTACATCCCGGGTGAAGGTCACAACCTTCAGGAGCACTCCATCGTGCTCATCCGCGGTGGCAGGGTGAAGGACCTTCCTGGTGTGCGTTACCACATCGTTCGTGGCTCTCTGGACACCGCGGGTGTCAACGACCGCCGTCAGCGTCGTTCGAAGTATGGTGCGAAGCGTCCGAAGCCGGGTCAAGCTGGCAAAGGAGCTCCCGCAGGTAAGGGTGCACCAGCCAAGAAGAAATAAGTTTCCGACACAGTCATCATAGGATACGATGAGAAAATCTAGAGCAAAAAAGAGGTACGTGCTGCCCGATCCGAAGTTCGGAAACGAGCTGGTAACTCGATTTGTGAACAATATGATGGTCGGCGGGAAGAAAACCACCGCTTACCACATCTTCTACGATGCGCTGGACATCGTTGAAAAGAAGACCAATGAAAACGGCATTGAGGTGTTTGAAAAGGCCCTCGAAAACGTGATGCCGTTCGTGGAAGTGCGCAGCCGCCGTGTGGGTGGTGCGACTTTCCAGGTTCCTACTGAAGTGCGTCCCGCCCGCCGCGTGTCTGTGGGCATCAAGTGGCTCATTCAGTACACCCGCGGACGTCACGAAAAGTCCATGAAAGAAAAGTTGGCTGCTGAAATCATCGCTGCGTCCCGTGGTGAAGGCTCTGCTGTCAAGAAGAAGGAAGACACCCACAGAATGGCGGAAGCCAACAAGGCTTTCTCCCACTTCAGGTTCTAATCGAAATCTTGCGCACAGCATAAAAGTAAACAGCAATGTCAAAGGTAGATCTTAAGCACACGCGCAACATTGGTATCATGGCCCACATCGATGCGGGCAAGACTACCACTACCGAGCGTATCCTGTATTACACAGGGATCGTCCACAAGATCGGGGAAGTGCACGAAGGTGCCGCCACGATGGACTGGATGGAGCAGGAGCAAGAGCGTGGCATCACCATCACCTCCGCAGCAACCACCACGTACTGGAACTTCGAGAAGGAGCAGTACCGCGTCAATATCATCGATACCCCTGGGCACGTGGACTTTACCGTGGAAGTGGAGCGCTCGCTCCGCGTCCTCGACGGTACCATCGCCCTCTTCTGCTCGGTCGGTGGTGTGGAGCCGCAGTCTGAGACTGTGTGGCGCCAAGCTACCAAGTACCGTGTGCCGCGCATCGGCTTCGTGAACAAGATGGACCGCCCCGGTGCGGATTTCTTCGAAGTCGTGAAGCAAGTCGCTGAGCGTCTGAATGGTAACCCTGTTCCGCTCCAAGTTCCGATCGGTGCCGAAGACAAGTTCAAGGGTGTGGTTGACCTCCTCGAGAACAAGGCCATGGTCTGGAACGAAGCCGACCAAGGCATGACCTACACAGAGATTCCGATCCCTGCTGATCTGAAGGATGACGTGGAACTCTGGCGCGGCAAACTCATCGAGTCCGTGGCTGAGTACGACGACAGCCTGATGGAGAAGTACTTCGAGGATCCGGACTCGATCACCAAGGACGAACTGGTCGCCGCCATCCGTGCAGCTACCATCGACATGAAGATCACCCCGATGATGTGCGGTTCCGCCTTCAAGAACAAGGGTGTTCAGCGTGCCCTCGACGCAGTGTGCCAGTTCCTGCCCTCCCCCGTGGACATCGCTTCCGTGGAAGGCATCAACCCCAACACCGGTGAGACCGAGACACGTAATGCAGATCCCAAGGGCCACTTCGCGGCTTTGGCGTTCAAGATCATGACCGACCCCTACGTGGGCAGGTTGGCCTTCTTCCGGGTTTACTCCGGTGCACTCGAAGGCGGATCCTACGTCCTCAACACCCGCTCTGGCAACAAGGAACGTATCAGCCGCATCCTGCAGATGCATGCGAATAAGCAGAATCAGATTCCCCGTGTGGAAGCTGGCGACATCGCAGCGGCTGTGGGTTTCAAAGAAATCAAGACTGGTGATACCCTCTGCGACCTCGATCACCCGATCGTGTTGGAGCAGATGACCTTCCCCGAGCCTGTGATCTCCTTGGCTGTCGAGCCCAAGACCACAGCCGACAACGACAAGTTGACGACTGGCTTGATCAAGCTTGCAGAAGAAGATCCGACCTTCCGCGTCCGTACCGACGAGGAATCCGGTCAGACCATCATCTCCGGCATGGGTGAATTGCACTTGGAAATCATCGTGGATCGTCTCCGCCGTGAATTCAAAGTGGAAGTGAACCAAGGTGCTCCTCAGGTTGCTTACCGTGAGGCCATCACCAAGAAGGTCGAGCACCGTGAGCTTTACAAGAAGCAAACTGGTGGTCGTGGTAAGTTCGCCGACATCCACGTGGAAATCGGTCCCGCAGAGAAAGAAGGCGAGCACTTCGAGTTTGTGGACGAGATCAAGGGTGGTGTGATTCCGAAAGAATTCATCCCTGCCATCAAGAAAGGCCTTGAGTCCTCCATGGGCGAAGGAGTTCTCGCTGGCTTCCCGATGAGTGGTGTCCGTGCTCGTTTGTTCTTCGGTAGCTACCACGACGTTGACTCCGATCAGCTCTCCTTCGAGATCGCCGGTCGTATGGCCATGCGTGAAGCTTGCCGCAAAGCGAATCCCGTCCTCCTCGAACCGATCATGGCTGTGGAAGTCGTGACCCCGGAAGAGTACATGGGTTCCGTGGTGGGTGACTTGAACAAGCGCCGTGGCCAAATGGAAGGTATGGACAGCCGTGGCAACGACCGCGTGGTCAAGGCCAAGGTACCCCTCTCCGAAATGTTTGGTTACGTGACGCAGCTCCGTACCATCACCTCCGGTCGCGCAGTGAGCACGATGCAGTTCTCGCACTACTCACAAGCTCCGCGGAACATCCAAGATGAAGTTGTAGCTAAAGTTCGCGGCGAAGCCGCAAGAGCATAATACTCGATAAGAGCATGAATCAGAAGATCAGAATTAAGCTGAAGTCTTACGACCACAACCTCGTGGACAAGTCTGCTGAGAAAATCGTGCGGACTGTGAAGACTACCGGTGCTGTCGTAAGCGGTCCGATTCCTCTGCCGACTGACAAGAATGTCATCACTGTGAATCGTTCTCCCCACGTCAACAAGAAGAGCCGTGAACAATTTCAGGTTTGCTCCTACAAGCGCCTGATTGACATCTTCAGCTCCTCCTCCAAGACAGTGGACGTGTTGATGAAGCTGGAACTTCCCAGCGGTGTCGATGTTGAAATCAAAGTTTGACCACACATTTAAGGATTAAGACCATGCCAGGAATTATTGGTAAAAAAGTCGGGATGACCAGCATCTATGATGCTGACCGCAAGGCGATCCCTTGCACTGTCGTCGAGGCCGGTCCCTGTGTGATCACGCAGATTAAGACCACCGAGAACGACGGATATTCCGCAGTACAGTTGGCCTACGGGGAAAAGAAGGAGAAGAACACCTCCAACCCGATGATGGGCCACTTCAAGAAGGCCGGTTCCACCCCCAAGCACGTGCTGTGGGAAACCGAAGTCTTCGAAATGAACACTTACAAGAAGGTCGAAGGCGAAAACGGCGCTGTTTCCTATGAGGAAATCAAAGGCGGCGAAGTCAAGCTGGGTGCCAAAGTGGACGTGAGCATGTTCCGTCCCGGTGACTTTGTGGATGTCGTTGGCACGAGCAAGGGCAAAGGCTTTCAAGGCGTAGTGAAGCGTCACGGCTTCGCAGGTGTCGGTGGCCAAACCCACGGTCAGCACAACCGCGGTCGTCACCCCGGTTCTATGGGTCCTGGCTCTACGCCTGGCCACGTCTTCAAAGGTATGCGCATGGCTGGCCAAACAGGCAATGCCCGCGTGAAAGTGCAGAACCTCGAGGTGCTGCGCGTGATCCCCGAGAAAAACCTTATCGTCATCTCCGGTGCCATCCCTGGTCACAGAGGCGGGTACGTCTTTATCGAGAGCTAAGTCATGGAATTGAAGGTTAAGAATATCAAAGGTGCCGAGACCGGCGAGAAAGTGGACCTGCCCGAGACAATTTTCGGGATCGAGCCCAACGACCACGCCATCTATCAGGACGTCCGCCAGATCCTGGCCAACGCCCGCCAAGGCACGCATAAGACGAAGGAGCGTGGCGAAATCAGCGGCTCCACCAAGAAGCCTTTCCGTCAGAAAGGTACCGGTGGTGCTCGTCAAGGCCACAAGCGTTCCCCTCACATGTACCACGGTGGTCGTGTGTTTGGTCCCCGTCCCCACGAGTACGGCTTCAAGCTGAACAAGAAAGTCAAGCGTCTCGCCCGTCGCAGCGCCCTGTCCTACAAGGCCAAGGATGCTCGTATCACGGTCGTCGAGAACTTCTCCTTCGCAGCTCCCAAGACCAAGGAATTTGTCCAGGTCCTGAGCGCTCTGAAGCTGAATGGCTCCAAAGTGCTGCTCGTCCTTCCCGAGGACAACCAAAACGTCTATCTCTCCGGGCGCAACATCCCCAAGACACAGATTGTGCGCGCTCAGGATCTCAACACGTATGACATCCTCCACGCTGAGCAGCTTGTGATCGTGAAGGAAGCCGTCGCCAAAATCAATGAGCAACTAGGATAAGCCATGAGTGTAGTAAAGAAGCCGCTCGTATCCGAGAAAATGACGCTCCTCAATGAGCGCCCTGGAGTGAAGTATAATCAATACGCATTCAAGGTTGATATCAACTCCGACAAGCCCGAGATCAAGAAAGAGATCGAAGACCTGTACGGCGTGAAAGTCAAGAGTGTTCGGACGATGATCTATGCAGGTAAACTGCGTACTCGTTACACCCGCACTGGCTTTCTCAATGGCAAGTCTCCTCGCTTCAAGAAGGCCATCGTGACCTTGGTGCCCGGCGAAACCATTGATTTTTACAAGAACATCTAAGCTGGAGCTGAGAAATGGGATTCAAGAAACTTAAGCCGACTACGCCTTCCCAGCGCTTCATGATGGTCTCCGACTTTGCTGAGATCACCAAGACCACGCCTGAGAAGTCGCTGACAGTGGGGTTGCGCCGCAGCGGTGGCCGTAACAACACCGGTAAGCGCACCATGCGCTACATCGGTGGGGGCCACAAGAAGCTCTACCGTATCATTGACTTCAAGCGCGAAAAGCTGGGTATGGCTGCCACTGTCGTGGCCATCGAGTACGACCCCAACCGTACCGCTCGCATCGCTCTGCTCCAATACGCTGACGGTGAAAAGCGTTACATCCTCGCCCCCGCCAACTTGCAAGTTGGTCAGACCCTGATGTCTGGCGAGACCGCTGAAACCGCCGTGGGCAACGCTAAGAGGCTCAAAGACATTCCGCTTGGTACCATCGTCCACAACGTGGAATTGCATCCTGGCAAAGGTGGTGCTATCTGCCGCAGCGCGGGCTCCAATGCTCAGCTGCTCGGTAAGGAAGGTAAATACGTCAGCCTCCGCCTCCCCTCTGGCGAAAGCCGCTGGGTGCTCGGCGAGTGCATGGCAACCATCGGTTCTGTGGGCAACTCTGACCACATGAACATCAAGCTGGGCAAGGCTGGCCGCTCCCGCTGGTTGGGTCGCCGTCCTCGTACCCGTGGTGTCGCGATGAACCCTGTCGATCACCCCATGGGTGGTGGCGAAGGTCGTGCCTCAGGTGGTCACCCGCGTTCGCGCAAGGGTCTGCCCGCCAAAGGCTACCGCACCCGCAACAAGAAGAAGTATTCCAGCGGTTTGATCATTAGCAAGAAGAATAGGAAATAATTATGGCCAGATCACTGAAAAAAGGCCCATTCATTGACCCCAAGTTGGATCGCAAAGTTTCCAAAATGAACGATGCGGGTCAGAAGCGGACCATCAAGACCTGGGCACGGAGGTCAATGATCTCCCCGGATTTTGTCGGCCACACCTTGGCTGTGCACAACGGCAACAAGTTCATCCCGGTCTTCGTGTCTGAAAACATGGTAGGCCACAAGCTGGGCGAGTTTGCTCCCACGAGAACATTCAGGGGTCACTCCGGTGACAAGAAAAAAGATAAAGGCAGAAAGTAATGGCTGAGCAAGTTAAAAAGTTGACCCGCAAGGAGAAGATTGCGCAGGGCGTCGAGAAGAAGCCCAAGCGCAAGAAGGCCATGGCTGAGCGCATCAAAAGCGCTAAGCAAGACAAGGCTTCTGCTCTGCTCCGCAACAGCACGATCGCTCCGCGCAAAATGCGCTTGGTGGTTGACCTCGTGCGCGGCATGGCTGTGGACAAGGCACTCAACGTGCTCAAGTTCACCGAAAAGGCCGGTGCTGCTCCTGTTCGCAAGCTGCTTGTCTCTGCCATCGCCAACTGGGAGTCCAAGAACGAAGGTTCCCGTGCCGATGACGCCAACTTGATCATCAAGGAGGCATTCGTGGACCAAGGCCGTACCCTGAAGCGCTTTCAGCCTGCTCCGCAAGGCCGCGCCCATAGGATTCGCAAGCGCAGCAGCCACGTTACACTGATTTTGGGTACCAAAGAAGAGAATTGATCCAAATGGGACAGAAGACACATCCGACCGGCCTTCGTCTGGGCATCTCCAAGGGATGGGAGTCCAACTGGTTTGGCGGCAAGACTTACGCCGATAAATTGATCGAGGACGAGAAGATTCGCGCCTACCTCGAAGCCCGTATCACCCGTGGCGGTATCGCGAAGATCGTGATCGAGCGCACTCTGAAGCGCATCACCATCACCATCCACACCTCTCGCCCAGGTATCGTGATCGGCCGCGGTGGCCAGGAAGTGGACCGCCTCAAGGAAGAGATCAAGAAGCTCACCAAGAAGGACGTCCAGATCAACATCTTCGAAATCAAGCGTCCGGAACTCGATGCTCGCCTCCTCGGCGAAACCATCGCTGGACAATTGGCTGCACGGATTTCCTTCCGTCGTGCCATGAAGACACAGCTTGCCTCTACCATGCGTATGGGCGCTGAAGGCTGCAAGATCATGTGCAACGGTCGTCTCGGTGGTGCTGAAATGGCCCGTACCGAAATGTACAAAGATGGTCGCGTGCCTCTCCAAACGCTGCGTGCTGACATCGACTACGCCCTCACCGAAGCCAAAACCATCTATGGTATCATTGGCGTGAAAGTGTGGATCTTCAAAGGCGAGCTCTACGGCAAAGTGGATCTGTCCCCGAATGCTGGAACTCCTGAGAAGCGTAGCTCCGGTGGCGGTAACGAGCGCGGTGGCAACGAACGTGGCGACAAGCGCGGACGCGGTGATCGTTTTGACGGTCGCGATCGTGGTGGAGACCGCGGTGGTGATAGGGGTGGTGATCGTGAAGGCGGCCGCGGTGGTCGTCGTCGTGGAGGCCGCTGATTAGAAATTACGGGTTATATAAAGCGATACAACAATGCTTTTACCTAAGAGAACTAAATACCGCAAGCAGCAGAAAGGCAGGATCCGTGGGAATGCCACCCGTGGTCACGAGATTGCCTTTGGGTCGTTTGCTATCAAAGTGCTAGAGCCGGCCTTCATCACAAGCCGCCAAATAGAGGCAGCACGTCAGGCGATCGTCCGGCGGATGAAGCGCGAAGGAAAAATCTGGATCCGTGTGTTTCCTGATAAGCCCATGACCAAGAAGCCTGCAGAAGTGCGGATGGGTAAGGGTAAAGGTTCGCCCGAATTCTGGGCATGCCCAGTGGAGCCCGGTAGGATCCTGTTTGAGGCAGAAGGCGTCTCCCTTGAGACTGCGATGGATGCCATGCGTCTTGGTGCCCAAAAGTTGCCTGCCAAGGTGAAATTTATCGTGAGACGCGATTTTCAAGAATAAGCTATGAAGGCAAGAGAAATCAGGGAGCTCACCGACGCAGAAATTCGGGCTCGTATCAAAGAAGATACCGAGTTGCTTCAAAAATTGTACTTCAACCACGCGATCTCCGAGATCGAAAGCCCGGCCAAGATCCGGATGATTCGGAAGGACATTGCAAGGATGAACACCATCCTCACGGAGCGTGAGTCTCAAAAGCAAAATCAGTAAGCACCATGAGCACTGAGAACATGACACCGGAGACCCGCAACTTCCGGAAAGAAAGGATCGGAAAAGTCTCCAGCAACAAGATGGACAAGTCCATCACAGTGGTTGTGGAGCGGAAGGTTAAGCACCCCATCTACGGGAAATTCATGAAGAAGACCACCAAGCTGATGGCTCACGACGAAAAGGGTGAGGCTGGCATTGGTGACGTGGTTCGGATCATGGAAACCCGCCCGCTGAGCAAAAACAAGCGTTGGAGGTTGGTAGAAATCATCGAAAAAGCGAAGTAAGCTATGCTACAGCAGGAATCCCGACTGAATGTCGCCGACAATAGTGGGGCCAAGCGCCTCCTCGTCATCCGCGTCTTGGGTGGCACCAAGCGCCGCTACGCCCGTGTAGGTGATCGCATCATCTGCGCAGTGAAGTCCGCCGATCCCAATGGCAACGTCAAGAAGGGCGATGTCGTGAGAGCTGTGGTGGTGCGTACCAAGAAAGAGCTTCGCCGCCGCGACGGATCCTACATCCGTTTTGACGACAACGCAGCCGTTATCATCAACGCAGAAGGTGAGCCCCGTGGCACACGTATCTTTGGCCCCGTAGCCAGGGAACTGCGCGAGAAGAACTACATGAAAATCGTGTCTTTGGCACCTGAGGTCATCTAATTCGAGAAGTGAGTATGTCCACGTCAAGGAGAAAACACAACGAGCGCCCCAAGCTGCACATCAAGAAAGGTGACCAAGTAGCTGTAATTTCCGGCCGCGAAAAAGGCAAAACCGGTCGGGTACTCAAGATCGAGCACAAGCGCGACAAGCATACCGATGAGGTGCAAAGCCGTGCAATCGTGGAAGGTCTGAACATGGTCACGAAGCACAAGAAGCCCGACAACAAGAACCCGCAAGGGACGATTGTGGAAATGGAAGCTGCAATTCATGTTTCCAACCTCATGTTGATCGAGCCCAAAACCGGCAAAGCTACCCGTGTTGGTCGCAAGAAGACCGAAGAGGGTTGGGTCCGGGTTAGCAAGAAAACTGGTGAAATCATCAAGTAAGGACAATGGCCTACGAAGCAAGATTAGCGAAAGAGTACAAGACCCGGATTGTTCCGGCGCTCATGGCTCAGTTTGGATATACCTCCGTGATGCAGGTGCCCAAGCTGGAGAAGATTTGCCTCTCCCGCGGTTTGGGTGATGCCATCAGCGATAAGAAAGTCCTGGAATACGCCGCCAACGAATTTGGCCTGATCACTGGTCAGAAGCCTGTGATCACCAAGTCCAAGAAGGACGTGTCCAACTTCAAACTGCGTCAAGGAATGGCCATCGGCTGCCGCGTGACACTGCGCCGCGACCGCATGTATGAATTCCTCGACCGCCTCATCAATGTCGCCATGCCCCGTATCCGGGACTTCCGCGGCATCAACCCCAAGTCGTTTGACGGTCGCGGCAACTTCAACTTCGGTGTGAAAGAGCAAATCATCTTCCCCGAAATTGACGTGGACAAGATCGACAAGATCGCAGGCATGGACATCACTTTTGTGACCAGCGCCAGCACAGACGAAGAAGCCTTCGCACTGTTGAAAGAATTCGGTATGCCGTTCCAAGGCGTGAAAAAAGCATAAGCGTATGTCAAAGAAATCCATCATCGCTCGTCAAAAGAAGCGCGAGAAAATGGTCGTCAAGTACGCTGAGAAGCGTAAGGCACTGAAAGAGGCTGGCGACTACATGGCGCTTGCCCTGCTGCCCCGCGACTCCTCGCCGGTGCGCCTGAAGAACCGCTGCCTCCTCACTGGACGCCCCCGGGCTTACCTCAGGAAATTCGGCGTCTCTCGTATCAAATTCCGGGAACTTGCCCTCGCAGGCCGCATTCCGGGTGTAACTAAAGCTAGCTGGTAAGAGAATATGTCCACAGATTCGATCGCAGATTACCTGACCAGAGTCAGGAATGCAATCCGGGCCGGCCACCGTGTGGTTGATATCCCTTCTTCCAACCTGAAGAAGGCGATCACCAAGGTGCTCTACGAAAAAGGCTATATCGCCCGGTATAAGTTTGTTGAAGAAGGCCCGCAAGGCTACATCAAGATCGCTTTGAAGTACGATGCGATCAGCAAGCAGCCCGCCATCACTGGACTCACTCGGATCAGCAAGCCTGGTCTGCGCAAGTACACCGGTGTGGACGAAATGCCGCGCGTGATCAACGGTATGGGCATCGCCATCATCTCTACCTCCAAGGGTGTGATGACGGACAAGGAAGCCCGCGAAATGAATGTCGGCGGTGAGGTTTTGTGTTACGTTTATTGAGCAAGAATCATGTCAAGGATAGGTAAAAAAGCAATTGACCTCCCCAAGGGCGTGACCATTCAAGTGGATGGCTCCAACGTGGTTTCCGTCAAGGGACCCAAAGGTGAGCTGCGCCAACAAATTGATCCGGATCTGAAACTCGAAGTTCAGGACGGCAAGGCGCAACTCAGCCGCCCCACCGACCAGATTCGTCACCGCTCTGCCCACGGCCTCTACCGCACCCTCATCAGCAACATGGTGGTGGGCGTCTCCGAAGGCTACACCCGCGAACTCGAGGTGATCGGTGTCGGTTACAAGGCAGAGGCCACCGGCCAGGCTTTGGAACTCACATTGGGACACTCTCACTTGATGATGGTTGTGCTGCCGAAAGAAATCTCGGTCGCCACCGAAACCAAGAAGGGTTCTAACCCGCGCATCACCCTGAAGGGTATCGACAAGCAATTGATCGGTCACTTCGCGGCCAAGATTCGCTCTCTGAGAGGTCCTGAGCCCTACAAAGGCAAAGGTATTCGCTACGTCGGCGAAGACGTGCGCAGGAAAGCAGGTAAAGCAGCAGCTAAGAAATAATCGAATATGGCAGCCACAGTTAAGGCAGAACGCCGCCTTCGTATCAAGAAGGGCATTCGCAAGAAAGTCAGCGGCACCTCCGAGAGGCCCCGTCTCTCAGTGTTCCGTAGCAATAAGGAGATTTACGCTCAGGTCATCGACGACCTCGGAGCTATCACCTTGGTCGGTACTTCTTCCCGTTCCAAGAGCATCAGTGAGGCAACAGGCACCAAGACGGAAATCAGCCGCCTTGTGGGTCTGGAGATTGCCCGCCTTGCCAAGGAAAAGGGTATCGAGAAAGTGGTGTTTGACCGCAACGGTTTCAAATACCATGGCCGTCTCAAGGCCCTTGCTGATGGTGCACGTGAAGGTGGCTTGAATTTCTAATCGGAATCGAGATGCAAAGCAATAAGAACAGAGTCAAGAATAGCGACGTGGAACTCACCGAAACGGTGGTCAAGATCCAACGTGTGGCCAAGGTGGTCAAGGGTGGTCGTCGCTTCAGCTTCGCTGCCATTGTGGTGGTCGGAGACGGCAACGGCACCGTGGGCCACGGCCTCGGAAAAGCCAAGGAAGTCGTGGACGCCATCGCCAAAGGTGTGGATGACGCCAAGAAAAATCTGGTGAAAGTCCCCGTCACAAAAAATGGTACGGTTCCGCACGAAACTTTTACTAAATTTGGCGCCGCTAAAGTCCTGCTCAAGCCCGCTGCTCCCGGTACCGGGGTGCTGGCTGGAGGGGCGATGCGTGCTGTCTTGGTCGCCGCTGGCGTGAAGGATGTGATCGGCAAATCGCTGGGATCTTCCAACCCACACAACGTCGTCAAGGCCACCGTCGAGGCGCTCTGCGACATCCGTGATGCTTATGGCGTAGCCCAGCAGCGTGGTGTCAACTTGGAGAAGATTTTTAACGGTTGAGATAATGGCCCAGGTTAAGGTTACACAAGTCAAAAGCACAATCGGTAGGCCCGCCGCCCAAATCCGGACGATGGAGGCTCTCGGTCTTGGTAAGATCGACCGAGTGAAGGTGCATCAGGTGACTCCCTCCATCCTCGGGATGATCAAGCAGGTGAGCCATCTGGTTAAAGTTGAGGAGGCATGAGCATGAATCTGCATACACTGACGCCTGCAAAAGGCTCTACGTCAATCAATAAGCGTCTCGGCAGGGGTCAAGGCTCCGGTTACGGAGGCACCGCCACCAAAGGGCACAAAGGTGCTCAGTCCAGGTCTGGTTACAAGTACAGGGCTTGGTTCGAAGGTGGTCAGATGCCGCTTTACCGCCGCATCCCCAAGTTCGGTTTCAAGAACAATGCCCGCGAGGAGTACACTCCCTTGAACCTGGACATGCTCGCAGAATTGGTGAAGAACTATCCCGGTACCACCGAGATTGATCACGCCTTCCTTGCACTGCATGGTTTCATCTCCAAGGGTACTGAGCGCATCAAAGTGCTCGGCCGCGGTAAGTTGGACGCAAAAGTCACCGTCAAACTGAACAAGTTCAGCAAGAGCGCGAAGGCTGCCATCGAGGCTGCTGGCGGCGCTGCGATCGAAGTCTGACATGAAAGAATTCATCGAAAAAATCAGGAATATTTTCCGAATCGAGGAGCTGAGGCAGCGGATCATCTACACGCTGCTTTTGCTCGCTGTATTCCGGTTGGGTAGCTATGTCATCCTGCCCGGTATCGATTCCGAACAATTGGCCTTGGACTTCCAAAAGGGGAACAGTGGCGGCATTTTGGACATCATCAACGTCTTCGTCGGTGGTGCCTTTGCCAGGGGTGCAATCTTCGCCCTCGGTATCATGCCGTATATCTCT
This sequence comes from Bacteroidia bacterium, assembly GCA_046329055.1. Classification (GTDB taxonomy): domain Bacteria; phylum Bacteroidota; class Bacteroidia; order J057; family JADKCL01; genus JADKCL01. The sequence continues at coordinate 18,399 of JAXLVK010000004.1, forward strand.
GCCTCCATCATTGTCCAATTGTTGGGAGCGGCACTGCCCTCGATTCAGAAGCTGCAAAAGGAAGGCGATAGCGGCCAAAAGAAGATCAATCAGCTCACACGCTACCTTACGGTGTTGATCACCTTTGGGCAAGCAGGAGCCTACATTGTGAACCTTCGGTCCATGTATCCTTTCGCGACAGGTTATATGGCATCGCCCTTTGTGTGGCTGACTGCCATGTTGATCCTGACTGCAGGAACCATGTTCTTGGTTTGGCTCGGTGAACGGATTACCGACAACGGGCTCGGAAACGGAACCTCCCTCATCATCGCCATCGGTATTATCTCTGGTTTGCCGCCGGCACTTGTGAACGAGGCGCGTTCCAATCCTCCGCTCTTGTTCTTCGTTGAGATCATTGCATTGGGCCTCGCTACCATGGCGGTCGTCGGTATCACCCAAGCAACCCGCAAAATTCCGATCAACTATGCACGTCGAGTGATGGGCAATCGGATGGGTGGCAACATGACCAACAATGCACGTCAGTACATCCCGCTGAAAATCAACTCCGCAGGTGTGATGCCGATCATTTTCGCACAGTCGATCATGTTCATCCCGGCTCAGATCGCGCAGTTCTTCCCTGAAAGTGGTTTCTGGAACTCCACAAGCTCCGTCCTTGGCAACCCCAATGGTGTGTTCTACAACGTGATCTTCGCATTGTTGATCGTGGTGTTCACATACTTCTATACGGCCATCGTCATCAATCCGAATGACATTGCCGACAACTTGAAGCGCAACGGTGGTTTCATCCCTGGGGTGAAGCCTGGCAAAAAGACTGCAGAGTACATCGACAACATCCTCTCGCGCATTACCCTGCCTGGATCGATCTGTTTGGCGTGGATCGCCATCTTTCCCTCCATGGCCAATGCAATGGGTGTGTCTCAATCCTTCTCGCAGTTCTTCGGTGGTACCAGCCTCCTCATCATGATTGGTGTGGTGTTGGATACCCTGCAACAGATTGAAAGCTATCTGCTCATGCGTCACTATGACGGTCTGATGAAGTCTGGTAGCAGAAATCGTAAGACTCAAGGCGCCCCTGGCGTATCTGCATAATGGCAGTCGGAAAGGTTGTGATCCGGACAGAAGAGGAGATCAGCCTCATCCGAGAAAGTTCTTTGTTAGTAGGGAAGACGCTTGGTGAAGTTTCCAAGTTGATCGCTCCCGGTGCCAACACCCTGAAGTTGGATCAAATTGCAGAGGAGTTTATCCGCGACAATGGTGGAATCCCCGCCTTCAAAGATTACCCCAGCAATTCCGACGCGGGCCCCTTTCCTTTCACCCTCTGTGTTTCGGTGAACGAAGAAGTGGTTCATGGGATGCCTTCCAAAGGAAAATTCCTGAAAGAAGGGGATGTGGTGGCAGTGGATTGCGGCGTTCTAAAGAATGGTTATTTCGGCGACAGCGCATACACGTTTGGCGTCGGAGAGATCAGCCCAAAGAAGGCTCGCCTCCTGAAAGTGACCCTCGAATCCCTGTACAAGGGCATCGAAAAGGCAGTGGACGGAGGATGGATGGGCGATGTATCACAAGCCATTCAAAGCCACGTGGAAACCCATGGTTACTCCATCGTGAGGGAAATGGTTGGACACGGCATCGGAACCGAGCTGCATGAACCCCCGGAAGTGCCCAACTACGGTCGTCGCAAGACTGGGTTGAAACTGCAGGAAGGGATGGTGATCGCGATCGAACCGATGGTAAACCTTGGCAAGCGTCGCATCAAAACCCTGGACGACGGTTGGACCATCGTGACCTCCGACGGAATGCCTTCAGCACACTTCGAGCACACAGTGGTGGTTCGTTCTGGGAAATGCGAAATACTGTCGAGCCACGAATTTATTTTGAATCAATAGTAGTATATGGCGAAACAGGCATCATTAAAGGTTGACGGCACCATCCTCGAAGCCCTCCCCAATGCCACCTTCCGTGTGGAATTGGAAAATGGACACGAGGTGCTGGCGCATATCTCCGGAAAGATGAGGATGCACTATATCAAGATCCTCCCGGGTGACCGCGTGTCGTTGGAGATGTCCCCCTACGATTTGTCTAAAGGAAGAATTACATATCGGTATAAATAGAATTACCATGAAGGTTAGAGCATCAGTAAAGAAGCGGTCCGCCGACTGCAAGATCATCCGGCGCAAAGGTCGCCTTTACGTGATCAACAAGAAGAATCCACGTTTTAAGCAAAGACAGGGATAAGTTATGGCAAGGATAGCTGGTGTAGATTTGCCCAAGAATAAAAGGGGCGTAATCGGTCTGACATACATCTTCGGCATTGGTAACACCTCTGCTCGTAGGATTCTGGACGAGGCCAAGATCAATCACGACAAGCGCGTGAGGGATTGGAATGACGACGAAGTGGTGGAGATCCGCCGCATCATCGGTGAGACCATCAAGGTCGAAGGTGCTCTTCGCGCCGAAGTTTCCATGAACATCAAGCGCCTCATGGACATCGGTTGCTACCGTGGCCTGCGTCACCGTAAGGGACTTCCCGTCCGTGGACAGCGTACCCGCACCAATGCGCGTACTCGCAAAGGAAAGAAGAAGACTGTGGCTGGAAAGAAGAAGGCCGCCGCAAAGAAATAATAGTTAGGGAATTATCATTCGCATTCAGCAATGGCAAAAACCAAAAGAGTAAAGAAGAGCAAAGTCGATGCGGTCGGCGTGGTTTATATCACATCTTCTTTCAACAATGTCATCATTTCCATCACGGACCTGAAAGGCAACGTGATCGGGTGGGCTTCCGCTGGCAAGATGGGCTTCCGTGGTTCCAAAAAGAACACTCCCTATGCCGCTCAGGTTGCCGCAACCGAAGTGTCGCGTGACTGCTTCGAGCGTGGCCTCCAAACTGCAGAAGTCTTCGTGAAAGGCACTGGTTCCGGTCGTGAGGCCGCTATCCGCGCCGTATCCAACGTCGGCATCAATGTCACCATGATCCGTGACATTACCCCGCTTCCTCATAACGGTTGCCGTCCGCCCAAGAAGAGAAGAGTCTAATACCGGTTTTTCGCTAGGCCTCGAGTCTTGCCGTTGCAAGCGATGGTGCCGAATGCGAATCAAGATTAAACGATAGTTAAGAAATGGCAAGATACAGAGGTCCCAAGGCGAAAATCGCCAGAAGGTTCAGGGAACCCATCTTCGGCCCCAGCAAGGCGCTCGAGCGCAAGAAGTATGGCCCGGGCCAGCACGGTCGTAACCGTCGCGGAAAGCAAAGCAACTACGCTGTCCAGCTTCAGGAGAAGCAGAAGGCTAAATACACCTACGGTCTGCTCGAAAAGCAGTTCCGCAACCTCTTTGTAAAGGCTACTCGCCGCAAAGGGGTTACGGGTGAGATCTTCTTGCAGTTGCTCGAGTCCCGCCTGGATAACACCATCTACCGCATGGGCTTTGCACCGACTCGTCGCGCTGCGCGTCAGTTGGTCACCCACCGTCACATCACCATCAATGGCGATGTGGTAGGTGTGCCTAGCATCCTGCTGCGCCCCGGCGACATCGTCGAAGTGCGTGTCAAGAGCAAGGCCCTCGAAGTGGTTAAAGGTGGTGCCCGCAATTCCTTCCCTTGGCTGCAAGTTGATACCGGTGCCCTCAAAGGCTCCTTCCTGCAGTACCCCGAGCGGGAGCAGATTCCCGAAAACATCAAGGAAAACTTGATCGTCGAATTGTACTCGAAGTAATTAGTAGTTCTTATCCTGATTTCGACTGAGGTAAAACATTCTATGGCACTACTTGAATTTCAAATACCCGAAAAGGTGGTGATGGAGAAGGAGAACGACTTCTACGGGAAGTTTCTCATTCGTCCACTCGAAAGAGGCTACGGCATCACTGTGGGTAACGCCCTGAGGAGGGTGCTCCTTTCGTCGCTCGAAGGTTATGCTTTCACCTCGATCAAAATCCCTGGTGTTGAGCATGAATTCTCGACCGTGAAAGGTGTAGTGGAAGATGTCACCGACATCGTCCTCAACCTCAAAGGGGTGCGCATGAAGAAAGTGCTTGACGGCGACGACAAGATTTTCGTTTCAGTTCGCGGCAAAGACGTGTTCACCGCAGGTGATATCGCCAAGCATACCAATGCTTATGAGATCACCAACCCGGACCACGTGATCTGCCACATCGACAAGAATACCCAGTTTGACATCGAGCTTACCGTGGGCAAAGGCCGTGGCTATCGTCCGGCTGACGAAAACAAGTATCCCAATGCCCCCATCGGTGAGATCGCGATCGACTCCATCTTCACGCCCATCAAAAACGTGAAGTACAAAGTCGAGGACTTCCGCGTGGAGCAGCGTACCGACTATGAGCAACTCTTCATCGAAGTGTCCACCGATGGCACCATCGATCCCGAGTCTGCCCTAAAAGGCGCTTCCACCATCTTGGTGCAGCATCTGTGGCTCTTCACCGACGACAAGATCATGCCCGTGGCCGAAGAGGCTCCGAAGGAAGATCCGGTGGACGAGAACTACCTCGCCATGCGCAAGGTGCTCAAGACTCCCCTTACCGACCTCGATCTCTCCGTCCGTGCCTTCAACTGCCTCAAGGCCGCTGAAGTCAAGACGCTGGGTGACTTGGTCAGCTACAACATCGCCGACCTCCTCAAATTCCGCAACTTCGGTAAGAAGTCGCTGAGCGAACTCGAGGAACTGGTTGCCGACAAGGGGCTGAGCTTCGGGATGGATGTCTCCAAGTACGACCTCGACGAGGACTAGTCAGTATTCATCCGGGCTGCGGTCCCCGGCTGCTCTCCCGATTCTCGGGATTGAGCCTCCCACAAGGAGTCATGCCGACGGTCGTGGTTCGTCAATTTCAATAAAATGAGACACGGAAAGAAGGTTAATCATTTGGGCAGGAAGACTGCTCACAGGAAGGCGCTGATGAAGAATCTCGCAATCGCCCTCCTGATCAGCCCCAAGAAGCGTATCTTCACTACTTTGGCTAAGGCAAAAAGCCTCCGTCAGTACGTCGAGCCGCTGATCACCAAATCGAAAGACAACACCACCCACAGCCGCAGGACCGCGTTCAGCTACCTGCAAAACAAAGATGCCGTCAAGGAACTCTTTGGTGTGGTGGCTGACAAAGTCGGTGATCGTCCTGGTGGCTATACCCGTATCCTCAAGATCGGGAATCGTGTGGGTGACAACGCCGAAATGGCATTGATCGAGCTGGTGGACTTCAACGAATTCACCACCGATGCGCCCAAGAAGAAGACCAGCCGTCGCCGCAAGAAAAGCACCGCTGGCTCCGCCAAAACCGCTGATGCTCCCAAGGCTGAAGTGGTGGAAACCAAGATCGAAAAGCCTGCTGTCGAGAAGATGGAAGAACCTGCCGCCGACGAAGCAGCTGGCGAAACCGAAGAATAAGAAGGCGATTCAACCCGCCGAGGTTTCGAAAAATCAGAAATGGCTCCTTCGGGGGCCATTTTTTTTTGTTGTCAGGGGGCCTTTGTCAGGAACCCCTTCTTCTTGACTTTCTCTATTTGCATCAATGCGGAACCATCGTAACCCGCGTATTCTCTAGCACCCAAATCGCGTCACGGCGCAGCATCGTGTCCAGCGGTACGCCGATTGCCGAGGCCTTGGTCGCGATTTGTCCGATCCAATTTGGGTCACGACTGATGTCCTTGCTGATGCGGGCGATCTCCTGTTCGCGCCATGGATGATCTTGGAACGCAGCGATCGCAGCCTCCACAAAGCCGAATCCCAATTCCCGGAGATGGGAATCCACCATGTAGAGCAGGATCACATCCTGCGACTCGATTTCCTTTCTCAGGTCCACTTGGGCTGTAGGTAGCGCCGCAGGAGCTTCGCGACGGTGCAATTCCCGGAAATAGAACCAGAAATGGGATTGTTCGAAGATGTCACCTGAGAACTCCGTGAACATCTTGGAATAGAAGCTATCGCCGATTGTGAGTACTCTGAGCTTGCGGGGCCTGCCAGTGAATTCCACCTCCGGATAGGCCATTTCAGGCACTGGCGGTGTGTACATCAGGTTCATCCCGAGGTTGAGATCATTGTCCACGATGGAGGCTGGGACGGGAAAGTGGACGGATTTGACCTTGATCCGATTGAGTTCCGTGCCAGTGTATGCCTGCAGGTAACCGATCAGGGTGTCCGCTGCGAGTGTCGCGCAGTATTCGCTCCAATGGTTGCCGGTGGTCGCGTACAAGGGGAAATTGGAAGTGGATTTTGTGTCCTTGTACCAATTGATGAGGTCCAGGTAGGGGAGGTGCAGGCTATCCGTCATCCTCTTCAGCGCATTGTAGTTCGTGGCAGGGGAGGGGGCAGGATAGCCGTCCGGAATCAAATGCGGGAGGCCGATTCCTTTACCGGGCACCAGCACCATCGCCAGGCGGATGTTCTTCTTTTGGAGGATTTCTTGGAGTTGGCGGAATTTGAGGAGGTTGGCCAAAAGGGCAGGAGTGCCCGCATAGTCCATACCGAGGGCGGATTCAATCTGTTTCGGGTCGTACAATGCGCCGCCTTTTCCGATCGCCACCTTGTTCGCGTGGGCGGTATGGAAGAGCGAATAGTAGAGTTGGTTGTTGAGGCGCACCAATGAGGGCTCAAAGCCGATTTGCTGCGTGGTGAAATCCAGTAGGCTGTCTTGCAATGTTCCGGCGAACCAATTCCGCACCGAGAACTGCGGCTTGCGTGCCACGTGATTTATACCATGCAATGGCTCCTCTGTGACCAAGCCAAGAATTTGTTGCGCGGCGGGGAGCAGCAGGAGGCCCAGCAGCAGCAGAATCAAGCTATGTCGCAGTCGCCTTTCCATGCCTAGAACCTGAAATACAAGAAAGGATTGTGAGGTGACCAAACAATGTAGCTGCTACACAGCAACAGCAGGAGCGCCGAGCACAAAAATAACGTGACGTGTCCAGCAATGCCTTGTCGCTCAGCATAAAGCCAGTCCTGAGCGCGTTGCAAGGGGCGAATGGCTGCTGCCCAGGCCAGAAACAGGGCAATCCCCAGGATCCACCAGACTTCTACTTCTGGGACGTGCGGCACGCCATCCCTGAAGGTAAACATGGCTCCGTAGTACCGAAAAGCCATTCCGACTTCCTCCACATAGAAAAGGACGTAGAGGAGGAGGAAGACCACCGCCAAATAAGCCATTCCCACGATACGGCCGAGTCTTGCCAGCCATTTGCCCAGAAAGACACGCTCCATCACGAGGACAGCCCCATGCAGCGCGCCCCAGAGAATGAAATTCCAACCCGCGCCATGCCAAAACCCGCATGCCAGGAACACGATCCAGAGGTTGCGATAGACCTTCCATGGCTCCACTCGGTTGCCGCCTAGCGGAATGTAGAGGTAGTTCCGCATCCAGTTACCGAGGCTGATGTGCCAGCGCTGCCAAAACTCCGTGAGGCTGCCAGCAATGAAGGGATTGTTGAAATTCTCCGGGAATCGGAATCCCATCATCCGGCCCAATCCCAATGCCATGTCGCTGTAGCCGCTGAAGTCGAAATACATCTGCAGGCCAGCAAAGGTGATCCCCAGCCATGCCTGTCCGGCACTGAGCTGATCTGGATCGGTATGGAAAAATGGGGCGGCCGCCGCAGCAAGCCGATCGGCGATCAGCACTTTCTTCGCAAGCCCGATGACAAATCGGTACATCCCGGTGAGGAACAGGTCGGAGGATTCCTGCCGGCTGCTGATTTGATCAGCGATGTCGTGGTAGCGGACAATCGGCCCGGCGATCAGCTTGGGAAACAGCAGGATGTACATTTGATAGTCCCAGAACCTGTCCAACGGCGGGTGTACGCCCCGATAGACATCGAAGAGATAGGTGAGGGACTCAAAAATGAAAAATGAGATCCCCAAGGGCAAAATCACATCCGTCCAAGGGAGGGGCCCCGAACCCAAGGCAGACAGCATCGCATTCAGGTTGTCCATGAAGAAGTTGCAATACTTCAATCCCGCCAGCAATCCCAAATTCAGGATGAGGGACAAGACCAACCATTGCTTGCGTTTTCGTGCATCGGGGGCTTGGTGCATGGCCCGCACGAGATGAAAATCCAACAATGTTGTTCCCAGGAAAACGAAGACGAACACTGGTGCTCCCCAGGCATAGAACAAAGCGCTCGCGCCCAGAATCAGCCCGTTTTTGTAACGGGGTGCGGCCAGGAGGTACAGCCCGAGGAATATCGGGAGGAACCAAAACAGGAATATGACCGAGCTGAAGACCATGCGAATCCGGCAGCGAAGATAAAATTCAAGCCGGAATCACCATCCTTGAAATGCGCGCGGGAACCCATTTCTGGGTTCCCGCGCCTATCCATCTCAAAGACTAACGCTATGCTGCTGCAGCCACCTCGACCTTGGGCGGGATGAGCTTGTAGATGATCGGGGTCACGATCCGAGACAGCAAGGTGCTGGAAATCAATCCCCCTATCAATACGATCGCCAAGGGCGAAATGAGCGGGTTGCTCGTCAATGCAATCGGAATGAGACCGCCGATGGCCGTGGCGCTCGTGAGCACGATGGGCAGGAAGCGGATTTCGCCAGCCTCCCGGATCGCCTGTTCCAAGCCCATGCCCTGTGCCCGAAGCTGATTGGTAAAGTCCACGAGCAGGATGGAGTTCTTCACCTCAATCCCCGCCAATGCGATCAAGCCAATCACTGCCACGAAGCTCAACGTGTTCCCGGTGAGCCACAGCGCGACCACAGCCCCGATCACACCCAGCGGAATCACGCTCAACACGATCAGCGTGCTCTTGAAGGTCCGGAACTCCAGGATCAGTACGGCGATGAACAGGAAGACCGTCACCAGGATCACCGCGCCGAAGCCGCTGAAGCTTTCCTGACGGCTTTCGACCTCGCCAGCCATCTGGTATTGGTAGCCGGCGGGCAAGTGCATACCGTCCATACCTTTGATGGTCGCGGAGATCAGGTCATTCACGAGGAAGCCCTTTTGCACAAAGCTCGTCACCGTCACAAAGCGCTCCTTGTTCAAGTGGTTGATCGCGGAGGGACTGGTTTCCAAGACCAGGTCGGCAACTTGCTTGAGCGGAATCGCCGTGCCCATCATGTTGTTCACGTACAGGCGGTCGAAGATCTCCAATCCCGCTGGGCCGTCCTTGGGTGCACTGACGCGGATGGTGTATTCGTCGCCCTTGTCGTCGGTATAGCTGCCCATTTCCAGCCCCGCGATGGCGAGGCGCACGGTCTTGTCGATCTCAGCCGTCTGAATCCCGAGGAGCCGAGCCTTGTCGCGGTGGATCTTGACCCGCAGGTCGCTCTTCATGGCCTTGAGGGGATTGTTCACGTAGAGCGAGCCCGGCATACCCTTGAGCATGGCTTCCACGCGCTCAGCGAGGTTGCGGAGGGTGTCCAGATTGTCTCCGAAGAGGCGCACCGCAATCGGAGCCTCGACGGGCGGACCTTGTTCGAAGTCCTTGACCTCTATATTGGCCCCGGCGTAGGTGCTGAAGCTGTCCCTCAGCGCCTCGATGACGCTGCGCTTTTCACCGGGAGGGGTATGCGGGTCGAGTTGCACAAAGATCTCGGAGAAATCCGGCCGCTCGTTTTGCGGGATCACATTGTAGTAGATGCGCGGGTTGCCATGCCCAACGTTCGTCGCCCAATACTGGATCTTGGGATGGCGGGACAGCACGGACTCCACGCGGCTTGTCACTGCATTCGTCTCACCCAAATGGCTCTGGAGCGGGGTGGTGATGTTCACGAGGAACTGCGGCTTCTCCGATGCGGGGAAGAGCGAAAATCCGATCACCGGAAACAGGCTCAATGCCCCGCCAAAGATGGCCGCAGCCACGAGCAAGGTGATGATGGGGCGATGCAGGGCCACTTCCAATAGGCGCGAATAGGAACCGCTGATCGCCTTCTTGAGGGTGCGCATGAAGATGTTGCCAGCCGGGTTGTGGTGGCGGCGCAGGATGACGCTTCCCAGGAACGGAATCACAGTCAGGGAGACGACCATCGAAGCCAAGACGGCGCTGATGACCGCCATGGGCAGGCCGCGAATGAAGTCGCCGGAACCCTCAGGCATGAACACCAATGGCATGAAGGCGATGATCAGGGTAGCAGTACAGCCCACGACGGCAAGGGTGATCTGCTTCGTCGCCCCGATGGCTGCATCACGGCGCGAATGCCCTTCAAGCATCCACCGTTCGATGTTTTCCACGACCACGATGCTGTCATCCACGAGCAGTCCCAATGCCACCACAAGCCCCACGATGGACAGCTGGTTCAGGGTATAGCCCATCGCATTCAGCATCACCAAGCCGATCGCCAACGAAAGCGGGATGGAAATCATCACCACCGTGGCAGCGCGACCGCCCAATGGCAGCAGTGTGATGGCCACCAGCAAGATCGCGATCAAGAAGTCCACCCCGAGGCCGCTGAGACGCGAAGCCACATTGTCCGCCTGATCGAAGTGCGCGACCATGTCGATGTTGGAGGGCAGTTCCTTCTGGAATTGTTCGAGGACGGGCTTGAAAGCCTTTTGGGTCTCGGTGATGTTCTCGCGGGGCTTCTGCGCAGCCGTCACGAACACGCAACGGTGCCCATTCAGGCGGGTGATGTACCGGTTCTCCTCAAATCCTTGGCTCACCTCCGCGATGTCCTTCAGGTAAATGATCTTGCCATTTGCACTGGAAATGACCGTGTTGCGGATTTCATCCAAGCTGGCATAGTTGCCGGAGGTCTTGACGTTGAAGGTCTTGGTGCCCGCGCGGATCGAGCCGCCGGGGATGTTGGCGGACTCGCTTTGGAGGGTGCCGAGGACCAAGTTGAGCGGAATGTGCATCTGTGCGATTCGGTCCAGACGTAAATCCACCTTCACGATTTCCTCCGGCAAGCCCCAGTACTTGACCTGCTTGAGGGATTTGATCTTCTCCAGGCGTTCCTTGAGTCGCTCCGCCTCGTTTTTCAACTTCGCATTGGAGGCATTCTCAGAAATGAGGCCGATCTGCAAGATGTTCACGTCCGATGGGCTCACCTTCCGGATTTCCAGGCTCATGAGGCCCTCTGGCAGCTTTTCGCGGATGGCATTCACCTCCCGGACCAGCTCCGAGTATTTCTCAGCGACATCGCTCTCGTACTTGTATTCCACCAGGATGGAGGCGACACCGTCACCGATGTTGGAAGTGACCTTTTTGATGTCTTCCAGCTCATGGACGACCTCCTCGATCGGCTTCACAACCAATTGCTCCATGTCCTGCGGGCTCGTGCCGGGATAGACCGCGATGATAGGGAACATGGGCGCCTCCATTTCGGGGTCCTCCGAGCGCGGCATATTGAGCAGCGTATTGATCCCCAGGGCGATGGCCATGGCGAACAACACCAGCATCAATTGGCTGTTTTTGACAGAAAATGACGCGATGTTCATGGCTGCGGCTTTGAAGTGGTCACTTGGATGGGGCTTTGGTCAGTCAGGTAGGCAGAGCCAGTGGTGATGACATGGGTGAAGCCCTCAAGCCCGCCAGAGATCGCGATCATTTGCTTGTCCAGGTAGGCCACCTTGACCGGGAGCTTGACCGCTGTCTTGCTGTCCTTGGTCACGAAGACGAAAGCACTCTCCCCATCTGCCTCCAAAACAGCTTCGTAGGGCAGCAGCCAGTATTTCCCCTTGGCGCTCGGGCGAATCGTCGCTTGGCCAAATAGACCGGCCGCAGGCTTCACCTCCTCCAATGCCACCACGACTTCCACTTGGAACGCGCCCGACATGGGGTCCGCTCCCTGGGATTTGCGGCTGACATCGCCCCGGAAGGTCCGGTCAGGATAGGCATCGAGGTGGACGCTTGCGCTGTCTCCCGTTTGGATCATGCTCCATTCGCGGTCACTCACCCCGGCGCGCAGCACCCAGCGGCTCTGGCTCGAGGTCGTGTTGAGGGCGAGGATGGGCATGCCAGGGCCCGCGAGTTCGCCCTCGTTCATCAGGCGAGCGAGGACATGGCCGTCCGCCGTGGCGGTGATGGTAGAGTGGCTCTGGTTGAACTTGGCGGTCTCCAGTGTCTGCTTCGCAAAATCGAGGCCCGTTTGGGCATTTTGGAGCATTTCCAGGGTCGCGACGGAGTCTTTGTGCAGGGCTTGGACGCGGTTGAAGTCGCGCTGCGCCTTCTCGAAGCCGAGTTGGGCTTGGTTCACGGCGGCGTTGATCTCCGTCATGTCCAGGGTGGCGAGGACTTGGCCGCGGCGGACTGCGTCGCCCACCTTCACAGAGATGCGCTGGATGATGCCGCCAGTCTTGAAGCTGAGACGGGCTTCGTTTTCAGTTCCGAGCAAGCCGCCGACCTCGATGGGCCGCTGTGCGCTGACTTGGTTCACGGGCGTGAGCTGAACGGGGATGGGTTCGAGTCCGGGAGTTTTTTTGTCCTCGGGCTTGTCCTGCTTGCCGCAGGCGGCGACCACTGTCACCATGGCCAATGCCAGCAGCCAAAGGCTAGCTTTTGGGGGGCGGATGTTTTGCGTGATCATATCGTGCTGTTTTTTTCTAATGGGCGAATTGATTTTCAGAGAATGGGTTCATTGGTAGGCCTCGGCGATCTCGCGGCGGTACTCCGCCCAACCGATGAGGGTCTCGTACTTGCGGATGTTGGCGAGGAGGCGGGCTTGGGTGACGGTGTTGCGGGCGTCGATCTGCTCGATCATGGTGGCGCTGCCCTGGGCAAATGCCTTGTCCATGAGGCGGTAATAGGCTTCGGCGGCTTCGACTTGGCGCAGGGCACTTTTCCAGGAGTCATAGGCGGCGAGGGTGGCATTCCGGCGCATGTAGATGCCGAGTTGGAAGCCCTGCTGTGCCTGTGCGACCTTGTTTTCCAGCTCACGGGCGCTTTGTTCCCGCAATCCGATCGTCGTTTGGTCCCGGCCGCCGTTCCAGATCGGGAGGTCCACACTGATGCCTCCGAGGATGAATGCCGTATTGTCGCTGAATTCGAAATTGAAGCCCTGAGAACCCAGGTCCACGAAGGCGCCGATGCTGGGCACCCAATACTGCTTGTCCATTTTCAGTGCCTCGTCGTTCATGCGCAGGGCAGCGTCGAGCTGTGCAAGCTCGGGCCTGCGGCTGATGCGGGACTCGTCGCTGACTTGCTGTTGCAGGTCGGCGGGCAGTTCCATTGGATCGGCCTTGACGGGATCATTGGAAGGACGGTTCACGAGGAAGTTCAGGTAGGCAGCGGCGTTGAGCACGTTGGCATCCGACTGGGTGATCTGCGCCTTGACGGACTCGACCTCGCTCTCGGCACGCAGGACCTGGGCGGGGAGGCCCTTACCATTGTCGAGGAGGCTCTTGGTGACCCGCAGGTTTTGCTCCACGAGTTGCAAGGCGCTCTGGTAGATGGCTTTGGCTTCCAATGCCATCAGGTATTGGTAATAGGCCTGTCGGATGTTCTTGACCAATTCCAGCTTGTACACCTCCACCTCAGCATCCTTCATCTCCATGTTCTGCTCTTGGAGGTTGCGGTTGTGGATGATGTCGGTGTTGAGGATCGGGACCGTGGTGCGCACCTTCACGTCGTAGAAATTGTTGGGGAGGAAGGTGATCTTCTGGTTCTCCACCTGCGGGAAGGAATTGCTCTGCGTGAGCTGGTTCAGGGTGCTATAGACCGGATTCAGGAGGTCCCCGATGGGGAAATCGATCTTCCGGCCGCCGGCTGCCAGGGTATAGGAGCCGACGAAGTTCACGTTGGGGAGGAAAAGCTGCTTGGCATTCTTCAGGCCGAGAAGGCCGCGTTGGAGGCCGAGCTGCTTTTCGCGGAGGACGAGGTTGCTGGACAGTCCCTCTTGGAGATAGGTGTCGAGCGGCCCTTGTGCGGGGGCCATCCTGACGACCCCCAAGACGAGGAGGCTGCTGAGTAGGAGGGCTTTGGTAAATGGGGTTAACATAGTGAACACTGTTTAGTGTACAACCAAAAAAATTTCAGAGTCTTTCCAGGAAGTCGATGAAGTACTTCAAGGCATCCGCGATGAGTTGGTCGTGGGGGATGTCCTGAATGATGTCGATGCGGCGGCAGCACTTGAGGGCGCAGATACCATGGACGCAGCTCCAAATCAAGAAGGAGAGCCGGATAGGATCCTTGCCGGGAAATCTCCCTTCGCTCTGGCATTCATTCACCACGTTCACCAATGCATCAAAGGTCAAGGCGCCCTCTTTCCAATTTTCGGGCTTTTCCAGACCCTCAATCGGCTTCTGCGTGATGAACATCAACTCATAATAATCCGGGTTTTCCAATGAAAATTGGACATACGCCCTGCCCATCGCGGAGAGCTTTTCCATCGGATTTTTGACGTGGAGAAGGGCCGCCATGTAGTGGTTCATGCGGGTGAATCCCTCCACGTGCAAGTCGTGGATCAATGCATTCTTGTCCTTGTAGTACAGGTAGATCGTGGCGGGACTGTATTCGATGGCCTCCGCGATTGCCCGCATCGAGGTCTGCTCGACACCCTTCTCGATGAAGAGTTTCTTGGCAGCCTCCAAGATCAGGCTCCGCATCTGCTCTCGCTCCCGTTGCTTTCTGTCTTCGATTCCCATTGTGGTGAATTAACAGCGTCAAATCTATGAACACCGTTCAGTGAATGGCAAGAGGGGGATGAAATATTTTTTTCTGGGCAGGGATGATCGCCTGAGAGTATGGGGAAAATGACTCACCCGACGTACGGGTTCAGGATTCTGAACCCGTACGTCGGGCGGCGAAACGATGGATTTCTTCTCAGTTCACCGCGATGCGCTGAACCGTGGTCCGGCGATGCTGATCGGTGATGCGGAGCAAGTAAGTGCCGACGCTGAATTGGCTGAGGTCGAGGCGGGTCGCGCTTTCGAATGCTTGGGTGTGGATGCGCTTGCCCAGGAGGTCCGTGACATCTAGGGTGCCGATCCGGCCCGCTGCGCGGACCTCAAACACGCCGCTCGACGGATTGGGGAACACGATCGCTTCCATGCCTGCGCCGAGGACTTCGACCGTGCGGACTTCCGTATAGGTGTCGGCGCCGTTTTGATCCACCTGCCGGATGCGGTAGTGATTCGGGCCGGAGGCAGGATTGGCGTGGGGCATGGCATAGTTTTGCAGGGCAGTGCTATTGCCAGCGGCGTCCACCCAGCCGAGGATGTCCCACACCTGACCGTCAGTGCTGTGCTGCACCTCAAATCCTAGGGCATTTTCCTCCCGGCTCGTGCTCCAAGTCAAGGCGACATCGCGGAGTTCCTGACGGTATTGGGCCTCGAACTCGTTCATGCTCACCGCAAAAGGCGATGCGGGCACGATGCAATCCAAGAAGCTCAACCGTGACCCTGAGCCTGTCCCATTGTGGGTGATCACATAGCTCGTCGCGCCGATGCTGTTGTTGACGGTGATGACCGTGCCAGTCGCAGGAACGATGTTGTCGATGAGTTGGTTGGCGGCCACGGTGCTGAAACCTGCTGTGCAGTAATCGCTCAGGGTCGTGGTTCCTGTGTTCCCGTTGAAGGTGAAGACCTCGCCCTGGTTGGTGCCATTGATGACCAGGCCAAACTTCGCTACCGGCTGCGAGAAGGTGATGGTAATGATGTGCGCGGTGGAATTGGGCCACCAAGTGGGGGAGGCGCAGGCGAAACTCTGGGCCCCACAGGAGTAGCTGAAATTCCCCAAGGTGGGCACACCCGGAGCGGACACATTGACCACGATCCCGGTTCCGGGGCTGGTGTAGGGGAGATTGCCGGGATGGATGAAGGTCATCGCGGAGTAATTTCCCAAGGTGCATTGGGTCTGGGCAGACAGGAACCCTGTGTACCCCAACGCAATGAACAGACAGATCAGGGGTAAGCGTTTCTTCATAAGCGATTGATGGAATTCTAAAGATAGGGAATCGGGCAGTGAACTGCAATCTCGAATAGGGTCATCGGGCGCAATCCCGGTTTGAACTGTGATAGGAATCTGGAGCCTGCGGTCAAGCTCAACCTCCCGGATCGAAAAATTCGGGTATCTTGCCCACAAGATGGCTGAACCCACCGTCAAAAATCCTGACCCACTGCACGGCAAGACCCTGCAAATGATCCTCGAATACCTCGTGGACTACTATGGTTGGGAGATGCTCGGCATCAAGATCCCCATCAATTGCTTCCGCAGCGATCCAAGCATGTCGAGCAGCCTCAAGTTTCTGCGTCGCTATCCTTGGGCGCGGCAACAGGTGGAGGAGCTCTACGTGGAGGTCATTCGCAGGGAAGGCAATGGATCATCCGGAGGAGAAGCGTGATCCTGATGTACCACCATATCGCCACGAATCCGGGACCCAATGCGGTTTCTCCCGAAAATTTCGCTCGGCAGATGGACCTGATCGCCAAGGACGGCCGTGAGGTCGTGTCCATGGACGCTTATGCCGAGCGCGTGCGCAAGGGGGATCCGGTGGACCACTTGATCGCGATCACGTTTGACGATGCCTATATCAGTTTCAAGGAGCACGCCCTGCCCGTCTTGGAGGCCAATGGCTTTCCCGCCACTGTCTATGTCCCGACCAACTTCGTGGGCCATAGCAACTCCTGGGACGATGGCGCCTATCCCATCATGGATTGGGAGGCGCTCTGGGAAGTGGCGCATGCTTCGGGCATCACCATTGGCTCGCATGGGATGGGGCATCGGCGGATGAGGACGCTTGACACGGAGTCACTGCGCGAGAAGACCCGCAAGAGCCGGGAAATCCTGCAAGCCGAGTTGCAGGTCGAGATCCGGCATTTCTCCTATCCCTACGGGCAGTTGCGGGACTACGATCAGCGCTGCATGGATGCGGTGCGCGATGCGGGCTACGACTCGGGAGTCTCCACTCTCTGGGGTTGGAATGGCGGACGGCCCCATCCATTCGAATTGCAACGGCTTGAAATCGAGCCCGTTGACGACATGCAGCGGTTCGCGTCGAAAATTTCCAGACCTTTCCACCCAAGATGGTGGAGGCAGCGGGCCAAGAACTTGCTTTTCCACTTGCACCTGAGACGTTGAGCATGGAAGACACAGCAGTTCAGCAGTATTACGAGGGAGAAGCTCGTCAATACGATGCAGAATTTTACGGTACCAAGAAGGGGTATCCCACCCTGCAATACCGCCACAAGTACATGTTGGACATGGCGCTGGCGCTGGACCTGCCGGCAGATGCCAAGATCCTCGATGTGGGCTGCGGACCGGGGGAGATGGTGCTCGACCTCTGCCGCAAGAATTGGGAGATCTGGGGCATCGACATCGCGGACAACATGATCAAGATCGCCCGTGAGAAGCATGCAGCCTCCGGCAAGCCCAACCGTGTCCACCTCAGCACGGGCGACATCGAGGCACTGGAATTCCCGGACAACCAATTTGACTTGGTGATCTGCTCCGGCGTGGTCGAGTACCTGCATGGCGACGAGAAATGGACGGCCGAAATGGACCGTGTCCTCAAGCCCGGCGGCGTCCTCATCATCAATGTCACCAACAAGATGGCCCTGCGCAAGTGGACCGCACCGCTCATCGAGCCTTTCAAGCGCAGCAAGGCCATGTTCGGTTTCATGAATTTCATCAAGGAGAAGGTGCTCCGCCGGGGCAAGCTCCACCACTTCCCCTTCCGTCCGCGCACTACGACGCCTTGGGCATTTGACAAATACCTCGCCGACCACGGCTACCGCAAACTCGATTTCCGGTACTTCGATTTCAGCCTTTCCGTCGCGCCATTTGACACCTTGTTCGGCTTCATCACCTTGCCCATCCGCAGGGGCATGGAGCGCTACTCGCACAAGAACTGGTGGCTGAGCGGCATCGGCTACATCGTCTCCGCGCGGCTGGAGCGCAAATCCGGCAAGACCTCCAATTGATCGATGATGTCTCGCGAAATCAGATCCACTCGATGGTTGGGCTGGGCCTCCCTGCTCATCGTCTTTTCACTGTTCACCCCTCAACTTTTACCCGCTAAGCCTATGAAATCCAAGACGATTGTCCTCATCCACGGCCTCTTCATGAATGCCAAAAGCTGGGCCGGATGGAAAGCCCGGTTCGAGGCTGCAGGATACGAAGTGGTGGTCCCGGAGTTTCCCTTTCACACGGGCGAACCCGCCGACCTGCGCAAAAATATCCCCGATGGCCTGCGCAAGCTGGACCTCGATGGTGCGATTGCTCCGTTTGAGGCTGCGATCCGCAAAATGAAGGAGCCGCCCATCCTCATCGGGCACAGCATTGGTGGCCTGATCGTGCAGATCCTGATCAACCGAGGACTGGGCTCCATGGGCGTGAGCATCGACCCAGCTCCGCCCAAGGGCGTCTTCACCACCAAGTGGAGCTTCCTCAAGGCCAACCTTCCCACCATCACACCCCTCAAGGGCAACAGCCCTTGCCTCCCCAGTGTGAAGTGGTTCCAATACGCCTTCTGCAACACCCTCAGCATGGAGGAGACGCAGAAGATTTACGATGAATTCGTGGTTCCGGAGGCCCGCAACATCCCCCGCCAAAGCACCAAGAAGGCTGGCAAGGTCGATTGGGCGAAGAAGCATGCCCCGCTACTCATCATCGCTGGTGAGAAGGACAACATCATCCCGCATTCCCTCAACCGGAAAAACTTCGAACGCTACAAGCAGGAGGCTGGCGTCTGCGAATTCAAGATGTTCCCCGGTCGCACCCACATGCTCTGTGGTATGGACGGTTGGGAGGAAATCGCCGACTACATCAAGGCCTGGGTGGAGAAGCAGTAAGCCCCTCAAAAACTATCTTCCCGCGTCAGGATCGTCCTGAAGGCCACGAACCGGTCCTTGTACCGGGTCTGATGCTCGTATTGCAGGCGTGTGGCCTCACGGTCGCGGTATTGCTCGTAGGTCGCAAGGTCCTGGCACTCGTACTGGATATTGAAAGTGGCAGTGCCCGGCTCGGCGGGCGGCTCATGCAGGCGATGCATGTGGGCGCTCGTGAAGTAGCCTGTCTCCATCACATCAGGAATGTGCTTGGTGCGCATCCATGCCACCCAATCGGCCTCCACGGCCTTGTCCACTGTCACTGTCACGCTGTAAATGATCATTTTCGCTTTCCTTCCTCGGTTATTGTGGCCCTCCGGACAATGGGGCTTTTGATATGCCGGTAGAGGGTGTTTCGCAGGAACCATCCCTCAAATGCCTCGTAGCGGGCCTTGTTCTTTTCGTACCAATGCATGAATTCGTCCTGCCGGGCATCGTAGAGCATCCAATAGTGGTAAGCCTCTAGATGTCCTTCCCTCGCCAGGGTTTGCTGCCATTGCAGCAGATGCGCCGCAGGGTCGCCTTGGAGTTGCTGGGGAATCCACTGACAGGCAAATCGCCGCACCTCAGTGAGCCGCTGTATGCTCAGGGTCCGCGCCGTGTCCATGAATTCCGAGCCAAATGCCGAGTCCAGCAGATGCGGATAGGATGGAGGCGGCAGGAGCATTCCGGAGGCACTGTCCTTCACTTGGTAGAAATGCCATTGAAATGCCCGGCTGTAATCGAAGAGCCGCGCACGCTCGTGCGCCTCCATCAGCAGCTTGCTCATTTCCCGCACCCGTTCGCCCGTCCGCTCGATGTTGATGAAGACCTCCGCATACACCGCCGCCCAGGCGAGGTCACCGAGGTTCAGCAGGTTTTGTGCGGCGAAGTAGTAGTTGGAGGCAAATGTCGGCTGCGCCACGATGCCCTGTTCCCAGTACTTCAGCGCTTCGGCGTCCCGCTTCCTGCCCGACTCCACGATGCCCATCTCCATGTAGAGCACACCTGCCTGCGGGAAGCGTTTCAGGCCCCTGCGGTAGGTTTCCAGCGCCTCATAGCTCTTTTCCTGCGCATCCAGGCAGTTTCCCAGCACCTGAAATGCTTCGGCCTTCGCTGCTTTCCCTTCGGTCAGGGGTTCGCAGAGCGCCATCGCCGCCGCATAATCGTTCAGGAAAAACTTGGCATGTGCCAGGCCCAGGGCGTAGTCGGCATTGTTGGGGACGAGTTGATGGGCATGGTTGTATTTTTCCGATGCCTCCTGAAAATGCCCCTCCGAGATCGCCTGCCCGGCTTCTTGGGCGAGCTGCCAAGCCTCATTGGCCGCGCCCGATGGCTGTCCCAAGGCTTGGCCGCCTGTGAGAAGCATCACGCAAAATATCCAATGGGCTATAGCGGGTTTCACTGCTGCAAAGGTGCTGAAAATTCGGGTACCTTTAGCTTCCAAAATCCGTTTGCGATGCACGACCGCTCAGCCCTCCACCAATTTTTTCTCAGCTCCAACCGCATTTCAGCCAGTTCTGCGGCGGAGATGGCGGAGGTGTTCCACCCCTACGAACTCAAGCAGGATGCCTATTTGCTCCGGTCGGGCGATGTCAGCGACACCTACCTGTTCCTCGAATCCGGATGGATGCGGGGCTTTGCCATCACCCCCGAGGGCGACGAGGTCACCACAGGCATTTTCAGCCCCGGCAATGTCGTCTTTGAAGTTTCGTCGTTTTTCTTGAGGGTGCCTTCGCAGGAAAATATCCAAGCGCTGGAAGACTGCCGCGCGTGGTCGGTGAATTTTGAGGAGTTGAATGGCCTCTTCCACAGCCGGGCGGAGTTCCGGGAATTTGGGAGGGCGATCCTCGTGCGGGGCTACGCCTCCCTCAAGGGCCGGATGCTGTCCATGATCTCCCTCACCGCGGAGCAGCGCTACGAAGCCCTGCTGCGGCACCATCCCGAGGCTTTCCAGCATGTCCCGCTGAAGCATATCGCCTCCTACCTGGGCGTGACGGACAGCTCCCTCAGCCGAATCCGCCGGGAATTTGCCCGGAAATCCATGGCACCGGCCAAGGGCTGAGCTACACGAACTTGCCATAAGACAAGTGGAATGTCCCGCGAGGGCCGGTGATTTGCCTTGGATTCAACCCGATTGAAGCAATGGAAAATCTCGCCCCGTATGTCCCCGTCGTCTTTGTCTGCACCGTTGCGCTGACCCTCTTCCTGTTCCTCAAGGCCACGCACATGAACTGGCGGGTCCTCTTGGTGATCCTGCCATGGATGGCCTTGCAGGCGGCCCTCACCCTCAATGGATTCTACGAAGACACCTCGACCGTGCCGCCGCGATTCCCATTGGGCATCTTGCCCACTGTCCTGCTCATTGTGCTCCTGTTCATCCTGCCCTCAGGTCGCCGCTGGATAGATGGGCTGGACCTCAAGTGGCTGACCCTGCTGCATGTGGTACGCATTCCCGTCGAGATCGTCTTGCTGTGGCTGCACCTTGCCGCATGGATTCCCGTCGAGATGACCTTCGAGGGCCGGAATTTTGACATCCTTTCCGGGATCACCGCGCCCATCGTGTTCTACTTCAGCTTTGTCCGCAAGCGGATGGGGCGTGGCCTTTTGCTCGCTTGGAACATCCTCTGCCTGCTGCTGCTCATCAACATCGTCACGCATGCGGTCTTGGCCTTCCCCTCGCCCTTTCAGCAAATCGGCTTCGACATGCCCAACCGTGGGGTGCTGCATTTCCCGTTCAATTGGCTGCCGAATGTGGTGGTGCCGCTCGTGCTTTTCTCTCACTTGGCGAGCATTCGCAGGCTGTTACGTTCAGCTCCAGAAGGCAGTCCAGCTTGACGCAGCCGGAATCGGAATCAGGGTTGCGTCTCGGTGGGCTGCCGATAGACCACAAAGTATTCCCCTGTGTCCACCGCCGTCCAATGCGTGAGGACATGCCCCAGCAACGAGGAAGCCGCTGATTCCTCCATCCTCGCCTTCTCCACGAATACCGTCGGAGCGCTCTCGCTGAACTTGTCGATGAACCGATCTACATCCTTGCTGCCAATCTCGATGTCGTAGGCCCAGTCCACCCCGATCGGGGAGGAGCTCTGTGTGAGGAAATGCGCCAATGGCATCGCGGGCAGGACCACATAAGGATCCCCGAAGGCATGGTAATGCGATTTGAACTCCACCAGCTTGTGGTAACCGAAATGGCTCGTGCGGATGTGGCTCATCCCAGGGAAGACTTCGCCCGCCGAAAAGGTCAGCTCAGGCCGAGGCTTGTCCCGGTAGGGATGCCGGGAAATCGCGATGAAAAGGATCGTGGAAAACAGCACCAACACCGGGGCAAGCAGGCGCTTCAATGACCGCACATGCAGGGTGCCGATGAATTTCAGCTCATGCGTGAGCACGTAGATCAAGGCAAACAAGCCCGGCAATGCAAACAAGGCCGGCACCGTATAGCCCCAAGAAATCCCGCTCAGCCAGCAGGGGACGCAGAGCAACAGGAAAACCAGCAGCTCCTTGCGGCGCTCTCGGAGGTAATTCATGATGCACCAGCACACCCCGAAGAGCAGCAGCAGGTGGTAGAACCAGAAGATCGGCGTGGTGTAGTCGCCCGCCTGTTCCACGATGTAATACTGACCCAGCAGCCACGCGGAAGGCAGCAACAGGCAGATCCACCCAGTAACCTCTCGGAACAAATTCTCCGGGGCGAGCCGCTTCAGACCCCAAACACCGACCAGAACGGGCAAGAGAACCAGTAGCAAAGGCTTCAGGTACATCCGGAACCCGGTCGTGACCAAGTCGGAGAGTTTGCTGGAACCGGATATCTGCCGGAGCATTTCAGGAAACAGCTTCACCAGCCCCAGTGTGGCCACTCCGCACAGCAGGCCGGCGATCCCAACCGCTACCCAGGTCCGCCTCTGCGGGCGCAGGTACACGACCAAGGCAGCCCCAAGCAGCGGCATCAGCCCAAAGGGTTGTTTGGTGAGGGCGGACAGATACAGGGAGACCAGACCCAAAATGGTCGTGAGCATCCCATCGCGGGTGGTGATCAGATAGATGCCCAGGATGCTGAAGAAGAGGCCATCTGTGGTATGCCAGGGCATGGCGGGATAGTTGTGCACGGAAAAGACGAACCCCAGGCATGCCAGCAGCCATTTCGGGATTCCGAGCCGGTCCAGATCAAATTGTTTGTCCAGGGTGAGGACCGCCAACCCGGTATAGGCCCAGATCGTCAGGTAAAACAGGGCCCTGCTTCCCACCATGAACAGTGAATGCGGCAACAACCACATCACCGCCGCATGAAGATAGGGCGTCAGCGGGGGGCGCACATAGTTGAAGTCCCGGTACATCCGCTCACCTTGCAGGATCCGATGGGCCAGGCCCGGGACGAATCCTTGGTCAGTGTCCGCGAAGCCGTGAAAGCCCAGCAGGAGGAAATAGAGGACAGGCAGTGTCAGGAAGAGCAGCAGCCCAAGAGGCTGCCCAAGAATTTTTCCTTGAATGGAAGCCATGGTTCAGTTGAATTGCCAAATATGTTATCGCCAAATATAGGAAAAGAAAAATACCGTGCACCCTTGGCTGCACGGTACTTCCTTAACTATGACTTGACGAACCTTAGTTCGCGCGCTTCAACTTGGTGGTGTTTTCATTCCGGACCAGGACAGCAAACTCCCCGTAGATGTTGTTCCACTTCAGGGTGATGTCGTCGGAGGAATTGTTCTTGATCGAAGCATTGACAAATGGGCGCGTGGCAGAGTAGATCACCATGCTGTCGTCGCCCTTGTCGATGGACCAGGTAATGGGGACAGTGCCGCCGGATGCATCGATGTAAGTGCCGCCACCGGACTTTTCGAATTGGTAGGACCCGAGGCTGTCGGTGCGGGTGATGTCCGACACAAAGTTCCCGTCTTCGAAGCGAATGGTCTGCTCAGAAACGATGTTCCAAGTGCCTTCCTGCTTGATAATGAAAGCCTCGGACGGCCCGCATCCAGCCAAGAACAGCACCAAGGCGGCAGTGGGCAAAAACGCGATCAATGTTCTCTTCAATTCAGTCCCGGTCATCGTATGCAATTGATTTTCAATTCTTTTTCTGACTCTTAAGCGCCGCGCCGATCTTCAACGGGTTTCATTGCCCCATCGATTTCGGGAAAGCGAAGCATTCGGAAGCCAGCATTTACTAATCCCTTTTGGAAACAAAATCCATGCCCTGATTCCATCCAGACATAGACGAGGCCCAATCTAAGCAGAAAATCAATGGAGAGGATTCACTGTGAATAAATTGACCTCCAGATCGGCGTGAGGAGGTAGCAGCTGGCATTTCCACCTGCATTCCCAGCAAGGGTACCTCTACCCACTCCCCCCTCCGCATCAATTGATAATTATTAACTATTCATTATCAATTGATTACATCTCTCCATCTCCGGACTCCATGCCGAGCTGCGACATCATCCCCATTTCATCCACCAATCCCCAGTACTCGGCCATCTTGCCATCTTGGATGCGAACGCAGTCATACCCCTCGAAAGTCACCGATTCGCCAGTCGCCGGCATCCCGGGACCCATCGGGCCGCTGTTCACGCCGGACATGGTGATATGGGAGAGGAGGATGTCCCCAGAAATTGCGATATGCTGAATCGTGATCTCGATGTTGGGGATCGCGGTATAGTAGTCATGGAACAGGCCCTTCATCGCCTTGAGGTCGCCGGGCTTGCCATCGGGCATGCCGTGGAACTTGAAGTCCGGGGTCACGAGGGCATCGTACTGATCCAGTTCATTGGTGTCATTGATCGCAATGACCTTGTTGTACAGCTCCTTTGCGGCAGCTTCCAGGCTGTCGGTCGCGCGGTACTTGTCCAGCTCAGCCTTGAGGTCCTTGTACTCCTGCGAAGCCTTCGGGTCCGGCTTGCAAGCGACCATGAACAAGGAGACAGCCATACAGGCAACCACAAGCAAATACTTGTTTTTCATATCAATAGCGGTTTTGGAGTGACGAAATCGATCCTGCCGGGCAACGCGCGTCCGGCGGGGCAAATTTAGGCATCATCACCCTGCCGTCAAAGTGATGCGGATGGCCATGGGGGCTCGCTGTCAAGGCAAAAGCAGAGGTTACTTCGGACGTAAACGATGACCATGCATTGCTCACCATTCGTGCCGCTCATACTGAGCATGGACCTCTTCCGTCTCATCGGATTCGTCGGCGACCCACGTCTCCAATTGGCTCAATTGCGGCACAGGCGACCATCCATAACGCAGGTAGGCGAAGGACACGCCATCGTTGCAGGGCCGCTCCAGATGCTTCACCATCGGTATGCCTTCACTTCGACGCCAGTTTCCTCAGCGAACTCGGAAGTGGAGATGAACCAAGACTTGATCTCCTTTAGGAAGAAGTGTTCATCCCACTCGTACACATGGTATGCGATGTCCCTGGACTCCGGGCATGGGGCATGGAGCATCACCACAGCGTGTAGCAGCCCGTCCCGGCGGTAGAGGAGATAATTGGAAACGGTACTTCTGCGGTCTGCGTGGCAAAAGGAGTCGTATTGTACCATCAACCCAGGCATCCTATGAAACTTGAATTTACGGAATGCCCGCACACGCCCATCCTGATCATCATGGGGATCCATCCCCAATGGGATGAACGCAGAATCCGTCCGCTGCAAATTGCGATGAACATAGATCGGAACATAAGCCAATGCCCGCGATGCGCTCCCAGATGCGGGAATGCACTTGCCGCTCCTAACCTGCATTGGTGCATATCCGTTGGCTGACTGAATGGCGCCGTTACGCTGATCCTTCATTGCAAACTCGATCTCCTCTATCGCCGTTTTTGGCAGCTTTAGTTTCATTTGTTGATTCAAGGCGGCCGCACCATTTTCCAATATCAAGTACGGATCCATTATCCTTGCGCTGTCGCCCATCCATCTGTCCCTTTGCAGGCGCTGAATCGTCATCTTGCTGTCCGGCGTGAATTCACGCTCACCCGAGGCCATTGCTCGCAGTGTCCGTACGCTCACCCTGGGCACGCAGGCGGTGAGCAGGAGGAATGCCAGAAGCAAAGTTGGTAGCGGAGTTCCCTTGCCTACTCGGGGCACAGCCCAGTTCATTGCATTCATGCCTCGTCAGTCTTGACCTTGCTGCGTCTGTATCGCATTGTAGTTTGTGGTCAGGTCGATGACCGTGTAGTACCACCTGCGCTGACCGCTGTCGTCAGCGAACTGCTGCATGTTCCACCAGTAATCGTAGAAGGCGTCGCCTCCGAAGATGTTTTGGCAGCCTTCCGAGGAGTCGCTCACATTGCTGTCGATCTCGGTAGAGCCATCGTTCAGGGCCACATCAGGATAGGAGGTACTTGTGCCATCAAATGCCGCTGCCTCCGCCTCGTTGCTGAATTCAATGGTCTCCTTGAGGTAGGTCACCCAACCGTTGACCTGTGCTTGTGTGGCATTGGCAGCGAGGCAGGCCGTTTCAAATTCGGTGAAAAGCGTGGTGATCCGTGTGAAATCGTCGATGGCGGCCTGATCCGGCGTTTGTCCCTCCACGGGGGTAGTTTGCAGGGCAAGTGCGCTCGTGTTCGCCTGATCCAGATAGAAGTAGGCCGCATGGTCGCGGTCCTTGCCCCAATTGCCGAGGATGTAGAAGATTTCTGAGAGCTTGTGCTGTACCGTGAAAGTCGTCTCGCTCATGGCTCCATCTCGTCCGGGGAGTGAGGTCATGATGTCGTTGGTCACGGTCATGCCGCCGCGCAGGCCCGTCATGCCGCCCGGATGGTGATTGAAACCGTTGCCATCCGTAGCATCGAATGCCAGCGTATCGTTGGTATTCTGCACGAGGAGGTGACTGTTGCGGCCCCCGGATTGGCGGGATTTGTGCAAGCCGAGCGTGGTGAGTGCCGTTTGTGGCTGTATGTGCCGGTTGGCCGTCGCATCTCCGGGCTCCGTCGATCCGATATAGGTCTTGCAATGCTTCACCTGCGCATCGCCTTCCCCTTCCACCCATGCCACAGCGGCGGTATCGTTCCAGTCGTTCGAGTTTTCCGGATCCAATGACCGCCTCAGGCTCACGATGTTGGTGATCTGCGGGTTGTCGCTCCACAGGCCATGCCGCGCCATTGTCAGGTCCCGGAAGAAATCATAAAGAGTCGCCTCATTCGCCGTACCAAAATCAGGGATTTCGATCTGCGTATTGTCCGCGCGGGCCATGCTCGTATTGGTCGTGTCCTCATTCATGTAGTTGAGGCGCGCCTGCGTGTCGTTTTGGTCGGCGTACAGGCCCATCACAGTTTTGATGAAGCTCCCGCCGGGCTTGCCATCCACGGAGAGGCCATTGGCAGCTTGGAGCAGGGCGATGCCCATGATCACCTTGTCGCTCACGATCTTCACGTCATCGTCCGAGGTGCCTTCAAGGTCCGTGGACACGCTGTAATCCACGCCAGTGACATTCGTCGAGACATATTCGCAGATGCGGATCGCCGTATTGTAATTGTATTGGACATTGTTGTCCCATTCATTGTCAGCATTGCCCCCGATCATGAAGGCACGGGCGCTGCTCAGGTTGACCGCCGCCGCTGTGACCGTGGTGCCTTGGTTCACCGAGAAGAGGTTGGCATCCGTCGCGCTCTGCGTCGCCGTGTAGTCCCCATGCGTGAGGGTTGTTGTGGTGAGGGCATCCCCGTTTTCGGGCGCGTTTTCATTTTCTGTGAGCTGCAATGGATTGGCTGTGAGGCCAAATGCGGGCGGGGTCATGGACGTGCCGCCAGCGCTCTCCAAAGGATTGGCAGCCGGGGCGGCTGTGATAGGTGCTTTTTGAAATTCTGACATTGGCTAACTGACTGTTGATGAATGTGGAGGTAAGATACGGAATTTTCCCTGATCTGAGGCATTTCTTCTCCCATTCTAAGCCACCAATTGCCAGTTCCCAAGCCCCCCGATTGCCGTTTGCCAACCCTATGACCACGAGGTGTGTGGGTTGGCAAACGGCAATCTTCCCGAGAGCAAAACGGCAACCGCCCCCAAAAATCCTGATCCTCGTCACCCATTCCCCTGACAAACCCCACCCGAGTTCCCGCCGCAAACTGCTACCTTGCCCCTCAGATCAAAGCGCATGCCCAGAGGCCTCACCTCCACCCAAGCCGCCGACCTGTTGAAACGGCACGGCCCAAACGAGCTGCCCACAGCCGCTCCCAAAAGCGTGTGGCGCATCGCCATGGAGGTCATCCGAGAGCC
Organism: Bacteroidia bacterium; assembly: GCA_046329055.1. Classification (GTDB taxonomy): domain Bacteria; phylum Bacteroidota; class Bacteroidia; order J057; family JADKCL01; genus JADKCL01. Next base: position 46,295 of record JAXLVK010000004.1, read on the forward strand.
CATGTTCCTGCTCCTCATCGGCTGTGGCACCCTCTACATGATCCTCGGTGACTACCAAGAGGGCGCTGTCTTGATGTCCGCCATCTTCCTCATCATTGGGATCACCTTTTTCCAGCACCGCAAGACTGAGCGTGCCCTCGATGCCCTCAAGAACCTGAGCAGCCCGCGCGCACTCGTCATCCGGGACGGCAAGGAGAAACGCATAGCGGGCCGCGAAGTCGTGGTCGGCGACCGCATCCTCCTGCAAGAGGGCGACCGGGTACCGGCGGATGCCCGGATCATAGATGCGCATGGGTTGCATGTGGACGAGTCCCTGCTCACGGGCGAGAGCGTCCCCGTGGCGAAGGTAGGTCCGGGCAGCTCAGCGAATGGCGAGGCGATTTCCCCGACCGTGTCCACTGCTGCCAATGACCATTCCAACGTCATCTTCAGCGGCACTCTCGTGGTGCGGGGCAGGGGAGAGGCAGAAGTCCACGCCACAGGAGCAGGCACGGAATTCGGCAAAATCGGAGCGACTTTGGGATCGATCGCCCCGCAGCCCACCCGCCTGCAACGGGAAATGGGACGTTTTGTCCGCACGGTCGCCTTCATCGCCATCGGCATCACTGTCCTGGTGATCCTGCTGTTTTACCTCACCCGCGGCAATTTCCTCCAAAGCCTGCTCAACGGCCTCTCATCTGCCATGGCCATTTTGCCGGAGGAATTCCCCGTCGTTTTCACCGTCTTCATGGCCCTCGGGGCTTGGCGGCTCAGCCGAAAGCAAGTCCTCACCCGCGTGCCTGCTGCGATTGAAACCCTTGGCACTGCGACTGTGTTGTGCAGCGACAAGACGGGCACCATCACCCAAAATCAAATGACCGTCACGCACCTGTCATTTGATGGGATGGAGATGGAAGTCAGTGATTTGGGGCACAATGCGGCCGCGATTCATCTCATCCGCATCGCACAAGCAGCTTCGCAGCCCGGCACCATCGACCCCATGGAATTGGCGATCCTGAATGCTGCGAAGGCCAATGGCGCGGGGGAAATGCCGCAGGTCGTCCATGAATATGCGATCGGGCATGGCCTCTTGGCGATGAGCCATATTCTCCCGGTGAAGGAGGAATACTTTCCGGTTGCGACCAAAGGGGCGCCGGAGGCGGTGTTCAAGCTCTGCAAATTGAGTGGCTCGGATTTGGCGGAAGCGGAAGCGAGCCTGCAGCGCATGGCGGCGCAGGGTTTGCGGGTGATCGGCGTGGCGGAGGGACGGCATCCAGCGGAGGTGGCATTTCCGGAGACACAAGCGGGATTTGAACTGCGATTCCTGGGCTTGCTGGGGCTAGAGGATCCCGTGCGTCCCGAAGTGCCCGAAGCCATCGCCCAATGCCATACCGCGGGCATCCGGGTGGTGATGATCACAGGCGACAATCCCGAGACGGCGCGGAGCATCGGTGCGCAAATCGGGCTGCCTGAGCAGGGGAGGATCATGACGGGCAAGGACTTGACGGAGATGGACGACGCGGCCTTGCAGGTGGCCATGAAGGACGTGCACATCTGCGCCCGGGTTGCGCCTGAGCAGAAGCTGCGCATCGTGCGGGCATTGCAGGCGGCAGGCGAGGTCGTGGCCATGACAGGTGACGGCGTGAACGATGCCCCGGCCCTCAAGGCGGCGGACATCGGTGTGGCGATGGGCAAGAAAGGCACTGACGTGGCCCGCGAAGCAGCGGCATTGGTCTTGCTAGACGACAATTTCGCCTCCATCGTGGGTGCCATCCGGCTGGGCAGGCGCATCTTCGACAACCTCCAAAAAGCCATGGCTTATATCATTGCCATCCACATTCCCATCATCGGGTTTGCGCTGTTGCCGGCATTTTTTGCCTCCTGGCCATTGCTGCTGTTGCCCTTGCATATTGTGTTCATGGAGCTCATCATCGACCCCGTATGCTCGGTGGCATTCGAATCGGAGCCGGACGAATTGGGGGTGATGTCCCGACCTCCCCGACCTTCGAAGGAGGTCTTCTTCGGCGGGCGCAATATCCTCAGCAGCCTGGCCAAGGGGCTGTTGTTGCTGGTGACAGTGCTTGCGGTTTACCTGCTATCCGTCCAAGAAGGCCATACCGTCGGGGAGGTGCGCGCCATTGCATTCACCTCCCTCATCATCGGCAACGTCTTCCTCATCTTCGCCCTCCTCTCCAAGACCCGCAACGTCTTCTCTGTCATCCGCGAAGGCAACTGGGCCGCATTGGGCATGGCTGCCGGAGCGATGGTATTGCTCTTGTTGCTGCTCTTGGTACCACCACTCCGGACACTGTTCGGATTCGAATTCCCCGGATGGCAGCATTTCCTCCCCTCGATCGCCGGCGCTGCAGGCATGCTGACGGTCTTGGAGGTTTGGAAGCTGATTCGGCGTGGGAGGGGGTGAGGTGCACTTCCTTAAGATATTACCACCAAGGCACCAAGTTGCGCACGGATGCCTTGGTGCCTTGGTGGCAAAACAATTCAAGAACAACGATACAATCGATCGCGCCTACGGTGCCTGCGTAAACCACACGCTCCGTCCATAAGTCCCGATATAGAACCTGCGCCCCAATGTCGGCCAACTCACGAACCGGACATCCGCCAAATGCAGCACATTGGTCGTGGGAAGCCCGTTGCTCTGATTGGACCACGTTGCACCAGCATTGGTACTCATATAGACCTTGTCCTCGGTAGTCATCACCAAGGTGGCAGGGTTCACAGTCCAGTCAGCATCGATCCCCCATAGGCGTTGAGTGGCAATATTGCCGCCCCCGTTGAGAGCCAAGGCCAGCCTCGTCCAGCTTGTTCCGTCCCATTTGAAGAGATGTCCTTCGTTCATGGATCCGCCCGTCGTATTGCGCCAGCGAGTGAAAATCGCATACCCCAGGTTGTCGCTCAGCATGCAAATGCGATTGACTCCAAGATCAACGGCATTCGCAACCCCTGTCATATTGACCGTCATAACTGTAGTCGTCCCTGGAATGCGGTCAAAGCGGAACATGCGGCCATTACTCGTACCAAAGAAGACAGACTGCCCATTGGGGCTGCCTGCTGCGGAGACGCCCTCATTCGTGGCCATAGGAATGGCAGTTTCATATTGAAATCGCCAGCCTTGAGTTGCGGAGGGACTCCAATAGGAATAGACATTTGCCCCAAGCCAGCCGTATCCATGCAATGTGGAAGTTGTGCCAGCCACTGGCAAAGGCGAATTCACCAAGACAAAGTCTCCTCCAGCCAATGTTGTAGGCCCTGAAGCGCCAGGCGGAAAGGTCGTCACGGGAATATCGCCGCGATCTGCAAGGGTCGTGCCCGTCCATTCGGCCCTCGCCAAGGGGTCAGGCTGCCCACCATAGATCCGGAATACCGCAGACCCATCTCCGATGAAGGTAAAGTAGCCCCCGTCCCCACCAGGATCGGGCGAGATTTTTTGCCACCTCGAGTCCCCTTGTCTCGCCCAGTTGTTGCCGTTGTCCTGAGTCCCGACTGCCATCAAGCCAGTTACTTGGTAGCACATGCTCAAGGTGCCTGTGAAGTTTCTCGCCCCGTCGGTGGTGTAGCAATAAAGCGTAGGCACGTTCCTATTGAAGTAGCTCGTGTAGGTGGAAAACTTGTCAAAGGTCGCAGCCAATCCGCCATCATCGCAGTAGTACAAGGTGCGTCCGGACTTGTCATAATCCGACCAAATGAGCTTGTGAAAGTCATCATGGATATGGGTGACATCAGGAGCGCGCCATGTATTTCCGCCATTGGTGCTACGAAATGACCTCACGTAGCCCAGCGACACCACGTTGTTATCCACAGGATTTGCAGCGATTCGGTTGTACATATTGCCTCCCCCATCGCCCCCACATTGAGTGTTCATGGGTAGTGTGGAGTTTTCTAGGGTCATTGCGACGGCATTCCAACTCAGACCTTCATCTGTAGATTTGAAAACGTATTTCATGGGTAACCCAATGCCGGTATAGCCTGGAGGGGCAGTCGGCGCAGAAATTGCGCAGTAGGCCCATGTTCCATACTTCGACAGCGACGGTGCCCCAGTGCCATACGACCCGTCACCGCCAGTAAATGATAGTGATGACAGTGACAACTGTGTCGAGCCCGCACCATTGACTACGCCACGGGTTACCGATGTGCCCACGCCCCCCACCAGCACGATCCCAGCATTGGTCGTCCACCGCTTGGCGAAAATCCCTGATGATGTACGGTAAAACAGGGTGATCTCATCGTCAAACGCAGACGAAGCCCAGCAATTCATCACTGCGGTACCGTTGTGATTCCCGAGGGAATAGGATTGCGATGCAAAGTTCGTCCCTGTGTAGGCATTCCAATAGTTCGTGCGCATCGTTCCATCTTGAGCTTTCCAGAACAGGTCCAGTTGCAAAGGATTCCGCGACACCAAGGACAGCCTGCCGGTCGTGGCAGCGGTATTGACAGCAGTCAAAGCATAGCAATGCCCCGTCCATTGCTCAGGAGCGACACTGTTCCAGTAGGTGGTCATGAGCCTGCCATCCGTTGCGACCCACACCACATCCAATTTGTTCTGATCCCTTGCTACTGCAGAGATACCGCCTCCGGTACTTGCCGTTCCCGTCCCAGGCAGCTGATAGAGGTTGCCCCAGTTCGTGGACACCCCTTGGGCCCACCAGTTGGTGCGAACGCCGCCAGAGGGGTCGATCCAAAATACATTGAGCGTATTGGCATCACGAGCAGTCACTGCTATCCGGCTCGAAAGATTTACCCCACCCGGCCCTACCACCGTCGCAGGTGCCGTCCAAGCTCCCGTGCTGCTGCTCCAGGCTATGTGGCGCATGCTCCCGTCAGTCGTGACATAAAACACATCCAAATTGTTCGGCGTTCGGGAAACTGCTGCGATGCCACTACCAGAGGCTACTGTACCAGCAGGTTGCAGGTTTGTGTTGTGCCCAATCCAATCCCCGTTCGCATTGTCCCACCAAGTCGTCTTCAACTCTCCGGCGGGTCCGGCATAGAAGAGGTCCAGGTGCAATTCCCCACGAGCTACCACTGCGATGTCAGTGGAGGTATGGGCGGCTCCTGTGGGAGTGATCGAGGCCACCTGCCCCGTCCAGCCTGTCCCCAGTACATTCCAAGCCGTACGCAACGTGCCATTTGAACTCACATAGAAGATGTCCCGATGTACAGGGCTCCGATTCACCACAGCCATCCCCATGTTGGACGATGATTCCGAATTGATTGTTTCCAAAGCACCCCAATTGGCTCCTGAGGATTTCACGGACATTTGGTGGATGTTGGACGTGGCATTCCCATTGGTCGCTGCAGTCCAAGTGTAAGTCCGTGGATTTGCCAACGGATTCGGGATCGGAGAGAGGAAAACTCCGTTGTTGCAACCGAGCAGGATCACCCGCTGCCCGTTGAGAATGGAGATGTCATTGACCCTCGTCGTTCCGGAGGGAAGATTGATGGTCGTCCAGTTGTCCAGATTCGGGGAACGGTTCTCGTAGAGGGTGGTAGAGGTGGCCAGATAGACATGGAACTCACTGTCAGTGCCCCGCTCTATGGTTGAAACATCGATGTTAGCCCAGGTACTGGGGGTCAGGTTCTGTGAATTGCCCAGCTTATCCACTTTCCAAATCCCTCCAGTAGATACACCCATCAAGACGCTGCCGTCTCGAAAATCGACCATGTCATCCACGCGCCCAGAGGCAAAGGCTTGTGTCGCATTGTCCACCAGGATGCCTCGGGTATGGCGTTCTGCCAGTTCAGGTTCTGCCCATGCACCAGCATCAGTGCCCACATGGACAGACAATAAACAATTGTCTTCTTCAAATTGATACTTTTCATAACGAAGTGATTTTTTCTCTCTCTGATGAGGATGCGACTCGGCTGCAATTGGAACCCACAAACGGCCCTCTCCTCCCTGCAAATCTCATCGCAAACCCTTCCGAGAAGTTAGGACTTTCGCGCCAGAAACACGCACAATTGCGACAATTCCGCTGAATCTCCCTCCACTATCCCCTAGGTGCCTGAGGGACTCGAAGGCCAACTATCCCCTAGGTGCCTGAGGGACTCGAAGGCCAACTATCCCCTATCAACTATCACCTCTTTTCCCTATTTTAGCTTCAAGCATTCACCAAAAACAACTTCGCACATGGCAAAGCTCATTGCACCATTCAAAATCTCCGGCAAGATCGGCGACCTCACCAGCTACAAGGTAGGCGATCATTACTTCCTCCGCCAGGCGCCCTTTTCCAGGAAGTTCACGGCGGCTTATTACCAGGAGCATCAGCTCCAGTTCAAGAACAGGTACCGCTTTGCTGGCGCACTCGCTACGGCAAGGCAATTCTACACCGCATTGGGCCCGGATTTCAAGCGTGTTGCCCGCCCTCATGCCCACAACCTACTCCGCGGCCGCTTTCGCGCTTCCCAGGACCTGGGGCAGGATACATGGACGTATGACTTTGTCATCGCCCACTTTGCCTTACACCAGCTCGACCTCGCCCCGGACAGCGGCCCCTCCTCCATGCTCATCACGCGCCTCATCGGCCCTGCTCACCAGCCCACCCACCTCCACATAGACAATCTGCTTGCCGTCGTCAGGCATATCCGCAACCAGGCCAGCATCCACGGCAATGCCGACCTACAGATGCGCATCCAGCTTTGTTGGGTCAACTTTGTACCGATGAAGTTCGTCGCGGAATCCAAGAAGTGGTCCTACCTCGGTGCGGTCTCGTCTCCAAAGCAACGCCACAGCAGCCGATGGATACCCGCCCACCTCCTGCCCGAGGACGGCATCACCCTATCCGCCCGCCCGAAGGAAGGCCTCCCGGAAGACGAGCCCTTTTTCCTGCAACTCCTCATCGAGTGGCGCGAACACCGACCCGTCGGCGACCAATACATCCCCCTCCACAAGCAAGGCACCCTCCGCTTCCTCGCCTGTCAGTACTCCCCCGAGCAGCAGCAGCAGATCGACCAAGTCACCGAGCGCCTAGCCACCAAGGCAGCCTCCGCAGTCGGCCCAGAGGAAGCAGTATCAGACCTCGACGAGGGATTGATGGGGTTGTTGTGAATGGGGAAAGGGGCTATTCCACCATCCACTTGCGGGATAGGGTTCGGCCATCGAGGTCGATTTGCAAGATGTACACCCCGTAGCGAGCGATCGAGTATTTATTCGGAAAATTGGAAGTTGCAATGATTCCAAGTCAGGTGCTCGGGTAGAGTGAGATATCATACTCTACCCGAGCACCTGACTTCCGTCCTTGGACTTTCTGGGCCTGGAAGAACTATTTTGTCCAAGTGTTGCATGTTGACTAAGCCTTTCAGCCATTGGGTTCGGAATATCCTTACCTAAGTTGTCGATAGGAAATACTTGGAGCAACGATGTTGCCAGCACATCCTGTTGGTTGTGATGTCTTTCCTGTAAGAGAAGCACTTTTTCACCTCGAGCGCGAATAATCCTACTGCGCTTGTCCGACGAAAAGCTAAAGATGGTATCCGGTTATAGGACAGCCACAAAATCGACAACCATGGGATTGCACCGATAGAGCAACGTCATTGGAGTCATTAAAATTAAATATGGCGACATTGTGGGAAAGAGCCAATTGTGAAAAATCAAAATTGATGTCTATCACCCTCTGCAATTTTTTTCAATTGCTCTAGTTGATTTTCTAGTCCCTCCTTATGAAATTCATCGATTAGACTGCCAAATCTCGAGATTATTCCATTAGGCTCCAAAGTTTCTTCATCTTTGAGATAATTCAGGAATGCCTCAACAACCAAAATTCTGTCAAATAAATAGCGTTTTCCATCAGCGTTGGCTTTTGGAAATTTGCTTCGAATAATTTGAAAGTGTGTGTCATCAAAAATAGGAACATCCTGCAAAATCAAATCCAAGTAGGCAAACGTCCCAATCATATGTTTTAAGTAGTAATTTCCTTTTGCATTAATCGATACATTGCTCGTTTCAGGAATCCTTTCCCATTCAGTGTCTGAAACCAAAGTGTCTGTTTGAATAACTTCAATCCTGACAAGTTCTGTAATTGCAGCAGTTATAGCTTTTTCTAAGTAACCAAACTGAAGAAATAATAGTTTGATTTCAGAAATTGATACAAGTTTTGAATCAGTACCGCCAAGCATGAATGCGTTGTGGAGGTATTGTAATATCCTGATTTTCAGAAAATGGTTTTGTGAATGTGCTGTTGGGTAGAATAGGTTGTTGATTACACTTATTTCGTGGTCATAATATAATTTGTTGCCTAGGCCAACTGCTTTTAGGAATTCATGAAATGGAATTGTGTCCCTGCTCTGGGAAAGTGAGCGAAATCTCTCTACATATTCGAGAACCTTTGTATGCCCTGAAGTGAGGAATGTCTTGAAAATTCGAAGACCTTCTCGAATGTTTGGATAGGTAGTGAAGGAGAGGAAGTCCATAATGTCTGAATTCTTGTCATTAAATATTGAATCCTTTAAGGTTGACAAGAAGTCAATTACATCCAAAAGGTCGTTTTGGGTTGGATCTCTCGTGATAGCTGGTTTGTCATGGTTGAATTTTGTGAGGGCATAATTGATTCTTCTTTGAAGGACCTCTTGGTATTTTGGGGCCGTTATGTGGTAAACATTGCTGTCGAATGCATCAAATGGCGGGCGATTTCTCCATGAATAATAGTACCCTTCTCGAAGTGAAATTACTACTCCACAATGGGCTTGACGGTTTAGTGAGTTAGCGAACAAAAATACTTGCTCTTGCGCATTGATGTCATATTGATCGGCATTATCAATTATGACAATCAGTCGCCTCCTATGGTCGCGGAGGAGATATTTCGAAAGGAACTCTAAATGCGTGTGTTTATTTGCCAGCTTCTCCTCCAAATAGGCTGATAGTTTTTCCTCCATTTTGTTCGCGTCGGAAAGGAAAGGCTTCCAAATGTTGCTTTCATTTCGCTTTATTTCTTCAAAATACATGCGTTTCAGTGCGGTTAATTCATTTAGTTTGAGGTTGCTGTATTTGGAATAGATCTCTTCTAGGATGTCGTTCTTGATACGTTCAACATCAACCCTTCTGTCGGATCCGAAGTAATTCCGAAAATCTACATAGACAAAGGGAAAGCTGCCAAAAGATTTGTCTCTTTCTGGATTGCTAAACAGGTAGTGAATGAAAGTCGTTTTTCCAGCCCCTTTTGACCCCACTAAAATAATTGGCTTTGGAGGACTGGTAAGCTTCAACGATGTTGGTACCGAAGTGATTTCGGTGGTAATTTGAGAAACAAGGCTCTCGGTATTTTTGGCTGGAACCACTGAAGAAATCTTTGGGGGAGCATCTTCGAATAATCGTTCAATTAGGTCTCGATTTTTCTTAATTTCATTATTTTCGACAAAGCAATGCTTTATGAATTCTCTATCGGTTGATCCTTGGTCGGCACTGATTTCTCCAAAAACTCTGTCAAGTATCGGGACAAATCTGGATCCAAGTGAGTTCCGAGAAATTTCGTGATACCTGTCTGTAATTATTGATACGACAGTTTTTGCAACTCGAGTTTGTAGGGTAGGCTCAATCTCAAAGCCGCCATTTAGCACTATTGCGTTTTGTGAAAGTAAATTGTACAAGCTAATAAATCTGTCTGTCAAATCAGAAATGCCATCAAAAATAATGCACTTGTTCTGCTTCCAGTCCTCACCATTGGAATTGAAGAACTGTCCAACTATGAATTGGTTGCCATTTGTGATAACCCCATGTGGGACTCCAATATCGGTTGCGTATTGCCTTATCTGGTCAATTACCACCTTATTGGATTTGTATAATGTCTTTAGGGTCACTTTTTTTGAGCCAGTGGGGAGTTCGAATTTGACATATTGCTTTTTTGCCTCTACGATGAACTTGAATCCTGGGATAGATATCAAATAGTCATAGTATCCAGAATCTACGTGCCCTTCTCGTTTAATGTTAGATTCAAGCCAGCCTAATACATCGATAAATAAGGTGTCAATAATTTTTGATCGTGTATCAGTTTCGGATAAATCGATAAGACGATAATCTTCCATCTCCTTTGTGAAGATTTCGAAAGCAGCTAGTGCCACGTCAATATTTCTTTCAGCCATGTTGTACAAATTGTAAAGAATTGACAGGGATCAGTTATTCAAAGTCCTGATTGCAATATAAAGTGTGCCTCTTCTTATTTCAAAGGCTAAAGTACTTCACTAGCAAAAAAAAAGAAGTTTGGATTGTTCTCGGAGCCGCTGTTTCTCGCTGATGGCTCATTTGCAATAGCTCAGGCGTAATTGGGTATATTTCAATGAATGAATAGCTTAACGATGCAGTTGTTTGGAGTAGTTTTCAGGAGAATCCTATCGACGCATGCCTATTTAAACTTGATTAAGGCTGGCTAACTACCGATGGATTTCCTCAGCCGATCCAGACCTGCTAGCCATCAACCCCGCTGTCCCATGCCTGTCCATCCATTCGTCCTTCCTCTTCCCCTTGAAGCAGTCTCGTTTTGATTCCCAAGCGCCTTCGACGTGGTCCCCAAGGTGGTACACTCCAGCTACACCCGAGATACACCCATCCTACACCCAATCTACACCCAGAGGCCGATTTTCATTTAGCTTTCCCTTCGAAGATCCGCCAGAACAACCCGATCACCAAGGCCAATCCCAGCCCCATGAACACCAGCGCCACCGTGCTCGGTGGGCCGCTGTCCTCGGTCGTTTCTTCGCCTTCACCCACAGAGCCGTCGCCCTCCTCAGTTGCAGTGCTGTCAGATGCCGCTACCATGTAGGTCGAGGGCTTCTGCGACTCCGCATACCGCTTCTCGTACAGCTTCGCCTTGTGGCCGTACTTCTTGGCGATCTCGTAAATCTCCTTCGCTCGATTGTTTTGACCCCTTGCCAATGTCACATTCCCCAGCTCAAACATCAGCTCCGCGATGTACACATCCTCGGGATCGATAAAGGTCACCCGCTCGTTCAGTTGGTAAAACAGCTCCTTTTGCAGCCGCTTCAGTGCCTGCTCATCCACCTCCGCTTTCGGGAGCGAATCCTGCCCGAAGTCGATGCCCGTCACCTTGCTCCCTACAAATTTTACCCCCGGCTTCAGCTTCGCCTCCAGCACCTTGACATGGATCCATTCCGAGCCATCATGCGCCAGGGAATCGATCTCCAATGCCTTCTTGATCCATTTCAATGCCTCCTCATTCTTTCCATTCACCTCCAGGATCGTGCCCAGGTTCGCTGCCGACTCGTATTTGTTGGGCCATTTCTTGGCGATCCCGCGGCACACCTTTTCTGCCTCTTCGAATCTGTTTCCATAGATGAGGATCACAGAGTAGTTGACTGAACCCTCGTACTTGCCCTTCTTGTACTCGGCTTCGAATTCATCCGTCATTCTGTAGAGGTCAGTATCGCTTTTACCAAGTGGATTGCCCTTGGGCACCGGGAAGTTGGCTCGGGATGCATCGTTCGCTTCCTTGAAGGAGCCATGGAACCCATTCAAGCAAGCGTATGCTGCAAATGGCAACACCAGCAAAACCAACGCGAGGAGTTTTTTCATCTTGAAATCAATCGACTGTCGCGGTAAAGATAATGCAGATTCCTCCATTGGGCGCGGCAAGGGAATATCTCCTAAATTTGAATCGAATGAAGAACCCCGCACTGACCGATCACCTGCTCCGCCGAATGCTCCCCCTGCTGTTGGGGATGTCTTTCATGATCATGGGGCGGGTCCATGCCCAGACCCTCAGCTTCTTCGACCAACTCAGCGAGCTGCCCTACGTCACGGTCAATGAGCTGAGCGACGCCCACTACCCGGAGGGCTACTACATGCTGTCCGTGCCGCTGCCCCTCGACCATGAGAATCCAAAGCTCGGACTCTTCCCGCAGCGGGTTTTCATCGGCCTGCGATGGCCCACGGCGCCAGAGGTGCTCGTTACGGAGGGCTACGGCGTGGACTTCGCCGGCAAGGAAAATTACCAGCACGAACTCGCCAAGCTCCTCGATGCCAACCTCGTCGTCGTCGAGCACCGCTACTTCGGCAAGTCCCAGCCCTCCAAAATCGACTACACCCACCTGACCCTGAAACAAAGCGCCGCCGACATCCACGCCGTCTGCGACCTGCTCAAGCCCCTGCTCACGGGCAAATGGCTCAGCACAGGCACGAGCAAGGGCGGGCACTCCGCCATCGCGCACAGGATGTACTTCCCCGAAGACGTTGCAGGCACAGTGGTCTATGGTACCGCCATCAAGAAGCAGCCCATGACCACAACATCATCATTGCTCAAACCCTTGATGGAGTCGCCCTGCGGCATGAAGGTGTCTCATTTTCAGAAAAATGCCTTCCTCGGCAAGGACAGCCTCTTCCCGGCATTCCTCGCACAGGTCGCCATGCAGGAGCTCGATTTCGGAGACATGGAGGTGGAGGCCGTCCTCGACTACATTTTGCTGGAATACCCCTTCGCTTTCTGGCAAACTGGCCAAAAATGCGAGGAAATCCCTGCCCCCGGCACCTCTGCCTTCGACCAAATCACCCATCTGCTCAAAGTCGCCTCGCCCAAGTTCTATACCTCTGCCACCCGCAAGCGCTGGGCCCCGGCCTACTACATGTTTTACCACGAGCTCGGCTACTACGAATACGACATCGCCCCCTTCAAAGGCCACCTCAAGCAAACCGCCTACCCCAACAACTTCTTCGCCCCGCCCGGCGTGAGCATCAGCTTTGACAGGCGGTACTGGGAAATGGTGCGCGACTTCCTCGAGACCCCCGCCGCCCACAACTGCATCTTCCTCTACGGCGAAAAAGACCCCTGGGCCCTCCAATCCGTCGTCGAAGACAATAAATACGTCGTCCCAAATGGCAGCCACAAAAGCAAGATCAAAGACCTCCCCGAAGACCAAGAAATCGCCCTCACCCAACGACTCACCACCATGATCGGAAAGTAGAGGCGAGTGGCCCCACCGAGGCGAGAGGCCTCCCAAATGAGGCGAGAGGCGTCCCGCCCGAAGCCGATCGGCACCAGGCCTCAGGCCAAGGCTGTAGAGCTTGGGTGAGTATGACAAAGCCGACTCGAATGGGCCAAATGCGCAGCCGGGCTGGAAAGGTCAACGGCTTCTTCGTGTACCGGCCCAAGCACTGAGGCGAGAGGCCTCCGGCCCAATGCCGACCCGACCGGCCGCCGGAGCCCGCACTGAGCCTGTCGAATGTGGCGGGCGAAAAATTCTCCCCCCAAATTCCCCATCCCAACAAGCCCTCCCCCAAATTCCCCATCCCACCATGCGCTCCACCAAATTCCCAATCACCAGCTTACTCCTCCTGACCCTCGCCACCGCCTGCACATCCCCACAGCGCGAGCCTGAGCCCAACCCCATCCCCCGCGAACTCCGGCCCAAACCCACTGCCCAACCCACTCCAGAACCAAAAATCAACCCCCGCGAACTCTACATCGCCACCTGCGCCTCCTGCCACGCCACCAACGGCAGCGGCCAACTCGGTGAAAAGACCAACCTCCAGCATTCCAAGCTCGACACCAAAGGCACCAAGGACGCCATCAAATTCGGCAAGCCTGAATCTGGAATGGCCTCCTTCAAAGCCCAATTCACCGACGAGGAGCTCGACTCCCTGACCGCCCACGTCATGCGCCTCCACGAACCACCCCACGAACCATGAACACGAACGGCATGACCCCACCACGTGAGCACGACAAGCTCCGGCTCCACATCCACTACGAGCCCCTCCCGCAGGACACCTCCGGCAAGCGGCAACTCGCCATTTCCGCCACCATCAATGACATCCCTGTCGTGGAATGGTGGGACCTCCCCATCGACATCCGCGCCATGAAGGAGTCCGCCATCCTCTCCGGCAAGTACTTCCTCTGGACCTGCACCTGCGGCATTCCCTACTGCGCTGGGCTACGTGCAGCCATCCAAGTCAAGCACCATGAAAGCACCATCACTTGGAAAGGCGGCGTCCCTCCATTGCAGGACTTTGGGGACATGACATTCGACAAGGAAGCATACCAAGAGACCGTCCAATCCGCCTGGCAGCGGCTTCAGGAGGAGGCACGTTGGCATCACAGGGACAAGGAAGTGTTCGAAGTGATGCTCATGGAACTGGAGGAAGTGCTTTGGAAGGAGGGAGGCAGCAATGAAAGACCCAAGCCCAACCACAACAAATGCTCAAACCCGCCAAAGAAGAAGCGCTGAGGATCATCCTTTCCCCCGACGTCATGTCATGTCGCCTGCTGCGCCCTCGCTTGCGGGGTCCCGGCGAAGTCGGGGAGCGAAGCCGAGAACTGCGAAGCACATCACGAGTACCCGAAAAAACAGACAACAACGAGTACATCTAGCAAGTCCAGTAACACGCCAGTCTTGTTCAGCTCCATCTCCCGAAAACAGGCAAGAATACAGTCGAATGAATCCCCGCTCAACCGTTGCCACCCTCCCTTCAATCCCCTAATTTTGCCCACAGAAAGACCGAGCACCTCGCCCGGCCACATGGATTAGAAACTTTCAGCCATGTTGAATTTGCTCCATTCCGTCGAGCAGTCGCTAGAAAGCCTGCTCCGCACCCAAGAAATCCATTCCATGTACATCGACTACCACCCGCCGGTGGTGTCCAGGATTTGGTTCCAGCATGGAGAATACCGCGTTTACCTCCACAAGATCGAGCCCTGTGGGGACAGCGCGGACGCCCTCTACCATCCACACCCCTGGCAATCAGCCATCCGCATCATCCGGGGCTGCTACGAAATGGGAGTTGGGCACAGCGCCACCGACGAGATTCCCGTCACCGATTGCCGCCTCATCTTGCCAGCAGGGACACAGTACGAGATGATCGAGGAGGATGCCTGGCACTATGTCAATCCGCTGAACGAGCCGGTCTATTCCCTCATGGTCACAGGCAAATTGTCCTCCCGCAAAATGCCAGTGGAGCCCAAAAGGCAGTTCCGCGCATTGGAAAGGGCTGAAATCAATGACATACTTGACGTTTTCAAAGGTTACTACGGTTGGCTGCAAATGCCTATCTTGTGACTCGAGAAATAAGTCAATCGTCAATGAAGAAAATCGTTACCCGCATTTCCCTTGCATTCGTCTTCCTTTGCCTCCTCACAACAGGGCTGCGAGCGCAGATCACCTGCTCTTCCTTAGGCAACCTCTGGGTCTATGCCAACTACGATGGCGGTGTCCTGAACATCAACGTCGATGTGAACATCCCTAACATCAAAATCGGCATCTGCACCTACGAGCCCACCACCATCAACATCTCTGGCGCCTACGTGGGCAACGTGACCGAGGTCCGCTACGCAGGCTACGTGAGCACGACCAACCACCACTGCAACAATTCGCCCACCACGACCACCATCACAGGGGTCCCCGGCAACATCACCTCCGTGAACTTCCTGCCGCCTGCGACCCTCAGCAACCCCAACGGCTACTCCTCCATCGTCTGCGCCTACTCCTGCGCCACCAACAGCAACCAAGGCGGCTGCAACACGGCTGACCAGATCAAGGCCTATTTCCAGACCTCCATGGGCGGCACCCTCACCAGCTACTTCACGCAATACGGCTGCTGGAGCACCCAGCCCTACACCCTCAGCTCTGGTGGCAACTGCTGCAGCAGCGTACAGCCTTGCAACGTCCAAGCCAATGCTGGCCCCGACCAGTCCATCTGCCCCTCCGGCTTCACCACGCTGAACGGCTCCTCCACTGGCGGCACCACCTACACCTGGGCTCCCACCACGGGCCTCAGCAACCCCAATTCAGCCATCACCCAGGCCTCGCCCTCCGTGACCACGACCTATATCCTCACGGCAAGTGACGGCGGCATCTGCTCCGACCAAGACACCGTGGTCGTGACCGTCCTCCAACCCGTGGCCACCCAACAGCCCTTTGGCGGGCTTTGCTTGGATGCTTCGCCCCTGACGCTGAGCGGCGGCTCCCCCTCCGGCGGCACCTATTCCGGCCCCGGAGTGAGCAACGGCGTCTTTGACCCGCAGGTCGCAGGCGTGGGCACCCATACCATCAGCTACCTCGCCATCGATGGCAACGGCTGCTCCGCCCTCGTCAATACCCCGATCACGGTCTATGGCCTCCCCACTGTGAGCCTCGGCCCTGTCGGCCCCTACTGCGAAAATGACCCTGTGGTGACCCTCAGCTCTGGCAGCCCCAGCGGCGGCAGCTATTCCGGCACCGGCGTGATCGGCAACTCGTCCTTTGATCCAGGCACAGCAGGAGCGGGCACCCACGCCCTCAGCTACTCCTTCACGGACAGCGTCGGCTGCATCAGCGGTGATTCCGGCTCCGTCACCGTCGTCCCCAATCCCAATGCACCGGTGCTCTCCTTCTCGGCCCCGAACCTCAGCATCAACAGCACCCCCGACTCCGTGCAGTGGTTCTTCAACGGCACGTACCTCCTCACCAATGGACCGAGCATCGTACCCACCCAAGACGGCAACTACAGCGCCATCGTATGGGTGAGCGGCTGCTCCTCCGATACCTCCGCCGCCTTGCCAGTCACCCTGGTCGGGACCACCACCGCCAATGACCTCCGCTTCGAACTCGCCCCTAACCCGGCACACGGCCGCGAAGTGAAAGTCATTTGCTCCCAAGCGATGTCCTACAACGTCACGGTTTGTGATGCTCTTGGTCGCGTGGTTCTGCCCTCCCAAAATGTCCATGGGACAGGAAAGATCTCCATCACTGACTTGGCGGATGGCGTCTATTTCGTTCGCGTACAGCATGAATCAGGCACAATTTCGTTGAGGATGGTGGTTGAGTAGATTGTGTTGATTTACAGTAAGATATGTTGGATAAATGGGTGGGATTCCACCCATTTATCGTTTGTGTCCATCAAAAAAATAAAGAAAAGTGGATTGCACCCTGTAACCAGAATAGTCGCTGGCATTATGTCTTCAGAAACCAGGATTTGGGCCCAAGTTCTGGCAAGAAATTCAGGTTCAACTTTTAAAGAAGAAGACAATGAAACAGCGTAAGTTTTCGATCATCGCCCTCTCCATCGCCGGCCTGTTTTCGAGCCCTTTGTTGGCCCAAATCCCCGGCACGAACATCCCTCCCCGTGAGGACGACCATTTCCAGCGCAACCTCGTGGTGAACCGCATCGACCTCAATGAAAAAGTCAACCGGCCCATCATCTCGACCACTGACGGCGCGCTCTACGGCACCCACAAGTACCCTGAAACCAGCGGCCTAGTAGCGGCATTGGTCCATGGCCTCAAGTCCGGCAAGTACCTGGCTTACGATCCCGACAACCTCACCCGTGCCCTGACCTACGAGGAGGTCGTGGACAAGGCTCAAAGCAAGAACACCATCGTAGAGGAGCCCGATATTGATGAATGGCCCGAAGATGAGATCGACATCGACAGTGAGATCATGAGCGAAAACGATGTCATCGAGGATGAAAACGAGTCCATGAAGGAAGGCGACTACAACCTCGCAGGCGGCGGTGCCTCCGCGGAAGGAGACTTCTCACTTGCAGCCTACGAAAGTGTCTTGGAATTCATCGAAGGCCGCATCTTTGACAAGAACCGCAGCGCCGAAGTCAATGACATTCAGTACATCCGCCTCGTATGGGTGGACCCAGGTGAGACCCTGCCCGACGAGAACTTCATCTGCCTGAAGTACAGCGATGTCCTTGAAACCCTTGAGGCCACTATGTGGAAGAATGCCTACAACGATGCTGAGGACCGCAATATGCGTGAGATCTTCGAAGAGCGCATTTTCCACGGCTTTGTCACCAATATCTCCGGCCGCGGAGTCCGTGACCTAGAGGAAGCCGACTATCGCCGCAATCAGATGTTGAACTTCGAGCATCACCTCTGGAGCTACTGAGATCAAACCCACTTCTGGAAAAGCCGACCAACCTAATCACCAGAATCACCCCCTGAACTTTTTCAATATCACAGATGTCAAGGAACCGCGTTGGAAACAGCGCGGTTCTTGTTTGTGCGCCCGGCAGAGCCAAAATGCAATCGCAACCAAAATGCCAGTACTCCCGAGATGCCCATCAGCCTCACGGCATAAAAAAGAAATTCTGGTGCTTGTGCTGATCGATGCGGAACACCTCCAATTTCCCCTCCACCAAGACCATAATCTTGTAGCCCATGCCTGTCAACAATTCGAAGCATTTTGCCCGGTTCTCGTTGTCCCAAAGCTCGCAGTAGATGATGGGCTTGAACCGCGCAAGGTGTTGCTCGCCGCCTTTGAAGACGAAGTACTCGAAATTCTCAACATCGATCTTGATGGCTTGGATGCGGTCCATGATCTCGGTCAAGTTGTCGAGCGTGTGTTGGGGTACTGCATAGCGGCGCCCCTCGTTGAAGTCCGGGATGCTCTCGTGGACGACGTGGCTCAAGCCCTGCATCTTCACCGCCTTCACTTCGGGCATGACCATCTCTAGCTGTCCTTCCTTGTCACCGAGCGCGAACTGATGCAGCCGGACGTTGGTAAAGGTGTAGTGACGGCAGACCCGGCTCAGGGTCTCGAAGTTCTCCGGAATCGGTTCGACCGCGTGGACGATGCCTGAGTGGCAATGCCGAGCAAGCCAAGCAGTCATGATGCCGATGTTGGCACCGATGTCCAGCACCTTGGCGTCAGTGGGGAGCAGGGAGAGGAAATGCATGAAATCGCCCTCCTTCTGGTCGCTGCGCAGGGTGCGAATCTTGAACAGGGCGAATACGAACAGGTACCGCCGGAATCCGAGCACCGATTGGAGAATCTTCTGGACGAGCTTTTTCATCAGCGCCCGAACTTAGGAAAAATTGCCGGATTCGCGCCTTGGGAGGCTTCCACGGGGCGGGGCCATCTTTTATTAATGACCAAAAAACGCTTTATTTGCAGCAGATTGTAAAGAATTTTATGTCCCAGGTGAGGTTTTCCTTAGGAGTCGCAGCTCTTGTCTTCGTGTTTTGTCTTTTTCAGGCACCCTCAGTGAAGGGGCAGTGGCATTTTCCGGTAATCCCTGGGCCATCTCCCAACTCTGCTACAAGTTTGGGAAATGACTGCATCCAGCTCACCCCGCAGACGAACTTCACCCGCGGTGTGGTCTGGGATTCGGTGCAGCTCGACCTCTCCCAACCCTTTGACATCAGCCTGTCTGTGATGCAGGGGCCCGCAACCGACTACTTCGGCGCTGACGGCCTCGCGATCGTCCTCCAACGCCAAGGCCTGAATGCCTACGGCGCCGGAGGCAATGGCTTGGGCTTCTCGGCAGCCGTTCCAGTTGACCCGAATTACGGAGCCATCACACCGAGCATCGCATTTGAATTGGACACTTGGGGGAACCAAGCCTCCGGCGTGGCCGACTTGGCCGCCCACCACATCGCCATCCACCAGAACGGTGTGATCACCTCGGCCCTCGCCGGACCTACCAATGCCCTCAGCAGTGGCTCTGGCATCAACGACTCCACCTGCCGGACATTCCGCGTCATTTGGAATCCCACGACCACCAACATCCGCATTTTCTTCCCCACCGCCACCAACCTGCGCCTGAATGCCAACATCGACATGATCAACACGGTCTTTGGTGGCAATACCAACGTATGGTGGGGCATCACTGGCGCGAGCGGCAATCCCGGCCAAACCCAAGTGGTCTGCGTCGGTGCTGAGTTTGCAAATGCTGGCCCGGACACGGCGACCTGCGCTGGCGTACCGCTGCAACTCCAGGCTTCTGGTGGTGTGGACTATTTCTGGGGCCAAGGATTCCCCATCATCGACAACCAGAACATCCCGAACCCCAACTTCAACTCGCTCATTCCCTTCCCTTACACCCTCGGCGTGCTGGTGACCAACATTGCTGGCTGCCAGGACCATGACACCGTCGTGGTCACCGTGGAACCCAATCCCACAGCCATCGTCGGCAACGTGACGGGGATCTGTGTGGGAGACAGTGTGCAGCTCGGCGCCGGACCCAATAGCAACTACGCTTATCAATGGAGTCCGGGGACCTATCTCAGCAGCACCACAGCGGGTCTGCCATGGTGTTACCCCACCGCTCCCGGAAACCTGAATTATCAATTGGTCGTGACGGATACGTCGGGGATGGCGGGTTGCACGGACACAGCTACGCTGGCCATCACGGTCACCGACACGCCAACTGTATCGCTGAGCGCGACATTGGATACCGTTTGCCAAGGCGTCCAAACCACGATCACGGCAGCTGCGACAGGCGGCTCCGGTGTGTACACTTACCTGTGGAGTCCGGGCGGTGCTACCACTGCGTCCATCAACGTGAGCCCAAGTGCGACGACGACCTACACAGTCACCGTCTCCGACCAAAGCGCCTGCTCCACCGAGGCCTCCTACGAGATCACTGTCTTGGATACTCCGACGGTCACTGGCACTGCGAATCCCGGAACCATCTGTGCGGGACAATCGACCGACCTTTCGGCTGGTGCGACTGGAGGCACGTTGCCATATACCTACGTCTGGTCGCCGGGCGGCCCTGGAGCCACCATCACCAGTTCTCCTCAGGCTACCACCACGTACATCGCCGTCGTCACTGACGCCAACGGATGCCAATCCACGGACACTGCACTGGTCACCGTGAACGTCGCCGACTCCATTGACATCACGGTTCCGGACACGTTTGTTTGCAACAATGGCATCCTGCCCATCCTCAATACCTTTGGCACCTCGGGCATCGACACCTGGACCTGGCAACCCGCCATCGGCGTGAGCAATCCCAGCGTACCCAACCCGATCATTTCTCCTCCCGCTGACACCACCTACTACCTCGCCGGCTTCAACTCCAACACAGGTTGTGGTTACATTGATTCGATCCACATCGATCTGTTCGAGCTGAATCTGGCACTCTGGCAGGATACCACCATTTGTCAAGGCGACTCCCTGTTGCTGGATATGCAGATCTCGGGCGGTTCCGGCAACTACGCCGTGCAGTGGGTGAGCGCCCCGGTCGGATACATCAGCGATGACACCATCTCCACTCCCGAAGTCGCGCCCCTGGTCAATACCACCTACACCGCGCTGGTCACCGACATCACCAACGGCTGCGTGAGCACCCAAGTGGTGAATGTTTTCGTGAGCCCGCTCATCGTGCAGGCCAGCCCCAGCACCTACGTCATCAACCCCGGCCAAAGCGTCCAGCTGCAAGCCACAGGAGCCATGTTCTACAGCTGGACCCCGGACACGAGCATCAATTGCACATCCTGCCCCGACCCGGTTGTGGCACCGACATCCTCCATCCTTTACACAGTGGAAGGCTGGGATACGAGTGGATGCCGCGGCACCGCGACCGTGAACATCATCACGGATTCGCTCCTCGTACCCAACGTGTTCTCCCCGAATGGCGACGGAATCAATGACGTGCTCTTCTTCAACTACTACGGCACGGCATTCTATCAAATTTCCGTCTATGACCGCTGGGGAAATCAGGTGTTCAGTACCACCGACAAGACGGCGATGTGGGACGGCAAGACCAGAGGCGGCGCGGATGCTCCTGAGAGCGTTTACTACGTCGCAGTGCGCATCGTGGGAGATGAAGCCATCCCCGAGAAGGACAAGCAGCGTGTGTTTGCTGTGACCCTGGTGAGATAATGCCACAGGCATGACTGCCCAAGACTGGATCGAACGACTGGGATTGCTGCCGCACCCTGAGGGCGGCTTTTTCCGGGAAACCTACCGGAGTTCCCTCGAACTGCCTGAAGGTGCCCTTCCTGAATACAATGGGAAGCGCAGCGCGTCCACAGCTATATATTTCTTGGTGACCTCTGATGCCCCGTCACGGCTTCATCGGCTGGCGACGGATGAGGTGTGGCATCACTACGCAGGCGATCCGCTGGAGCTCGTAGTGATCCATCCTGAGGGGCGATTGGAGAAAATCCTATTGGGATCCATGTTGGAGGCGGGTTGCCTGCCGCAGGCTGTCGTGCCTGCAGGGACATGGTTTGGAGGTCGGGTGATGGGGGAGTATGCGCTTTGTGGCTGCACCATGGCACCTGGATTCGATTTCGCCGACTTCGAACTGGGGGAGCGCGAGGTGCTCATCCACGCCTATCCGCAGCATTCCATCGAAATCAAGGCATTGACGAGATAGTTCCCAGCAACTTGCCTAAAAGCAAACTCCCCCGTGAATTTGAGGTTCAGGGGGAGTTTAATTCTCTAAGAGAGGAAAGCTAAAAGAACGATTCATCAGGGTTAATCACCCTTCTAAAACTATGTCTAAAGCCAATTGCCAAAAAAAGAACGCTTAATCGTCAGATTTGATCGCAAGCGCGATCATTTTCTAATTCTGATACAAGTATAAACACATCCTGAATATCCCACAAGAATATATGGGGTCATTCTAATAGAATTATTGGATCGATTCTTTCGTAAATGGTCGATTTGAGTGTCCTGTGAACGGTCATATTTATAAAAGTGCTTCATTGCGGGTGTTTCAACGTTGTCGGGCTGCTGATTGCCAGGAGGGAAATGCAAACGGAGGCTCCTAAAAGCAAAGACTCCCTCAACTGTTTCTGCTGAGGGAGTCTTTATCTCATAAAGAGAGGAAAGCTAAAAGAACGATTCATCAGGGTTAATCACCCTTAAAACTATGTCTAAAGCCAATTGCCAAAAAGAACGCCAAATCGTCAGAAAGTAAGGTGTTGTACCTTATTTCTAATACCAAGGTACAACCTCTCCATTTGCCCGGCAACTCGAAGTATTGAGGATTCTTACAAAAAATGAGATCGCCAAAATGCTATTGAGTTAATCGAAATGGCTGAATTCGTAAATCATTTTTATAAAAGCAGGATCTCGGCGGATTTGTAGGCTATAAACGAGAACACCCCCAGTTTTGGCCGGGGGTGTTCTCGTTATCACTATTCGGCACCGGAAGCCGATGCCATCACTTATTTCTAGCTATTATCAGAGAGTCATGAAAGAACTAAGCTGGATTGCGATTGCTTCGTGCAGCAGATCCGCTGATGTTGAAACAAAGGTAGGGGGGCAATCATCCATTGACCAATGAAAAAGTGGCTCATTCTTATATGTGAATCGCATTGGAGGCCCCTGCATGGCCCTGTTTCGGTTGATTTTATTCGGATTATCTTATAAATTTGATTCATGACCCCGAAACTGGATTTGTATGATCTCATCCAATCTCTGACCGACAAGGAGATCAAGGCATTTCGCTCAGAGATCCTGAAACGGCAAGGTGACCACGTGTATCTCAAGGTGTTCGATACCATGCTTGAGATGCAAGCCTACGATGAGGATCGGGCCAAGGAGCAGTTTGAAGGGACCCGCACGCTGAATAATTTTTCCATTGCCAAGAGCAATCTCTATGAGCGACTGCTGGAGGTGCTCTGCGGGATGCCGCATTACCAGTCGATCGAGACGGAGTTCGACCGGTTCAGGCAGCAGATCACGATCTTAGTGAAGAAAAGCCTTCACAAGCAGGCCATGGCGCGGGTCAGCAAGGCGGTGCGCATCGCAGAGAAATTGGAGGCCTACCGGAAGGTGCTCGACCTTTATGATATCCAGCGGGAGATCGCCCGGAACTTCCTGCAGCCAGAGGAGTACCTGGAACTGCTCCGTAGCCTGCGGGCTAAGCAGGCCTGGCTCAAGGAGGTGGAGTCCAACCTGCAGCGGTACAGCGACTTGTTCGACACTGCCTCGATCGCCCAGAAGGTGCCCGAGCATATCCGCATGACCATGGTGCACTCGATCCTCACGCATCAGCTGTTGCAGGATGAGTCGGAATGCAGGTCGCTCTCCGCGAGGCTCTACTTTTTCCGGACGTGGCACCATTTGTACAGCATTCAGGGCCGGGACACGGGTTGGAAATACTTTGCGGAACGCATCATCCAGATTTTGGAGGAGAACGACTTCCTCATGGCCGACCCCGGCAAGCTGCTGGTTTACATCAATGCCATCACCGAACTCGGGCTCCACTCGATTGCATTCAATGAATATGCGTCCGCGATGGAAGCCGCCGAGAAGCTCAAGCAGATCCGCAAGAGCCTCAAGACGGGCGACTCCGAGTCCCTCATATTTTCAAGGTATTGGAAGTTGCAGCTAGTCTATGCGCAGAAGCGCCTGGACGAGCGGAATGGTTTGCAGGCGATCGAGGCTGTAAAGGAGGGACTGCGCAGGTACAAGGGCAAGCTGAGCAAGACCGATCAGATGGAACTGACCCATATCGTGGGGGCATTCCTGCTTACGATCGACCGCTCATCTGAGGCTATTCCTTGGATCCTGAACCTGCGGGACTCCAAGCTCGAGTCGAGCCGCCCAGACCTGCATTACTATGCTTGGCTCCTCTTCCTCGTCGCCCACTACAACATGGGGCACCTCGATGTCGTGGAGCAGCAATTGCCGGGCACCACACACTACCTCAAGGATCACAAGGCGATCACCCCCTTCGTGCGGCTCATGCTCAATTTCTTCAAAAAGGCGGTCAACCAACGCAACAGGAATGAGGAGCTTGCTCTACTAGAAAAGACGCAGTCGGAAATGCAAGCCCTCCTTGAGGCAAGCAATGACTTCAGCGTGCTTGAGCTCTTCGATGTCATGGCATGGTTCAGTTCGCGCATTCACCGTGTGCCGATGAGTCGCCTGCAACGCAGTGGGGCAGCGGCGCATTGATTGTGTCGAGATCGTTTTCCTCATTTGAAAAACACGTCAAAAGTTTCAATTTCGCAGTATGGTCAAGAAAACATTCGTCGATACCATCATGGAGTTGAGGGCATTCGTGAACCGCAAGGAAGTCCCTGCGAACCACGTTGCCTACCTGTTGGGAAAGCCCACGACGGCCCACATGTTTGGAGCGATCCGGGTGAAGCCCTATGACACGCGTTTTGCGTCCATTCTGGTCAACATGAAGCCGCAGAACTTCAACATCCTGCGTTACGTCACATTTACCTGTGCCGAGGGCGTGAGTGTTGGCTTGGCGGACCTGGAGCAGCACTTTGGGCATTTTGTGGCCACTTACAACGAGGAGAAGAACTTCACCCTGCTCGAATACGCCAATCCGAATGAATCCGAGCTGTTCGAGACCTTCGTGGCCACGATTCAGGGATTCAAGATGGAAAATACCGAGGGAGGGCTCTTGCTGCATCAACCCGGTCAGCGTCCTGTGACGGTTCCCCTGAGTGAGATGCTCATCCCAGAGTTCACCTGGACCTTCCGTGAGTGGGAGCGCCCGGCGGACAAGAGTGGGAAAAATCCCATCTATCAATAATTGAAAGCCTTTTTGAAGGATGATCGATCGGGTGCCTGATTGGCTTCCGAGTGGATCGTTTGCACTTTTGTGAGGCTTTCCGGCCCTGAGTCGGTCCGCATCGGAAAGTGATTCCGATCAGGGTTTTCCACATTTTCGAACCTTATCCACATTCGTTCGTATATTTGACCAATGCGACCGATCTGGACACAAACACTGGTCACCTTCTTGTTGCTGGTATGCTTGGCAGCAGGTCGCGTGTATTGCCAGACCCCACAGATCGGCCAAAACCTCGCTTCATTGGTTTACTTGGATGGCAAAAATGTCATCGAGAATGCGCAGTTTGCTGTTCACCGAGAGCAGTTTCTGAGCCTCGAGACCTATGACCTGCTCCCCAACAGTTCCGTGGAGCTGACTACGCAACAAAACGGCCTCCCGCTCGAAAAGAAGACCTACCATACCAATGACCGAGGATCCATGAAGGACATCCTCTTCTTCCCCAAGGCGAAATCCAGCATCCGATGTGTGTTGCGCTTCAGCACACAAAACGGAGAGGAAAAGCGTGTGGTCTTCCACCTCAAGCCAATATAAAAGGCCGGACAGATGCCCGGCCTTTTCGGTAGTGACAAAAGTGTCGAGAGGTAGGCCTCAAGACTCGGATTTACGGTAGATCACGCCCCGCTCCCCAAGGTATTCCAAGAAGAAATCGAAACACGCCTTGTGGCGCCCGACCAATTCTGGTGGGAACAAGCCTTTTTCGACGAACCGACCGCTGTCGAGCAGGTGAACAGCAGCGGTTGCGGTATAGCCTGTGGTGCGCGCCATGGAACTGGTCTGCGTCTTAGGGTCGTATTCGTCATACAGGTCATAGGTGACCCGCTTGGTTTTGCCATCGGCAGTTGTGCCTTCGACGGTCACGCGCATCACGGTGAATTCCGGCTCGGTCTCGCCCAGTTTCCATTCCTTGAACAGGAGCTTGCTCGTGAGGTCCAAGGGGCGCACCTGCTGCCCAGCAACGGTCACGGGGGCCGTTTCGAAGAAGCCCGATTCCCTCAGGACGCGCACGAATTCGATGTGCCCTGGGTAGCGCAGGGTCTTCTCCTTCATGTTGGGGATGTGACTCATGGTAAACATGATGGAGCGGAGTCCGTCGGTGTTGAAAGATTCGAGCGAGCCGATTCCCTCGAAATTCACGATTTCAGGATCGCTCAGTGCAGGACGGGTGATGATGTGGCTGTTTTCCACGTAGCGGGCCGGGCGGACATACTCCTCGATCACGTCGGCAGGTGAGAAGGGCGCCTTGTAAGCCCAGGGCCAAGTGCGCGCCTTTGGCAGGCCACCCACTAGGCATTCGAAGAAATGCAACTTCATCTGGGTATTGTAGTACCCGAGGATGATGTTGTCCATGCCAGGGGCGACACCGCAGTCCACAATCGCCGTCACGCCATGGTCGAGGGCGAGTTGCTGCAGATCGAGGCTGTTTTCCGGGAAAAAGGAGATGTCCACAACGTTCTTGCGCGCCTCGATGATGGTGCGAAGGGTGGCAAAGCCCATGCTGCCCGGCACTGCGGACACGATGTAATCATGTGGTGCGATCAGCCTGCGCAGGGTTTCCGCGTCACGGAGGTCGGCGACCTCGGTTGTAATCTTAGGATTGCGGGCCACGATGCGGCTCAGCGCCTCGGGCGAAACGTCGGTCACGGTGACTTGGTAGTGGCTGGCGAGATCCAGGGCCATGGCACTGCCGACCATGCCACCGCCGAGTACGATTACTGATTTCATCTACAGTTGAAAATTGATAGTTGAGGAATGGAGCCTAGGCAATGGCCTGTGCGGGGCGTTGCCCTGTGGCTCTAAAAAATGGGGGAGATACTGGGAAGCGCTAGAGCCCGGGGATCATGACCCAAGGTTGCGAAGGAAGTGATGGAATGCGATTCCGCAGCATGGGGCGAATTTAGGAGAATTGCCGGAATCTTTTTCAGATGGAATCAATCAAGTGGATCGTCGCTTAGTTTTCTCTGATTTTATATCTCATTAGATATAAAATGTTGATTCTGGAGTGTATTATACTGAAATGAATATAATATGGTCGATGGAGCGATTTTTATACTCTTTTGCGTATAAAATTGAATAAAACGACTAAAATATATGTAAATGCATATCATTATCTTGAATTCATGCTTTTTATATGCTTATGAGTATATTTTCATTGATTTTGAAAAATGTATATCTACTGGCATATAATTCGGGCTATCTTTGAAAGATTATATCTTTTCGCATATCATGAAGAGACTCGGGGAATTCGTTAAGGAGCGAAGGAAGCAGGCCAAGCTGACCCAAGTGGAGTTTGCCCAGCGGGTAGGAGTGGCGCTGACAGTGGTGAGAAAAATCGAGCAGGGCAAAACCAACATCTCCTTGGTGAAGGCCAATCTGGTTCTGGCAATGTTTGGCCATGAACTGGCGCCTGTGAGCAGCAAGGAGTTGGAGTCCCAATCCCAATCACTACCTGAATGAGGCAGGCTAGAATATACTATGGTGACCAACTCGCTGGGATCTTGTCGGAGACGGCAGGAGGGGAGTTCTCCTTTGCGTATGATCCCGCTTATGTCGAGGCCTATCCCGATGATTTCGTGACCTTTTCAATGCCGGTGCGGCTGGCGCCCTACCGCAGCAGCCACCTCTTTCCAGTATTTGATGGGCTCATTCCCGAAGGATGGCTGTTGGACATTGCGAAAAAGACTTGGAAGGTGTCTCCCAATGACCGTATGGGCTTGCTGCTCGCCTGTTGCGGCAATTGTATCGGCGCATTGAGTGTGGCAGCAATGGAGGGTGAAGATGAATAGGTGCTTGTACTGCTACAATGAGGTTCCCGAGGGACTCGACTACCATGAGAAGTGTAGCCGCGCCTTTTTCGGGTTCAAAGCCCCACCTGCGATTCCGTACTCCCTCACTGACATGTCGGAGTTGGCGAAGCAAGTCGTTGAGCGCAGCGTCTCGGTTCCGGGCGTTCAGGCCAAACTCTCCATGGGCATCGTAAGGCGCACGCTCGAGTCAGCCGAGAGCCGTCTCACTGTTGTGGGCGCTTTGGGTGGGAATTACATCCTGAAGCCGCCTTCTGACCGTTTTCCTGAATTGCCGGAGAATGAGCACGTCACCATGCGCATCGCAGAGGCATTTTCCATTGCAGTCGTCCCAACGAGCCTGGTGCGGTTGAAATCGGGCGAGTTTGCTTTCATCACGCGGCGAGTGGATCGGGGCAAGGGCGATGCGAAGATTCACATGCTGGACATGCTTCAGATCATCGAAGCGAGCGAAAAATATCGCAGCTCCATGGAAAAGATCGGAAAGGCGCTCACTGCCTACTCGAGCAATCCATTGTTGGACAAGTTGTTCCTGTTTGAGCGCACGGTCTTTTGCTTCCTCACGTGCAACAATGACATGCACCTCAAGAATTTCTCCATGATCAAGGCGGCTGCCGGATGGGTGCTGTCCCCGGCCTACGACTTGCTCAACGTTGCATTGGCCTTGCCCACTGACAATGAAGAGTTGGCCTTGACGCTTGAGGGAAAACGCAGGAAATTCAAGCGCAACCATTTCGAGAGTTTCGGAAAAGGTCTGGGACTTACAGATCGCCAAATCCGGACTGTCTTCACACGCTTCGAGCAGCTCAAGCCCAAAGCGATAGACTGGATACAGCGCAGTTTCCTGTCTCCACAATCCAAATCCGGCTATATTCAGTTGCTGGAAGACCGGTACCAGAGCCTCCAAGAGACATCCTCAGATGATGATTGAAAACAAGATGCCTTTGACCATGCCACCATCAGTTCGCACTTCCCTGAGGGATGTCACCCGCCGATTCGCTTGGGTGGGTTTTGCACTGCTGGCGATGCCCATTTGCGTGCAATCCCAGACCTCGCCGACATCCGTCGAAGCCTCTGCTCAAGCCCGCGCCACGCTCAGGCAGGCTAGCATCCTTGGGCACCTGCCCGCACGCAACATCGGGCCCACGCAGCAGGGCGGGCGGATCGTGGACCTGGACGCTGACCCGCGCGACACCAAGGTGCTCTACGTGGCCTACGCGAGTGGCGGCGTTTGGAAGACCTCCAACAATGGCATGAGCTTCGATCCCATCTTTGACGGGCAGGGTACCATGGGCATCGGCGACATCGCCGTCTCGGTGGCGGATCCGGACATCATCTGGGTGGGGACTGGCGAATGCAACAGCAGCCGCAGCTCCTATGCGGGCATGGGCGTCTATCGCTCGGGCGACGCCGGCAAGACTTGGAAGCACCACGGACTCACGGGCACGCAGCATATCAGCCGGGTGGTGGCGCATCCCACGGACACGAATACCGCTTGGGTTTCCGCAATCGGAGCATTGTACACCACCAATGACGACCGTGGCGTCTTCAAAACCACTGACGGCGGCAAAACCTGGCGCAAAACTCTGTTCATCAACAAGGAAACGGGCGTGGTCGACCTGGTCATTGACCCACGGGACCCGAATCACCTGCTCGCGGCCTCTTGGCAACGGAGCCGCAAGGCTTGGGAATTTGACGAGGACGGCCCGGGCTCGGGCGTCCACGAGAGCACCGATGGCGGAGAAACATGGCATCCCAGCGTTCAGGGGCTTCCACAAGGCGAGCAAACCGGGCGATTTGGCCTGGCATTCGCCCCGTCTGATCCGAAGGTCGTCTATGCCGTGCTAGACAATCAAGAGACCGACCCCAAGCTGCAACGCGAAGACACCCTCGGGGGCATCACGGCCCGGCAATTGGCCAAAATGACGCTGGCGGACGTGCTCGCTCTCGCCGACAGCAACCTGGACAAGTTCCTGAAAGGCGCGGGCTATCCGGAGAAATACAAGGCGTCAGGCGTCAAAAATGACCTCAAGGCTGGCAAATACACCGTCAAGGACTTGGCGGAGTACTTCGGTGATGCCAACGCCGCCCTGTTCAATTCCGCCGTCAAGGGCGCCGAGCTCTACCGCTCGAATGACGGCGGCAAGTCTTGGACGCGGAGCCACTCCGAGGCACTCAAGGACGTGTTTTATACCTACGGCTACTACTTCTGCATGGTGGATGTGGCCCCGGACAATCCCGAGGAGGTCTATATTGCCGGGGTGCCTTGTCTCCGCAGCCGCGACGGCGGCAAGACTTGGAAGGCCATTTTCAATGATGACAACATACACGTGGACCACCACGCACTCTGGCTCGATCCCCGTGATCCGCAACACATCGTACTCGGCAATGACGGCGGCCTTTACGAGAGCTATGACCGCGCCGAGCATGTCCGTCACCTCGCGAATGTCCCCGTAGGGCAGTTTTACACGGTTTCGGTGGACATGCAAAAACCCTACAATGTTTATGGCGGCCTCCAGGACAATGGTGTCCAAAAAGGCAGCTCCCAAAACCAGGCCGGCAAGGAGGAGGATTGGAAATTCATCTTTGGCGGTGATGGCATGTATGTAGCCCCTGACATCAAGAATCCCAACACCGTCTATACAGGTTTCCAATTCGGCAATTATTACCGCTTGGAGGAGGGAAAGGACGCCGAGGAGGTCACCCCCAAGCACGACATTGGGCAGGACAAGTACCGCTGGAACTGGCGCACACCCCTGATCTGCAGCCCACACAACCACGAGATCATCTACATGGGCGCGCAGTACGTCTTCCGCTCCATGGACATGGGGCGTGGATTTGAGCGCATCAGCCCCGACCTCACCACCAATCGGCAGCCGCAAGGCAATGTTCCCTTCTCCACCATCACCTCATTGGCGGAGTCGCCATTGAAGTTTGGTTTGATCTGGGCGGGAACCGACGACGGGAACATCCAAGTGACGACCGACGCTGGCAGCACCTGGACCAAGGTCAACTCCGGCCTTCCCAGTGGCTTGTGGGTGTCTTCCGTAAGCCCATCGGCATTCGACAAAAACACCGCCTACTCCACCCTGACGGGCTACCGCAACGACGATTTCAGCCTCCATGCCTTCAAAACCACCGATCTCGGCCGCTCTTGGTTCCCGCTCAAGGCCAATCTGCCAGAGGAAAACGCCAATGTCCTTATCGAGGATCCGGGTTGCCGTGGGTTGCTCTTCCTCGGTACGGATCAAGGCGCCTACGCGAGCCTTGACAGCGGCAGCACTTGGATGGCATTGAGCTGCCTGCCGAATGTGTCTTGCTATGACATGGTCGTCCATCCGCGCGAGGCGGAGTTGGTCATCGGGACGCATGGCCGTAGCATCTATGTGGTTGGGCTCAAGGAGTTGCGCGCCCTCGCCAAGCGGGACGCCACCGAGCAACTGCTGGTTTGGGGACCGGACAAGGTTCGTTGGAGGGAAAACTGGGGCAAGGCTCCGAACCCCTTCACCGGGGCGCGGGAACCCAAGATGTCCATGCACTACATGCTCGCGCCGGGCGTGATGGGCGGCGTGATGGACGTGAAGGTGCTGGATGGCAAAGGCAAGACCCTGCATCAGTTCACTGCTCAGGCACAGCCGGGGCTGAACACCTTGGAATGGAATTTGCAAGTGAAGGAAAAGGGCAAGGAATCCTACCTCGGCCCGGGTACCTATACCATTGCCCTCAAGCTCGGGGCAAATGAGAAGAAAGTGGATTTGAAAGTCGAGAAATGATGGAACAACGGTCTGGAATTGCGGTCATGCGTATGGCGGTTTTGACGCTCCTGCTGGGATGTGGGTTCTACTTCGCCCATGCACAGGAGGGGCTTTCCTTGAGCGGAGGCTACTATTTCGACCATGCCCGGGAAGACAACCTCGACAGCAGGATGATCCACAAGGGTCAGGTACAGGACGGATTGGTCTGGAAGGATGAGGCCGGAGAAAATACCCTGATCGTCTGCTATGACAGCGATGCGCAACGCCACAAGCGCGACATCTACGTCTATCAATATAGGGTCGTCGGCGGCAAATGCACCCTCGCATGGGACATCAAGGACTTTGGCTCGGACCTCTGTGAGATGACCTTCGTGCCCGGGAGCTTGCAGTTGATCGACCTTGACCGGGACGGCATTTTGGAGGCCTGTTTCATGTACCAGAACCTCTGCGACGGCCTCGATCCCTACGTCACCAAAATGATGCTGATGCACAACGGCACCAAGCTCGCCATCCGTGGCAAGTTCGGGGCCGAGGATGGCGAGGAGCTGGAGAAGACCCTGGACCCGGCGATCGCGCAGGCAGCCCCGATTTTCAAGAATTTCATGCTCCTGAATTGGAAGGAGTTCAAGGAATCTGGCTTCGAATATGCCAAATCCATCAAGTACCATACGAGCGGCTTCATCGTCGCGGAGTATGAATACATGATGGCGAGCGGCGGCACCGAATACCGCCTTTGGGACCTCAATGGGCAGGCATTGGACGTGTCGGAGGACATGGGTGCCAAGTTGTACTACTCGGTGAGCCTGCATTTGATGCCAGATCGGAAAACGCTCTTGTATGCGAGCCTGCGCGGCGTCGGAACTTACGACCCCATCGCGCGGCGGGACAATTCCTTCATGAGCTTTTTGAAGGAAACGGAGGCCTTGAGTACGGTGAGTTGGAATCCCAGCAAGACCAAGATCGCCTTCACTGCATTGAATCACAGCGAATACCCGGACCAGACCCGGATATTTGTGCTTTCATTGGATGGAAATTCGATGGTGCGCAAGGACAAATTCGATGCGAAGCTGCTTTACATGGCAGCGGCGGATTGGGTGGTGGAGGCCCCGCGATTCAAGGATGACCATACCATCGAATACGTCGAAAGAGTCATGATCGACAACGAGTTTGCGGAAGGCGAAACGAGGCAAATCAAGGTGGATTGAGGGCGAATTCGCTGCCTGATCACCGATGTTTTTCTGATTTCTAATTCATTGTTATAGATGGCGTTGTGATAGCGTGTCCTCATTGGATGCGTAACTATTTTCATAAATCAAATTGCAGCTGAGCAGGTGATGGGGCACCTTTGGTCATCGTTTTATCCTATTATGACTTGAGGCAATTTGTATTATGAAGAAACACCTATTTCTCACACTGCTTTTGTGCTTAGCTGGCTTCGGGGCTTTCTCCCAAATCTGGCAAAACAACCACGTGATCACCCACCTGCCTTACACGCCATGTGTGGGGTCCCCGGTCATGTTTTATGCCGTTGACACTTCTGGAAATTTCCAGCACTCCTACCATTGGTGGAGTTTCGGTGACGGCGGCAGCTCCGGCTCCAACTCCCAGAATCCCTTCGCGACCCACATCTACAGTTCACCTGGAACCTATTGGGTAAATTTCGGCGCGTGGGATTCCGTTTCCATGCAGATGGACTCCGTGTATCTCCAGATCACGATCGACTCCATCTGTACCAACCACGACATGTTCTCCGGTGTCACTTATGATGACGTCAATGGCAACGGCGCCCAGGACGTAGGCGAGCCCAACCTTGGGAACCAGATCATCAACATCAACCCCGGCAACTTCTACATGACCAGTGACTTGAATGGAAACTGGATGGTGAACCTGCCCACGGGCTCCTACACCTTCTCTTGTGTGCCTGCCACCTACCATCAGGTCACCGAGCCGAGCGGCAACAGCTACAGCCTCACCTCGGCTGGCAATGGCTCCGTGCATTCCGGCAACAACTTCGGCATTGCAGCCATCCCCGGCATGAACGACCTCCGTGTCTATTACTCGGCGATTCCTCCCGTGCCCGGCTTCACCCGCACCTACACGCTGCACTATGCGAATGTTGGCACCACCACGCAAAATGCCACCATCACCTTTGACCACACACCCAGCCTCGTCTTCGTTGGCGCATCCAACAGCGGCACCCATGCGGGCAGCACCGTGACTTGGAGCATCCCCAACCTCGCTCCGGGCGCGTCGGGCATGGTTTCCTGCCAGCTCCAGATTCCGCAAAACATCCAAGTCGGCTCCAACGTGGGCTTCACCGCCACCATCAATCCGATTGTAGGTGACCAGGCTCCCGGGGACAACATGGACTCCCGCGACCACGTGGTGCTCTCCTCCTACGACCCCAATGACAAGTCCGTGGTGCCAGCAGGCCAAAACAACACCGGCGACATCACGCCCGGCACCCGCCTGACCTACACCATTCGCTTCCAAAACACTGGCAACTTCTACGCAACCGACGTCATCCTGCATGACACCCTGGATGCCGACCTCGACCAAAGCACCCTCGAAGTCATCGGCGGCAGCCACCCCTTCACCTGGCACAATGACTTCGGCAAGGTCGCATTCGAGTTCCGCAACATCATGCTCCCCGACTCCAATACCAATGAGCCTGGCAGCCATGGCCACGTCACATACCGCATCAGCCACAAGGCTGGCTTGCCCCTGGGCACTGACATCACCAACACTGCCTACATCTACTTCGATTTCAATGCGGCGATCGTGACCAACACCACGCTGAACACCCTCGCCAATGTGGTCGCCATCGATCCGTTCCACAAGGACATCCAAATGTCCGTCGCCCCGAATCCCTTCCGTGGCGAGACCCTGATCCGCTTCAACAATCCGAGCTCCCTGACCCATCAAGTGACCCTGCGCGACGTGACTGGCCGCGTGGTGTTCCAGCGGGATGGCATCATGGGTGAGCAGGTGACCATCGATGGCGGCTCGCTGCCAGCTGGCATGTACCTTCTCTCCCTTGAAAATGCCAATGGTTTGATGGGCGTGAGCCGTCTGATCCGCGAGTAACATTTGTCTTCATACGATTGAAAAGTGCGGCGCGGCTTCCACTCGGAGGCCGCGCCGTTTTTGTGCAAACATGCCGGATGTAGGGGCTGGATATCGCGCTTTTTGGAACGGAAATGGGTGCTTGTTGGAGCTGGAATTTGTGATCGTAAGTGGTTGAAATACAGGACGTAAATTTGCGAAAAATCGCCTTCGTTCCTTGACACGAGATGTCAATGGCCACGCGTATATTTAAGTATCAAGAATGAGAGAGAACTCGTCTGCGATCCTTGAAATTGAGGGGAAAATCAAAATAGTGAATAGCCGGAAATCACCCTCGGCTCCGACTCTGCCAACTTGTTTGTAGATCTGTATTGCGTTATCAAATTGCATGGGATCGCGTCGTCACCCCGCATCCCTTTTGGACCTTCCCCTCCCAACCCATCCATCCCGCTTGGCAAAAGCCGGCGGGACGAATATATACATCAACCAACTTCACCAGCCACCGTGGGCGTCTGCATTGCAGCGCCCACGGTTTGGTATATTATGGCAGGATCAAGCAGGCTGCTTGGCGCCCACAAATTCCGAAAACCGCGCATCGAACGTCAATGCGGGCACCGGAGTGTGCACCTCGCCAAAGAGCCGCATCAGTTCCTCGGGATGCTCCTCGCTCTTGCCGGATGCCAAGCGGAAGTGGACGAAGTTGGCCCACATGAACGCCTTGACCTGGGTCTGATCGCGGTTCAGCATGCGCATCTCCACGGTGATGTCGCGCTTGCCGAAATGGATCAACTGCGACTCGATCACCACCGACTCCATGAGCTTGGCAGGCTTGAAGTAGGCAATCTGCGTGCGACCGACCACCCAACCTTGCCCAGTCGTCATGGCGCGCTCGTAGATGTCCAATCCATAAACGCTGCGAATCTGATCCTCGCGGGCGTTCAGGAAGTAGTCGATGTAACGCGCATTGTTCAGGTGGTTGAATGGATCGCAATCCTGAAACCTGATTGTGGCCTCGCTTTGGAGGATCCGGGGCAGTGCTGCTGTTTCAATCAACATAACTTTACTCCTTTCTTAAATAATAGACCGTTCGGTCTGTGAATATTCAAAAAAAATCACGCGGGCAAGTCACGCCGCATGTCTTGGGCGAGAGCGTCGAGCAGGCGGTTCAGCCGTTCCTCATCACCGGTCGCCTTGGCGAGGGCGAGGGCGCCTTCTATGCGGCTGTAAATCACCTCCGAGTACGCTCTGTAATCAATTTCTGGACGAATTTGGCCGTATTTTTGGCCTTTTTCTATGATGCGCTCCGTGGCTTCCAGCATCGTCTTCGCTGCGCGGGAAAGTAGCTTGGCCATGGCAGGAACGTCATCCAGGGAGTGTCCTGAATAGCTCAGAACTGGGCATCCGCCATCCACGACAGGCGCTGATAGGAAGGTTCGGTAGAAGTCCACGATCGCAAAAAGCTTGCTCATCGCATCTGGTTGCCCCTTGATGCGGATGGACAGCTCATCGAGAACCTTGTAGAAGGCAAATTCAAACGCTTCAGCGACAATCTCTTCTTTGCTCTTGAAATGCCCATAGACGCCTCCTTTGGCCAATCCCGTGGCTTTCAGGATGTCGCTCATCGAGGTGCCATGATAGCCCTTCCGGTTGAAAAGGCCGCTTGCCTTCTCAATGATGATGCGCCGTGTCCTGTCAGCTTTCGCTTCCATACTTGCAAATCTAAGACCGTTCGGTCTCAAATAGCAAGAGGTGCTAGAATTTTTCATGAAGGATCTAGAGCCGGTAGCCTGTGGGCTTCCTCAGCGAATTTGGCCGCAGTTCGCTTTTGGATTTCCCCCTTGGATTGACTATCCTTGTTTTGGGGCGAATGGGTCGAAGGGCATTGATACCAACTATGGAAATTGAACTATGAAGCGGTTCTGGATCTTTGCGGGGATTCTTGTGTTGACCATGCTGGTCCTGTTCTTCGTGGGACAGGCGCTGCACCTGCCGTTTTTGGAGGAAAATCCCGATTACTGGCTCGGTCAAGAAAAGTGGGTCGCTGGTATGGCAGGAATGGGGCTCCTCGTCGCCGATGTGGTGGCACCCGTCCCCAGCAGCATCATCATGTTTGCCAATGGCGTCCTTTTCGGGGTGATCCTGGGTAGTTTGCTGTCAATTGTTGGCGGATTGGGTGCGTCATTGACGGGGTATTGGATCGGTACGCGGGGGGAGGCCGCCGGCCGCAGGTGGATGGGGGATGAGGCCTTGCGCCGCGCAAAGGTCTTTTTTGAACGCCATGGCATGGTGGCTGTGGTGGTTTCCCGCCCCATTCCCATTCTTGCCGAGGCCATTGGGATCATTGCCGGATTGTCCGGGATGAGTCTGAAGCGGGTGATTCTTGGCTCTTTACTAGGCTTGCTGCCCGCCGCCGTGCTTTATGCCATCGCCGGAGCCTACGCCGTGGACTTCAATACCAGCCTCTTACGCCTTCCTAGCCGTGTTGGTCATGGCTCCCATTGTCTGGGCCATCGGCAAGTTCATTTTGCGCAGCGGCAGGAGCCCAAAAGCATGGGGACCAGCGCATGAGAGGTGCAAGTTCTCTCGACAATCTGCCGATGAATGGACATTTGAATCGATTTTCTGAGGGCGCATGGGGCTTTAGGATGTTGGCTCTTGTATTCCTGCTGACCGCGATGGTCACGGTAACTCAGGCGCAATCCAGTATTGCAGCCAATCCTGATAGCAAAGTTGCAGACACCATCACCAAGCCACCCAAAAAGGTGCGTAAAGTCGGCGTCCTTCCTGTCCCTGCGATCGGGTTTGCGCCCGAGACCAGGCTGTATTTTGGTGCGGTTGCCTTGTTCACATTGCGGTTTTGGCAGGATGATTCCCTCACGCGACTCTCAAGCGCCAAGGTCGAGGTGAATTATACCCTGAACAAGCAACTCATCGCTGAGACAGGATGGAATCTGTTCACGCGAGGAAACAAGACAGCAATCGATGGCCTCGTGGGCTTCCGAAAATTTCCCGAAAACTATTGGGGAATCGGTGCGGCGACGTCCAAGGACGATGTGGAACGCGTGGACATGACCCGGTTGGAAATGGAGGCGCGCGGGCTGCGAATGTTGCGCAATAATCTCTACCTCGGCCTGCGACTGAAATTACAGAATGTATTCCGGGTGGTTGCTGATTCTGGAGGATTGATCGAGACCTTGCAGCCGCCGGGATACGATGGTGGGCTGTCCTTGGGAGTCGGGCCGGCATTTTCTTGGGACACGCGGGACAATCCCTTGAATGCAAAAAAGGGCGGCTATTTGGCAGTGAGCAGCCTCGGATTTGGCAGGTTCATCGGCAGCGATTTCGCCTTCACCCGCACGGAAGTGGATGCCCGCAAATACCTGCGCACATGGCCGCGTCACGTGCTGGCATTGCAGGGGTACGCGCTCCTGCAGACGGGCGCCCCGCCCCTGCGATTGCTCGGCTTGATGGGCAGCGACCGGGAAATGCGCGGCTACTATCAGGGGCGCTACCGTGAGCAAAATTATGCCGCCGTCCAAGCCGAATACCGCATGCCGATTTGGTGGCGCTTCGGCCTAGCCGCTTGGATCGGGGCAGGGGAGGTCTGGAACTGGAATGCACCCTACAAAATGGAGCGCTTCAAATACACCGCCGGCGGCGGCCTGCGCTTCCTCATGGACAAGAAAGACAATGTGAACCTGCGCCTCGATTTCGGCGTTGGGAATGGCACGACAGGGTTTTATGTGGCGTTTGGGGAGGCGTTTTGAGGCACGTCATCCTGAGCCGCAGGCGAAGGATCTAGCTCGAAACATTGGCAAATACCGTTTGACAACACGACGGTTGCCATTCGAGCGAGATCCCTCGGCCTATTCTGGCCCACAGGATGACACAGTGGAAAGCAGGGAAATCATACAGCATGCCTCCTACCGCGCGAGTGGTGATATTGCCGAGATGATTCTGCATTTATCGCATTTGAAATCATAGTGACCCGGAGATTCTCTCACCCAATGCCAGCCATTCCCGCATCCTGGGCAGGGGCGATCTGAATCGTCCCCTTTGTATTTGGAGTAATTGTAGAGATAGCAATAGGTGGGCATGCCGCTCAATTCCTCGATTTTCCTGCAAATCTCCCTTCCCTGTTTGGTCAGTTGTGAATCGAGGTGTTGCATCTGACGAAGTGCCCATCGTTCGCCCACTTCGCAATTCATTTGCAGGCGGTCACAGGCAGTATAGTTTGATTCCCAACTCAAAATCGGCATGTAGCCATGATCATAATAAATCGGAAGCCGATACAATGGGACCGGCCTGTCACAAGAGCAGCAACGAATGGGAGAGTGAATCGTCAAGAAGTCGGTGATCAGGAGATACCCCGTGGGATTCGAGCAATTGCAGGTATCCTCCGAATCAACTCCGTCCTTGCCCAAAGTCTGGATCTTCAAATTGGACCCGCAGAGCTTTTCAAGCTTCTCTGTTTGCTTATTCACGTAGTAATTGTTGTACCGTGGACCAAGCGAATCCGCCTCATGGGTAAATGGTAGGCAAACCATTCGGTTGCCTACCATGTATTGCGACTCGATCCGGCCGAGCTTCTGTCCGCTGCCCCGATAGAAGCCAATCAACAGGTCAAATGTCTCCCAAACCTCCTGACGGTCAGCATTGGTAAGGTTCTCGATTGAAATTTCTTGAACGTACATGGCGATTGAATTCAAGTCCCCCGAGTTGGAATCCGATACAAATCCATCGCCAACCTCAGCGACTCCGTCAAATCCCAGATCCTATCCAAAAACGGCCGCAGCGAATCCGTAGGGTTCACGATGAAATAATCGATATGGAACTTCAAAGTCTGCCCCAATTGCACCCCTCCCGGCCCACTCGGGGGCAAGGCAAATGGGCGCAACTGAATCACATTCCCAGCCCGAGCCTGATCCCGGATAAACCAAGCCAGAAACTCCAATGAGATCAAACTCGCCGGAGTCCCATCTAGCCTGAACTCAAATTGCAGCATCGACTCGTCCTTCAAGCCACCCTGCGTTCGCAACAATGTCCCCACAGGCAGATGCCCCATCGCCACACTCCGCACGTCCGCATCCCCGAGCCCGTCGAGGTTGTCAATGCCGCTGCAGACATCCTCGATTCCCTTCAGGCTGCTGAGGGTTTCGTGAAGGCGTTCGATTTCGGGTGGGTAGCCGCTCATGGGTTCTGTTTTTTCGTGGTTGATGTGACTGGGATTTGTGAATTGCTGAACAAATAATCGATCTTTTCGTACTGGTATTTGGTAAATAAGTTTTTCACAAAATTTTTATTTTCTTATGGCAAAATCAAGTACTCCTCCAAATGGTCCAAGCACAACCGGAAACAAATCCGGTGGCGGACGTGGTAACAATCCACCGAAACCCTCACCTCCACCTTCTCCAAAGACGAAGTAAGTGGTGAATTTTTGGAATCAAGAAAGGCGACCCCAAGGTCGCCTTTCCACTATTTCTTCAAGTCAAAGCCTCAAGCCCCAACCCTAGCCTTCCATTCCTTCAGCGCCTGTGCCATCGTGACGCCGATGTCCGCGGGGCTTTCCACCACGTGGATGCCGGCGGCTGCCATGGCTTCCATCTTGGCGGCTGCGGTGCCTTTGCCGCCGCTGATGATCGCACCGGCGTGGCCCATGCGGCGTCCGGGAGGCGCGGTCTGACCGGCGATGAAACCCACAACGGGCTTCTTCGCATTGGCTTTGATCCACTCGGCTGCAATCTCTTCGTTGCTGCCGCCGATCTCGCCGATCATGATGATGCCCTCGGTTCCGGGATCCTCATTGAAGAGCTTGATGATGTCGATGTGGGGGCTGCCGATGATCGGGTCGCCGCCGATGCCCACGCAGGTGCTCTGACCGAGTCCTTGCTTGGTGACTTGGTCCACTGCCTCGTAGGTCAGGGTGCCGGAGCGGCTGATGATGCCGATGGTGCCGGGGCGGTGGATGAAGCCGGGCATGATGCCCACTTTGCATTCGCCGGGGGTGATCACGCCGGGGCAGTTCGGGCCGATCATGCGCACGCCACGGTCGTCGATGTACTTCTTGGCGTAGATCATGTCACGGGTGGGAATGCCTTCCGTGATGGTGATGATGAGTTCCACGCCTGCGTCGGCGGCTTCCATGATCGCGTCAGCGGCGAAGCGCGGAGGCACGAAGATGATGGAGACATTGGCGCCGGTGGCGTCAACGGCATCTTGCATGGTGTTAAAGACTGGGCGACCGAGGTGCATCTCTCCACCTTTGCCGGGGGTGATGCCGCCGACCACGTTGGTGCCGTACTCGATCATCTGCTCAGCGTGGAAGGAGCCCTCCTTGCCGGTGAATCCCTGCACCACGATGCGCGACTGCTTATTGACGAGAATACTCATTTTCCGTATCGAATTGGTTTCAGAAACGGCCCCAGAGCCGAATCGCTGGCGAAAATAGTCAAAGAAATTAAGAATGAACAATGAATAATGAACAATGAGGGAGCGCCCGACTGTTACCCTCGGAGCTTCATTATTCATTGTTCATTCTGAATTATTAATTGAGGTCGAACTTCGCGTTCTTTGCCTCGAATCACCGAAAAGACCCAAGTGCATGTTTCCCCGGCTGAGTGACCTCATCAACTACCTCCTAGGCACGGACATCTTGTTGCCTGCCAAGACCTTTGGATTCTTCCTGGCCCTGGCTTTCATCGCTGCCTACATCCCCTTGCGGGCTGACCTGCGCCGCCGCGAGAAACTCGGCCAATACAAGCTCCGGAAGGAAAAGGTCCAAACCCAGGGTCCGGTGACCATGCGGGAGGTCGTGATCCATGCATTGGTATGGGCCATCGTGGGTTACAAGCTCGGCATTTACATCGATGACCCCGATTTTTTCAACAACCATACCGAGGAGGCCTTGCTGTCAGCAAAGGGTTTCTGGCTCACGGGATTCTTGGGTTTGATCGTTGGTGGCGGCTGGAAATACCTGGAATACAACAAGAAAAAGAACGTGGAGGTCAAGTTCGAGACAGTCGATGCCGGGCCTTCCTTCTATCTCGGGACAGTGGTGACGATCGCCTTCGTGGCGGGAATCTTGGGCTCCAAGATTTTCGCCATGCTGGAGCCGGGCAGCAACTTCTGGGACGATCCCATCGGCGACCTCGTGAGTTTCAATGGCTTGAGCTTTTACGGCGGTTTGATCTGCGCGGGCTTCCTCATCATCTATTACCTCTACAAAAAGGGTTTCCACATCCTCACCAGCGTGGATGCCTTCGTGCCGGGATTGATCCTCGCCTACGCAGTGGGCCGCATCGGTTGCCAGCTGAGCGGTGACGGCGACTGGGGCATCATCAATGCCGCGTACCAAAGCCTGCCGGAGGGTGGGATCGCCAAGGGTTCGGTCGAAACGCTGAACGCGGCCATCGCAGCGCACCGCGAATACTTCATCCTGAACGGGAGCGAACACGTCGTATTCCCCAAGCCAGGATGGCTCGGCTTCCTGCCGGATTGGTTCTTCGCCACAGACTTCCGGCACAACGTCGCCTTGGATGGTGTGCAGATGGTGGGTTGCAAAGGCGAATACTGCCGTCACCTCCCTGCCCCGGTCTTCCCGACGCCGATCTACGAGACCATCATGGGCGTGGGGATCTTCGGCATCCTTTGGGGCATCTGGAAGAAACTCAAATACGCATGTTTGTTCACTTCCCCCGGTACCTATATGGTCTTGATCGCATTGGAACGCCTTCTCATCGAGAGCATCCGCGTCAACACCCTTTACAACTTCGCCGGCCTGCAATTCACTCAGGCACAGATGATCTCCACCCTCTTGATCCTCGGCGGCAGCCGCTTGGTATTCGCTGAAATCGAAGCGAGAAATCCGGCAGGTTCGAAACCAAGAACCGCAAAGGCAAAGAGGCGCAAAGACCGTTCGCGGATGGATTCTGCGTTCCTTTTGCGTCTTGCGGTTAGACTTCGTGCAGAATCCGCACCAAATAAATCCCTAGTTTTGCCCATTCAATGCGCCCCTTGGGCAATTCGCTAGTGGAAGAAGATCTGGAACAGGACTACGACCTCGACATCGACGACGCGTACGTGGATGAGAGCCGGCCCGAGGAGGGTTCGGAAGAGGAAGGCAGTCTCTACATGCACAGGCGGTACAAGGCCGATCCCGGTCAGGCGTGATGCGTCTGGACCAGTGGCTTTTTTCGCTCATGCGCAACTGCAGCCGCACCCAGATCAAAAACGCCGCCCTCGCAGGTTGCATTCGGGTAAACGGCAAGGTGATCAAGGCGAGCTACAAGGTCAAGCCCGGCGACGAAGTCACCATCATGCTGCCGCATCCCCCGCCCCCGCAACTTGGGCCGGAGGACATCCCGGTGGACATCGTCTATGAGGACGACGACGTCCTGATGGTGAACAAGTCCCCCAACCTCGTGGTACATCCCGGCGTGGGCAACTGGACGGGCACCATGCTTCATGGTCTGCTCTACCACCTGAACCACGACCGCCTCAATGGCCCTCGCGAGGAATGGGTGTATCCGCAGTTGGTTCACCGAATTGACAAGGACACGAGCGGCCTCCTCGTCGTCGCCAAGCACGATTTCGCCAATCAGTTCATCGCCCGGCAATTCTACGAACGCACCACGGACCGCCTCTACAATGCGATCGTCTGGGGAAACGTGGAGCAGGACCAAGGCACCATCGTCGGGCATGTGGGCCGGAGCAAGGGCGACCGCAAGAAATTCACGGTCTATACGGACGGCTCGCTGGGCAAGCGGGCGATCACACATTATAAGGTGTTGGAGCGTTTCGGCTTCGCCACCCTCGTCCAATGCAAGCTTGAGACCGGGCGAACCCATCAGATTCGCGTCCACCTCAAGCACATCGGCCACACGCTGTTCAGTGACTGGTTCTACGGCGGCAACGAAATCCTCGTCCACCAAAGCACCCCGAAGTGGAACTCCTTCATCAACAACTTGATGGAAGTCTTGCCACGTCAAGCCCTCCACGCCAAAACCCTCGGCTTCATCCACCCGACAACCCGCAAGCAAGTCTTCTTCGAAAGTGATCTCCCCGAGGATTTCACCGAAGCCCTAGAGCGGATGCGGGCCTATCGAGACACATACGCGAAGAGTTGATAGGGGATAGTTGACAGTTGATCGTCGCGGCTTTCTGTCAACTATCCACTGTCAACTATCAACTCAAAGTCTGTAACTTGGTGCCATGAGAGCGTGGATCATCGGCATAGCGGCGTTTTTGCTTTGGTCGGCGGGGAGTACCTATTGGTATGTCTGCCGGGTGAAGGGGCTTTGCTGGTCGAATGAAGTGGTCTCATTGGCAGTTGCTGAGGCAAATGCAGGGAAATCGGCAGCGAATGATCCGGCGGCTTCGGTCATGGGGACGGATTCTGCGGAGGCTGCTGCGGTGGAAACCGATCCTGCTGCCGCAGAAAATGGCTCCGATCCGGACGAGGCGAACTACACAGCCGACGGCACAGCAGGGAGCGCCTCAGCCTCCGATGCCGGCTCCAAGAATGGAACCGCCTCCAAATCCGGCAGCGCATTGGGCGCACCCGCCGAGCGGACCATCCTTTTCGGATTTGCGACACCTCAGATGGGCGACCCGAGGCTCGAAGGCGACCTCGATCAGTGGGCAGCCTTCTTGAAGTCCAATCCCGCCAAAAAAGTCCGCCTGCGCGGCTACACCGACGACACCGCCGCCCG
Organism: Bacteroidia bacterium; assembly: GCA_046329055.1. Classification (GTDB taxonomy): domain Bacteria; phylum Bacteroidota; class Bacteroidia; order J057; family JADKCL01; genus JADKCL01. The sequence continues at coordinate 90,822 of JAXLVK010000004.1, forward strand.
AGAAAACAACCTCAAGCTCGCGCAACGCCGCTGTGATGCCATTGCGACCATGCTGCGGGACCGCGGCGTGCAGGAGGCGCAGATTGTGACCGAGCCATTGGGTGAGGCCGACCCCGTCGCCACCAACGACACCCCCGAGGGCCGCAGCCGCAACCGCCGAGTGGTCATTTCCCTGAACGAATAAGCTATTTCGATGTTTTCAGACCTCAACCCGCTAGACCGCCCTACCGCCATAATCGAGATCGTGATCATGCTCCTCGGGGCAGCGATCATTGGCTTCCTCGTGGCATGGTTCGCCCGTCGCCCCAAGTCCAAGCCTGAACCCGAGCAGAAATCAACCCCGGCGAATGCAAAAGGACAGCAGGGCAAGCCGGACAAGGCACTCGAAACCGCCAAAGCGGAAAAAGTGGCATTGGAAAAGTCGCTCGCCACTGCCAAGTCTGAGAAAGCGGAACTGGAGAAATCCCTCGCCGCGTCCAAAAGCGAGAAGGCCGAACTTGAAAAATCCCTGAACGCAGCCAAGTCGGAGAAATCAGAGGCCGAAAAGTCCCTGACGGAACTGAAAACGGCCAAAGTCGAGCTTGAAAAAGATCTGGCAATGGCAAAGGCGGCAAAGCCAGACACCGAGGTGGGCAAGGCGCAACCCGGCGCGGAGTTGGTGGAACTCCAACAATCCGTCGAGTCCCTGCGGAACGAGAAGGCCGAATTGGAAAAGACATTGGCAGGGGTGAACGCGGAAGCCGCCGATTGGAAGGCCAAGCAGGAGTCCGCCATCCTCACCAACAACGAGCTCGCGCAGACCATCGCTGACCTCAAGGCGACGGTTCAGAAGTTCGAAAACGATCTGGCGACGCAGAAAGCGGCCCATTCGGCAGAAATGGAGCGCCTCCAATCGGCGATGAAGGAAACCGGGGCGCAGCAAGACACGGCCGGGCCGCATCCCGCCGAGGCAGAGCTTGCCCGGATGCGCGAGTCCCAAGCCACCTTGGAAGGTGAGCTGGAGAAATTGCGCGCTTCACAGGCTGCATTGGAAGGTGAGGCGGCCAAAGCCAAGGAATTGGTAGGGGAGGTGGAAGCCCTGCGTGCGGAAGTCGAGCGTCTCAAGACCGCAGGCGCAGGCACGGACTCGGACATGCGCGTTCGAGAACTTGAGCGCAGCTTGCGCGAAAAGCAATTGGAGGCGTTCAACCTGCAGGCGGAGCTGGTCAAGGCTCGGAGCGAAAAGCCCGCGGCCGCCGAATCTGGCAGCAAGGAAATGGAATGGCTGCGCCGCGAAAAGGAGGACCTGGAGCATGACGTGAAAGACCTCGAAGCGCAAATCGACAAGCTGGAAAAAGAAAACAGCGAATTGCGCAACGCGGCGCGGGACAAGAGTTCTGCGGGTTCCTCACTCGACAAGGTCACCAAGGAGCGCGACCGTCTCAAGGCGGAATTGGACCGGATTCGCAAGGAGTTGGAGGCAAGTACTGTTCCCGCCGACGTGGATTTTTCACACTTGGGCACGGCAACCGAAGCCGACAAACAGGACCTCACCCGCATCAATGGCATCGGCCCGGTGGTCGAGGGTAAGTTGAACCGCCTTGGGATTTACACCTTTGTGCAACTCAGCCGCCTGAGCCAAACCGACATGGATCGCATCGATCAAGTTCTCGGCCTCTTCCCCGGCCGGGTGCGGCGAGAAGCCTGGGTGGAGCAAGCTGCGAAATTGGCGAAGGCTTGAGCTGTCAATCCCCTCAGTCATTCGCCTCGATCACCGTCACCATCTTCACGCGGATGGGGTCTCCGGTGAGCTTGGGCGTACCGGATGTGCGGTCCACTTGGCGGAATCGCAGGTCCATTTGCAGCTTGTAGTAGGGGTAGGGCATGCCGGCCGCGACGGCCTTGTATTCAAGCACCTTGGCACTGCCGCTGACCGTGACAAAATCCACATTGTCCAACGGGGTGTCGAAACGGCTGCTGCTGCGGTTGTCGCTCAGGGTGATGAACATGGTCCCCGGCTTCATTTTCACAGTCTTCGACAAAATGTCCGAAGGGATGGCCACTGACAGGCGCTGCCCCTCACTTGCCGTGGGCAAGTACAGGTGCATGAGCCAGTCAAATTTGTCAAACAGCGAAATCGAGCCCTCCACGGGGCCCATCGCCTTGAAATTCGTGGGATCCTTGATCGAGTATTGGTCGGCGATGAAGCACTGATCGTTGAACGGGAGGATGGACTGATTCTCGGACGTCACATAAAAGATGTTGCAATAGGCGCCCGTGGAATCCTTTTGGGCCCGGGCGGACAGCGAAAACAATGCAAAACCAGCCACAAGCAGCAAGCGGATACTCCACAAATTCATCGACTTCATCGGGTTACGAACACAGATTACCATTCAAGAACATCAAAAATAGGCGAAAACCGCAAACACACAAAGGATCGCAAAGTCTGCACGCATTGTCCACAGGAGTTGCGCGAACTAAAGATTCTCAATGTAACTTTGCCGCCTGATTTTTTCTATTCAAAAATGGATCATCAATTGAACGACCAGGAGTTGCAGCGCCGCAAAGAGGTGGATGAGCTGCGCGCCCTGGGCATCGAGCCGTTTCCTGCTGAGGGATTCGACGTGAACGCATTCGCGGCCGACATCCTCGCCCGTTTCAACCCTGAAAATGCCGCTGAATTTGCCAAGGTGAGCTTGGCTGGGCGGATTGTGACCAAACGGGTGATGGGCAAGGCATCCTTTGCCGTGCTCCAGGACACCACCGGACTGATCCAACTCTACTTCAACCGCGACGAACTCTGCCCCGGCGAGGACAAGACCCTGTACAACGAGGTCTTCAAGCGGCTCATCTCCCTCGGTGACATCGTGGGCGTGGAAGGCCACGTCTTCACCACACAGACAGGGGAGACCTCCGTGCATGTCCACAGCTTCCGCGTCCTGACCAAGACCCTTCGCCCCATCATCTTCCGCAAGGTGGACGACGAGGGCAAGCTCCACGACAGCTTCACCGAGCTGGAGCAGCGTTACCGTCAGCGCTACCTCGACATGATCGTGCACCCCGAGGTGCGCGACACATTCCGCAAGCGGACCCGCCTCGTGCAATCCATGCGCGAGTTCCTGAACGCCCGCGACTACCTGGAGGTCGAGACGCCCATCTTGCAGCCCCTCTATGGCGGCGCAGCGGCTCGCCCCTTCAAGACCCACCACAACACGCTGGACATGACGCTCTACCTGCGCATCGCCAATGAGCTCTACCTCAAGCGGTTGATCGTCGGTGGCTTTGATGGGGTCTATGAATTTTCCAAAGACTTCCGCAACGAGGGCATGTCCCGCTTCCACAACCCCGAGTTCACGCAGATCGAACTCTACGTGGCCTACAAGGACTACTTGTGGATGATGGACCTCGTCGAGGAGATGATCGAAAAGGTCGCCCTGGACGTGACCGGCAGCACCATTGTCCGCGTCGGCGAGCACGACATCAACTTTGCCCGGCCGTGGAAGCGCTTCACCATGTTTGAAGCCATCCAGCACTTCACGGGCATCGACATCAGCGAGATGGACGAGGACGCCCTGCGCGCCACCGCCAACCAACTCGGTGTCGAAAACGATCCCAGCATGGGCAAGGCCAAGCTGATCGATGAAATCTTCGGCGCGCACTGCGAACCCAAGCTCATCCAGCCGACCTTCATCACGGATTATCCGCTGGAAATGAGCCCGCTCGCCAAGAAGCACCGCAGCAAGCCCGGCTTGGTCGAGCGCTTCGAGGCCATCTGCAACGGCAAGGAGATCCTGAACTCATTTTCCGAGCTCAATGACCCCATCGACCAACGTGAGCGATTCGAGGAGCAGTTGGAGCTGGGCAAGCGGGGCGACGACGAGGCCATGGTGCTGGACGAGGACTTCCTCCGCGCGCTGGAATTCGGCATGCCGCCGACTGCGGGCTTGGGAGTGGGCATCGACCGCTTGAGCATGATCATGACCAATTCCCCGAGCATCCAGGACGTCCTCTTCTTCCCGCAAATGAAGCCCGAGAAGAAGGTGAAGCCTGTGACCAACGAGGAATTCGCCTCCGCAGGCGTTCCCGTGGAGTGGATGGAGCCCCTGCGCAAGCTGGGAATCAACAGCTTGCAAGACTTGAAGGCTGCCAATCCCAACAAGCTCCACAACGACCTCTGCGGGTTCAACAAGAAAAACAAGCTCGGCCTCCCCAACCCTGCGAAGGATGCGGTCGAGGGATGGGTTCGCTAAGATTTGACGGCTTGCAGCGTTTTTCGGTAAATACGCTGTGAAAATCGAAGCAACCCGCTAAATTTGATTTCGATACCGGGGCTTGTTAAATTGAGCCTCTTTAGATGAAACGCTATTGTAGCTGAATGGCACCTGAAACGGAATTTCCGAACCTCTCCTCAGACTCCGAGCAAGAGTCTGTGAACCTCGATGCATCTGCAGAAGTTTCTCCGGATGAAATGCCTGTGGTCGAGCCTGAACCTGAAATCGTTGCGCCCGAAGAGGCACCTGAGGAACCGGAGGAGACTCCCGCGCCTGAGGAGCCGCTGACACCCGAAGTGCCAGTGGAGCCGGAGGACAGCGCCGCCGCATTGGATGAATCCGATGGCGTAGCGCATGTCAGCCTGCATGCCGAAGAGTACCCCGATGATGGCTTGTTGGATGATGACATTCCCCACGTGGAATTCACCGAGGACCGTGGCGAATCGGCCGCTAGCTCGCTCCTGCAAGAAATCCTAGGTGACGAGGAAAACCTCGACAGCGTGGTGGACAAGGCCAATCCGCAGGAGCTCACCCTCCTCATGGAGAGCATCGCCACACGGGGAGATGTCGCGGAATTCGTTTCCAAGATCGCGAACATCAAGAAGAGCTTCGAGTCCAAGATCGATCCGGAGACCGTCGAGACCAACCTCCTGAGCCGCTTCAATACCGCCCTTGCCCGCTTCAACAAGAAGCGCATGGCCTACTACGCGGAGCGCGAGAAGGAGAAGGAGGACAATTCCAACAAGAAGAAGGAGTTGCTCGACCGCCTCAAGACCATCGTCACCGAGGAGCAGGTCACCAAAATCCAAGAGGTCCGCGAGATCCAGGTCCAATGGCGTGAGATCGGATGGGTGCTCCAGAAGGACATGCAGTCCTTCAACGAGACCTACCGTCACTACCTTGACGTCTTCTACAACCTGCGCAGCAAGTACCAAGACCTGCTGGAGCTGGACCGGAAATACAATCTGGACGAGAAGAAGCGCGTGGTCGAGGAGGTGGAAAGCCTGATCCCGACGGATCCGAACACGACCCGGGACGAGTGGAACCGCCGCAGCGAGCGCGTGAAGCAGCTGCAAGAATACTGGCGCACCATTGGTCACGTGCCCCGCGAGGAGGCCGAGACCATGAACGCGACCTTCCGCGACACCCTGGACCGCTTCTACGAGTTGCGCAGCGGCTACTACGAGCTCCAGGATCAGCAGCGCGTCGATAACGAGATCAAGAAGCGGGCGATCATCGCCAAGATCAAGGCCCACCACGAGTTTGCATCCCGCAAGCCGAAGGAGTGGACCGACATCACCAAGGAAGTCCTTGCCCTCCAAGAGGAATGGAAGACCATCGGTCCCGGCCCCATCGAGAGCAACAAGGCCCTGTGGCAAGACTACCGCACCGAGTGCGACCACTTCTTCCAGCGCAAGAGCGAGTTCTTCAAGAGCATCGACGACGAGCGCGGGGCCAACCTCGCCCGCAAGACTGCGATCTGCGAGAAGGCCGAGGCCCTAATGAACTCCGAGAACATCCGCGAGACCACCGAGGCCCTCAAGGCCCTGCAGGAGGAGTGGAAGACGATCGGCCCGGTGCATGAACGCCACAGCAACAAGATTTGGAAGCGCTTCCGCACCGCATGTGACACCTTCTTCGACCGCCGTAGCGCTGTGCAATCCGCCAGCAAAAACGACCAAGAGGAAAACCTCACCCGCAAGCTCGACCTCATCTCCCGCATGGAGGCGATTGCCGCCCTCGACAACCCCGGCGACCACGCCGACGAGTTCGAGGAGATCCAGAAGGAGTGGAAAGAGATCGGCCACGTGCCCTTCAAGCAGAAGGACAAGATCAATGGCGCCTACCGCGATGCCCTGAACCAATACTTCGACAAGACCCGTTCCCGTGGTGGTGATCGCCGCGGTGGAGGTGGTGGCGAGCGTCGTGGTGGCGGAGGCGGAAGCTTCGGCGGAGATCGTCGCGGAGGCGGTGACCGCCGTGGCGGTGGAGGCGGCGGTGATCGCCGTGGTGGTGGTGGCGGAGACCGTCGTGGAGGCGGTGGCCGCGAGCAAAGCACCGGAGATCCCGTGGAGGACGAAATCCGTCGCGTACGCACCAAGATCCAGATCATCCAAGAGAAGGTCGATGCCTACGAGACCAATATCCTCATGATCACCAAGGGCAAGAGCGGCGACGCCCTCCGCGCCCAGATTCAAGGCAGCATCGACTCCGAAAAGGCCGAGATCGAGTCCCTGAAGAAGAAGATCAAGGAAATGAAGGCCGCCAAGGAAGCCGCAGAAGCCGCCGCCGCCGAGGCAGCCGCCAATGCCGAGACCTCCGCAAGCGAGGAACCCAGCAGCGAGGGCGACGCCCCAGCCGAAGGGGAATAAGCCTCAAGTGCTAGAAAATCAAAAAGCCCGCTGCGGATTCCGTGGCGGGCTTTTCATTCATGGGCGGTGCGCAGGGCCGCTTTCGTGGCGGGCCAGATTCGAGAGCAGGAAGCGTTCCCTAGGCCATCACTTTGAATTCGAAGTAGTCATCCGTCTCCTTGAAACGTGACTTGAATTCCTTGGCCTCCTCCTGTGTCATTTGATTGCGGGCGTCGTCGATGAGCTCTTGGAAATCCTTGCCGCTCAGACTGCCCTTCATGGCGATGCCATGGGTATTGGTCACGATGAGCCGGCCCGAGGTGCGACGCAGCAGCTCCTTCACGATCTCGGAATTGGGCATGGTGCTCTTCCAGCCGTCTGAGATGTGCTCGTAGTCGAGTGTGGCCATGGCTGTCATCCCGGATTGCGGCATCCGCTCCAAGCCCACGTCCCGCGCTGTGCCATTGTGGCTGAGGTGATGCGCCACCTTGTAGAAAGTGGTCCTGCCGAGCAGGTCGTTCACAAATGGGCCTCCGTCAGGCGCTTTCAAGTCGTTTTCCCATTGGATGCCTTGCCAGCTTTCCCAACTGCCGTATTCCGCGTCGCCGGGGAAGAGCATCACATTGCCTCCCGGCAACTCGATCGCCAAGGCGAGGCTCAGGTTGTTGGTGAGGTCGTTGGCGCGGAGGGCGAGTTGTCCGGCGCTCATGAGCCACTCGTGGTCGATCCGCCGCCAATTGTTTTCGTTGCCGAAGTAATAGTTCTTGAGCTTGTCCGACCCGTCCGCAGGCTGGATCGCATACTGATCCTCGAAGGGCATCGCAGCATCGGACCTCCCAAAGGCATTCACCGCCTCCACATAGGCATCCATATCTGAGAGGGCGAAGTTGTGCGGATAGCTGCCCGTGACGCCGCCCTTTTCCTTTTTCACCTTGTCGTATTCCTTGGGCGGTCCCAGGACATGCACCTTCACCCCTTTGGTATTCGGCATGGGAAAGACGCGGCCCGGTTCCAGGTATTGGGGACGCTGCTCGGGCTTGCACCAGTTGTCCTTCACAAACTTCATCCCATCCAACATCCCGACATAGCCATCCACCTCGGTTTCGTCAGCCCCGAAGAGTTCCTCCGCATTCATCGCCAGCTCCACGAGGCCGTTGTACACGCTCAGGAAATGTTGGCGGGACCGGATCAGGCGATTGCCGTCCCGCAGGTTCTTCATTCCATCGACTTCGGAGGAGCTGAGCATCTTCTCGTTCATCATGCGGGCGGCCTTGGCCAATGCGAGCCGCTTCTGCCCGTAGGATTTCTTCCAGGTCTTGACCACCTCGTCTTGGTCATTTTCGGTCCATCCCATCCAAACCTGCCCGACCTTGAGGTTCTTGAATGCTGCCCGGCAGGAGTGGAAAATGCTCACGTGATCCTTGTGCTCATGGGTGACCACGAGGATGTCGATCTTGCCTTGGACATCGGCGATGAGTTGCTGGATCACCGGCTCCATTTCTTCGGCAGGACGGCTCCATACACCACAGTCGATCAGGAGTTTGCATTGCACGGACGTGCCTGCAAAAAACTTGACCAAGAAACAGTCTCCGGTGCCAAACCGGTACATCCTCACCACAGCATGCGTGGTCTCGGTAGTTGATTTTTTGGGAGTCTTGGGCATGGCTTGGGATCAATGATGGTGGACGAATGCGAAGGGTTCGAGGGCGCCCATGTTGTAGTCACCCATGAAATACTGCTGGAAGTCGCTGAAGCCATTGGGGCCATCGACACGCTGGAAGGCGTGCTGCCTGCGGATGCGGCCATAGTGAGGCTCTGCGGTCTCGGCGCGTTTGGGGTCGAGGAACCGCAGGATGGGCTTGGAGATCACATGCTTGATCTTCTGCGTGTCCAGGTCGAAAACGATGGTGCATCCCCCGCGGAACATCATTTCGCTCCCCGTCGGAGGCTCGTGGTACTTGGGTGCCCGCACTGCAAATGCGTCCTTTTCAGGGTCATACGACACCAGCGTCCGTTGCAGGATGGAGAACACCACTTGGTTGATCTGTCGGCCTTGGGGGCCAGTGCGGGACACGAGGCGGAGGTCTGCCACTTCGATGGTGGGGGACCACTCATGCTCCGTGCCGTACATGATCTTGGAAATGCGGATGCCAAGCGGCTCGCAATCCCTCCTGAATGCCAGACCCGTCAGCAGCTCAAAGCCATTGCTCGAACCAAATGCCCGCCCCAGCCGGTGATAAAGCCCACGGTTGGTATCGTCGCTGCCATGGGCGATGAACTCCTTGTTGGTATCGTGGACTTCCTTGCGGCCCTTTTTGTCGGCGATCTCCTTCCGGTAATCCAGCAAGAACTTGCCGATGACATTGACCAGCCGCTTGCCGTCGCCGTCCTGCACGGGTTCGAGCTTGTGGCGGAGACTCTCCTCGCTCAGCGTCTTGATGTCCTCTGGATATATGCCCCGGCGCCGGAATGCCTCGATGAACGCCACCCGGTAGTTCCGGTTGTCGAATGGCACGAGATCGATGTCCGCCGTGATGATCGCCCGCAGGTAATCGCCAAAGGTGATGTCCAGCGGCGGGCAGTAGTCGAGGGCACGGATGCAAATCGAGAGCACTTGTCCCGCCACCTTGGAGGCCTCCTCGGAGAGGCGGTTCACCAGGTCCGGGTTCAACTCCCCTTGCGGCAGCACGCCCGTGCCACCCGTAGCGATGCGCAACAGGTCGGCTGTCCGGGTTTGGTAGATGTTCGCAAATGCCTCGAAAATGGCCGCCACCAGCAAGCTCCCCCGGTCATGCGGTTCGGTCAGCAACTGGTAATCCGTCGCGGACGGCTCCTTGGGCTCCCATTTGCCTGTGGCCTCGTTCATACCCCCGATGGCGTCCCGCAAGCTGCCCCGCTTCCCGATTCCCCTTCCAAATTCCTGCGCGAGTTGTCCCAGCAGGTTCTCGGTCTTGAGGTTGCCACGGGTTTTGGCGACTTGATGACGCAGCACCACCGGAAATGAAAAGTGCTGGAACAACGCGACGATGTCCGCAAATGCCTCATGGAATGCGAGGACATCGGGATTGGTCGGCTCGTTGTAGCGGGGGTAGATGCCGTCCAGGATGGCATGGGTGATCTCGTGGGTGATGATGTCGTGGCTCAGGCAGGTGAACACCAGGTTGCCCCGCATCCCGATGGCAGCGTCGGCAGGTTTGGAGGAAAAATAGCCGAAAAGCAGGCTCTTCTTCGTGGGGGAGTAGAAGGCGTTGGCCTCCCGGAGGGCGTGCGGATAGATGCGCAGCCGCCGGACATAGCCATCGTTTTCATTGCGTTGGTCTTGCTGCCCCTCGCCCCAGACCGTGGCATCGTCATCCACGTCATCGTTCCGGGATTCCTTGCTTTCCTTCCCGTCGGACCCCTTGTTGGTGCGGTAGGCGATGTGCCGTGCCCACTGAATCTTCCGACCCAGCGCCCTTTCGAAATTGGTGATGGTGGTCATCGCCACCGCATAGACCATTTGTTGGTGAAACTGTGGATTGCTTTCGCTGGGCTCCAGCCCATCCTGCGCCAGTATGTAGGGATCGTCGAGGTCCACCGTCTCGTAAAATCGGCCCACGGAGGGGTCATAGTCCACGATCTCAAGGTACTCACCGATCAATGCCTCGTTTTTGCCGGGGGTCTCGACCTTTTCCGTCTGATGAATGACCGAGCGGACCGTGGCAAATTCTTCCCACGGCACCATGTACACCATTTCATTGATCCCGACAGTGTCCAAGCGCAGGGACAGCGATGGGTCAAACGCATACCCGCGCAGCTTCCGGTAAGGAGGGATTCTTTTCATCGAAAAAACGATTCTCTATTGCAGGATGAATCTAGACGATTTTCGCATGACTTGGCGAAATCGCGGAAAATTTCAGCCACCCGGCAGGAGGGCCTGCTCCACCTCAAAAAATGCTACGGGGCGCACCGCACAGCGTGGGTATCTCCGCGGTGTTCCGATGCGGCCCCGTAACGTAAGAACTGTTTTTATCGGATAAGACGAATGTCGGGCGATGGTTGCTGGCGCGTGTGAATATTTTTGTGGGGAAATTCCGGGGAATTTTGAGGGGGTGAGAGTGGGAAAGTGGGTTTTGGATTGATATGAGGAACTATTGAGGTATTTGATGGGGCGGAATTCCGTGATTGCAGAAAAACAACCCATGTCATGTTGAGCGGGATCGGAGGTGGCGCGTAGCGCCACCGGAATAAGTCGAAACATCTAGCAGGCGGTTTAGTAACAGGCGTAGTAACAGGTCATACTGGAGCATTCTGCTGATGGATTATCGAGTGCTGCTCGCCGGCGTTTCCCGTCATTGCTTCCCACCCGCCAGCGTTTCCTGCCACTCATACGTGTTAGGATGTTTCGACTTCGTTCCAGGCGTGGCTTCGCCACTTGCAGACTTCGCTCAACATGACATGTGCGGCGCGAAGCGCCAATGTAATCCGTCAGTGCTGCCTGTCAGCGTTTCCCGTCCGTGCTTCCCGCCACCATACGTGCTAGATGTTTCGACTCGTTCGCTTCGTGGCTTCGCCACTTGCAGACTTCGCTCAACATGACATGCGGCGCGAAGCGCCAAGGGAATCCGTCAGTGCTGCATATTCGTGTTTCCCGCTCGCCAGTTTCCTGTCAGTGCTGCACCCCAGTGTTTCCCGTCACTCATACGCGCGATGTTTTCGACTTCGTCTGCTTCGTGGCTTCGCCACTTGCAGACTTTGCTCAACATGACATTGCAAGTGGCTTCGCCGCAGACTTCGCTCTGTCCTCAGAACTCCATCACCCGGCAGGTGACGCAGTACCAGGCGAGTTCCATGGGTTTGCCCATCCAATCTTTTACTTCTAGGAGGGCTTCGGGGAAGTCGTCGCGGCTGAGGGGGATCCGGGTGCGGCTGCAGCGGGGGCAGGCGGTCATCTCGGAGTCCGGCTGAAAGGGGGCGGCGGGGATCAGATCGTTGGGGTCGGGGGCGTCGAGTTCCTTGAGGATGTCCCGGGTGCGGGTGATCATCTGTTGCATGCCCATTTCCTCTTCCAGGCGTTCGATCACCTGACGCAGGGTCGGTTCGAAGGCTTCATCCTTGGGATCGAGGACTTCCTGCTGCTTGAGGGCGAGCTTGAGGTCCTCAAGTGCTCCCTCGCACATGCATTCGAAGTAAGCGAGCTGCACGTCGGGGGTCTGATGGCATGTGGGATCGACGAAATGACGGGCGTGACGAATGAGGCCCTTCATACCGGCGTAGAAAACCACGTGCTCCACGAGGAGGGAATTGTTCAGGATAGATTCGACCTTCTTGTTCATTGGTGACCGCTTTGAACAAATCTACGTTGGAATTCCAATAGGTACAAGGGTCAGGAGAGCCGTTCTAGGACACCTTTTCGCTTCACGATGTTTTTGTAGTCCCATTGGATGCTGCGGGACTTGGCGAGCCATCGGTGCAGGTCGGGGAGTTGAATCTGCGCGGCTTCGGTGTAGCGGATTTCGGCGGCCTTGAAGGAGCCTTCATTTTTCAGGTCGGGTTCATCGAAGCTCTGCCCACTCCAAAACATGAGGTTGATGCCCACCTTGCGTTTGGAATAGCCCACAACCGGGTTGCCGTCCAGGAACCACACGGGGTGCCGGTGCCAGATTTTGTAGGTGGCGTCGGGGAGCTGAGCGATGATCTCTTGGGCGAGGATGTTGCAGATGTAGTGCTCCTCGGGGGTCTGCTGAGCGTTGTAGTCGGCGATCGATGCGTCCATGGATGATGCTTTTCCCAAAGGTATCAGGAAAACCGATTGTGCGTATTCATCCTCAGCGCCGCCTTACCGGGATGGCATTTTCGCTGCATTTTGCTTATCTTGCATGTTCAATCACTCAGGTTTTTCCTCTATCACTATGTCACAGTTCGCCAGTCAGCTCAAGAAGTCTCCTGCTCAAGCCAAGGAAGCCAAAAAAGGTGGCCCCGATGATGCCCTGGTGGGTGCCAAGCAAATGGCGCCGCCCAAGTTTGGCCTCGCAGCCGGGGAACCCATTCAGAAAAAGGACCTCCTCGATGCCGAGCAACTCAAGAGCGCCAAGAGCTTCTACACTGGCAAATCCGCAGAATTCACCGCTGAGGTGATCACGGAGATCCAGAACAAGTTGGGGACGACGGCGACAGGCGTCATGGACGATGCCACCCTGCAAGCCATCGCCAAGTTCCAAAGCGACAATGGCATGGATGTGGACGGCAAGCTCGGCACCAAGTCGCTGCCGAAATTGTTCACACATGGATTGGCAACGGATGCCACCCAGCAGGCATACGCCAAGGATTACTTGGGTCTGGATTGGTCCAAACTCACGACCGCGCAGCAGAGAGGGCAGGCCATGGCCGACCTGATCAACAAGCAGTTGAAAGCGGCTGGCGTCCCGGAAGTGACCATCAACCTCCAGGACCTGGGCGGCGATTCTGGCAGATTCTCTTTCTCGAACTGGTTCATTCGTATGGATCAGGCATTTTTGGAAAAGGAGGCCCATACGCAGGTGGAGTTGGACGACTTCGCGAATACCGTGATCCACGAAGCCCGCCACGCCGAGCAGTGGTACAACATGGCGCAGCGCCTCGCGGGTCAGGGGAAAACCGCCGATCAGATCGAAACAGAAATGGGCATTCCCGCCAAGATCGCCAAAGCCGCTGTGGCCGATCCCATCAAGGACAATACGGCCAAGGCATTGGTCGCCAATGGCTGGTATCAAAGCGTTTATGGCACGGGTAGGGCGCACCGCTCCACTGTCCTCGGCCCCACAGGCACCTATGAGCAATACCGAAACCTGCCCGAGGAAAGCGATGCATGGAGGGTGGGGGATGAATTCAATACCCAGCTTGCCGGGGAGCGCAAGAAGGCGGAAGAGGCCAAGTAGAAAAAGTGATACAACCTCACCAAGATGAGATATGTCCATATTTGCCTCTTTCTCTGCTTGATCAAGCTCAATTGTATGTCAACAAAACCCAATAACGTGGGGGAATGCATCAAGGAATTCATCACGGCCATCGAGGTCAAGGGCACGGTATTCAGCGCATTGATGCAGGAATACCACGTGGACAATGACGAAAGCCTCTTCCAATTCACTGTTGCACAGCCGGCTCCCTGCCTGCAATCCGCGACCTTCATCAAGGAAACGGGACAAGACAGGCTGGGAAATGTCACCTTGGAATTCTCTGGGGATGCCACTGTGGCCGAATTGACCAAGACCTTCGGCGAATTCCGGAACACCCCGCCTGATCCATCGGGATATTGCTCGGCGATCGCCCGCTACAAGTCCGCGAGCGAATCGCAGCGCTACGCCCTCATCATCGAACAGAAGGGGGCGATCACGCCGGAGACCGCTGTTCGCCGCATTTCATTGCGGATCGACTACATGGATTGAGCATCTTCCCGAGCGGCCACAGGCTATCTTTCCAGCATCAATGCCCGCCTGATCACCCGCCCGGCACCTTCGCAGCATGCCCCTGAGCCCCATCTGGAAAAAGCGATTCCGCCTCCTGCTCAAGATCGGATTGAGCGTGGTCATCGCCTTTGCCTTCCTGGAGGTGATGCTCCGCATCGTCCCGCTCAAGGTCCTCGACTACCAATCCACCTTCCAATACGAGGGCGACAAGGAGCTGGGCTTCCGGCCCCTGCCACATCAGGACGCCGCATTCCACCTGAATTGCCTGCGAAACCCCCACCTCCGCACCAATTCCGAAGGCATGCGGGGCGATGAATGGGAGACAAAACGCAGCCCCAAGATCGCCCTGCTGGGGGACAGCTTTCTTGCTGCCCTGACCATTTCCGACCAATTTCACCTGACCAAGACCCTCCAGGCCCATACTGGCGGGGAAATTTGGAACGCGGGTGTGAGTGGTTACGGGACGTACCAAGAGTTGCTGATTTGGCGGAAATTGATCGCGCCGCGGCGGCCGGACATCACGGTCCTGTTCATGTTTCTGGAAAATGACATCCGGGACAACCACTGCGGGCTGTGCCGGGCGGAGGGGCAGCCGTATTGCCCATGCCTGGAGGTGAGTGCAGGGGCCATCAAGGAGCGGATGGACTTCGAGGTCCGCCAACCTGAGCAGGGCCTGAAGGCATGGCTGCTCCGCAACTGCCTCACCTGCCGCCTCGTGCGCAACCTGCGCCGCGACCGGGACACCAAGCCCGCCTCGGGCATCTTCTTCGACAAGGAGAGCTTCGCCTACAACATCTACCGCCCCGGCCTCGGTCACCAATGGGAGGAAGGATGGCAGGGCACCGAATGGACCCTCCGCCAACTCAAGCAGGAATGCGACGCCATCGGCAGCAAGTTGCTCATCGTCAACGTCCCCGGCTTGTTCCAACTCGCAAACGATTGGCAGGCGGAGATGGCCGAGCAAATCGGCACCGACTCGATCCCCAGCGACTTCAAGATCGATTATCCGATACAGCGCCTGCAAACGATGGCCGACTCAGCAGGGATCGCCTTGCTGGACATGCAGCCCGCCTTCCTGCAATACCGGGATCAGCACCACCTCCAAAAGCCCTGGTTCGGCTGGTGCTGCGACGGTCACTGGAACCCCGTTGGTCACCGATTGGCCGCCGATTTGGTCCACAACCGCCTCACCGAGTTGGGCTGGGTCAATTCCGGAGAGGCAGCCCCAACCCCCGCCCCCGAAGCCATCATGGGCACGGAGCTGATGCAGCAAGTCTATGGCTGCGAGACGGTGGACTTGGAGTGAGCCGCCGTCCACTATCCCTTGTCAACTGTCAACTCGGAGTCGTATTTTGCTCAAAATTTCTCCGCTCATGCGTTTGCAACACTTCACTCGTCTGCTTGGGATCGCTGCATTGGGATTGGGCATCGCAGGCTGCTACCACAAGGACCTCGACACCGACCGCTCGGACGACATCGCGGGCAATATCCTCTACATCAATGGCCCCGACACCCTCATCCTCAGCAAGGAGGAGATCTTCCAGGCCAATTCGAAGTCCTCCGAGGGCGGCGTCACGCATATCAGCGGCTACTCCGAGTTCCGGCTCACGAGCTACGCCATCCGCACGGGTGAGGTCGTGGGCAGGGTGGCGCTGGGCGAGATGCAGGAGGAGGCTTGCGAGCTCATCGGGGTGACGCCCGGCAAGGTGTGGATGTTCAGCCTGAACGATGAATTGGGACTGCATTACCGCGACCCAAAGACCCTGGAGCCGATCGCGACCTGGAATGACCTGAAGCAGAAGCCCGGGCTCGCCTCCTTCCAACCCGCCAAGCCGGAATGGCACCAACTCGGCGCGCATTATTTGATGGATCCCATGACGGGCATGTTGCTGGTCACCGACCAATCCGGCTTTCATTACCTGCTCGACCCCGAGAAATTCACCCTCGCCAAGACGGAAACCATGGGCGACCGCTACGATTGGGACAAGGATGTCCTGAGCACAAGCGGACAACTGAACCCGGAGAATTACATCAATTTCGAGGGTGACCCGCGCAAGCAGATCAAGTACCTGGACAAAATTTCCAGCCAAGACGTGAGCTTCCTGCATGGAAGGTGGGTCTTGGACCTCGATCCGGTGAAGGCCGCGAACCGCTACAGGGCCTACATGGATTCGCTCGCCAACAATGTCAAGGTGATGGAGGACAGCCTGACCCGCTACAAGTCGGCCCACCCCGAGGCGAACCAAGAGGTGGATTACGCCCACTGGAGCTATGAAAAGCGGGAAATCCACGACTTCGCCATCAACATCAAGTACAAGCTGGAGGAGGCACAGCGTGAGCTGAAAAATGCC
>JAXLVK010000040.1:0-52911 GCA_046329055.1 Bacteroidia bacterium
AAATCATTCTTTCTCTGGGCCTTTTGGCGTAAGTTTTCCGAGATCCAAAACGATTCAGATGGTCTGATTTTGTAGAAAATCGCATTTCATCCAAGTAAGACGCCCGTAAGATGAGGTTTGCACCCGGGAATAGCTGGTGCATATTTGTATCAAGCAAGAGCAAGGGTTAGGGCAGCTCCCACAGGATGGTTGAGCGCCCTAATTTTTTTTAGCGGAATTCTGGAGCAGAATTTTCAGAATTCACGGAATTCACGGAATTGATGGCGCTTTTTTCGGGGCGCTTTTTTGTTTTTTGGGGTGTGGCGGGGAGTTTTTGCTAGCCTTTGAAAATGGCAGCGCCGAAGCATTGAATCTGCTTCGGCGCTGCTCTTTTGGAGGGGAATTACCAGGTGATGATGACTTGGCCGTGGCCTGAGCGTACGCCGCTGGTGCTGACGGCATTGGTGCCGCTGTTGTAGCTGCCACCGCCGCCGCCTACGCCTGCGGTACTGTTTCCGCCGGAGCCGCCACCGGAATAGCCGCCACCACCTCCGCCGACGACGTAGGAGGAACCGGAACCGCCGCCGCCGAAGCCGCCGCGGGCGTTGCTATTGGCGGTGCCACCGCTGCCGCCACTGATGAAAGCGATGCCTCCTGTATTGGTGGTCCAGCCGTTGGTGCCGTTGGTGAGGAGGCCGCCCCCTGCACCGGATTGGAAGCCGGAGGGTCCGATGCTGCCACCGTTTCCGCCCGTGCCGCCTGCTCCGCCACCTGCTGCGCCTTGCCCACCGTTTTGGCCGGATTGGCCATGCTTGTTGGGCGAGTCGGTGGTTTGGGAGGAGCCGCCTCCGCCCCCTGCGATGATCAGCGGGGTATTGTTGGTGAGGGTGACGAATGATCCGCCGCCGCCGCCATTTCCGCCGCCGAAGCTGGGTTTCTCACCCACAAGGATTTTCAGCCTGCTGCCTGATGCGATGACAAAAGTGCCCTTTTGATAGGCTCCCATTCCAGGTGCCACGGTGCTGTTCGTGTTGTTGCCGCCCTCGGCACCCCATACTTCAATCACGATGGAGTCGGCGCATGGCACCACAAAGCTTGTGTCGATCACGGAGGTGGTGTAGTTGAACGTCAGGGTGCCATGTCCCCCGCCTGCCACCGCGACCGTGACGGTATCGGTGGCTGAGCAGCCGATGTTGTCTGTGACAGTAACGGTATAGAGCGTAGTGGAATTGCCGGATGCCCAAGGATTGGCAATGTTGGGATTGCTCAAGCCCATGGAGGGTGACCAAGCAAAGGAATAGGGCGCAGTGCCGCCTGTTGCGGAGGCATTCAGTTGCGTGGAATCCGAGCAAGTGATGCTGGTAAACGTGCCTGCATCGGCCACAGGAGGCGTGTGAACCAACACGAGCATGGAATCCCAAGCCGTGCAACCATTGCTGTCCGTGACCATGAGTGTGTAGGACCTCGAGGTGGCAGGTGTCGCAGTGGGATTTGCCACAGTGTCCGAGGACAGGTCGGTGGATGGGTTCCAAAGGTAGAAATAGGGCGCTGTGCCGCCTGAGGCTGCGGGGCTGCCACCAATCGTGAATCCGGGGGCACCTGCACAGTAGTCCATGTCTGCACCGGCGTCTGCCACGGGATTGGGATTCACGGAGATCATGATGGTGTCGGAGTAGAACGGGTTGCAGGTCCCAGTCGTGACCTCCGCACGGTAATAGAGCGTGAGGCTGGGGGCAATCGATGCACTATCGCCCGTGACGCCCAGAAGGTTGGAAAAGGGGCCGGTAGGGCCAATGGAGCTTTGCCATTGGATCGTGCCGGTATAGCCGCTGAGGGTCAGGACCACCTGCTCGCCTTCACAGATCGCGGATTGGGCGGACAATTGGTTCCCAATGCCGAAGCAGACGAATGCCGCAAGCAGCAATTGCCATTGGATGAAACGTTGCGTTTTCATGTCTTTCTGCATTTGGGGTTAGTTGGCCTTGATGATGCGGCGGCTGACTTGGTGGCCATTGACCTCCAAAACCATGAGATAAGTGCCTGCGGCGAGATTTGCACCAATGGAATAGCTGTGCTGCCCGGCATCCTGAGCGCCTTTGTCGATCCGTTGGACCTCAGCTCCAAGCAGGTTGTGGATGGACAGGCTGACTTCCGCGGCATCAGGCAGGCGGTAGCTGAGGACGGTTTGGCCAGAGAATGGGTTGGGTGCGATTTCCAGGTCCATTCCGGGGATGCCGCCTTGGATGCCCACCACGAATGTCGAGTCGCAGTGGGTGCTGGTGCAAGCATTGCCATCGGTGATGGTCAGGCAGATGGTGTAGCTGCCATCGGTCGCATAAGTGTGGACCGGGCTCTGGGCTGTGGAGATATTGCCATCACCGAAATCCCAAGCATAGCTCAAACCTGAACCACTGCTGAGGTCGGTAAAGGTATATGTGGTGTTTTGGACGGTGAATGAGAACCCCGCAGCGGGTGCGGCAGGTTGGTTGATCGAGAATTGGACGAAAGTCTGCCCCCGCAGTCCTGTCCAAAATCCCAATCCAGCGATGAGCATCGCCAAGAGGAAACGTGTCTTCATGTTGGCTCCTTGATTTATTGAGCCTTCAATATACCCGAAATGAGGTTTGGTTCCTTGGGTTTAGGCATTGGAATTCCCTAAGAATTGCGGCTTTCGGGTAAAAATCATTCTTTCTCTGGGCCTTTTGGCGTAAGATTTCTTTGATCCAAAACGATTCAGATGGTCTGATTTTGCAGAAAATCGCATTTCATCCAAGTAAGACGCCCGTAAGATGAGGTTTGCACCTGGGAATAGCTGGTGCATATTTGTATCAAGCAAGAGCAAGGGTTAGGGCAGCTCCCACGGGATGGTTGAGCGCCCTAATTTTTTTGATCAGAATTCACCGAATTATCAGAATTACAGAATTTTTTGAGCGCCCAGGTATTTCTGGGCGATTTCCTTGCGCTTGATAGCTGGCTTGGCTTTGGGTCCTTTTTCCGTGGAGCGAACGAAAGTTTTGGTGTTTCCGTATGTTTGTGTATATTTTACACAATGATTGGATTTCGATGGAAACAGTTCAGACTTTGCGGAATTTGAGGTTGAGCCCGGTGACGGATGGGGAGTTGGAGGATTTGCGGCGGCAGAAATGGAGCCTTTACTCTCCTCCAGCGGCTGTTGCTGCTTGGGTGCAAGGGGAGGAGTTCCAATTTCGGCCGGGATTGACGCTCACACCGTTTGCAAATGCGGTGGCTTGCAATGCGCATTGTCGGTTTTGTTCGGAGGAATTGCAGCGGGTCGGGGCGCATCAGTTGACGGCGCATCGCCTGATTGGGGATTATGAGGCATATTTTTCGGCGTTGAGGGCTGCATTGGCCGCGGTGAAATCTGTGCCAATGGGCTTGAGCCTGTCGGGACTAGAGGCGACGGCTGAGCCGCGGTGGCTGCTGGGCTTGCTCGATGCAATTGAGGATTTTCCATTCGATGAAAAGGTGCTCTATACGAATGGGTCTGGGCTAATCCGGCATCCGCACTTGGTGGAGGCATTGGAGGCTGCTGCATTTGACCGGATAGAACTGTCGCGCTGCCACCACGAGCAGGCCACGAACCAGCGAATCATGTACATCAACCGGAATGAGCCTGTCTGGGAAAATGCGGCTTATGAGGACTTGGTCCGAGGTCTGCGGGGGCGCCTCTTTGTGAAGAATTCCTGCATCCTGACCCAGCCCGGCATCCACACGCTGGAGGGCATGGAGGAGTACCTCGATTGGGCCGTCTCGCTTGGGGTGAAGGAGGTGGTGTTCCGCGAACTCAGCCGCCTCGACGATTCCTACCTCTCCAACCGTACCGCCCAGTGGGTGGAGGCGAACCGCATTCCCATCGAGCCCCTGCTGGCCGAATTGTCTCCCAGTCGGTCCGGCACCCGCGCAGGTTGGCGGTACCTGAGCAGCACCCTCGGCTACTATTATTACAACGAGCACTTCCTCTACCGCGGGCAGACCGAGGTCATCATCGAGACGAGCAGCTACCCGGCATTGCGGGCGGCGAATGACGAAGGCATCGTGCAAAAGCTGGTCTTTCACAGCAACGGCAACCTCTGCGGGGATTGGGACCCGGAGGCATTCGTGGTTGGGAGGTTCCTCGCGTAATGGAGGCCTACATTTCGATTTTGGAGGCATTGGTCGGCGAGGGCGTGGAGTTCGCGGTCATTGGGACTTGGGCCTTGAAGGTCCATTTTCCGGAAGCGATGCGAGATTATCCGGTCCACGATTGTGATTTGGTAATTCGGCCAGAGGAGGAAAATGTGCGGGTTGCCGTGAGGGCGCTGCGTTCGCAGGGATGGAAGGTGACGGTCTGGGAAAGGGAACTGGGGCCGGAGTTTGTAATTGCGGACCTGGGGGGCAAGTTCTACCTCCGGTCCCGGAAGGAGGAGTTGACCGTGGACCTGACGTTTGAGTGCCCGATTCCATGGTACGAAATGGCTGCCGGGATCGAATGGTGGAATGGGTTGCCTTTGGCGTCGGTGGGAGATATCTTGGATCTCAAGCGCCGGAAGGCGAGGGAGGCGGGGACGGTGGAGGAGACGGAGGGGTTCATCAGCGGCATTTTGAGCATTGGAAAATGAGCAAGGAAATCAACATTGCAGTCAGGCCGGAAACGGAAGGCGATCTGCTTGCAATTCATGAGTTGAACGTAGCAGCCTTTGGAAGAGAAGCAGAGGCGTTGCTGGTGGACGCGCTCCGTCGAGGAGATGCCTTTGTGCCGGGATTGAGCCTTGTCGCTGTTGTCGAGGGGCGGATGGTCGGGCATATTCTGTTCACGAGGATTCAAATCCAATTGGATGGTGGCGGGGCGTACCCTAGCCTCTCACTTGCCCCAATGGCCGTCCTTCCCGTGTTCCAAAATCGTGGGATCGGCTCAGCCTTGGTTCGTGCGGGATTGGTCAGGGCGGCGGAATTGGGCGAGGAGGCAGTGATTGTCTTGGGGCATCCGGAGTATTATCCGCGCTTCGGTTTCTTGCCAGCCTCCAAATGGGGCATTCGCTCGCCATACAATGTTCCGGATCCGGTCTTCATGGGGATCGAATTGGTGAATGGAGCGCTAGCGGGGAACGCCGGCTTGGTGGTTTACCCGAAGGAATTCGCCGACCTCTGATCCGTCTGAGATCGCAATCCGAATCCGTGTTTCTGATTGGTTCAATGGGGAGGGAAGCTGACCGGCTCAGGATTTCCGCAATGGTATGCCAGACTCGAAATCCTTCAGCGGATGGCCGGACGCGAGCGACAGCGCACGGAGGAAGTACTGCAGATTGCTGATGGTCTTCAGCTGAATCGCCTCCGATTTGTCCGGCTGTGAGAAGATCGTCTTCCGCTGCGCATCCTTGTGGCGAAACCGGATCCATCCGTCCTGGACCTTCAACTTCTCGATGTCCTGAAATGGATAGGCGACGCTGCTTCCATCCTCCCGCAGGATGGTGAGGGTTGTCTTGCTGATCCTCGCAAAGTCCCGGTAGGAATTGTTGGCCTGGTCGTAGGAGCGAAAGGTCTCCTCTTGGCCTTTCGCCAACTTCGCCTCGAGCCCGCTCAACAGATTGGTCGTCCATTGCTGCATGCATTCAAGACAGAACTCCATCACCAGCGGAGACGCCTCGAAGCCTCTGGGATCGTAGTGAAACTTGGATTGATAGACCTCGGTATGCGATTGGCGATTCAGCCATTTGAAGACGAATACATTCCTTTTGGAAGCGGGATTCAGGTCGATGGTCTCCGCCTGGACGATCAGATCGGTGATTTCATCGAACCGTACCTCGTCATTCCGATCAAGCTGGGTGAAGGTATCCCGGCAGATGTAATAGGCGAACCCCTCCTTGCCAATGATGATGTTCGTGGCGAGCAAGGTATTGGAACGGATCGCAAGGAATACCCCGATCAAAATCGGCACCACAAAGAGCGCGATGGTCAGGATCGATTCATCAATGCCTTTCACAATGACAGCAACCAACCCAACAACTGCCCCTATACCGCCTCCAATCATCATCCGGCGATCCCGCCCCTGGAGGTTGGTGGGCTTGGCATTGGCGGACATGTCCGTGTGGCCACATACGTACTCCCCGATGTTCTTGGGCAGCTTGAACCAACCCAAGTCTTCCGGGATTCGATTGCCCCGCAGGTCGATTTGGGGGCCCTTTCCCCCGACCTTGGGAGCGCTTTCGGCAACGGGCGGTTCGTCGAAATCCGGCTCCTCGAAATCTGCCTCCGAAAATTCATCCGAATACACGGTGGCATCGTCATTCCCATTGTCTTCAAGGTGGTCACTTTGTTCCTCGTGTTTCATGGCGTTTTTGATGTTTGAATTTGAAAAGCAGTGCATGTACGCTATGCGTCCAAGTCTGCCTTGACCAAAATACCAAAATTCTATTGTTCGCCATCGATCATCCACAAAAAAAGAAGGCAACCAATGGTCGCCTTCCCGAATGCCATATAGATCACTTGCGCCCTCAAACCTCCTGCAAATAAGCCACCAACCGCGCCAGGTTCTGATCTCCGCCCTCGAAGGCGCCGAAGCTCATCAGTTGGTCACGCACAGCACCGCTCTGCACCGTGAGGTGGAAAGTAACCCTTGTCTTGTTGCCTTCCACCTCCTCGAATGTCGTGTGCCCACGGAAGCTGTTCGGGTCATTCTCGAAGCTGCCATGGACATACAAGATCCGATCCATCGGCACCACCTCCTCGAATTCCATCCAGTTCGGATAGTCCGTGCCGTCCGGCCCGTGCATGGTATAAACCCAGCGCCCGCCTGTGCGCAGGTCAAATTCTGTGAAGGTATTGCGGAAGCCATTGGGTCCCCACCACCTCGCGACATGCTCAGCGCTGGACCAGGCTTTCCAAATGAGTGCCTTGGGCGCATCCATGACCCGGCTCACGATCATCTCGCGCTCCGTTTGCAGCGTGGCGAGCAGGTTGTCCAGCTTCGTGAAGCTTTGGCCCCAGCCGTCCGTCGTGCCCAGTTCGATGAAGGCGTCCCGGTCCGCAGCCAGTTCATACCATTGCTCGACATGCATCCGGGTGCGCTTCCCGCCCAAATCCTCCAATGTGATCGTGGTTTTGATCATGGGAAGCGGGCTGTCCTCTGGCAATCCCCGCGTCTGGTTGTAGAATCGGTGCCATTCCACAGGATGCTCGACCAGGTCCAGAATCATCACGATTTTTTGGCCGGGCACCAACTCCTTGAACTCGCCATTCATGGGGTATTCGCCGCCATCGGGGCCACACATGACCACGCGGAGCTTGCCGCCGGGTTGGGCATCGTACACCGTGAGCCGGTTCTCGTAACTGTGGGGTCCCCACCATCGCTTGAATTGTTCGGGTTCTGCCCAAGCGCGATAGACCATGTCCACAGGGGCGTCCAAGTCGCGGGTGATCTTGAAGGAGTGGTCCAACAGGGCCACTTGCATCGCTGAGGTATTCATAGGGATTAAGATTTCGGGTTTTTATTCAATCGAATCGGCAGCCTCGCCGGATTCGGCACGTTTCAGTTCTTCCAAATAGGCCTCCAGCGAATCCAGTTTCTGCTCCCAGAACTGCCGGTATTGCTCGACCCAGAGGGAGACTTCGTTCAGTTTCTCCAGGTGCGCCACACAGTAGCGCTCCCGCCCCTGCTGACGGACACGGACGAGGCCGCATTCAGACAGGATCTTGATGTGCTTGGAGATCGCAGGGCGGCTCACGCGGAAATTCTCCGCCACCGCATTCAAGTTCAACGGCTCCTTGCTCACCAACTTGATGATCTCGCGGCGGGTAGGGTCGGCGATGGCCTGGAACACGTCTCTTCTCATGGGAATCTTGAATGTGTAACTGAACGGTTACAAATATGAATGCGAAACCAATTGGTTACTCAATTGGGTCGAAAGAAATGTGATAATGGCTTGAAAGCCAGCCGGAAAAATATTTGCCAGCCAATTCTCACCAACCTGTCGTAAATTGAACCTGCTTCGTTTTGCGTCGGTTCCCAAGAGTTCCAACGATCCTCATTTCGCGATGAAAAACGCCGCATTCCTCATCCTTCTTCTGTCCGTTTTCTTCACCTCGACGGCATTTGCCCAAACAGCCCCAACTCAACCGCCGCCTTGCTCTGCACCCGAATTCCGGCAATTTGATTTCTGGATCGGCGATTGGGAGGTGTATGTCGGGGACAAACTCGCAGGCACCAACCGCATTGACCGCATCCTTGACGGCTGCGTCTTACAGGAAAACTGGGTCGGTAGCCGCGGCGGTCGTGGACACAGCTTCAACATCTACGACCAAACGACCGGAAAATGGGAGCAAACCTGGGTGGACAACAGCGGGACCAATGCCCATTTCTACGGCAGCTACGCGGATGGGAAGATGGCGCTTGAAGGCAAAGGCAAAGGCCCAAAAGGCGAACCCGCCCTCACCAAGCTCACTTTCTGGAACAATACCGACGGCACGGTCCGCCAACTCTGGGAACAAAGCTTGGACGAAGGCAAAACCTGGACCACCCTCTTCGATGGTTTGTACAAACGCAAAGCCGCAAAATGATGGAAGACCGACCGATCAACCCACCTGCACCTCGACAAAGTATCCGCTGAACTTCCGGATGTTCAGGGCTTGCCCGCCGCTGAGCAGGAGGTACTGACCCCGGATGCCGTTGATGGCGCCTTCGATCACGGGCGTCTTGTCAAAATTCAAGCTCGTGACCTTGGTCGGGTACTCCATGACCGGGTAGATGAACTCAAGGATTTCGTCGTTCTCTGAATAGTATTGGCCGAGCTCTTCTGGGAGTTCGTTGAGCAGGGCTTCCTTCTCGCTGAGCAGGTCTGCCTCGGTGTCCATCTCGTTTTTGAGCATCCGTTGCCAGTTGGTCTTGTCGGTGACGAAGTCTTTGAGGAAGACCTCGATCTCACCTGCAAGGCGGCGGTAAGGCGTCTCGGCGAGGCGGATGACTTTCCAAGCACCTTGGTCCATCCATCGGGCGGGTGTGTTTTCGACCCTCGCAACGCCAACCTTGACCCCGCTTGTGAGGGCGAGATAGACGATATGCGGCTGATTGTGCTTGAGTTGCTCCCATTGCGGATCGCGTCCCTTGCCCAGGTGTGCCTCGCAAAGCTCGGGGCGGATGATGCACTCGGCATTTTCAGGGGCACTGATGAAACAGGGATAGCAATATCCCTCGCCAAATGCCTTCTTGGTGACCTTGCCGCAATTCACGCAATTGATCAGTCCATCAAATGCGAGCCGGATGCGCTGCCCGAGGAGGTCATTCACCCGGAGGCGGTCATTGCCGAGTTGGAGGTCATAAGTCACCGGGGCGGTATGGTCCACCCACATCTTGCCAAGGTTGCCGCTGTATTTCATGCCGGAAAAATAGGCAATAGTTGTCAGTTGACAGGGGATAGTTGATAGTTGAAATGGCGATTGATGGGCTCGAAGCGCTACCAATGCGATTTCATTGCCGCAAGCTGACTAGCACAGCCTCGGCATCGCCCATGGGGGTCTTGAGCTGCAGCTTGTAGTCGCCTGGCTGCTGGAAAATGCTCAATGCGAGGGTGGGCCAGGTGAATTCGGCGGAGTCGCCTGCGGGCAGGTCGTACCATTTGGCTTCGCGGGTGCCATTGGAGGCAGCGAGGGAAAATGCCATGGACTTCGCTCCATTCACCTCGAGCTGGAACATGTGGAGTTGCGGGTCCAATGCCTTTTCTGTTCTGTTC
This sequence comes from Bacteroidia bacterium, assembly GCA_046329055.1. Taxonomy (GTDB): domain Bacteria; phylum Bacteroidota; class Bacteroidia; order J057; family JADKCL01; genus JADKCL01. The sequence goes on from JAXLVK010000040.1 coordinate 9,702, forward strand.
CACACCTTCACGCCGATCACCATTTGTGGTAACTGAGCCATGGACAGCGTCGTCGGTTCAGCCAAAAGTTGGACCGTGGGCAGCGTTGCGGGCACGTTTTGCTTCTCAGGAACGGACACGGTATCGGGCAATGGGGTTTTCTCGGTCGAGGTTTGGGGCTGGGAATTGCAAGCGGTGAGCGCTAGCAGCACGGCGAGCGGGAGGAGGAGCTTACGCATCGTTGATCCCTCGGTGAACTGACGCCTCGCCCTTGGTGATGCTTTGGCCGCCCGTCGCGTTGATGAAAAAGCCTTGGGTCACCTTGGTGAAGACCTTGCCGTCCCCGGTCTCGCCGACCACCCGGAAGCGGTTCGGAATGACCCAGTGGAATTGTCCCCACTTGTAAGGCGGTGCCTCACCTGTGCTGTTGGCGGCGGTATCAGCGGCCGAGTCGCGGTTGTTTTCTTGGATGCGGGTGAAATGGTCGCCACTGTTGTGCCAGAGATCGGCATCGGCGTAGTTGTCCCGGTAGTAGCCTGTGATGTAGGTCGCCGGACCCGATTTTTCACCGGCCTCCACCCGCCCAAAGGAGACATCGTAGGGCTTGTAATGGAACCAAACGTGCATCCCCGCCGCCGAAAATCCGGCCGGAAATTTCATCCGGTCCTTGCGGACACATTCGATGGCATCAGGTTCCACCACGGTCATGTTCACAGTGACAATGTCTTTGCCCACCGTGAGGGTAATGTCCACCGATGTCGCACGCCGCGGGGCCGTCCATTCGAAAATGTCCGAACCCAATTTGGCTTTGGCATACCCAGCAGTCGCTGCCCAATCGCCCACAAGGTTGCCTGTGAACTTGACCTTCTCACCGACGCCGACCTTGGTCCTGACCTTGCCGCCGTCTCTTGAGTTGAGGTGGGTCTCATAAGAAATGGTGGGAGTCGGCGCTGGCGCGGGAGCGGGGTTCTGGGCTCCAGCGTCTTGTTTCGGTGCATCCTTGGCGGGTTCGGCCCCTTGTCCAACGGGCTTGTCGCCCCATTTGCCTCGCCCCAATGCCTCAGCCTCCAGCCCTTCTCCAGCCTTGATCCCGGCGCGTGCATTCGCCATCGCTGATGGAGACCTCGGAGCCAAATCCTCCTTCCGACCTTGTTTGGCGATTCTAGCCATGTCTTGGTGCCAGGAATCACTCCGGGACATGGTCTTGCCCTGCGACTTTGGGCCTTGCTTGGCCGCAGACGCTTTCGCTGACCTTTTCGATTGCTGTCTCATGATCTCCTGAGGGTGATGAAATTCGAATATACGGAAATCAACTGACTGTTTTCAAGCTCATTCCACCACCAGTCGCAGCCGCTCAGAACGGCCTCCGCGGTTGATTTGCAGGAAGTAAACGCCTGCCGTCCAACCTTCCGTGCTGAGGTAGCAGAGGCTCGCATTCGTGACATGGTCCTGCCGGATCAGACGGCCTGATGCATCGAAGACCATCAACGTTGCGGAAGTATTTTCCACTGGGAATTGCAGCCGGACGGTCGCCCCCTTGGCAACCGGGTTCGGGCTCAGCACCGTGCGCGCATCAGCCAGATTGGGCGCATATTCCACCACATTGGAAGGCGTCCGCGACCCATCTCTTGCGATTCCCACCACTTGGTAGCGTCCCGCAACCGCCGCCATCGGCAACTGCCAGGACGACTCGCGTCCACCGACCGTGGCCAGGGTCTCCCATTGGCCAGCCTCATCCATCATGACCTCGAAGCGTTCCGGCATCTGCGCCCCCGACCATGTCCAACGCAATCCCGGTTGGCCACCGACTTCGTCCACCGCCAGGATGAACGGCTCATAAGGCAGCACGCTCGCCGGTTGGATATAGACGTTGTAGTCCTCGATGTCGCCCACATTCGTGATGGCGCATGGGCCGGATGTAGGGCCTCCTGAAAATGTCTTTACATAGACCCGCATTCGGGTTTGGCCGAGCAATGCTGTGGTCGTGACCAGGACGGTGGTCGTCTTGTAGCCACCAAAGGTGGGATACCATGTTCCGGATGGAGACACGATCGCCTCCGCCGCGTCGAAGAAGTCCCCGTCTTGGTTCCAGTCGATCCAGACCGCCGGGGCGACCGAGCCGCTGAAAGACACGCGCAGGTTGTAGGTGGAATCGCGCCGCAAAATGGTACTGTCCGGCGCTAGGACATACCCTTCGCTGATCCCCGAGGTGCGGTTGATGGTCTTGATCTTGACATTGGTGGCCCCCACGGCTGTCGGGACGCCTAGGGCCGGGACACACCAGAAGGCTGAGGTCCCATCTTGATTGATGGTGACGGTGCGGATGATGCTGCCACGGGTGAAGACGATGGTGCCCGTTCTCAATCCTGCACCGGGATTGTTGGCAATCGTGAGGGTGACGCTGCCGGCCCCAACCCCGCTGCCGGGACTGTAGGCGATCCATGAATCGGCGAAGGTCACCACCCAGTTGCTGTCCGAGGTGATGGAAACCGTGCGCACCCCGCCCGCAGCGCCTTCTGCGATGGGTGTCGGAGACGCATTCAATCGTGGGGTGATGCCATCCTGCCGCACCCACACCGTGTCCCGGCGGCTCCCGCGTTGCACGGCCACGTAGGCGAAACGCTTGCTGTAGCCGGGATTGGCTGTGGCGGTCACCGTGGATTTGAAGTAGCCCTGCGTGCCCGATGCAACGGATAGGCTGATCCAGGGCGCGGAGGCCGCAGCCGTCCAATTGCTGTCCCCGGAGACCTCGAAAAAGGCGGGACCGCCAGTCTCTCCATAGGTCATGCTGTCAGATTCCACCTCAAACTGTCCCACGGGCTTGAGGCCAGTGATGCAGCTGACGGTTGAAAAGGTCAGGCTGCCGGGGTTGAGGTTGTTGTGGGCATAGTAGCCGTTGTAGGTGCCGCCCCAGCCCCAATTCATGTGGTACAGGTCGGGCCCGGTCTGATAGCCATCGCACACCCAGATATGGGTGCTGCCATTGTAGGGGATGATGCGGCCGGCATCGAGTTCGGTGCGCAGGACCACGTCCCATTGCGGGTCAGTGTAGAGAAGCTTGCTCACGCTGCGGGCCTTGAGGCTGTAGCGGAAATAGCTCTTGAAGGACATTTCCAGGTCGCTGAAGAAGCAGGTGCTTTCCGTGGTGCCATAGTTCATGCTCAGGGCGACCCCGGCATGGTACATGAGCTGCGCCACTTGCGGATTGGCGGCCGTCACGTTGTTGGGCATGGAGGCAAAGGTGTAGGTCGCCGCGCCGAAATTGGCGGATTGGGCGCCGTAGAGGCCATGCACGTAGGAGGCGCTGCCAAATCCAGTCGGCGGCCAACTGTGGAATTTCATGCATTGGGACATCGCTGTTGCACCGCATCCCGTCCATGCGCGGCTGCAACTCCCTCCGGCATCCACCGGACAATTCGCATTGTAGTAGCAGCCTTGGTTCCACGTCGTGCTCATCAGCGGTGCGACCACCACAGGCAGGGGCATAGGAGCGGCGGAGGCGGTGAGCCATTCTTGCGGCACCATGTAGCGCGCCCATTCCTGCCGGATTTCACCAGTGGCAGGAATCCTGTTTCGGACGATGTGGTGGATCTCGCGAGACCATTCTTCGAGCATGAAGTCAAATCCCGGCACCTTGACACTGGGATCGAAAATCCCGGAATGGCAGATTCCCAAGATGGGTCGGGCCCTGTCATCGGCGCTCACGAGGACAAAGCCTCCTTCACGGAAGTTCACGGCATGGATCACCGGCATTCCCTCCCAGCGGATCATCTCGGTCGAGAGGACATGGGCCTCCATCAGTCCTCCGGGATGACGATTCAGGAAGACATTTTTCGCCACCAATTCTGCGGCATTGCGGGGAACGGGAGCAGCCAATAGACTACCCACGCCGAAAAGGGCAAGGCAAAGCGATACTATGAACCGACGCATTTCTACTGCGATTGAACCCTGAATATAGCAAAAAATGCCTCAAAGCGCATTCTGCATCTTCAGAATCGTCTCCCAGATGGTGTCAGCGACCATGGTCAAGGGTGCCGCGCTGAGGCGATCGGCCGTGTCCGTGGGTTGGTGGTAATGCTGGAAAATCGGAGCCTGCGAAAGGATGCCCCACAAGACTTCGTGGCTCGCCCCGCTTGCAAGTGCCGCAAAATACTGCCCCGCAAGCTCGAGTTCCCTGTCCGTGACGCAGGTGACCGTGAAGCAGTCCTGCAAGCCGGATTGCCGGAAGGAGACATGGTCGGCGGTATTGGTGACGATCTTGTCGAAGCGAGCCGTGCGGAATCCGAGTTCGGCCGCCGTGGATTCGAATGCCGACAGCAATGTTCCGGCGGCGGAGTCTTTGAGCGGCCACAGCGCGAGCTTGTCCCCGATGCCCACGAGTTCCATATTGATCACGCCTTGCAAGTCCTTGACCCCGAACTCCCGGACATAAGCCTGCGAGCCGCGCAATCCAGTCTCCTCCTCATCGAAGAAAAACACCCGGATGCCCATTCGCTCCTCCGGCTCGGCCAAGTACCGCTCGATGATGTCCAGGCAAACCGCCACAGCCGATCCATTGTCATTTGCCCCAGCGGAAGCGGGCACGCGGTCATAATGCGAGGCCACGCCCATGCGCTTGCTCCCATTGCCCAGGTCCACGATCAGGTTCGTGCCTGTCGCATATTCATGCAACCGGAACGGCACCTGCCGCGCCTCCAGCCATTTGCAGATCATGTCCAGACGCACGTGGTCCGGCTTGCCGTCGATTTCGTGGATGAAAGGGAGCTGATGCATGGTGGTGAATCTATGAGAACCTTGCCTCGACCGCAACACCTTTCATGGCTGCGGCCTTATGGCAAAACGGCTACCCGCACCGTTTTCGTATGATCTCCCACGCTGACCTTGAGCAAACACATTCCATTTGTGAGACCCAGAGCGGACTTGGACACGGAGAGATGGATGTTTCCCGGGGCAGAGGGCTGATGATCGAGCCTGCCCAGCAACCTTCCTTGCAGGTCGTAGGCCTCCACTCGGACCATTTCAAGAGACTGCAGACCCATCAACAATATGGTCGCTTCTCTGAACGGATTGGGCCCGCAACTGACCGAAAAGCCGCTCAATGGGTCGCTCACTGCCGTCGGAAGCACCACCACGGTATCGCAGTCTTGTGAGGAGCAGGATTGGTTGAAGCTGGTCAGGCATACAAAGTATGTGCCCGGATTCGCAAATGTATGGCTCGGATTGCAGATGCTGCTGAAGCCGCCATCACCGAAGTCCCAGAGGCAAGCCGTCACGATGCCAGTGCTCTGATTTTGAAAATTGGCAGTGTTGCCCGTGGTGGTATAGCTGAATGCCGTGCCGGGAGGAAGCCCCATACCAGGGTAGATGTTCACCGAGGCTGAGAGGACCAAGCTCTGCCCACCACAGGCGAGGAGGGTCGCCTCGCAGGAGATCGTCTCCGGGCCCGTAGGACAGAGGATGATCGAATCGGTGGTTCCGATGGGATTGGATTGGCCGGAGCGGTACCACTCCACTTGGGTCACCCCAGGGCCGCTGGGCTCGAACCGGTAGGCGTCATTGGTCCCGGACCACAAGCTTGGATAATTCCTGCCCGGCACTGTATCGGCTTGGGTTATGCTGGCATCCTGGATTCCTTGGATCAGGTAGCCGCCATTCCAACCTGAGCAGGTGGGCTTGTCCTGGACATACATCTCGATGACATTCGTGGACTCATACAGGACAATCTGTTCCGTGCCCACCAAGTTGTTGCAACTGAACAGCGGAACGGCATCCCAACTGATGACAAACTTCCTGCACGGGGCAGTTCCATACTGTTGCCACCTCACAGCGCCCCCCACGGAGGGATCCAAGTCATAGTAGGGACCCATGATGGAACTTCTTGTGTCAATATTCCCCGGAATGCCTACGCTGATCGGCCAAGTGCAGTATCCATTGGCATAGCTCAGGTCGAAGCTGATGATGCCATTGGAGCCAATGACCAGTTGGGTGTAGGTGGTGTCGTAGAAGCAGAAGGGAAACCCGATGAGGATTGCCGCGCTCCAAATGTCATCCACGTTCGGGTTGACGATGGTTCCCGCATTGAAAGGAAAGGGCGTGTACGGAATCTGCTGAACCTGGTAGCTGCTTGTCGAGCGCCCGCCGACCATGTTCGCACTCAGTTTCAAGCAGCCTTCGCAATTGTAGGAGGAATCCACATCAATGGTGAGTCCCGTGCAGTTCTGGCTTTGAGCGAGGAGGGGAAAAAAGAACAGAAGCAAAAGCAAGCTAGGAAAGCGGATAACAATTCTCACAGTTAGGTAAGGATGAGTAGTATCCCAAGGTATGGCAATTCGCGCCGAATAGCAATAGCAAGGGCCACTGTTGGGACATTGGTGGCATGAATCAGAGCGAATTGGCAGCAAAACACTATCATTGCCAATCACAATTTCGTGTTCGAGATGCAGAAATCCCTCCCCATCATTGATATCGCCCCGCTTGTCACCGGTAATGGCGACAAAGACCGGGTCGCGCAGGAGATCGCCACTGCCTGTCGTGCCCACGGCTTCTTTTACATCTCCGGCCACGGCGTGCCGCAGGAATTGATCGAGCGGTTGGAGCGGCTGAGCAGGGAGTTCTTCTCTTGGCCCAATGATCGGAAGTTGCAATGGCCCATGAGCAAGAGCGGCAAGGCTTGGAGGGGCTTTTTTCCGCTTGGCGGGGAATTGACCTCGGGCAAGCCGGATTGGAAGGAGGGGCTATACCTCGGTACGGAGTTGCCGCAGGCGCATCCGCTGGTGCAGGCAGGCACCCCCTTGCATGGGCCGAATCTCTTTCCTGACCTGCCGGGCCTCAGGGAGACGATCCTGGAATACATGGATGCCGTGACCAAGGTGGGCCATGCCCTGCTGGAAGGTGTTGCGCGCAGCCTCGGGTTGGAGGACAGCTACTTCGCCGACCGCTACACCGCCGATCCATTGATCCTGTTCCGCATTTTCAACTACCCGAGTCAGCCCCTGCCCGCAGACCTCGCCGCCGACGATGCCGCAATCTGGGGCGTGGGCGAGCACACGGATTATGGCCTGCTGACCTTGCTTTACCAAGACGCCATCGGCGGCCTCCAAGTCAAGTCGCCAGAGGGCTGGATCGCAGCCCCGCCTGTGCCGGGCACCTTCATCTGCAACATCGGGGACATGCTCGACCGCATGACAGGCGGCCTCTACAAGTCCACTCCTCACCGAGTGCGACGAAATGATTCTGGCCGTGACCGCCTCAGCTTCCCCCTCTTTTTCGACCCCAATTTCTTCGTCCGTGTACAACGCATCGCAGGGATGGACGCCACCGACGACAGCCAAGCCCGCTGGGACCGCGCGAATGTCCATGCCTTCAGCGGCACCTATGGTGACTATGTCCTCGACAAAGTGGGCAAGGTATTCCCGGAATTGAGAGGGGAGGTGCTGGATTGATCCTGCACGCTGCCATTGGAGATGCCTACGGGGCGGGGTTTGAGTTCGCGCCCGCGGATCTGATCGCTGCCGAAAATACGCTGACGCAGTACCGCCCTCACCTGATCTACCCGGAAATCTGCGGCCGCTACACCGACGACACGCAGATGGCCTTGGCGATTTGCGAACTGATCCTGAGTGGCGACGAATGGACGCCGGAGCGGATTGCAGATGGCTTCGTCGCGACCTTCAAGCGGGATCCACGGCGCGGCTATTCGAGCCGGCTCTATGAGATATTGACGCAGGTGAATTCCGGCAAGGAACTCATCTCATCCATCCGCAATAACAGCGACCGCAATGGCGCGGCGATGCGGGCATTTCCGATTGGGATGTATCCAGACGTCGAGGAGGTCTTGGCGAAGGCGGACTTGCAGGCGCGCATCACCCACGATACCGAGGTGGCAAGGACTTCTGCGAAGGCGGTCGCCTTGATGGCCCACGGGCTGTACCACGGCAATGTGGAACCTGAGGAATTGGGCACATTCGTCGAAAGCCATCTTCCCGGTGATTGGAGGCAGGATTGGAATGCCGAGGTGACGATGCTGGCCACGGACGCGGTTTTTGCAGCATTGACATTGATCCGCAACTGTTCATCACTTCCTGAAATGCTTCAAAAGGGGATTGCATTTGGAGGGGACGTGGACACGGTCGGGGCGATCACGCTGGGGTGCGCGGCGCTGAGCCACCATATCGAAATGGACCTCCCGGATTGGATGGACTCGAACCTAGAGAATGGCGCGTTTGGCCGGGATTACCTTGTTTCGATTGACTTGCAATTGATCCTGAGATATCCAGGACGGAGCCTCTGATTTCCTTACCAAACCACCTTACGGGTGAAAGATTGGCCATTTGCGCCGTTCCAGCGGAAGACATAGACCCCGCGGGCCATGCCCTCCATGCTCCAGTCCACGTGGTTCAGCACCTGCTCCTCTCCCAGTTTCCTCCCTGATGCGTCCCAAAGCGTGGCGACTCCCTGGTTCAAAGGAAATGGAATGATCGGAACGAACTGCAAGTGCCCTTCATGGAACACGAAGAATGGTTCCGGCTCGGTTGAAAAACCCACGCTGACCACGTTGCTGGCGTGTGCATCGCCGTTTTGATCGGTCCAGGTCAGGCGGTAGGAGGCCCATCCACTGGTCATTTCCGCATCCAAATAGCTCGTGGAGCCATTCAAGGAGAGGGTGGCGATCGGCTCGAATGCGTCCACGGCATTGTGGCTCCGCTCCAGCACAAGCTCCGTCGCGTCCATCGTGGACGCAGTCTCCCAATCCAACCGCGCCTGCGAACCAATGATCTCGCCATGCAGGGTGACATCAGCACTGGGCAGCACCACCAACCCACAGTAGCCCTCCAGGGTCGCTACCGTAGCAGAGCCTGTGAACCCGCCCGCAACGTAAAAGCAGGCGCCTGCCACCGCTCCGTCCACCCGGTACCGAGCCGTCGGGGCATTCGGCAACACCGCCCAAGTATTCGAGCTGGGTGTGAAAGCCTGGAAAGAATTGGAGGCCGAGCCTACAAATCCGTCTGCCATGTAGAGTGTCCCGCCATCAGAACCACCCGCGTGGATGTACCGGGCAGTAGGCATGGGGGCATGGGTGAGCCAAGTATTGGTGGAGACGCTGTAGGATTCGGTGGTCGTCACATAGGTGGAGGTGTAGCCCCCAGCGATGATCATCCGGTCCCCGATTAGACCACCGCGCGTCTGGTACCGGGCCGTGGGCGCTGCCGGGCCAGAGGTCCAGGTGTTGCTGGCGATGTCATAGATATCCAGGCTGCTGAGCAGGACACCGTTCCAGCCAGTTGCCACATAGATTTTGCCGAGGAAGGCCACCGCCGTCCCACCCATGCGTCCAGATGGCATGGGGGCTCCTGTGGTCCAGGTGTTGGTGGCGATGTCGTAGATCTGATTGGAGGTGAGCCAAGTGCTGCCATTTGCCCCGCCCAAGACATAGACCTTGCCATTCCAGCTTGCCATCTGCGGGTAGGCGGTGCTGGTCGGGATCGGTGCCAAGACCGTCCAGGTGTTGGAAAGCGGGTTGTAAACCTCGTTGTTAGTGGCTGCGTTTCCAGAGATCACGTAGAGCTTGCCGTTGGCCTCCACGCAACCTACTCCCCACCGCGCGGTGGGCATGGGGGCAAAGGTGCTCCACTGCGCTCGCAACGAGGAGCAACACAGCAATAGCAACAGAATCCGGATTCCGATGGTTGGGGCTTTCATCTCACGAGTTGATCGAACGAGATGAAAGTTAAGGAATTATCTCGACACAGGGTTCTGTGCCGCAGCAATCAGACCGATCAGCGGTCTCAGTAAAGATCCAGGATCTCGAAGTGGCGGCCGTTGACTTCGAAGCCTTCGCCCTTGCGCTTACCCTCCATGGCCTTGTAGATCGGCGCCTTGGTGCTGATGCCGAAGTAATCCACGCCATCGCACTTGAACCGCTCAAGGCTCACGGAAACGAAAAACCGCTGGTCCTTGGTCTGCACGATGCTGCCGAGGTGGACGCTCTCATGGACATTGTCCGTCTCGATGCGGGAGAGCTTGTCCATCTCTTCCAGCAGCATGTTGAGCTGCTCGGTCATGAGGCTGGCTTGCTCCTCCGTATCCTCGGTCATGGACTGTGCTCCACTGTCCTGCTGCTCGCTCGCGTACTGCTGACCCGTGGCCTTCAGTTCGTCGATGCGGCTGCGGAAGTCTTCGATGATGGCTTGCTGCGTCTTGATGCCGGCAGCGAGGACCTTTTTCTTAATGGCTAACTTTTCCATACGCAAAATCTAGGGGCAAATATCCATGGAGGTACGTCGCAAAGGTATGACCGAGGGCAGCATGACGCAATTGAGCGTTGATTTTTGTCATAGATTGGGGAAAAGTCACCCATGAACCCTTCAGAAGGGCGCTCCCTCACCCTCCGACTCGCCCACGGTGCCAAGCAGGTGCAGGTGACATGGCTGGGAAATGCATTCGTGATCGAAGGAAAGCCTGCCCTCAAGCTATCGGACATCGTGGAGGTGAACCTGAGCATGAGCCTCGGCGGCGAGGACGATGTGACGCATTACCTCTGCCGCATTTGGCCGGTGAGCGGCCCCATCCTTTCCCTACGTGCCAATGCTGACGACCCCGCCGATTGCGCGGCCTACCTGGAATGGATCGCCATGTTGCACCAAACGCTCCATGCACAAGGCGTTCAACCCAAATACAGCTCCGGGATGCGGTCACAAGTGGGCTATTATCTGCTGATGGGGCTTTTCGCCGTCCTGTTCGCGGGAATCGGAGGGGCGATCATCTTTGCCATGGCAACGAAGGGGAAAGTCCTCTTTGGCATCCTGATGCTGGCTGCGACCCTGGGTTTGGGAGCATTGTTTTTCTGGCTGATGCGGTCATTTGCCAAGCCCCGCGGCTACGATCCCAGCAACATTCCTTCCACCCTACTGCCGAGGCTCGCCCCTTGATCTCCCTGAACGGAGGATCAAAAGCCGGGGGAATGCAGCCTCATTGCCGCACCACCCTGCGCATCGAGGGTTGGAATTGCGTGCCCCGAATCACCAGCAGGTAAGCACCTGTCGGGCGGCCATTCAACACCTCAGTATCCAATGCCCATTCATGTCTGCCAGCAGCCTGCTTGCCCAGGTTTTCGGAATGCAGCATCCTCCCATCCAGTGACCAAATCTCCACGCTGACTTCTCCGGCCTTGGGCAGGTCCATCGCCATGTTCAATGCATTCCCAAACGGATTCGGCCATACTTCCAATCCCAGTTCATTCCGCCTCGGTTCCCCAAAGCCCACACCGCAGTTCGTGCCAGGATCCACCATCAGCTCAAATTGCAATGACTCCGGACCCCATTTGTAGGTGATCGGGAAGAAGCCTGCTCCTGCCGCTGCCACATTGAAAGTATCGCCCGAGACAAATGGCCCCGACCAAATCCCGCCGGGCGGGTCGGCCTGCAAGATGACGAGGGAGTCGTGTGCGCAGACCACAGAGTCGCCCAAGTATTCTGGATTCACGCGGTGGTACAGGTCGCCCAGCCAGAACACCCGCTGCAGCGTCGAGTCGGATTCCGCCCGCCACAGCAGGTTGCCATTGCTTGCGAGCTCGGAGATGCTGTGCCCGTTGGCGGCCATCACGGTGTAGTTGCCAGTGGATTGCTTTTGCAGGCTCGCGCGGTCCGGGCTGAAGTCGGCGGTAGGCAGGACAAATTGCTGGCTCATGGTGTACCGGGCCTGGATGTAGCTGAAATCGATCCACCATTCCACCACGCGGCTCAGGCTGTCCATGCCACTGCGATCGAATCCCAGATAGTACCCCGAGCGCGACGGCAGGATGCTCCCCAGCACCTGAAAGCTGTCCAATGGCAGGATCTCGATGTCGCCATTGTCGCCGCTGGTCCAGACCACGTTGCCGCCTTGACGTGCGATCTTGACCACTTGGTTGGTGCCCGTGAAGCTGAGCATGGGATTCCCGTCGCCATCCAGCATCACCGAGTTCGCGTGCAACCAATCGATGGCTTGCGCGCCATATTTGGGCACCCAATCGCCACCCGGCGACGGACTCGTGAGTGGATTCAGGTGGTCAAATGCCGACCAAGACCAGACCTGCGTGCTCGCAGCATCGAATTCGAGGATGCCCGGCCCGACAACGAGCGCATTGGGATCGCCGCCCACGGAACTCTTGTCCACCGTGTCCACCTTGGCCGCCAGCACCAACCAATTGCCGTTGGAGGTGGGATAGACGTCTTGGTAGGGCATCCAACCCGGGGCGAGACTGGCAATGTTCAGGGTGCGCGTCGTGGTGCCATTCAGGCTGATTTCAGTGATGCGTCCGCAATCGGAAAAGAGGACTGAGCGGCTCCCCGGTGCATAGACGATGCCTTGGCAATTGCCATCCACCGCTTGGGAGGCGACGCCGGGCATGCGTTGGTACCAGACGAGGCGGCCCTTGCGGTCGTAGATGCCTGCGTATCGGTCGGGGTTGCCATTGGTTGTATTGGCGAGGAAGTAGCCGAATTCGGGCCCTGCGACGGTATTCGTGCGGGTGAGGGTCGCCGTGGTCACCAGTGCATTGAGGCTGTCCGGCGTGAAGGTGCCCCACTGTCCAGGGTAGCAGCCCGTGGAGTCAAATGCGACCGCCCGGTACCAATACTGCATTTGCGGCAGCAGCCCTATGATCGAAATGCTGTGCGCTGTGCTGGGATTCGAGTAATCCGTGTTCCGCCGAATCGTGTCGCTGCCATCCAGGAAATAGTATTCCACGAATCCATAAGCCGACTGCGTGGTGCTGAAGGTGCATTGGTACCGGAGGACATTGTCCGGGTGCGGGAATGCTTGGACATTGGTCACGGAGGGCTGTGCGTACAGGACACAGGTGGGCAGCAACAAGCAAGCAAACAGGATGCGTCGGAGACAATTCATGCGGTTGATCCCTTGGGGAGGCTGCAAATTAAGGCTTTTCCGCACGGAATACCGCCAGGAACAGAAAGCCAGACAGCCCGGTGCAGAGATGCCAGAGCGCATGGAACTGCAGGAGACCCTCGGGCTCGCAAGCCACCTTGGCCAGGTCCACCGACCGGAAAACGCCGCTCAGGACCAGCAGCAGGATGGCGGCGAGGAACATTTTGCCGGACAACTTTTCGCGATTTCTGAAATAGACATAGACCGCAAGCCCCACACCCGTCAGCATCATGGCTGGCAGGGCGATTTTTCCATCCACCGACCATTTGAAAAGGTAAAGCAAAACCGCAGCCGCGACCGCCAGCAGGAAGAAGGCCCATCGCAGCTTTCCGGATTCAGCCATTCCCCGCATCAATGCCAATCTATAAGACCCATTCGCGCAAAGCCCCAATGCCAAGCCGTAGGTGAATGCCATGTCCCAATGTTGCCCCAGCTTGGTCAATGAGGCATGGAAAAAGAAGCTGCCTCCGCACAGTCCCAATTGCATGAGACCCAGCCAGGCTGTGAGGGCGGGATGCCGCCTTTGAGCATTGTGACCAGCTCCACGAACCGCGTCCACGATTGCCCAGCCGATGATCCAGATGCCAAATGCACCGTAGCAGAGGTTGCTCCAGGCATTCACGGGTTGCCGGACAGCCAAGTCCATCCGGTTGAGTTCGCAGTACTCCGGCTCCAAGCCCGCCTTTCCAAGCGGGAGCGCTTGCCAAATGGAAGCATCGGCATCCCGCAACCACAGCCATGCCCCCAAGGCCAGCAGCGCAGTGCCTACCGCCGCAAAGACAGGCGGAAACCAGCGGTGCCAAGCGGGCGAATTGGAATCGGGAAGTGCGGCAGTCGTCATTTTGCCCCGGAAATTCTGGAATAGAAGGGGAATGGCCAAACGCAATTTCTCAGCGCGGAACCCTCGGTCCCCGAAATGGGCAGGATACCCTGAAGGCCATCGCGCACTGATCCGACACGGTCTCAAGGCCACCTCGTGTTGCCTTCATGGGTCCTTCACTGGTGCTCCCGAGTTGGTTCACGCAGGCTACACCCCTGATACACCGATCGTACACCCAATTTGCACCCAGAGGCCGTTTTTCCCTGGTGCTGATGGGTGGGCAGTTGCATCCCGCAGATGACGCATCAGTGCATTTTTCTCAATGGCATCCCCGAATCCACCGCATTTGCTCGGGAGCGGCTCCCGCATCTGAACTTAACGACATTGAATTCCCAAATCTCACTTCCCAAAGCCTATCTTTGTCCGAGATGTACAAAGCGCGCGATTATTGGGAACGGGGAACCCGGATGGTTCACAATGGGCTGTTCCCTCGGAGGCGCAGGATTTCGACCTTGATGGTCTATGCGACCGACCTCTGCGACTCGCGCTGTAAGCATTGCCTCATCTGGGCCAAGCGCCCGGTGAAGTACCTGCCCAAGGAGGCGATCTTCAAGCTCATGGAAAGCCGCTGCGTGACCCGCCACACCAAGGTGGGACTGGAGGGCGGCGAATTCCTCTTGCATCCGGAGTCCCGGCAGATCATGGCCTGGTACCGCGACAACCACCCCAATTTCGACCTGCTGAGCAATTGCCTGAAGCCGGACAGCTTGATCGAGGCGGTGAAGGCGGCTCCTCCGATTCGGCTTTACATCTCATTGGACGGGACGGAGGAGACCTACAAGGAGATGCGTGGCAAGGATGGGTACCGCAGTGTGCTCAAGGTGATCGAGTCGCTCAAGTCCACGGTGCCGATCTCGGTGATGTACTGCGCCTCGCCATGGAACTCCATGGAGGACTTGGCCCATGTGGCGGAGGTCTGCAAATTCCACGGGGTGGACCTGCGGGTGGGTGTCTATAGCGACATCCAATTTTTTGATACCAAGGATCCGGCCTATCAGACGAGCACCCTCGGCCCGATCCCTGAGGGATTGAAGGAGTTCAAGGAAAATTACGACTACCTCGTGCTCTACGATCAGTGGAAGGCGGGAAAGCTCATCCTGCCCTGCAAGAGCATCCTCGACTCGGTGGTCATCCTGCCCAATGGCGACGTGCCCATCTGCATGCACCTCGACGACAAGCTGGGCAATATCCATGAGCATTCATTGGATGAGATCCTCGCCATGGAGGCCACCATGAACACCCTGCGCGACCACCACGACAACTGCAACGGCTGCTGGATCAATTTCCACCGGAAATACGACCTGATCCTCTACAAGAATCTGGAGCGATTTTTTCCGAAATTCGTGATCAACAAGATGTTCGGGTACTACCAGTGGACGGACGATCCCAAGCGGCGGTACAAGGACGTGGTTCATTGATCTCAATCTGCTTCCATCGGTTTCAACAACCATACGATCATGGCATATCTTGATGTTTTTGCGGTGCTCAGCATCCTTTCGGTTTGGTTCCTCCTTTGTGGATGGATCATTTATGTGCGCGTTTTCCGCTTCCCGCTGAAGTCCGTCACCATCGGCTATCCCAAGCTGTTCAGCTTCCGGGTTGGTGAAGTGGAGTGGCGAATCGGATTGCTCCCCATTTCGAGCGGATTTGATTTCGGGGAGGATTGGCTGAAGGATGAGGCACCGACAAAATCGACCCTGGTCAGGCTGTTCAATGCCTTGATGCCCCTGCCAGTCATTTTGTTGTGGCCATTGTTGACGGGCATTGGGTATGGGGAGTTGCTGGATGGCCTGCGCTACCACGCCTTCCAGATGTCGATGGCAGAATTCGCAGGTCAATACGGCCCACTTGGCTTGGCTGACATCGGTGCGTTGGTGATGGGAATGTTTCCGATGATGTTCGTGACCGGCATGGCTTTTCTGCTGCGCAAGGAGTCCTTGATACTCGGTGCAACCATCATCACGTACCTGGCTTGGTTGGGCCTCTTTGTCCGGCTGGGCATTCAACTCTATGGATACTGACACCATGGGAACCACGACACTCTACCGCCCTGTTGGGCCGCAGGAACTTGCATTGATCGAAGAGTCCGACTGGACAGCGTTCCCGCCGCGCCTGGAATGGCAACCGATTTTTTACCCGGTGATGAATGAGGAATACGCCATTCAGATCGCCCGCGACTGGAATGTCCCGGAGTCTGGCTCTGGCTACGTGACCCGCTTCGAGGTGGACAGCGAATACCTGTCCCGGTTCGAGGTGCAGAATGTCGGCGGCTCCATGCACGAGGAACTCTGGGTACCCGCCGAGGAACTTGCGGAATTCAACCGCCACATCGTAGGGCGGATCGTGGTGACGCAGTCGTTTTTTGCGCAGGGGTGATCGCCACCCATTATTCCCTACTTTTGCCCTAGCGCCTGCTTGGCGACCGATCCATGAATCCGCAGTACCGGCTTGCCACGGAAGAAGACCTCCCCTCGGTGAATGTGTTCAACCCGAACCAAATCCCTGTGTGGAAGCACGAGTTCTTCTCCCCGCTGCGGCCCAAAAGCTGCCTCGCGATCTGTGAGGACGAGGGCAAGGTCGTGGGGACTGAGGGCTATGTGGAATACCCCCTGCTGGAAAACGGCAGCCCTATACTGAGCCACCGCAGCGAACGTACCCTGGTCTCCCCGGATTACCGCGGCAAGAATCTCTTCAACGGCATGATCGACCTCTGCACCGCGACCACTGTGGCGCAGGGTTCACTCTTCTGCTGGGGGGCGACGGCAGCGCAGAAGGCCTTCGAGCGGGCGGGCTTCCATTACCGTTGCGGCTACCGCACCTACACCATCCTGCCCCTTTCCACCACGGACTACCTGTTCCGCCACCTCGCCCGGGGCAAGGCGCTCCCCCTCAACCCCATCCGGCTCTACCGCAAACTGAAGGGCCGCGACATCAAGGTGAGCAAGGAGGCCGTCACCGCAGCGGCACAGGGGCAGTATTTCCTCCGCAAATGGTTCCGCAAGCGGGCGAAGCCCAGCCTGACCTTCTCGGAGACTCCCAAGAAGTGGCCGGACATCGATGCCCTGCACGAGCGCATCCGCACGAGTCCCACCCTCATCAGCCTCCGCCACGACGCGCAGCTCTTCCAATGGATCGAAGACGAGGGCAAGAACCGCTTCCTGAAAATCTTCGCCTACCACGGTGACGAACTGCGCTGCTACCTCTGCATCCACCTCGATGAGCGGGACTCCTACGCCCCCGTGCTGGACTTCTGCGCCGATTCTTGGGAAAGCCTCGCGGGCACCCTTGCCCACGTCCGCACAGCGGTCCTCCGACACGGCTACAGCGCCCTGCTCTTCACCCTCAACATCGAAAACCCCGAGCAAAAACAGCTCCTCCACCACCTCAAGCGTCTCGGCGCCTCCCAATTCGGGCGAGTCGGCACTTGGGTGATCAAGCCGCTCTGCCTCCGAGAATCACCGATTTATGAGGACATGCGGGCCTGGTACCTCACCGACCTCTGGTTTGCCCTCTACAACCGCACCACATTATGAAAGTGATCGTGAACGCGGACGACTTCGGCTCCACTGAGCGGCATACCCGGCTCATCCTGGACTTGCTGTTGCGTGGCAAGATCAGCAGCACGACCATGCTCGTGAACCTGCCCTACAGCCCGATCGCGGCCAAAATCATTCAAGACCAGCATCCTCAGCTCAAGGACAGCCTCGGCCTGCACTTCAACCTCACCGAAGGCAAGCCGCTCAATCCCGACCTGCAAGGCTCCCCATTTGTGATGGCGGACGGCAACCTCAAGGATTTCCGTGGTCGCGTCTCCCGCTGGCAACTCCTGCGGCACGTAGGAGCAATTGCGAAGGAACTCGACCTGCAAATCCAGCGGTTCCACGAACTCATCGGGCAGTACCCGACCCATATCGACTCGCATGGGCATACACACTGCACGTGGGTGGTGCTGCTCGCTCTCTACCGCTCCCGCGAGGCCCGCAAGGTGCCTGCGATCCGCCTCACCCGCCAGTACGACCACGAGCCCGCCCACATGAGCGGTGTGAAAAACAAAATCCGTCGCATCGCCAAAAACTTGCTCAACTTTGCGTTCCGGCGGCGGTTCAAGTCCGTGGATTATTTCACGGATATCCGCAACTTGGACGGGACTTGGTTGCGTGAGCAGGACATGGAGGCGATGAAGAGCAGGTTCAATTCAGTAGAGATCATGTGTCACCCTTACTACTTCGACGAGGCGGAATACGAATTCCTGGGCGGCTCCTCCAATGTTTTGGAGCGGGTTCCGGGATTGGAGATGGTGGGGTATTCGGAGTACAAATCAAGATAAATCATCATGGGAATGGAAATGTCAACCGACCGGCTGCGGCTGGTGAATGCCGATGCTGTGATTCTGGGCGCGGCATTGGACGGGAATGAGAGCCTGGGCATGGTCTTGGGCGTGAATGTGCAGGATGGCTGGACGGAATTCGGAACCGGGCCGATTGCCTATGTAGCCGATGTGCTCAAGCAGCAGCCTGAGGACGCAACCTGGTGGACCTGGCTGCCGATCCTGCGCAAGGAAAACAAGCTCATCGGCTCGGGAGGATTCCGCGGGCGGCCCGATGAGGAGGGAGCTGTGGAGATCGGCTACGAGATCGCTGTGGAGCACCGTGAACAAGGCTTGGCCACGGAAATGGCCTTGGCGTTGAGGGATGCGGCATTCAAGGACCCATTGGTCCAGAAGGTGATCGCGCATACGCTGCCGGAACTGAATCCGAGTACGAGGGTGTTGCAGCATTGCGGCATGGTCAAGACGGGCGAATCCACCGACCCAGATGAAGGCACCGTCTGGCGCTGGGAGATCAGCCGTGAGCGGTACGAAAGCGGAAAGGCATTGTCGCCCGCGTACCCACCCAAGTTGGTCACGGAGCGCATCGTGGTACGCCCCTTGAGGCAGGAGGATGCCACTATTTGGGACGAATTCCTGAACAATCCCGAAGCAACCGCCTTGTTCCCGCCAGACATGTTGGCTGCACCCGACCGCGCACAGGTCTGGATGGAGCGACAAATCCAGCGCTACGCCGCAGGCCAATACGGCCTCGCCGCCCTCATTCACAAGGAGACAGGCGAGTTCCTGGGACAAAGCGGCCTCCTCGCGCAGGTGGTGGACGACCAAACCGAACTCGAAGTGGGCTACCACCTCCTGCCGCAACATTGGCATCAGGGCTATGCGACCGAGGCTGCCCGCGCATTCCGCGATTGGGGCTTCGAGCATGGCTTGGCGGACTCCATCATTTCCATCATCAACCAGAAAAATGTGGCTTCCCAAGCCGTCGCGACCCGCAATGGCATGACCCGCGGCAAGGCCACAGTATGGCGGGGCATCGATGTTTTTGTCTATCGCATCCAGCGGGCCGAATGGGAGCGGATTCGGTCAAATCAGGCATGAACCCGACCCTTGAAAGTGGCTAGTTCGACTTTTTTCACCTAATTTCGCCCCGCTTTGTCGGTTGATTCGGTGGTTGTTCTGCCGATGCGCCCTTGAACTTGGGTGCCCCTGGACCGGCTCCGAAGCACAATTGGAAACCCATGGAAACCTCTACCAACGCCACCCAGCCCGTCAAGGACATCTTCGTGGCCAATGAAATCGGTCGCCTGCGCAAGCTCCTGATCCATAGCCCCGACGGCGGCATCGGCAAGATCATCCCCAGCAAATTCAACGCTTGGCTCTACGACGACACGGTCCAGCTCATCCGCATGCAGAAGGAGTACGACCAGTACGTCAAGATCCTGCTGTGGTTCCTGGACCCTGAGGTGATCCGTGGCTACGAAAAGGACGAGAACCGCGACCGTCAGGACTTCTTCAAGCCCACGAGCCCCAGCTTCCACAACAGCGAGCGGGTGGTCGAGGTGCAGCGCCTCATGGCCAATATCCTCAAGGACAAAGACGTCCGGACCCGGATGATCGTCGCCGTTTCTGCATTCGAAGGCTTGAACCGCGAGATCCAAGAGGAACTCGAACAGATGGAGCCAGAGGACCTCGCCAAAACCTTCATCTCGGGCTTCATCAGCTACGAGCCGGAAGGGGAGGAGTACCGCCGCAAAAGCAGCCGCAAGAAGAACCAGAAGAAGATGAAATTCATCTTCCCACCGGTGCCCAACTTTGTCTTCACCCGCGACATCGGCATCACCATCAAGGATCACGTCCTCGTGAGCAAGCTCGCCATGCCCGCCCGCAAACGGGAGTCGCTGCTCATGAAGTATGTGACTTACTACGGCCTGCTCAAGGACAACCGCAAGCGCATCATCGAAATCTCTGAGGAAAGCGACTTCTTCTTGGAGGACGAGGACGTGCAGAAATACAAGCGCATCTCCATTGAGGGCGGAGACATCATGATGATCAGCCCCCGTCACCTGATCGTGGGTTGCAGCGAGCGCACCACCGCAAGCGCAGTCGATGCCATCATCCACCGCATCTTCTCCATTGGTTGGGAGGCGGACGGGCGTCGGTCCATCGATGTGAACCCCGAGGGGGCTGAACCCTCCTTGGGCATCGAGAAGATCAGCGTGGTGAAAATCCCGCAGGAGCGCACGGTCATGCACATCGACACCATCTTCACGCAGGTCGCAAGGCATGCCTGGGTGATGTTTGGCGAATACAGCGACATCCACAAGCGCAAGCGCGGCGAGGAGAAAGTGGACTTCAGCCGGGCATTTTCCGATGCCCCCGAGGAGCATACCACCGTCGTGATGCAATACCGCAAGCCCGCCGACATTCCTTACAAGAAAAATGGCGAAGGCATCACCGAGGAGACACTGCCGGGCCTTGAGACCCTGTTGCACCGCATCAGCATCGAGGACTTTGGCGTGCATCCCGACGATGTCCGCGTGGTTTACAGTGCCGGCGGCAGCGACAATTTCCCCTTCGATGAGCGCGAGCAATGGACAGACTCCTGCAACCTGCTTTGCCTGAAGGAGGGCGTCGTCGTAGGCTATGACCGCAATGAGCGCACCGCGGCCGAATTTGAAAATGTCCTCGATTTCGATGTCATTACCGCCGAGGAACTGCTCAAGCGCTTCGAAAACGAAGAGCTCATGCCACAGGATGTTCAAAATACCTTGATCCTGCTGCCCTCGACCGAGCTTTCCCGTGCACGGGGTGGTTCGCACTGCATGTCCATGCCCTTGCTGCGGGACGCAGGAATCTGACCCCGGGCAACAGCCCAACTACAAGGCCTCTCACCGCGCAACATTTGGCTGGTGAGAGGCCTTGTTGCATGATTCACAAAAACTTAATCCTAGGAAATTCTCCACAATGTGGCCCCAAATCTGGGGATAAGCGGGGGTTTTGGTTGGGATTTCCACTTTGGAGGGGGCTTTGAAGCTGGTAGCAGTGTCCGGGCATGTCGGCAGAGCGTCGCTCTTGGGCTAGATGCGGCTGATTTTTGGTACTTTTGCATCGCTGAATTCGATTCGATTGCCTATGATGGAAGTACTAGGTCGCCTTGCAACGGTAATTGTCATCTGTGCATTCACTTTTCTGTCGCTGCCAGCGCAGACGGTGATCGCATTTCAAGGTGGGGAGGGTAGCCCCGCTGACAACTGGACTTTCCAATCCATCACCAATGCAGGTGGCGCGATTCCTCCGGGCATCGTCCCTGTCTTTCCACGGACGGGCAGCTTCGCGATCCGTGCAGGCGGCGGCAACACCGCAGGTTGCAGCAGCGGCGCGAACTGTATCGCAGCGGGTGGCGCGACAGGCTGCCCCATGCACGGCAACACCATCCAATTCGACCCGATCAATACCTCCTGCCTCAGCGGAGTCGTCCTCACTGTCTATCACCGTGCCCACACCTTCTGCTCCGGCGATGGCTTCGATGCCACCGACAACCTGAACTTTGAGGTGCGCCTGAATGGCGGTGCGTGGACGACGATTCAGACCATGGCTACCACTGGCGACTATGTCTGGAGTTATGCCACCAACCCCGCAGGAATCCCGGCGACGGTGCCCAATCCCTGGGTGTACAACGTCCCCGTCGGCACAACCTCCTTCGAATTCCGCGTTCGCGCCACGGTCAACCGTTCCGATGAGGTTTTTTACCTGGACGACGTCTCCTTGACCACGACCACCACAGGCTACAGCTTTCCGGGGATCGCGGGCCTCTGGAATGGCCTCTCCGATGACAACTGGTTCAATGCCTGCAACTGGGACAGCCGGACGGTGCCCACTGGCGCCACCAACGTGAGCTTCCCCACGACAAGCGCGAACGACATCGTGATCCAAGCCGGGCAAAACTGCGCCTGCAACAACCTGACCTGCGCCGGACCTGCTGGACACCGCATCCACGCCACGGCCAGCCCAGCCAAGGTCCTCACTGTGAACGGCAACCTCAACATCAACACCACCGCAGGCAGCACCGTCCTCAATTTCAGCGATGCCGCATTTGGCACACCGGACGGCACCATCAACCTCGGCGGCAACTGGAACAACAACTCCAGCGCTGGCGATTTCGTGGAGGGCGAATCGACGGTGAACTTTGTGGGAGCGGCCAATCAGACCATCACATTGGCCACGGTGGAACCGACGGAGAACTTCTTCAACCTGACCGTGAACAAGCCCGGCGGCGATCTGATGCTCGCCAAGAGCACCCAAGCGCAAGGCATCTTGACCCTGCAAAATGGCAAGGTCACCACGGCTGCCAACGCCATGATCGTCTCAAATCCATTGCCCATCTCAGTGACGGGACATAGCACGGCGTCCTACGTGAATGGCAACATGGTCCGGGCGATCCAGACCGGCGCCGGAACCCGGGTCTATGACTACCCCCTCGGAACCGCAGCGAACTACGAACTCGCAACCCTCAGCCTGACCAATCCCACGGGATTCACTGCCATTGGCGGATTTTTCAACCCAGTCATCGGCGGATTTACCCCCAACATCACGGAGGCGGGCTATCTCTACAATGATATCCTGAATGCCGGGGTGTGGACATTGTCGCCGGACGCCCCATTCATCGGAACGTATGACATCACGCTTGCCGAGCGCGGCTATACCAATGGCGGCGCACTCAGCTACATCAACGTGAAGCGTCCTGATGCCGCCAGTTTCTGGAGCAATCCCGGCACGCATGTGAGCTTCTCTGAGGTCGCCGGAGTGGTGACCTGCACACGTTCCGGCCTCACGGCATTCAGTGACTTCGCCATCGCCCTCAGCAACAATCCGCTTGCCGCGAATGAAATCGCCTTGACAGCGACCTTGCTGGACGGAGACCGCGCAAACATCGACTGGACTTGGATGGATGCGGACTTGGGCGGGACTTTCACCCTGGTCAGGACCTACGCCGGGCAATCAACTGAGATCGGCCATTGGGAAATCGGTGCGCAGCAGAGCCTGAGCGCCGAGGACCAAAACCTGCCCGAGGGATTGATCCGCTACGAACTCCGTCATCTGGACCGTAACGGGATGGAATCCATCGTGGCTACCGACGAACTCTGGAACGGTGGTTCCGACCGCGCTCCCAAGCTGTGGCCGAATCCCAATCATGGCTTTGCCCATCTGCAGTTGAGCGGGAAGCAGGCTTGGTCATTGGCATTGATCCGGATCGATGGGGCAGTGGTGGCTGAGTGGAGTGGTGATGGTGCCGCAGTGGAAGCCGCATTTGAGCAAGCGGTGGGGTCGATCGCTCCCGGGGTGTACGTTTTGGATTGTCGCCAAGACGGCCGCGCCTACCACCTCAAGATGGTGAAGGACTGATCTTCAAATCCCATTTCGATTGATTTTCCGATGGCGGGAGCCTTATTCCGCGCCTGCCCCAAATCGCCAGCGCAGCCCGATGAAGAACTGCGTATGGAACAGCGGGATCTCCTCCAATCCTTGACTCGCCATGAATCCCTTGCGGTAAAGGCCGACCAAGCTGCGTTGGGCCCGGAACTCAAATCCCAGCCCCATCGGCAATTCATAACCGCCACCTAGCACCAGTCCTGCATCCATTCTGCGGATCTCCGCGATGTTGTTGAAGCTGATGGTGGTGTCCGGGAACACGGTGCCATCCCCGATTTGGATGTCAGCCGTGCCAGCGTCCTTGCCTCCCAACAAGATCGACGCATACCCGCCCAAATGCACCCATGCACCCTTGGCGACATTGAACTGTGCAGTCAGCGGCAGGTCGATGTAGTGGAGGCGCATCTTGCCATTCACGTCGGCATAGTAAAACGTCGGTACCGTGTCCACCGTGCCGGGGAAGATTTCGATGGGCATCATGGTGTCGTTGCGGTAGAGCTGCTGATAGGTCGCGCCCTTCATCGCATAGTGCAACCCCAATTCCAATCGCCATCGTGGAGCAGGTTGGTATGCCAGGAAAATGCCTCCCGATGGACCCACAAGCAGAGTGCCGTCGCTGCTGTCTGGATCGGATTCCGCCGGGATGGGGCCGCCCAGCATGGCGCCTGCCCTCACACCCAATTGGAGCGGAGACTGTGCCAAGAGGAGGCCTGCCCAGCTCCAAAATGCAAGCAAGATGAATGTGTGTCGCAACCTCATGGCGCAAAAACCAGATGTGAGAAATGGCCCAGCTTCGGATGCGTGAATTCCGCGATGTAGGCGCCACCTGAGCAGCCAATCGTCCAAACCTCGTCCATGGACTTGATCCGGCGTTGGGTGACCGGGAACCCAGAGATGGAGGTCAGGCGGAACTCGGCCCCCATCCAGCTTGCGGGACAGATGATCCTGATGCGCTCCGCCGCAATCGCCGCGATTGGATTTTCTGCTTCCCCGGCCACAGGTGCCACGGCAGTCGTGTAATCCAATTCCAGATCGTCGATCCAGAGCGTGCTGCCGACTTGCCCGTTGAAATTCTGTCCATCGCCGCTGGAAACCAAGGCCACGAGGATGCTGTCCGGCGTGACTCCCTGTTGCCAGAACACAAATGGCAGGTCAAACATGGTCCAGTTGCTCACGGTGTCCGTCACGGACAGGACTGCCAAGCCGAGGGTGTCGCGTCGTTGAGCGCTGGCATTCCAGCGCACGAGCAAGGCTGCGATCGCCGCGCTGTCGCCTGCAACAGGGTGGAATTTGTACCATCCCCGGAAGGAAGTCGGCACCTGCGTGAAGGGTTGACCCTGCACCAGGAAATTGGGGTTTTGGATGTCAAATTCGCCGGAGAGCAGCAGCCCGGGGATGGTGAGCGTGCCCCATTGCAGGGTGGTGAGTTTGGCAGCATAGGTGCCGCTGTGGGCATCCGTGGTCTTGATGACCGTGACGGGGCACCCCAATCCGCTCAATCCATTTAGGGTGGTCCACCATCCACCAGTCGGTTCCTCGTAGCTCGTGAAGGGCGCCTGTGTCCAATCCTCGAAATCGCTCACAGGGAGTTGCATTTGCGCATGCAAGGGGCTACTCCCTCCCAGCACACCTACAATGCAAACCAGCAGCCATTGCTTCCATTTCTCCATTGTTCAATAATCGCCATTTTTTGGAAAATCTGGTACGTACGCAGGCCCTCAAAAAACCGTAGATTCGCTTGAAAAGCAAGGAGAAGCAATGAATCGCCTCAGAGCATTGAAGTACTTGTTTGTCTGGACTGGCATCGGCATGGGCTTGTTGTCGCTGCATGGGCCCGGGATCTGGAGCTATTCCCTGCCGATTTATGCGTTTGGGATCATCCCTTTGCTGGAGGTCCTTCTCCGTCCCGATCCTCACAACCTCGCCAATGCAGAGTTGGAGATGGTCAAGGACGATTCCTGGTACGATTGGCAGCTGTACCTGATTGTCCCCGTGCAGGTGGGGCTGATCCACGGACTCTGCTGGAAATTGTCCCAACCGGGCCTGACCACAGTCGAAATCGTCGGCAAGATCTGGGCTGTGGGCATCGGCTGCGGGGTCATGGGGATCAATGTCGCCCACGAACTCGGGCACCGCACCAAGAAGCACGAGCAGGTGATGGCCAAGATCCTCCTGCTCACCTCGCTGTACATGCACTTTTTCATCGAGCACAATCGCGGACACCACAAACGGGTTTCGACGCCGGAGGATCCTGCAAGCGCGCGCCGTGGAGAGTGGCTCTATACCTTTTGGTTCCGGTCGGTCTGGGGCTCGTACTGGAGTGCATGGGAGATCGAGAACAAGCGCGTCCGCAAGCTGGGCAAGTCGATTTTCAGCCTGTCCAATGAAATGGTGCTCTACCACATCATCCAAGCAGGGCTCCTGGGGCTGATTTGCGCGGTCTGGGGCTGGCAGGTCATGCTCTACTACATCGCCGCCGCGACCTCCGGCTTCCTGCTCCTGGAGACGGTGAATTACATCGAGCATTACGGCTTGGCGAGGAAGCAGCTTTCCAGCGGAGGCTATGAAATGGTCCAGCCGGAGCATTCCTGGAATTCGGACCACCTGCTAGGCAGGTTGCTGCTCTTCGAACTCAGCCGCCACAGCGATCACCACTACCGGGCCTCCCGCAAGTACCAGACCTCCGCCACATGGAAGGCAGCCCTCAGATGCCCACAGGTTACCCAGGCATGATGGTGCTGGCGCTGTTTCCCGCCCCTGTGTTCTGGGTGATGCACCGTGAGCTGGATCGCGGAAGCCGCGGGCCATCGGTGCAGGCTGAGTTGGTTTAGTAAACCTCCCCCCGTTACCACATCGGTCTCGCAGATATGCCTAGATTTGGCGTGCCGATGTTGAGAAGCCGGAATATACTGTTGTTGGCGCTCTTGCTGCTTGCGGGGGCTAGCTCCGGCATGTCCCAGCTGTTCCTTGGCTACAATGCAGGCCCCATCCTCGGGCGGACAGCCGACATCGGCGTTCAATACTATCCCAAAAACGAGGACTGGATCTCCGTGACCTTGAGTGGCGGAGCGACGCTTTATGGGCCCATGTATTTTGCACGGAGGGAGGCCGACTGCCTCCGGAAGTTCCACAATGGCGGCTGGCACATCCGCTTGGGCGCCCGGAATGGCTTCACGACCGACCACCACGCCAACCACCCCTGGTGGGGGCTGGACCTCGTCTATAGTCGTCAGAAGGAAAGCGCCCTCATCAATACCTGCGCTGCCGCTACCGAGCCGGAGGTGACCGTGACCCAAAGCCTGAACGTCATGAGTGGCTCCCTCAGCCTCGGCTACACCTGGAATCCGCTCCGTCGCAAGACCATCTACCAGCGGTTCGTGATCGACTTCGGACTCCGGTTGGGTTATCCATTCTGGAGCAGTGAGCCACTCCTGGGCCAAAGGGATTACATCAGCGGCCTCGGATTTCGCTGGTTCCCGATCCGGAGCATCACATTGGAGCCCGTGGCCGTCTTCCGGTGGGAGCTCTTCCACAACAAGTACGGCTATCACAAGGCCCGCACCGTCAAGCGTTTCAAGTGAGCTTGAAATTCTTTTCCTGGGAGAAGAATGGCATTTCTCGGATCGAAGTGAGGCTTTCGGGCAAGGCAATTCCATCGCGCAGGTCGGATGACGGAATGGGATCTCCCAAAGCGTTGAATACTGGCAGCAACCCCGCCCAATAGTCTTGCAGCTTGTCCTCGGGGTCGTCCTTGGCGCCTTGGGCGCGGGCCTTGGCAGCCCCCTCCTCGATTTCCAGGCAAAGGACCGTCGTGGCCTTCAGCTCGCCAGCACTCGGAGCGCGGCATTCCTCCCACCTCCCCGGCAACAGGTGGTCGCTGATGACCTTGAGGGCCGCATTCTTTTCCTCATCGGGCACTTGAAATGGCCGACCGTAGAGAACCACACTGCGGTAATTGGCGCTGTGGTGGAAGGCACTCCTCGCCAGGACGAACGCATCGATGATGGAAACGCTGAGGCAGATTTCCGGTCCGGAGGCGGCCCCGATCAGCATCCTGCTCAGCACCGAGCCATGGAAATAGACCCGATTGCCCGATCGGCCATACAGTGTGGGAATGATATGCGGGCGCCCATCGTGGACAAATGCAATCTGACACATCACCTGCGCGTCCAAGATGCTGTGGACGGTCTCCATGTCATAGTGTCCGCGGTCGCTGAGGCGTTTCACTGCGCTGCGGTCGCTGCGGATGGATTCGGGGCTGTTGTTTTCCATATTCTGATCGAAAGCTGAATTTTCAGAAGAGTGTGCCTTGGATGTCGCGGACAATCGGCTGCGGGACATGGAGCTGTACGCCCAATGCCTTGTTCAATTCCGTCGCCCAATGTGCAGTGAATCCGGGCACGTCCATGATCTCAGGTTGATGAATAAAAATGTAAGCTTTTTGCAAACCTCGCCCCGCCCAATCGGTGATGCGTTCCACCCATTCGGCCGTTCGGGTGTAGTCGGAAGGATGCAATCCATTGCCCACAAATCGCAGCATGAGCACCGGAGTCGTGAGCGCCATGTGCAGCACATCGCGCCGCCCAGCCACGTCCGTGATCACCGAGCCATGGCCCGCCGCCTCCAAGGCATCCCAGCCTTCACCAGCCGGGCCGCCCTCCGCCGAGAACCAGTCCGGATGCCGCAATTCCCAATGCAGGGGCAGGGCAGAGGGCCATTGCTTGATGAAGCCGCGGACCAAATTGCCCTCTGCGGGGCCGTGATGATCAGGCAATTGGATGAAGCAGGGTCCCAGTTTCTCGCCCAAACCTTTCATCGATTCTGCAAATCGCAGGGTCGGTTCCTCCGCCCTCAACCTCGCCCTGTGGCTGATCTGCTGTGGGATTTTCGGGCAGAAAACGAATCCCTGCGCCGCCTCGTCATGCCATCGCTCCACCAATTCCGGCTCAGGGATGCGGTAGTGGGTGGTATTGAATTCGATGGTGTTGAAAAGTTGGCTGTAGTGGTGCAAGTAGTCTTGGGGCTTGGCCTTGGCGGGATACCAGGTGCCTTGCCATTCGCGGTTGCTCCAGCCTGTCGCTCCGAGGAAGACCTTGATCGTCTGTGGTTTACCAATGCTACGCAAGGCCCGCTCCAGCACACGTGCCGTCCGGGGTGCATCGGGTGGGAGACTCAAGTCAATCCCCGTCAAGTCAGGAACCTTGCCGAAGTTCATTCCGTCAAAGTTGCTGAATCATTGCCGCTGACGTAACCCCTGACCTAAAAAATGTGGATTCTGTGGAAAGTTTTTGTGGATTTCTTTTTGCGAAAGAAAAAAATGGTATTTTTAGGTTCGGGAGTACATCTATGCACGCCCGGTTTTTGGAGAAAATGAAAAACTGGAATTTGGCTCAGATTGGCTTGAAAGTCACCGCCTTGGCTTGTGGCTTGGGAATGCTGTTCACCACTGCCAATGCGCAGGGGATTCCTTCATCCAGCGTTCCGGCAAATACCCTTAAGGCTTTCCAAGCCTCCTCGGGCGGCGCTGCCGCTACATGGATGGCTGGACCCAACAAGAGCTACGAGGCTGCTTTCCAAAAGGAAGGACAGAAAATGGTATATGTCTATGACGATGCCGGTGTCCTTCAGCAAAAGAAAATCGTCTCCTCTGTGTCCGCCATGCCAGCGGGTGTCGGTGCAGCATTGACCGCCTCCTACCCCAAAGGCAATGTCGAGTACGCCTACAAGGTCGTGAACCGCACGAACCAGAAGTACTATGAGGTGCAGATGGGCAATGCTGGCGGTGCCGAGCGCGTCCGCTTCGACCTCGAAGGCAAATCCATCGGCAAGACCAGCCTCGCTGGAGTGCAACCTGCAGGCAGTCAGCCTGTTGCTTCCGCGCAGCCTGCCACCAAACCTGTGACACAGCCCTCCCCGGTCAAGCCTGCCACTCCGGCTCCCACCGCAACCAAGCCCGCGACCACCTCACAACCTGTGGCCATGCGCGGCGAGGCTGCCACCACCGCCAAGACCACCAAGGCGATGGACGACGAAATGGATGACGACCTCGGCGACCTCATGGATGACGATGACCTCGGCGACCTGATGGACGGTGAGGACGAAAACTGGGACGACATCGACCTCGGCGACGACATGGACGATGACAGCGACCTGCTCGACGGTACCGATGATCTGGACGATGACCTCGATCTGGACGAAGACTTGGATGACGACGGCGACGATCTCTGATCGCTGAAAGAAATAGGCCTCAAGGCCCAAAAGACCCGCCCTCCGGCGGGTTTTTTGTTGCTCGGCTGCCTTGCAGGCTTTTTCTATCTTTGCCCCATGCACATGCTGGCATCCGATTGGTTGTTCACGGGCGAGGAATTGCTGCCCCGGCGGACCTTGGTCCTGAGCGAGACAGGCGTGGTCGAGTCCATCCTCGATGGCATCGCGGAGGGAGCGACCTACCACGAAGGTCTGCTCAGCCCGGCCTTTGTGAATGCGCATTGCCACCTGGAGCTGAGCCACCTGCGGGGGCAGATTCCGAGGCATACAGGCATGGCGGGATTCGTCAGGGCCTTGCAGCCGATCCGGGACAAGTTTTCAGAAGAGGAAAAAGCCGTCGCCATCGAGGCCGCATTGCAGGAAATGCACGAGGGAGGCATCGTGGCGATCGGGGACATCTGCAATGGCAGCAGCACCTTGGCAGCCAAGCACGAGCATCCCGAATTCCTCTACCACAACTTCATCGAGTTGTTTGGGCTGAATCCGAACGCTGCGGAGGAGATTTTCTTCCGTGGGCTCGACCTGCTGCGGGAGTTCGGGCGGTTTACCTCGATCACGCTCCACGCGCCCTATTCCATGTCCATCGCCTTGCGGGACAAGCTGCTCGGCTATGCGCAACGCCGCGAATGGCCCATTTCCATCCACCTGCTGGAGTCGCGGGAGGAGCGGCAGCTCTTCGAAGACTTGGAGGGGCCGCTGCTCGATTTCATCCGCGACATCGGGGCGGTGTTCCAGGCACATACCTATCCCTCGGTCATTGACTTCGTCACCGAATCCCTGCCGCACAATTGCGATGTCCTCCTTGTGCACAACACGGAGATGACCCCGCAGGAACTCGCCACGCTCGCCGATGGATGGCCCCGCGCACGATTCGCCCTCTGTCCCCTCGCCAACGACTACATCCACGACCGCCTGCCCGATGCGCGGATGTTTGCTGCATTTCCAGACCGCATTTGCCTCGGGACGGACAGCCTCGCCGGGAATGACCGCCTCTCCATCCTCGCCGAGATGCACAGCCTGCAGGCCGCATTTGACATCGACAGCGCGTTGCTCCTGCGGTGGGGCACACTGAATGGCGCGGCAGCACTCGGGCTGGACCAGTCCCGTTTCCGTGTCGCGGTCGGCAGCCATCCGATCCTCATCCACATGGCCGATTTCACAGGCGAAAGCCCTCGCATTTCCCTGGATTCCCAACCTCAATTCATCAAGACATGCTGATCATCGACGACAAACTCGTGAGCCCCGAGCTGCTGGACGTGCATTTTGTCTGTGACCTGGACCGCTGCAAGGGTGCCTGCTGCGTGGAGGGCGACCTGGGCGCGCCGCTGGACGAGGATGAACTCGCGATATTGGAGGCGATCTACCCCAAGGTGAAGCCCTACCTGCCCGAAGCCGGACAGAAGGCCATCGACATCCAAGGG
This sequence comes from Bacteroidia bacterium, assembly GCA_046329055.1. GTDB lineage: Bacteria > Bacteroidota > Bacteroidia > J057 > JADKCL01 > JADKCL01. The sequence goes on from JAXLVK010000040.1 coordinate 40,933, forward strand.
CATTACATCAGCCATCCGGACGGCACATTCACCACCCCGCTCGTTCGCGGCAAGGAATGCGCCTACACGGTCTTCAACGATGGCCTCGCCCAATGTGGGATCGAGCTGGCGCACAAGGATGGGCAGGTGGATTGGCTCAAGCCGATCAGTTGTCACCTCTATCCGATTCGCCTCAAGACCGATCCGGACATGGAAATGGAATCCATCCAATACGACCATTGGCACATCTGCAAGGCGGCCTGTAAACTCGGCAACAAGCTCGGCGTGCCACTTTACAAATTCCTGGAGGCGCCACTCACCCGGAAATACGGGGCGGAGTTCTACGCGAAGATGTCGGAGGTATTGGAGGCCTTTGACGCGGCGCAGCGGGGCTGAAACCTTGCACCTGCCCTAAAATCCCGAAGGAAAAGCGGGGTCAATTCCGGTCACGTCCCCGAAGCGAAGGGGAGTTCATCTGGTCCGGGTCAAATGTCACGTACAGCGTGAGCAACAGTGATTGCACTTTGTCCTTGCCGCTCCGCAGTCCCACCTGCCCGATGTTGTCGATGTAATCCGTTGTGGTCGGGCGGTAGGTGTATTCCAATCCCAGCATCAAGATGGGGTGGAGCTGAAGTTCCAAGCCTGCACTGAGAGGGAAACTTGCGCTGATGGAGCCATAAGTCTCGCCCTCCTTGCGGGTGGCAAAGTTGTCAATGAGGTTGTGGCCGTCCCCGTCCTTGGGGGTGTAGCCGAGCATGCCCACGCCTGCGCTGATGTGCGGGTGCACGGGCGCCTCCAGCAGGAAGCGTGCCTTCAGGCGCAGGTCCACGAAGAAAAACGGCGTTTGTACAAACGTATTGGGTTGCACGCCATCCACTGCCTCCAGGGTACGGTCCTGCGCCACGAGTTTTCCGAATCCGGCATTCAGCTGCGGCCCGAGGAGCTTCTTGCTGGCGAACTGCAGCGAGAGTGCCGCGCCGGGGTTGAATTTCTCAAGGGAGCCGCCATTGCTGTTCAGGTCGCCCACGTACGTACCGCCAAAGAGGCCGAGTCCCAGGCGCAATGGGCTTTGTGGACCCGATTGGCCGTAGACGGCGACAGCGAGGCAGACCAGCAGCAGGACAGTGGCAATGCGTTTCATCAAATCAAATATAGGGGATTCAGCCTCACATTGCCACGCACGGGCAACAATGTGGATTCGCGGCGTTCAAAAAACCAGCCATTCGAGGATGGCATAAATCAATGCCGCCCCCAAGAAGATGAAGACCACTGCAAAATCTTGCAGGAATCGCGGCTTTTTCTCGTATTGCTGGTCTTCTTCAGATGGATCTAGGAGTCCCATGGTGCATAGATTTTTGGATGATCAGGCCCCGCAATTCCGTTCCCAATAAGCCCTCGCCTCTTCGTCGCCGAGGCCTGCCGCTTGCTTGAAATCCGCGCAGGAGCCAGCTTTGTCCTTGAGGTGCATCTTAGCAGCGCCCCGGTACCGGAACGCCTCCGCATGCCTCGGATTCAGCAGGATGGCCAGGTCATAGGCCGCAACGGCTTCTGCGATGCGGTCCAATTTCACGAGGGCATGGCCCCGCAAGAAATGCATTTCCGGATGGCGGGGATTCAGGGCAATCGCAGCGTCGTAATCCGCAAGTGCCTTGCCATATTCGGCGAGGGTGGCATGAACCGTGGCACGGTCCATCAGGTAGCCCGGGCTCCTGGGTTCGAGCTCGATGCATTTGCCCAGATCCCGCAGCGCAGGATAGTAGTCTTTCTGCTCAATGAACGTGAGGGCGCGGTTGTACCATGCCGCCACGAACTCCGGGAAGACCGCAATCGCCTCAGCGTAAGCGGCGATCGCTCCCTTCTTGTCACTGAGACTAGCCAGACAGTTGCCCCGGAGCAGATGGTTGTCCGGATCGTCTGGCAGGAGCTCTGTGGCCTTGGTGGCATCGGCAAGCGCGGCAGGATGGTCCCCCACAGCGCGGTGCGACAGTGCCCGGGCATGGTAGAGGTCGGCATTGTCAGGGAGGAGGGCAATCGCCTGTCCCAGGTCATGGATGGCAGCCTCGTGATTTCCCGCCTCCGCGAGGATGATCCCCCGGTTGTACCAAGCAGTGGCATTGGCAGGTTGCTGCTTGAGCACGGCTGACAAATCTTCCAAGCCCCCGGCGATGTCGCCTGCCTCGTACCGGTCCAATGCGCGCTGTTGCAGCTCTGCGGTGGAAATCATGCGCCAAAGGTAATCAATATCTGCCAGCGGGAGGGGTTCAGAATCCTGAACCCCTCCCGCTGGCAGCCCCGATTCGATTTAGATTGTGGTCGTAAGGTTACTTTTCCTAAATTCCGGCATCCATCTCTGACGATGAAAGGAGCACCACCGGATCAAGAGCTGCTGAATGGACTGCGTACAGGCCGCAAGGATGCCTTCACGCAATTCTACAGGCATTTGTATCCGATGATCCGCTTCCTTGTCGTGAACAATTCAGGCTCCTACGAGGAGGCGGATGATGTATTTCAGGACGGGGTCATCGTGCTGCTGGACAAAGTTCGCAGGAGCGATTTTCAGCTCACGGCATCCTTGAAGACGTATTTCTATTCGGTGTGCCGGAACCTGTGGCTCAAGCGGCTGCGGCAGAAGGGGAAGACCAGCCTGATCGACTTCGAGAATCCCATCGAGGTCGCGGATGAGTCGGTCCAGGACCAAGGTCAGGAGGAGCAGATGATGCGCAACCTGAAGGAATGCCTGGAAACCATCGGAGATGCCTGCCGACGGATTTTGGAGCGGTTTTACTACTTTAAGATGAGCATGGAGGACATCGCGGCGGAATTGGGCTATACCAATGCCGACACGGTGAAAACACAGAAATACAAGTGCATCTTGCGCATGCGCAAGCTCATGGAGGAAAAGAACGCCCGAGGCTGATGGATTTGCAGGAAAAAGATATCGCCCTGTTGGAAGCCTACCTCGCCGGAGAGTTGGCGGGAGAGGAGCGCGCGGCGTTGGAGGCGCGGTTGGCGGCGGAGCCTGAGCTGAGGGAGACCATGGCGATGATGCGGGAGATGGAGGGCGCCACGGCGGTCACTGCACGGTCCACAGTCAAGAAGGACTTGAAGGCGGCCAAGGCGGCGGCGGTTGCTGCGGGCATGGCCTCCTATTCACCCTCGATCAATCCTCCGAAGACAGGCGGCGGCTTTGGGAAGCGGCTGTTCAATTTCCTGCTCACGATGGCGATCCTCGGCGGCGGCGGATGGGCAGTCTGGAAATACGTGCTGCATGAGCAATGGCCTCCCAACCTGTCGCAGTCCACGGTGAAGACGGAGACCAAGACCACCAAGACTGTCATCAAGCGCGATACCATTCACATGGACCACAAGGTCAAGGTTCAACCCGGAGGAGAGTAGTGATTGGCGGTTCGGTGGCGGAACAACCCTGCTGCACGAATCGAGTGGAAACTGATAAAGCGCTGAGGATGGGCGGAAAATTCACGGACCTTGGGGGAAGACTGATTTTTTGAATGAATCGCCGATCGTTTCAGGAAAATCCTATATTGCCAATAGATTTACAATTTATCCCAAACATTGAATTGGCTGAATATGAAGAAAATCAAGTACTATTCGATTGTTCCCGTGATGGCGCTGCTGGCATTCTTTCTGATTGCCTCCAGAAGCCCTGAAACCACAGGAAGCCAGAGCCCCAAGGATGGCATGGTTGTGAATCACGACCCCAGCAGCATGGCTGTGGAGGAAATGACCGCCCCTGTCAGCGCTGAGGCAACGACTGAGGCTGCGGTGGTCGCCACCAGGGCTGAAAAGATCGCCACCCCCGACCACAAGCTCTCCCTCAAGGAGAAGGTAGCGGCCAAGATCGTCGCCAAGAAACTGAAGAAGGAATTGGACTCCCCCGGCATGACCACCGGCGGCAAGAGCCAATTGGTTGCCTTCCTGCTCTGCTTGTTCCTCGGTTACCTCGGCATCCACCGCTTCTACCTGGGTTACACCGGTATTGGCATCCTGGAACTGCTCACCGCTGGCTTGTGCGGCATCCTCACCCTGATCGACTTCATCCGCATCATCATCGGTGACCTCGGGCCCAAGGGAGGTGACTACGAAACGACCTTCTAGTTGGGTCGATTCCGGTTACAGCAACAGCGAAAGGAGCATGTACGCATGCTCCTTTCTCATTGCTGAGCAGCGCTGATGGATCCATCACCTCTCTCATTTCCACCTCATTCACACTTATGGCAACACAAGGCCGCACCCGAAAGAAGCCGCGGTACAATTGGAAGATGCTGGGATTGGGCCTGACGGCCCAGATCATTCCCGCAGGCTTCGTTCTATTCCTGTATTTCTACCTGCTCCCCAAGACGAGCCTCATGCCCGAACTCGGCGTGCCGCTCTCCATTGCCTTCGGGTCGCTGGGTGCCACCATCCATTACTTGGCTCTAAAGCGTGGCATGAAATTCCGGATCATCTGGAGCATCGTGTTCGTGTTTTTCACCATCGGAGCCTGCTACGGCCTCAGCCAAGCCTTCAAGTACGATTTCGAAAAGATGCACACCTGTGCCGTTTGCGGATTTGTCACCCTTTCCGACTTCGGAGACAAGTGCCCGTACTGCCACGTGAAGCTGGGCCAGGAGGAGGCAACCAAGGAAGGCTACGCCAACATGGACGAATACCTCCAAGCCGCCCAACTGACCGTGTTCCAGCCCAAGGAGGGCGATACCGTCGTCGATTTCTTCGGTTCCTGCAATTGTCCGCCGGATTTTCCCAAGGACAAGGCCTGGAAACCCTCAGTGACGGCGCAGGACGTGCGCGACGTCCAGAAGATGGTCCAGCCAAGGTAGCGGGGAAATAGGGCCATTCTTTTGGGACAGGCTGGAGATTTGCGGTGAAATGGCTAACTTGAAATTGTATTCTCGAAATCCAATGCGGCCGAACGGCGATCGATACAGCATCACATTCATCAGGGTGGCGACGAAGTCCCTCCTAATCGTTCCCATCGTCTTCCTGATGTCGGTTCGTGGGCCCGAGGCCTCTCGTGGGAGCCAACCCACGCACCGCGCCCCGATGGGCAGCGCCGTGGAAACCCATCGCGATGGAGTTACCATGATGGAAGGGATTGCCGCGCCAAGGGAGACAATGGCCAAGGCCCCGGTTCAGGAATCCGGCACAAAATTCCAATCCACTGAATTCAAGCAAAAAGTCGCGACCAAGCTCTCGCAGCGCAAGGCACAGCGGCAAAAGAATGAGCGACCCGCCTCCAAGCACGGCAATGGCGCCGACCAATTGACCGCCTTCCTGCTTGCCATCTTTTTGGGAGGATTGGGGGTGCACCGGTTCTATCTCGGGTACACTGGCATCGGTGTGGCGCAGCTCCTGACGGGCGGAGGTTGCGGAATCTGGGTATTCATCGATCAGATTCGCATCGCCACCGGGCAGCTTCAGCCGCGGAATGGGCCTTATGAGACCATGATGTGATCCTCCGCCCACGCAACGCATTGCTTTTCCTTTCCAGTTTGATCGTGCCAGCCGGGTTCATCCTGTTTTTGGCGTGGTACCTGTTGCCGGAGACGCGGTTCCCGTCCACAGGATTATCGGCACGGCTTGGGCGCGATGGAAGACAGCGCTTCGCCCCGGAGCCTCAAGCGTGGGGTGCGGGCTCTGGGATTCGGAGTACTGCTTTGCTGGATTCGCTCTCTTGAGCTGGCAATGTGCTGTGCTGGGCATTTCCAAAGTGCAACAAAACTACCCATCCTGCTGACCTGTGGCTTTATCTCATTGAAGAATACGGCGCATTGCCGGTCTGCGGTTGATTTTTCCGGGGTGCATCTGCCGGTATGGAAGTTTAATAAAAATTTATCACCGCCGAGCCGTCGTCTGGCTTCCGGCCAGCTCAGGGGACACGGTCGTGGACTTTTTCGCGCCATGTGCAATTGCGAGAACCAACTGTAAAGTCAAGGATTGGCAGCCCAGTGTGACCAAGAAAGATGTCCTCGAAGTCAGGGGAATGGTGGTGGGCAAGACGCCCCAATGATTCACGGAAGGGTGGTCCCGCTCAGAACCAAAGGGCCAACAAGGCAAACGCGGCAACGAAATAGACCGCGATGATCGCGCGGAACAGCCCCCAAATCGCGCAGGCAAGCAAGGCAAGATTCCGGCCCTTGTGCTCAGGCTTCATCCCCACCAACCCGAAAAAATGCCCGATGTAGGCGATCAGCAATGCCAGCCCGATGAAGCCTTCGACTGCAAATGGGATGAGCATCAGGGCCAATGCGATGATCAGGATAGCTCCGCCTTCATGAGAAACGCCACGATCCCCGGCCAAGCACCCTTGCTTTGGGGTTCGCCAGACGCAGGGACCGGCCGAGCCGGCGGCGTCTTCACGGTGCTGTCACCTTGTGCGGCCACTTGGTCCTCAACCATGGGTTGCAAAGCCAGCATCGCCGAATCCATCTCAAGGACCGGGCTGGGCAATGGCTTCGTCAGGTGCTGCTGCTGCGACTGTGGCTCCGGCTCATTGCTACGACCCGCCCGGACAACTTGCGGCGTTGCCACCATCGCCACGGCAGAACCGTCAGGAAAATCCAGCGGAACCATGGTGCCGATATGTCGGTGACGGATCATCTCAGCCAAGATACGTCAAACCGATCAAATCTCCACCACCGTGGCATCCCAAACCCGCATGTACCGCAGATTGAGGATGCTCGCGTTCACGTAGTGCGTGCCGTCCTTGATCAGGCTGCCATGCGCCTCGTGGATATGCCCGAAGACATGGATTTTGGGGCGAATGCGCTCCACGACCTTGATCAGCTCCTCACAACCCACGAGCTTGCCGTCGTCCGTCCTGTCCAGGATGCCGTAGGGCGGGCCATGGGTCACCAAGATGTCCGTGTCCTCCGGAATCAAGGCCCAGTGCTTGGCGATGTCCGCACCTCGCTGGCGGTTGAATGCCCAGTCAAAAAACCAAGGTTGGATGGGCGAACCCCAGATTTTCACGCCCTCGATCTCCACGCCGCTGTCATTGAGGTAGATGACATTGTCGAAGACCATGCCAGCGAAGGGAAAGGCGGGCTCCTTCTCTAAATGAAGTCGTGGTTGCCCGCGATGAGGACCTTGTGGGGATGCGGTCGGCTGCCGAACCAGTCCAGGAACTGCTGCGCCTCGCTGACGCGGCCCCTGCCGGAAAAGTCGCCCGCATGGATCAGGATATCGCCTTCGGGCAGATCCAAGCCGTGGTGCTGATTGTGGGTGTCGGAAATGAGGACGATGCGCATACAGCAAAATTAAGCACGGACGACGAAATGTGCGGTTCAGTAGGACTGCCATTTTGGGTCACAATGCGAAGCAAGTAGTGCCCGGGCTGCAAATGCCCGACATCGACGGTGGGCATGGTGCCCGACTCCAATGCTGCGCTGAATATCCTCCGGCCCATGAGGTCATAAACCTCAGCGACAGCGCCTCTCCTCGGATTCTCCAAATGCAGGTACAAGATATCGGAGGTCGGATTGGGCCAGAGCCGGATGGGAAGCCCTTGCGAAGGATCATCGGTCTCAGCCGGAATGCCTGGAAGCGGACACTGTTGCGCTGCCCTTCCTCCTCGTCGCGGTAAATGATGTATGCCGCCCCCGGGTCAAATGCCAATTGCGGCTGCGAGACGGCGTCGTTGTGGACATAGAGCCCGCCGAGGTGTTGCCAAGCGCCTGCGACATAGTGGTAGGCCATGGGCGGGCCGTCATTTTCCGTATCCACTGCCACCACATGCGGGATGCCCGAATGGCTCAGCCCCAGGTCAGCGGCACGTCCAGTCGCGAATCCTGCCGTGCCGAGTTGGATCCATGCGCCTTGGCTTAGCAACTCCGTCGAGAGGCCGTCGATGGTGTCGCGCCGCAGCACCATGGCCCCGTGCCAGTGCCGTCGTAGCTCATTTGCAGGGCGATGTAGTCCTCGTCCGGGTAGGTGAATGCGGGCAGGGGCTGCCAGATGCCCGCAACGCGGTGCAGGATGGCGGGGGCATGCAACAGCAGCACCGCAGGCTCACCCAAATCGTCCAGCTCCATGTCCAGGATGCGGCCCTCCAAAATCCCCGCCGTGGACCATCCACCCGACGAGGTCCAGGATTTGACCCAGGTGGTGTCGGCCGCACCCGCGCGGAACCAAGCGAGCCAGACTTTGCCGTCGGGTGCGACGCGGAGTTGGATGCCCTGCGCGGCACTGACCGGGCTGAGCCCTCCCAGTGGCAGCCACTGTGCACTGTCCCAATGATAGATTTGCAGGTTCGCGCCCACAGCGACATAGCCCTCGCCGTCCTGCGAAAATGCCATGGCGCAGTCATTTGCCCCGGAAGTCGGCAAGCCAGCGTCTGGAAGCGCCGTCCATTGCTGCCCATCGAACCATTCCAGGCTCACCTCGCCACCGATCGTCTGCACCACGTAGGGATGCCACTGCGGATCAAATGCCAGGAAATGGCTGCTCACCCCGCTGGAAGTCAGCAGGGAATCGCCGAGGTAGGTCCACTGAGCGCGCAACCCCGATGCAGGCATGACCGCCAGCATCAGCACCATCACCCACAACCCCCTCCAATTGGGAATTTGTCCGGCCATTGACTGTAAAATAAGGCATTTCGGGAGATATGTGGTAGCTTGGTCATTTGGATTCAAGTTTTAGATAGGGTATGAGAATTGGTCGAATCGCGACGTTGTCGATGTCGCTCTTGCTGCTTGTCACCACTGCCGCCCCATTGATGGCGCAGGACTCCGTCCGGGTGATGACCTACAACCTCCTCCGCTACGGCGCACAAGGCATTGGCTGCACGCCTACAGGGGTCACCACAAGGAACCCATGGCTCAGCGGCATCCTCAATCTGGCCCGCCCGGACATCTTCGGCGTGAACGAGATGGGCCCCTACACCGGCCCCACGAGCCCCTCCAACAACATGCTCGTGAACATCCTTCAGCCCATCAATCCCGCCTACCGCGCCACGACCATCACCTACAATGGTTCGCAGGACGTGACCAATATGATGTATTACAACAGCGACAAGGTCGGCCTCGCATGGCAGGCGGTCATCCCTGAGCCCACGCTCACGCTGCGCGACATCAACTTCTACCAGTTTTACTACAAAGGTCCCGGCCTCGCGCAAGGCGACACCACCTTCATCGGCGTGGTGCAGGTCCACCTCCATTCCTCCGACGAGCCGACCCGCATCGTGCAGACGCAGGACATCATGAACTACCTCGACGGCCTCGGCTACGAGGGCAACTTCATTGTCCAGGGCGACTTCAACCTCGATGGCAGCACCGCGCAGTCCTTCCAAAACATGGTCGCGCACACCAATCCCGATTGCAAGATGAACGACGTGCTCGGGCTCACTGGCAACTGGCACAACAATGCCAATGCGCATCCCGCGATGACCCAAGCTCCGGACCCCAACCCCAGCAATCCCTGTGGTTCTGGCGGCGCCTTGGATGACCGGTTCGATCATATCCTGGTCTCCAATGCCATCAAGAACAATACCTTCGGCCTGCGCTACCTTCCCGGCTCCTACTGGGTACTGGGCAACCCTTACGCCCCGAATCCCAGCGTGGGCACGCAGGTCCTTGGCTACATCAAGCTCGCGAGCGACCACCATCCCTTGTTGTTGGATTTGGAAGTCTCCCGGGCGGTGAGCGCCGGGGAGGCGCAGGCAGCTCAAGCCATCCTCCGCGTGCAACCCAACCCGGTGATGGGAGGTGAGTTGCGGGTCCGGATCAATGCGCAGGAGCTTCAAAGCGAGCGCTTTGGGCTGGAGCTGATCGGCTTGGATGGGCAGGTGAAGCGGGCCTGGAATGGGTTGAGTATCCAAAACTCGGATTTGCATTTGGATGTCTCCGGGCTGGCGATGGGGGCCTATTTCCTGCGTCTTTCCTCGGATTCCGGCATTTCCGCAGCTGCAAAGGTGCTGATCGCTCGGTAGGTCTGGGCAGCATCTCCGGACAGTTTTCATTTGGTTTTGGTTCCCACGCTGGATAAATTGGATCAATCCTATCCAGAGTTACATGTTTCGACAATTCTGCTTGCTTGCTTTTGCCTTTGTGGGGCCGCTGTTTTCCATTGCGCAACCCTGTTCATCCTATTTCGTGACCTCCGCAACGGACCTTGTGGAAACCTGCTCTGTCACGGGTTCGATCACTTATCCGATCAGCATCGCGGCATTGTCGGATTCCACGATCGGCATCACCAATCTTTGGGACAGCCAGGGTGCAGTCATCTACGCGGATGTGACCTGCATGCCTCCGCAGTTCACCTTCCCGATGCAACCAATATTCCTCAACTATCTGGCGCAGGGATTCGGCAATCTGCAAAATGGAACGGACCTGACGATCAGCTACACGGTTTACAATGCTGCCGACACGAGTTTGGCTGAGTCATGCACCAGTTTGGTGATCATCACGAACGAGGAACCCCGACAAGCCGTGGGCCTCAACCTGTCGCCCAATCCAGCGCATGATCGATGCCGGCTGTCACTGCAAGGGCTTGAAAGCCAAGAGGCTTGCGAGTATGTCGTCATGGACTTGACCGGCAGGGAGCTGCTTCGTGGTGCATTCGCATCCTCATCGTTCGCGGAAATTGACCTTTCGCAGATGGCAACTGGGATCTTCACCCTCCAGGTACGCCAAGGCGGATTGCCCATCGCCCAACGGCTGCTGGTCAAGAATTGAGTGCTCTCAGATTGTTCGAGGCCATCGATTGCAGCCACGCATTTCCAGAAATTTTCATTAGTTTGCTCCTTTCAAGGCAACGAGAATGAAACGGCATTTTGTTTTGATATCCGGCGTGCTTGTGCTTGCTGCATCGCTGACCGCCATGCGCTACCTGCGTGAAGACGCTGCCCCTGCCAACCAATGGAACAAGGACACCAAGGTCGCGGACGTGCTCAAGGCATTGGGTGAGGACTATCCCAAGCACCGCCCTGCGGACATGACCCCCGAGCTCGCCCAAAAGGGCAAGGAGATCTTTCACACGGGCACCACGACCGGACCCGACGGCAAGCCCACCCGCGTGCAGAGCCGCCATTTCGTTTGCAGCAATTGCCACAACTCGGCCAAGGAAGACCCGGATCTTCGCGTAAGCGATCCTGAAAAACGCCTGGATTATGTCCTCGCGAACCGTCTGCCTTTCCTGCCTGCCACCACCATGTACGGCACCGTGAACAAGGTGAGCTGGTACAATGGCGACTACCTCCGCAAGTACGGCGACCTCGTGCGCCCCGCCTACAACAGCCTGGAATACGCCATCCACCTCTGTGCCACCGTGTGCAGCCAAGGCCGCGACTTCACCGACTGGGAAATGAAGGCCATCCTCGCCTATTACTGGAGCATCGACTACAAGCTGGGTGACCTCAGCCTCACCGCCGATGACTGGAAGACGCTCAAGGCCGCCGAAGGCAAGGGCGCCGACCCCACCACGGCTGAATGGCTCAAGTCATTTTACCGTTCCGGCTCCCCCGCGACCTTCGTGGAGGCACCCGAGGACAAGCACAAGGGCTACGAGATCGACCGGAAGCCCGATGCCAAGCGCGGCCGCCTCATCTACGACAACAGCTGCCTCATGTGCCACGATGAGCAGGGCCCCAGCAACTACCTCAAGCTGGACAATGGCGCCCTCTCCCTGTCCATGTTCCGTCAGCACCTCCAAGGCAAGGGACACCTGAACCTGTACGAGATCGTCCGCCACGGTACCTACGCCGACACCGGGCACCGCGCCTACATGCCCAATTTCACGGCCGAGCGCCTCAGCAATGCCCAAGTGGAGGACCTTCGCGCCTACGTGCTGGGCGAGCCGAATTGAGGCCGACAATTGTCATGTCGAGCGTAGCCGAGAACTGCGAAGCACATCACGAGTACCCGAGAAAATGGACGGCAACGAGTACATCTAGCATGTTGAGTAATACATCGAGTCGGAGCACAAAGCACAATTCGATCCTCATGTTCATTCGGAGGCAGAAAGTCGCAAGGGGTATGGGCCGAA
>JAXLVK010000041.1:0-52703 GCA_046329055.1 Bacteroidia bacterium
CGGCGGCACCGACAGCCTCATGTTTGGCGACGAAGAAAGCCTCGGCACACCCCACGAAGACGTCTGCTCATTGGCAGCAGCCTGCGGCAGCCGCATCCCCAACCAAATCCTCGTCACCATCGGCTTCGGAATCGACCATTTCCACGGCGTATCCCATTACCGGTTCATGGAAAACGTCGCCGAATTGTCCCGAGAGGGCGCATATTGGGGCATGTGGCAAATGCTCAAAGAAATGCCCGAAGCCCAGCGCTTCCTAGACGCCATCGCCCACGCAAACGAAGAAACCCGCAGCCGGCCCAGCATCGTCAACAACTCCATCGCATCCGCATTGCGCGGCGATTACGGCAACGTCCATTTCTCCACCCGCACCAACGGCAGCGAACTCTGGATCAACACCCTGATGTCCACCTATTGGGCATTTGACCTACGAGCAGTCGTCAACAAAATCCAGTATTACCACCAAATCAAATCCACCAACACCATCGCCGAACTAGACGCCCAACTCCGCGACTACCGCCTCACCCTCAAAGAAAAACGCAAACACAAACGCCTCCCAATCTAAGGATGCACGCCTGCAAGAGGCGGCGGCATCCTGCCGCACGCCGATCGAACATTAGCCTCCGGCGGAGACCTTGCAGTTAGGTGATTTTCACCCACAACGATATCCATCCTCAACCACCACCCGTACGGACAGGTCGTCCCGAGGCATTCGGGATCCCCACGGATGACGTCCAAATCCAACACGCCCTCCACCCCAAAAATCATCCTCACCCACCCCAAATTTCCATCCGCAAAACACCACCCAATCCCTGCATTTCCCAAAAATTCTCCCGATATTCCCCAATAATTACCCCGTAAAACCCATGAGTACAGAAGGCACCAAAGAAAATCCCTGGAAGCTCCAGACCCCTCCCGGCACCTCCGAATACGAGATGTACAAAGGCGAGAAGGACGGCCAAGAAGTCATCTATTGCGTAGTCGGCAGCACCACCTTGCTCTACATGTGGCGCGCCGTCGCCGACCTCCACGCCATGCTCAAAGCCCACGGCGATTGGATGGACCTCGGTGGAGCAGACGAGCAAAAGCCAGCCAAGGAAGGCACCGTCGAGGCATGGGGCCGCTCCGAATCCAACCCCGTCGGCGGATGGTACGGCCTCAAAAAAGGTTTGCGCGGCCGCTTCGGCGTGTACATGCCCCCCTTGATGGAACGCCTCGGCCTCTGCGAGCTAGAGCACAATCCCAAAAACAACCGGATGCGCGCCATCTAACCCAGAGCCACGCCATCTTAGGAACCCAGCCAACCGACCCAGCGCCGCGTGCCGCTGCGTCCCGCTCGCGGGGAGCCATCGGGGGTCGCACGTATGTAGCCCCCCATCAAATCGCCACAAGACCGACCCCAGAGGGGTCGAACGTATGTAGCCGAACGTATATACCCGAACGTATATACCCGAACGTTTGTAACCCCGAATGCCATCCCCACCGAAGCCCCTCCTAGACAGAAAATCCCTAGAGCGCAGCGCCGTCGTCGCCAACAACCGCATGAACCGGGAGCGAAACCTCCACGGCGTCAACAGCTACCAAAAGGAACTCGGCTTCGATTTCCTAGCTTGGTTACGGAATCGGCCCGGCACTGTGCATTGGATGGACCTCTGCTGCGGCAAGGGCAATGCCCTCATCCACGCCGCCCATGACCTCGCCGGAACATCCGACGCAAGCCGCATCCACCTCGAAGGCCTCGATTTGGTCGGCATGTTCTCACCCATTCCCGAAGATATTGTGTACCCGCCAAGCCTTCAAATTGGCTCCGTCGCCGAATGGCAACCCACCGTGCGATATGACCTCATCACCTGCATCCACGGCATCCACTACCTGGGCGACAAGCTCGGTGCAATCCGCCACAGCCTGCTGCAACTCAAGGACGACGGCCTCCTAGCCATCAACCTCGACCCACGCAACCTCAAGGACGAGAATGGCAATACCCTAGAGGCATTCTGGAAATCCACCATCCGCCAGAAGGGCTGGACCTACAATGCCCGCCGCCACCTCTTGATGATCACCGGAAGGCAAGATTGGCCCGAGACCTGGCAATACCTCGGCGCGGACGACCAAGCCGGCCCCAATTACTCCGGACAGCCCGTTGTGGATTCGTATTACCAGATGGGTGGCTGAGGTGATACACTGAACTGATAGGCTGAGGGACTCGAAGCCTTGTCGAAGTGCTCTCGAAGCCCCATCCCCGCACACTCAGAACCACTATGCCCCATCAATCCCCCTTCACCACCCGCAATCCTTCTCTTTTCCCAGCAACCCGCACAGCATACAACCCCGCCGGGAATCCCGTCAGATCAACCAAAACCTCATTCCCATCCACAACGAACTCCGCAATATGCCGACCCGTCATATCCAATACTTCGACGCTCATCGCAGCTCCATCTTCGATTCTCAGGTGAAATGACCCCTCAAACGGATTCGGCCAAACGCTGATCCCCGCACCACCCTCATCAGCCACCCCACTCCCCATACAAATTGAAGGCAACGGCAGCGGATTCCCCTCCAATTGCACGCCGGGACTGAGCGATTGCCCCACCAATCCCGGATACGTCGGCTCGTATTTGTATGCCCGGAACACCGAATTGTTGTTCGCGGGGTCGCCCTGGTTCAATGGGCCGGTGTTTTGAATGGGATTCACGTATTCCCAGACCATATTGCCTTGGTCATCCAGCTGGAAAATGCGGCCTGAATTCCCCACGCAAACTTGCGTATGGTTCCCCGCAAGCCGCTGAACACCAGAGATCAGAGACGAATACAAATCCGTCGGCGGCGTCGCCTGATACGTCCAACTCATCGCCGCAGGGCCATAAGCCTGCCCGGGATTGAGGGTGTAATTTCCCTGCACATCCACCGGCGGCTGCCAGATCTCAATCGTGCTGTAATTCCCCGCCGGGCGCGCAAGTCCATTGTTGAAGCACATCATTTGCCCGGCATATTGATCTCCGGCGGGAACCCATTGGATGTCGTGCATGCCGAAGAGGACTTGGTCATTGACGGTGCCGCGCCGATAGGTTTGCGGATTGCCGAAGCGGTAGAGCAGGTCGCCTCCGTGCCCGTGGACACCACCCGTATGCCCCGCCGCCTCCAATGTCGTGGTGCTATGGTCGATCACCCAAATCTCGCTCCAGGCATGGATGCTGATCGCAATCTGATCCAGGTCGGCATTGTAGCAGACTGCATTGGTGTGCAGCCAATCCCGGTACGTCGTCTGCCCCGGTTGGATGTAATTGAGGTCAATGAGCTCCGGATGATCGCCGACCACCCCAAAATTCGCCTTGGTGCTGTCGTGGTCTTGAACCAGGTGATCCCAAGCATGCCATTCCCAAACAATGTTCCCGTTCCCCGGCGTGGTCGGCTGAACCTCCACCAAATGATCCGGCCACAGCCGCTGCTGCAACAATGTGCTGTCCCTTCCCGCCGCAATCGCCTCGGCCCGGGTCTTGTTTTCCCAAGCGATGAACAGGAAGTTCCCATTCGGCATCGGGTAGCAGTCGTGGTGCTGCGCCTTGGCATTGTCGGAATAGTTGTAGGACCAGGTGACATTGCTGTTCCAATCCAATCGCTCGATCCTACCGCCCAAGCCTCCCGCAGGAAAGCTCGTATTGTTCAGGCGAGAGGTATGCAACAAGGTGCCGTCCTCCAGCAGCCGCACGGAGTTCCCTGGCGTATAGGTGCTCGTCCATTCATGCACCGAACGCCCGCAATTGTCCAGCAGATAGACCTTGTTGCTGGGATTCGGGGCGAGCAGGGTGTAGCCGTCCGTGGTCGCAGGATCGTATTGGAACAGGCCGACGGTCTGCTGTGCGGGCAGGAGGGAGGCAAATGCAAGCATCGCAGCAGCTAGGGCGCTGCCGAGTAGATTCCTCATAGATGCGGTTGGGGCTGATTCGGGGCCCCGGTGATTACAATTTAGCGACTTTGACGGAATGCCCCGAGCCGATTTGCAGGAAATACATCCCAGGAGCGAGGCTGCTCATGTCGGCGGTGACTTCGGTTCCGTGAACGCGGCCTTGCAGCACCACGCGGCCGTAGCTGTCCATCACGCGCAGGTCGGCGGTGGCAGGGGAGGAGCGGCGGATGGTCAAGGTCTGACGGACGGGATTCGGGAACACTTCCAATGCGATTTCGGAAGGCTCTGCAGCAGAAACGCCATTGCAGCCGCTGGGAATCGGGAGCGGATTGCCCTCGATGGGGTTGCCGGGTGTCAGTGTCTGCCCTGCGAGTCCGGGATGCGTGGGCAGGATGCGGTTCGCGCGGAAGACGATGTTCGTAGGGATGCTATCGCCCTGGTTCACAGGCCCGGTCGCGGTCACAGGGTTTACATAGGACCAGACGACATTGTTCAGGGAATCGATCTCAAAGAAGTGCCCCAATGCGCCTTCGCACACGAAATTGTGCCCGTTGGGGAGGCGCTCGAAGTTGGAGACGATGTAGGAGTAGAAATTCACGGTGTCCATGTACATCCACGCCGGGGCTGCGGGGCCGTAGGCTTGGCCGGGAGTGAGGACATAGTGGCCATTGTCCATCGGTGGCTCGAAGATTTCGAGGGTGGAGTAGGGGCCTGCTGGACGGCCAAGGCCATTGTTATAGACCTTGAGCATGCCTGCGTAGGGATCGCCTGCTGCCACCCATTCGATGTTGTGCTGTCCGAAAAACTTCTGGTCATTGACGGTGCCACGGTTGTAGGTCTGCGGATTGCCATAGCGGTAGAGCAAGTCGCCGCCGTGTCCACCATTGCCGCCCGTATGGCCTGCTGCCTGTGCGGTCGTCGTGCTGTGGTCAATGATCCAGATTTCGTCCCAGCGGTGGGAGCTGATCGCGATTTCGTCCCGGTCGGCGTTGTAGGAGATGCCATTCACATGGAACCAATTCACTTTGCTCGTGGGATCGAGGTAGTTCAGGTTCAGCAGCTCTGGGTGGTCAGAAACCACACCATAGTTGGCTTTGGTGCTGTCAAAATCCTGGACGAGGTGGTCCCAAGCATGCCATTCCCAGACGATGTTGCCATTGCCGGGCGTGGTCGGTTCTATTTCGAGGAGCATGTCCGGCCACAGCATGGCGGCAGTGTTCGCCGGGTTGCGGCCTGCATTGATCGCAGTGAGGCTGTCCACGGATTCCCAAGCCACGACCACGACATTGCCATTGGGCAGCATGATAGCATCGTGGTGCTGGGACTTGGAGTTGTCGGAGACTTGGTAGTACCAGACCACATTGCTGTTCCAGTCGAGCAGTTCCACACGACCGCCCACGCCGCCCACCGCCCCGAACACCGGGTTGCTCACCTTGCAGGTGCGGAGGATGAGGCCATTGTCCATCAGCTTGGTCGCCGCGCCAGGTGTGTAGCCACTCTGCCAAGAATGCACCAGTCGTCCACAGTTGTCGATCAAGTAAGCGCTCGTGCTCGCCAACGGGCCAAACAGCACGTAACCATCCGTCGTCGAAGGATCAGCCTGGAAAAGGCCCACCGTCTGCTGCCCCCAAACACGCAGGGACATCACAGGAACCATCAAGCAAAGCAAAGCCAAGTGCTTCAATCGGAGCATGTCTAATAGATTTCTCATACCGCTCCAAATGTGCCGATTTTCCCGAACCTATTCAAATGCACCCCCAAAAGGCGGCCCAAGCCCACGAGGCGGCGGCGTCCCGAGGCGGCGGCGTCCCGAGGCGGCGCAGAAAACCAAGGCGGCGGCGTCCCGAGACGGCGGCATCTTGCCGCACGCCGACCGAACATTTGCCTCCGGCCTAAGTCCCTGATTCAGCCACCGCTACCCACCACTACCCAACACATTCCCGGGTCTCTATCCCCGAAAGCATCCAATCAAGCAAGAATTGGTTCGGCAGCCCAACAGCAATCCTGCCTTTCCCGCGATCCCAACGTCATTCTCCCCTACCCCCAAATCCCGAATCATCACCATTTCCCCATTTCCCCCACATTCACTAATCTTGCTCCAAACCCCAGAGAGAATGCAAGACATCGCCGACGCCTTCAACGCCAACACCCAGAAGCTCATCGCCTGGACCGACAGCCTCCGTCCCGAGCAGTTTGCCACACGTCCCCAACCCGACAAATGGTCCGTCCTCGAAGTCCTGGAGCACCTTTTCGTCTCCGAAAAGGGATCCGCACGCCTGAGCGCCCTCGACTGCGAACCCGCTGAGCGCGACCTCGCCCGCACCAAGGCCATGATGGAACGCGGCCTCGCCGACCTCGACCAGAAATTTGCCGGCGGCAGCAGCATCGACCCCAAGGCACGCTTCGCCGACTATCCCGAATGGCGCGCCGCCTTCCTCGCCAACCGTGAGACCCTCCTCCGCCAAGCCAATGAAAAGGGCTACGACGGCCTCTGCACCTCCTTCGCGCACCCCTACTTCGGCCACCTCACCCGCGCCGAATGGCTCATCTTCTCCGGCCTCCACGCCGACCGTCACCTAGACCAAATGCGCCGCTACGTCCAATGAGGCGAAGGGCCTCAGAGCGAGAGCCTCCGGCCCGATGCCGAAAGGCACAAGGCCTCTGGCCTTGCCTGCGAACAATTGCAATCATGGCCAGCCATTATCGCAAGGCCAGCCCCTCCCCGAATCGGAATCCCCAGCCAAGTCATTCCGCCTCCCAACATCCTTCCTTCAACATCCCCGCTACCATTTTTCTTTGTCCCCTCCTTTTCCCAATTTGACCAATCAAATACCCCTGACCCCACATGGAGGAGCATTGGTTTTTCGTAGTCGCAGATGAAGGTGAGCATCCAATCATCTATTGCACCTGCTCATTCATGGGGCGTTATGCAGAACTCTTGAACCAAATGGCCGAGGAGCATTGGGGACACAGTTGGATGCGCTACACCACCTTCACCCAGCGGGACTACAAGAAGGAGCTCCATTCCCACCTCGGCCTCAAGCAAGAAGACCTGCCCGCCTCCAGGCAGCGATTCGAGCCACAGGACGGCCTCAAGCGCCTCGACTTCCTGCGCAACCTCCTCCTCAAGAACCAAACCGCGCTCATCAAGCACGAAGCCATCCGCAAGCAGGACTTCGACGACCTCATCTCGGACATCAACACCGCCGAGGGAATCCTCACCCAAGCCATAGAACTCGGCGAAAAATGGTTCCTCGACGTGGACGTGGAGTAGCCAATTTTGAAAATCAATTCGAAGTTTGATATATTCAGGTTCTGAAGCTTTTGGGTTGGTTTTATTTCTTTCAACAAGACGATTTTCTATGATTCGCGTCCGTCCATCAATTGGTCTTGCCACAATTGTATTGTTCCTGATTTCCACACACTTGGCCATGGCACAGGTGGTGAAGAATGGCAAGATCGACGCCATTTCCGAATTCTCCACCCGGTACACCGTGCCCTTCACCATGCCCGACGGCATCAAGTTGAGCACGGATGTATTCATCCCGCAGACGCAGGACTGCATGTTGGTGAACATCACCCTGCCGCTGCCGAGTTGGCTCGGAGGTACCACGGACTTGGGCAATGTCATGCTCATCCCCAACAACACGCAGATCATCCACTACGACAGCATCGGCGGGCAGCCGAACCCCAATCCCTTTCAATTGCCCGTCGTTTTCACCCGGACGCCCTACGACAAGACTGGGGACATCACGGGCGAATACGTCTGCCTCTTCGGCTACGCCTCCATCATGCAGGACATGCGCGGTCGCTACGCCAGCGAGGGCGTCTATATGCCCATGTACAGCGACAGCTGGGACAAAAACCCCTACCATCCCGATTACGGGCATGTTTTGGACGTGACGCCACTCTCCGACGCCCGCAACGGCAACAAGCATGAGGACGGGTACAATTCCATCCGCTTCATCATCGACAGCCTCACCCGCGACTACGGCAACCTGCCCCATACCTCCAACAAGATGACCACAGGGGACATCGCCATGTTTGGCGCATCTGCCCTCGGGAATTCGCAGTACCAAGCCGCAGCCGCACACCGGATCGACCCTGATCCCACCAAGCCCGGGCTCAAGGCGCTCTTCCCCATCGTCGCCACTTTGGAGCATTACCGTTACACTGGTTACCAAAACGGCGTATTCCGCGACCGCATCGTCACCGGCTGGCTCAAGGGGCAGATTTTCACCGGGACGGACGATGACCTGAATTCCATCGACAACGACATCAACAACACCTTGCACAGCGCCACGGACTACGGCATGAACAACAAGTTCGACGCTGCGAATGCCGCCATCGACCACTTCAGCACTGTGCGCTACGCCGATCAGCCCTGTGGCTACTACCCCACAAGCCGCGGCCGCGCCGACATGGATGCCTCAGCCGCCCCTGTAGATGCGAATGGCGAAGGCGACCCCAATGGCCAATACAGCCGCTACACCAACCTGAAAGTCCCCGCCTACCACCTCAGCGGTTGGTGGGACATCTTCACAGACGGGCAGATAGATACTTGGCAGCGGATGCGCCAATACAATGACCCGACCATCCGCAACCTGCAAAAGCTCGTCATCGGCCCCTGGGCGCACCAAACGACGGGCGGACGCACCACGGGCGACCGCACCTATCCTGAAAACGTGGGCGAGCTCATCGGCATCAACCTCGATGACTTCGGCCGCAACCTGGACCTGGGCAAGGCCATCAATTCCGAAATCGTGGGATGGTTCCGCTACAACCTGAACTACATCCCCGGCCGTGAACTCGGTGAGCCCAAGGTCATCATCCCCGAGAGCCAAGTTTGGCAGGACGTGGGCAGCAACCTCTTCCAGGTGCGCGTCCCATCCTCTGATTTCGTGGTGCCACTTGAGGTGCTCATCAACTTCATCATTGGCGAGGGCGACCTCACGAACGTGCCCGTGGAGGTGAAGGAAAACCTCTTCGGCAATACCCTGCCCTTCACGATCCCGGTGCCCAACCTCGGGCCGCTCATCCCGGACATTGCCGCTTCGCCGATGGGCGCCATCCCCTTCAAGGATTTTTCCCAAGGGGTGCCCCAGGTCCGCTTCTATGTCCCCGGCCCGGTGGATGATGGAGTCGCGGAAAATGCCACTGTGGGCAATTATTGGTTTGCAGCTGATACCTTTCCCATGATCCAGCACATCCGCTGGACGCCAAAGTACCTCCACCAAAACGGCTCGATCAATGACAATCCGCCCGTGGTCGATGAAGGTTACCGCATTTTCGTCCACGATCCCGATGATCCGATCCTGACCATTGGCGGCAGCAACATGATCGTCCGCACCCCGGATGGCACCCGCGACAGCCAAGGGCAGTTCAACCTTGCCGATCCCCGGTATGCTCCCTATACCATGGACCGCGAGGGCGTGATCGGCTTCGAGACCGAAACCCTCGCCGACACCATGTCCATCATGGGCTTCCCGGTGATGACCCTCTACGCCAAGTCCAATCCCTCTGGAGCCACGAGCGGACCTACTGACACGGACTTCGATGTGCGCGTTTTGGACGTTTATCCGGACGGCAGCCAATACTTTGTCTTTGAGGGGGTTGTGAACGCCCGCGGCCGCTTGTATGCAAAACACATGGCCGACCACGGTGTAGAAAAAGCAGACATCCCCTTCCAAAATATCGAGATCGGACAGGTCTATCAATACAAGTTCCGGATGTTGCCGATCGCCTACACCTGGGGCAAGGGCCACAAGGTCAAGATCCTCGTGAGCTCCAGCAACTACACCCGTTACCAAGTCAACCCCAACTTGCCCATCGAGGACGGGGAGTTTTTCCGCCGCAAGCCGGGAGACGGGCAGACCTATATGTACAATGGTGTGGAGATGGCCCCGAGGATCGCCGTGCAGCGCCTGCATTTCTCCCCCGAGCATCCCAACTTCATCAACCTGCCTGTCTATGACCCCAACTACTTCGTGGGCGAGGAGGAGGCCGTGGATGTGGTGGCATCGGACATGCTCATTTACCCGAACCCCACCCGCGACCGGGCGACC
The DNA here is from genome assembly GCA_046329055.1 of Bacteroidia bacterium. Classification (GTDB taxonomy): domain Bacteria; phylum Bacteroidota; class Bacteroidia; order J057; family JADKCL01; genus JADKCL01. Next base: position 9,967 of record JAXLVK010000041.1, read on the forward strand.
GTCCACGCGAGCAAGCCGGGCACTTACCAGCTCACCGTCTTCAATTCCCTGGGGCAACTCATTGTGGATCAGCCGATGCGCGATCAGTATGAGCTGAACACGGGCAGCATGAAGAGCGGCGTCTATTTCGTGAAGCTCATGGACCTGCGCTCTGGCAAATCCTCCACCGAAAGGCTGGTGGTCCAGCAATGATCTCCATTTCCAGGAACCACATCACCACGACATCCTACATGAAGCGCATCCTCCTTGCCCTGCTGTTTTTTGCAGCGGCTGCCACAGGCTTGCAGGCGCAGTTCGCCGAGCTCAAGACGGTCACCTTCAAGGGCCGCATCACGGATTCCGAGACCAATGAGCCCCTCGTGGGCGCGAGTGTGCAGGTCAAGTCCAAGCAGATCGGCACCATGAGCAATGAAAATGGGGATTTTGAAATCGCAGTGACCTTTCAGGGGAAGGAGAACGTCGCGATGGAAATCACCTACCTCGGCTACATCGCCAAGACATTGACCTTGGGGCCGGATTCCCCCAATAACCTCACCGTTTCCATGGGCAGCACGGCTGTGGTTGGGGCGGAGGTCGTGATCACAGGCAGCAGGGTGGCTGAGAGTGTCTTGGAATCCCCGGTCACCATCCAGAAAATGGGCATTTCCGAGATCCAAGGCGCAGCCTCCGGGGACTTTTACCAGAGCATCGGCAACTTGGCGGGGGTGGACATCACCACGTCGAGCATGGGCTTCAAGGTCGTGAACATGCGGGGTTTCAATACCACGAGCCCGGTCCGTTCGGTGCAGTTCATTGATGGGATGGACAATCAGGCCCCTGGCTTGAACTTCCCGGTCGGCAACTTGGTGGGCGCCAATGACCTCGACCTCCAGAGCGTGGAATTGGTGTCGGGTGCTGCTTCCGCGCTGTATGGGCCCAATGCGCTTCAGGGTGTGGTGAGCATGACGACCAAGGATCCTTACCTGCACCAAGGGCTCAGCCTGCAGCTCAAGGGCGGCACCCTCGACCGCAACATGTACGACGGGCAGTTCCGATACGCGCATGCATTCGGAGAGAAGCAACGCCTCGCCGTGAAGGTCACGGGATCCATCGCCAAGGCATTGGATTGGTATGCGACGGACTCGGTGGCAAATGTCTATGGCGACATCAGCACGACCCAAAACATGAGCGCGATCGTGCAGCAGCAGCAGTACAACCAGGAGCTGAGCCAGGAAGACCGCGACAAATGGATCGCCCTCAACAACTACCTCGACTTCAATCCCGTCGCCTATCCCGGCAACGTGGACATCACCGCGCCCGGCTACCGGGAACTCGACTTGGCGGATTACCGGACCCGCAGCGTCAAGCTTGGCGCAGGCATCCACTACAAGCTTAAGGACAGCCTCGAACTCAGCTACAACTACCGCCTCGGCACGGGCACTGCCGTCTATCAAGGCACCAACCGCTACAGCATCAACAACATCCTCTTCCAGCAGCACCGCTTGGAGCTCAAGGGCGCCCGGGGATTTGTCAGGGCATATACCACGCAGGAAAATGCCGGTGAGAGCTATGACATCGTCTTCACGGGCATCAACATCAGCAAGGCCGGCGTCGCCAACTACGTCAAGGAATACCTCACCCAGTACTTCGGCACCCTCGACACCCTGACCAATGGATTCGACGACGATGCCAAACCCTGGATGGTGGACAGTGCCAAGGCCGAGGCCATCCGCGCTGCTGCCGACGCTTGGTACCAACCTGGCTCTCATGAATTTGACAGCCTCAAGTCTCAAATCACCGGAGATCCCGACCTGGAGAAGGGCGCCAAATTCGTGGACCGCTCCAGCCTCCAGCACCTCGAAGGCCAGTACAATTTCAATCTCCGCCCCATCGACCTCATTGCAGGAGGCAACATCCGCCGCTACGATCCGCAGTCATTCGGCACCATCTTCCGGGACACCCTCCTGAATCCCGGCGACACCCTCCCCAATGGCCAGAATGACCCCGATGCGCAGTACGCCGACATCTCCCAATGGGAATTCGGCGCCTACGTCCAAGCCACCAAGCGGCTCATCGACGATCGCCTAAAGCTCAGCGCGTCCTTCCGCCTGGACAAAAACCAGAATTTCCAGCCGCAGGTATCGCCCCGGATCTCGGCCGTCTATTCTTGGCGCACCCACAACTGGCGCATTGCCGCCCAGCGCGCATTCCGCAGCCCGACCCTGCAAAACCAGTACATCCTCCTCGACCTCGGCCCCATCAAGCTCAGCGGCAACCTCGACGGATGGGACAATCTCTACACCCTGAGCTCGGTGCAGGACTTCCAGGAGCACTACGACAGCACCTACGAGATCGATCCCAGCCGCTTGGAGACCATCACCCTGGATCCGCTCAAACAGGAGCAGATCAACTCCCTCGAAGTCGGTTACCGCACCATCCTCGGGCAGCGCCTCTTCATCGACCTCAGCGGCTACTACAGCATCTACTCCAACTTCATCGGCGACGTGCGGGTCGTCCAGCCGCTCAATGGCGCACAGGCAGGGGAGGAGAGCGGCGAAAATGCCCTCCTCACCAATAGCTCCGGCAATCAGACCTACCAGGTCTGGCAGATTCCCACGAACGCCTCCCAGAAGGTCTCCAGCTACGGCGGCACCATCTCGGCGTCGTTCTACTTCGGCAAGGGCATCACCCTCCTCACCAACTACACTCTCGCCATCCTCGACACCACCGGCCTCACCGATCCCATCGTCCCCGGCTTCAATACACCCAAGCACAAATTCAACGTGGGCCTCACCGGGCGCAACGTATGGAAGGGCCTCGGATTCTCCGCCAATTTCAAATGGGTGGACCGCTTCCATTGGCAGAGCAGCTTCGGGGATGGATGGGTGCCCAGCTACACCATCATGGACGCCCAAGTGATGTACGAGGTCAAGGAATGGAAATCCACCTTCCGCCTCGGTGCCAGCAACTTGCTGCGTGACCTCCACATCGAGGCCTACGGATCACCCACCATCGGCCGCATTGCCTACCTCAGCTGCACCATCGATCTGAAGCGCTGATCTCCTCACATTTCGTCTTTCAATGGCTTGCCGGGACCGGTGGGAGAGGGGCATTTCGTCCTGAAATCCGCCAATCTCAAAATGCCAAATCTGCCAGTTCGTTCAATCAAACTGCCACTTCGTCCTTCAGGGAGGCCCGTTCGTTCAATTTGCCAGCGGGCACTGTTTGCGTTCACTAGCTTTGTCAAAAATGAAATTCAAATGAACATTTCAGTCACAGACTCCCAAATCACTTTTTCAACTAGCACAATTGCCATGAACGCAGAAGAGTTGGCCAAGTACCAAATCAACACAGCGATCGAAATGACGATCGGAGATCAAGAGTCGTTTTTCCGCGACGCAAACCTCACCGAGGCCTCGAAGAGACTTTACCGCAAGGGCATCGTCTTCGAGGAGGAGGGATTCATCGACGTATCCGAATGGGAGGGTGGATTGGCAGCGACCTGCCGTTACCACATCGTGAGCTCCATTTCGAACAACTACTCCGCGAGCTTCCCAAACTACGGTGCCTGGACCATCCCCCGGGGCAGCTACTTCAAGGTCCTAGACATCCACACCGTCGGGGACTACACCCAGATCACGCTTTTGCAGATCCCCAAGATGGCCTTGGACTACTTCGCCACACGTGACCACGAGGAAGAGGCGGAAATCGTAGCCAGAAGCCGGGTAAGCTTCACCGATAACCTGCAAAAGCTGCCTGTGAAGGAGCTGTCCGACAGTTATTGGTTGCGCCGTACTGAGTTTCCGCTGGGAATCTCCGACGAAGGTGCCTTTTTCTACGTGCACCGCGACCGCACTGTGCGTCCCAAGCCGGAAGGCTTCCTCAAGCGCCTCTTCCGCAGGAGAAATCGCTAATTTTCGGGCAATCTTTTTTGGATTTGAGTGAATAAGTCCTATCTTGTCCCTCAAATCAGTCTATAGCCAGAATGTTCGTAGTGGAGTATGTGCAGCGAACCCGAATCTCGGGCCCATCCTGCGCGTGGCTATGAGGCGGATTCAACTTCGCTGAAATTTGAGTGAATTCTACTGCGTACATCTGGCAACGGATTGATCGCTTTTGTCTTCAATTGCCAATTGATGAAAGCTCCAAACCGGGGCAAAGAGTAGTGAAAGCCGATAGAGAAAATGTAAGGATTGGAAGAGATTAAAGTGTATGAAATCAAGATTGCTACCCGTATTCTGCCTATTGATTACAGCATTGAGCGCAACCGCCACTTTGGCACAAAATGGTGATTGTGACAAGATTCACGTGGACGTCAAGAAGGGCACCATCAACAAGCTGAAACCCAACTCGCCCATGGACAAGATCCAGGCTGCCTTCCCCTGTTTCACAGGTGTCACCAAGGAGGACGAAGGCTACAACTGCGGCGGCGGCGTGTTTTTCATCAACCACGACTTCTACGCCTATACAGGGCGTGATTACTGGGAAATCCGCGGCAAGTTCGACGGAACATGGAGCGACAAGCTGCTCGGCTTGCGCCCTGCCGACATGGAGTTCCGGTTCGGCGATCCCATCCGCGAGGAAAAGATTCCCGGCTACAAGGTGCAATTCTTCAAGGCCAAGTACGGCTGCATCCGCGTGCAATTCAACGTGCAAAGCGGCCGTTCGGAGGAGATAGGACTGCATTACGTGCCTGCCGACAAGGTCGAACTCTGCTACTGAGGCACCCCTCAGTCAGCCAAATCCTTGAATACATCCTGGCACATGCCCCAGATCTCATCGAGGGGCACGATGCAGCTTTCCAGGAAGCCGAACAGCTCCGTCCAATTCGTCTTGTCATAGACGCTGAGGCCATGCATCTCTCGGGAAATCCGGCTGATGCACCGCCCGTCCTCCAGGTAATGTTCTGCCTGCCAGGTCCATTCGGCCCCAGATTCAGCATGCAACATCGTCTCCAATTCCTGCCACTGCTCGAAAAAGAGGGCTCGAATGCCGGGATCGGCCTGCTCCAGGGTGATGGCGACGGAGGCCGTCCGCTGATCCGCGTCCATGCGGAAATGGATGCCCTTGACCCCGGTTTGGTAGTTGACCCATTTGATCTTGGGGCCTCCTTGGGGCTCATGCTGCCGCATGAATATCCCAAATGCCGTCCAGAACTCGGCCTTCAGTTGTCGGGATGCCTCTCGTGAAAACACCGCGAAATATAGCCAATTCGCATTCCCACCTCATCCCAGCCGATGATCTTTGTCAGGTTCCTTCGGCAGCAGCGACCTAATTTTGCAGCAAACGAAGCGTATGAATTACAAGAGCCCCGCAGAAGCTGTCACCTGCATCCGTTCTGGAGACCGCGTCTTCATCCACAGTGCCGCTGCTGCGCCGCAGATCCTCATCGATGCCATGGTCGCCCGCGCACCCGAGTTGCGCAACGTGGAGATCGTCCACTTGCACCATGAGGCGACCGCCCCCTACGTGGAGCCGGCCTACAAGGAGAGCTTCCGCCTCAACTCCCTCTTCATCGGCCCCAATGTCCGCCGCGCCACCAATGACAGCCTTGCCGATCACATTGACTACATCCCCGTCTTCCTGAGCGAGGTGCCCCTGCTGTTCCGCCGCAAGTTGCTGCCCATCGATGTCGCGCTGATCCAGGTGTCCCCACCCGACAAGCACGGCTTTTGCAGCCTCGGGGTCTCCGTGGACACCACCCTCGCCGCGGTCGAGACGGCCCGCGAGATCGTCGCCGTCGTGAATCCGCGCATGCCGCGCACCCATGGCGACGGCAACATCCATTCAAGCAGGATCGCTCATGCGGTCTGGCAGGAGGCGCCCATCCACCAGTCCGAGATTCCTGTCCCGGATCAGGTCCAGATGCAGATCGGGCAACATGTCGCAAGCCTCGTCGAGAATGGCGCAACCCTGCAGATGGGCATCGGGGCGATCCCAAACGCGGTCCTCGCTGCCCTGACCGATCACCGCGACCTCGGCATCCATACCGAGATGTTCAGCGACGGCGTGGTGGACCTCGTCGAGCGCGGCGTGATCACGGGCCGATACAAAAAGCGGCACCACGGGATGATCGTTTCCGGCTTCGTGATGGGCACCCAGCGGGTCTATGACTTCATCGATGACAATCCGCAGGTGCGCATGCTGGACATCGCCTACGTGAACGACACGGCCGAGATCCGCAAACAACACAAGATGACCGCCATCAATTCCGCCATCGAGGTGGACCTCACGGGGCAGGTTTGTGCGGACTCCATCGGCTCCTACCTGTTCAGCGGGGTTGGGGGACAGATGGATTTCATGCGCGGTGCCTCCCTTTCCGAGGGTGGGAAACCCATCATTGCGCTGCCATCGACCACGAGCAAGGGGGAGAGCCGCATCGTGCCCTACCTCAAGCAGGGAGCGGGCGTTGTCACGACAAGGGCGCATGTCCACTACATCATCACGGAGCACGGCATCGCCAACCTCTACGGAAAGTCGCTCAGGCAGCGGGCGGAGGCATTGATCGCGATCGCCCATCCGGACCACAGGGAGGCACTCAGCCGCAACTACTTCAAATGAGTTCTGGGCATCTCGCGACATTGTGAATCGGCGCCAGTTTCTTAAAATCGCGGCATGAAGCAAGGTCTGTATCTGATGTGGGCAATTGCGGCCACCTTGACATTGGGGGCCTGCACCCAAGCCTCCAAGGACGAGAACAAGGACAAGAATCCTCCCAAGGACTCATTGGCCGAGGACAGGTTGCCTGTTGACGGGAGCGTGAAGCGGGTCTATGCCCTGGGCTACCATTTTGGTGGAGTTCCCAGCACCGATTGGAAGCTCTATGAGGAGATCCGGTACAACGACGCAGGGCAGGAAATCCAGTTGGAGTCCTTCTACGATGGCGTGGGCTCGATCATGTCCACCCAATACGATAGCTCGGGTCATGAGATCCTCAAGAAGCTGGAGAGTTCGGCCCATGCGCCCCTGATTGAATACCGCTCGACTTGGAATGCCGACCATACCGAGCAGCGCACCGAAGAGTTTGCCCATGCGGAGTCGCGGGTTGTCTTCAAGACCGTGCGGCACCTGGACCAGGCGGGAACCGAGCTGTGGGTGGAAGACGAGGACCTCCACGCCATCGATGCGCCCATCAGCCATACCCTGAAGCATGTCCGCGATGCCAAGGGGCGCGTGACCGAGGACAAGGAAACTTTCCTGGGCAAGGAGATCGTCGGGACCCGGTACAGCTACGGTGCCGCAGGTAACCCAGTCAAAATCGAGCGGATGGACAGCGAGGGCAAGCTTTCGCAAACCGAATTCTTCGCCTACGATGAATCCGGCCGCAAGACAACCCGTTGGTTCCAGGACCACCATGCCTACCTGAACACCAAGCAGCTCGAGGCCCGTTTCACCTACGATGCCCAAGGCCGCCTCATGAAGGAGGTGCATTACCGAGGAGCCTGCGACGAGGCTTCGGAGCAGGTTGGAAAATGCCCGATCTTAGAGACCGTCACCTATACCTACGATGACCAGGGCAGGCTCGCAACAGAGGAGCATCTCCGTTCAGGTCAGGAACCCGCCACCATGAAGAAGCGGTTCGAGTACTTCGGTAAGGTGCCTGCCGGCAAATGATTCGCGTAAATCATTGGTTCTGCGTACCTTTGTGAACCGTTCTTTGGTGGTAAGGGCAACCGTTGGGGCTTGGAGTCTTGCTGGTCAGGCAAGCATTCGCACTCCTCGACACTTGAATGATGCAGTTCGGGTTTCAAAAGTTGCCATTCGCAAAAAACGGATTGCAGATTCTGGGCGTTTCCGTATATTGCTATCAGGTAATTCGGAGTTTTGATATCTATGAAGAGAGTTTTATCCTTCATCGCCTTTGCGCTCTTGTTGACTGTCAGTGCTTTGCATGCTCAGAGTACAGAAAGTCTCGGTGCGACGAACCCCAAGGGGGGCGAGGAAGAACTGGGGATTTTCATTCCCAACGCCTTCACTCCCAACGCGGATGGAGTGAATGACGTGTACTACATCCCCGATGCGAACTTCACCAAGTTTGAATTTTCTGTCTATGACCGCTGGGGCAACCGGGTATTTTTCTCGGACCAGCCAAGCTTCCGTTGGAGTGGAGATTCCGGCGGCAGGCAGCTTGCCTCAGGCGTTTACGTATATGTCTTGGTCGCGACTTCCGGCAAACGGGAGATCAAGCGCTCCGGGACCATCACCATCGTCCGCTAAGGAAACTATTAGAATACATTTCAGGCAGGGAATGCTTTCGCTCTAGAGAGCATTTTCTGTTTTTAGAGAATGGCAACAATTCACCCCAAGCCACGGATTTGAGTTTGCAGGATAATGCCTAATTTTCGAGCCTTAAAATCTCAGAATAAAGCATTTCAGTATGAGGAAACGATACTTCCTGCCCTTGGCTGCGGCCCTGTTGCTCGCTTCCTGCAACAACAAGCCCGGCGACGCGCAAAACAATGATCATTCACACGATTCCATGCCGTTGATTCCCGTCACCTACCCGCAGACCGCTGAATCCGCCATCGAGGAGGACTTCTTTGGCACCAAGGTCAAGGATCCCTTCCGTTGGCTCGAGGTCGAGGACTCCGCTGCCACCAAGGAGTGGGTCGCCGCCCAAAACAAGGTGACCTTCGGTTGGCTGGAAAAGGTGCCCTTCCGCAACAAGATCAAGGAACGCCTCGAAAAGGTCTGGAACTACCCCAAGTACGGCGCACCGTTCCGCGAAGGCAGTCACTACTTCTTCTATAAGAACGACGGCCTCCAAAACCAATCCGTCCTCCACATCCAAGACGGTATCGACGGCGAACCCCGCGTTTTCCTCGATCCCAACAAATTCTCCGCTGACGGCACCGCCTCCCTGAGCACGTTCAGCGTGTCCCGCGATGGCAAATTCGCTGTCTATGGCGTCTCCGAGGGCGGTTCCGACTGGAACGAGTTCTTCGTGATGGACGTGGACAAGGCCGAGAAGGTCGCCGACCACCTCAAGTGGATCAAGTTCAGCGGCGCGGCTTGGCAGGGCGATGGCTTCTACTACAGCCGCTTCGCAGAACCCAAGGCGGGCAAGCAGCTCTCCTCCGAAAACGAGAACCAACAGGTCTATTTCCACAAGCTCGGCACCGACCAAAGCAAGGACCAGCTCATTTACGAAGACAAGGCCCACCCCTTGCTCGGCGTCTATGCAGGCACCACCGAGGACGAGCGCTTCCTGCTCCTCTACCTCAGCGAAGGCGCCACCAATGACAATGCCCTCAAGGTCAAGGATCTGACCAAGCCCGGCTCCAAGTTCGTGGACATCGCCACCACATTTGACCACAGCTACAATGTCATCGACAACGTCGGTGATCAGCTCCTGGTCATGACCAATGAGGGTGCGACCCGCAGCCGTGTGGTGAAAATCGACGTGAACAAGCCCGGCAAGGAAAACTGGGTGGAGATCATCCCCGAGCGCGCTGAAGTCCTCAACTCTGTGTCTCACGTGGGCGGCAAGCTCTTCGCGAGCTACCTCAAGGACGCGAGCAGCATGATCGCGATCCACGATCAATCCGGCAAGCAGCTCGGCGAAGTCGCCCTGCCCGGCATCGGCACCGCGAGCGACATCATCGGCCGCCCCGACGACAACACCGCATTCTACACCTTCACGTCCTTCATCTACCCCACCACGATCTTCAAGTACGACGCCGGCAGCAACAAGTCCGAGCAGTACCGCAAGTCCGAGGTGGACTTCGATCCCTCCGGCTACGAGACCAAGCAGGTCTTTTACAACAGCAAGGACGGCACCAAGGTCCCGATGTTCATTGTCCACAAGAAGGGCATCACCCTGGACGGCAACAACCCGACCCTGCTCTATGGCTACGGCGGCTTCAACGTGAACATCCTGCCCGCATTCAGCACCTCCAACATTGTCCTGCTGGAAAATGGCGGCGTCTATGCGGTGGCGAACCTGCGGGGCGGTGGCGAATACGGCGAGGACTGGCACAAGGCGGGCATGCTGCTCAAAAAGCAGAATGTCTTCGATGACTTCATCGCCGCGGCTGAGTACCTCATCGCCAACAAGTACACGAGCTCCGAAAAGCTGGGCATCATGGGCCGTTCCAACGGGGGCCTCCTTGTGGGTGCCGTCATGTGTCAGCGTCCCGACCTGTTCAAAGTCGCCTTCCCCGGCGTGGGCGTGATGGACATGCTGCGCTACCACAAATTCACCATCGGCCACGCCTGGGCGGTGGAATACGGCCGCAGCGATCAGCAGGAGCACTTCGCCAACCTCTACGGCTACTCCCCGCTGCACAACCTGAAGGACGGCACCGCCTACCCGGCGACCCTCGTCACCACCGCCGACCACGACGACCGCGTCGTGCCCGCGCACAGCTACAAGTTCATCTCCCGCTTGCAGCAAGCCCACAAAGGCAAGCTCCCCGTCCTGATCCGCATCGACACGATGGCAGGTCACGGAGCAGGCAAGCCCACGAGCAAGATCATCGAAGAAGCCGCCGACATCTGGAGCTTCCTCTTCTACAACACGAATTCCCCGGTCAAGTACTGATCCGGATAAGAGCGAAATGCAAGAGCGCCAGGCCGAAAGGTCTGGCGCTTGTGTTCTGGGTCGTAATGAGGCGGCGGCCTCACTTGCCCTGAGGCGACTCGAAGGGGGCCGCACGCCGATCTACCCTGCCGCCGGAGCCTGCCCTGCCTGTCCCGATTCATCGGGGAGTATGGTCGAAGGGGCGGCGCAGAAGAACAATGCATTTTGTGCAGAGAGGCTGCGACGCACATAGCAAGAAGACTTTCAGAATGTATCTATGTCGATGGTTATCTGAACCTATCCCCGCCGCGGGGAGGCGGCATTGTAGATAGCCCTATGGCCAGAGGCCATGGGCTCCCAGTTTTACTTCACAATCTCAAACCCCTTGAAAGTCCCTTCCGGGCGCTCCTTCTTGACCTCGGCCTTTTTCACCTCGAACTCATTGCACATCCGGCCGATCAGGAGGTTGATGTCGCTTTCGCTGCCTTCGGCGACCATTTCCACCCGTTGGTCTTCCAGGTTTTTCACCCAACCCACGAGGCCGAGTTCCATGGCGTAGGTCCGGACGCTCTGGCGAAAGCCGACGCCTTGGACGTTGCCACTGAAATAGACATGAAAGCGAAAATTGATCATTGCAACACTGGAATGGGTGTTCGCAGAACCCGCCGTCTCCATGGGCGCAGGCCCATGAAATTGCAGCATGAGGGGGAGCAGCAGCGCAAGGAAGATTTTCATACTTATCCAAAACTAAGCATTTCCAATGAAAAATGCACCCCTAATTCAATGGAGGCCATAGTCCTGCCTCGATCCGGATGATAAGTGCCTAAGTCTCTAGATCCGACATTGTCCTCAAAACTGTACGGCCCCTGTGCGTATCGCAAGATTTGTGGCACGATACCGTCCTAATTTTCCGGTTTGCCGTATAGTACCGCAAAATCGTGCGTTGGTACCAACATAAAATTTTCAGGCGCCTGAGGAAGATCTTCCTCTGGACATTTGGGATCATCTTCGGACTCATCACCATCCTGGTGGTGTTGGGTTACATCTTTGAGGACAAGATCCACCTCATGGCCATCCGGGAGCTGGAAAAGGCCATCAACGCCGATATCGAGGTAGGGGAGACCGATGTTTCATTCCTCCGGAGTTGGCCGCAGGTACGTGTCAGCCTCAAGGACCTCAAGTTGAATCCACGCAAGCGAACAGGCTCCGGCGACGTGATCACAGTGGAATCCGCCGAGTTCAAGATCGGGTTCTGGAGCATCTTCACCGACAATTTCAAAATCCATGGAGTCCGTCTCGTGGAGCCTGATGTGCGCATCATCCGCGACAAAAAGGGCAATTGGAACTACGCGGACATGTTTGTCCCGCCGTCCGACAACGATACCACGCCCTCTGAGGGGCCTGATCCTGTCTTTGAGCTGTATTCGGTGCGGATCGACGACGGGAAGTTCCACTACGCGGACATCGGTGGTGGGGACAAGATCGACATCGACTCGATCCACTTGGGCATGAAGGGCGATTTCAGCGCGGACCGCTCGGATGTGGAGACCAAGTTTGCCTTGCGGCTCGAGGATTGGACGGGTGGGCGTGCGACCTGGGCGCACAACAAGCACGTGTTCGCACACCTGCTTGCGGATGTGCGCTTCGGGGACCACGAACGCTATGACCTGAAAACGGCGCGGATCGATGTTGCGGCATTGAAACTAGGGTTCGAGGGATCGATCGGGCGGGAGGGAAGCACCTTTGACATGGACCTGAAGTTTGCCTCTAGTCAGGCGAGCTTTGAGAGTTTCCTTTCGCTGCTGCCGGGAGGATTGCTCGATACCGGGCGGGAATACGAATACGATGGCGAGTTCGTGACCCGGGGTTGGCTCAAGGGCAAGGCCGGACCTGAATATTCACCTGATGTCCATGCGGATTTCGCGGTGACCAAGGGTGCCTTTCATTATGTGGGCTACGAATCGCGGCTTTCCGATGTGAACATGCTCGGTGAGTTCCATTACGAGGACAAGGACGCAAGCGCGAGCCACCTCCGCATCCAGAAATTCCGCGCCAAGCTCCGCGAAAAGCCCATCACGGGTAACCTCACCTACGCCCAATTCAACGATCCGCGCCTCGCGGTGGCGTTGCGTGGCGAGTTGTCGCTGAAGGATGTGCACGATTTCTACCCTGCCTTTGCGGACAGCACGACCATGGAAGGCTCGGTGGCGATCGACGCACAGGTCGAGGGCAGGATTGAGGACTTCAAGAACAAGCGGCACGAAGCCATCAAGGCATTTGGCGGGATGCGGTTCAAGGGACTTCGCATTCAGGATCCCAACCTGGTGCTGCCGGTGGAGAACCTGACGGGGGAGATCCTGCTGGACAATCACCGCATCGAAGTGGGCAAGCTGACTGGAAAGGTGGGGCATTCGGATTTCGACGTCAAAGGGACGGTCACGGAATACCTGCCTTATTTCTTCGACGAGAATGCCACGATCACAGGTGTCGCCGAATTGCGCTGCGCCAACATGGACCTGGACGAATGGTTCGTGGAGGAGGAAGGCAAGCCCGCAACCGAGGAAACCGCCGCGACCGAAGAGACATTTTCCTTCAAGCTGCCGAGGGGCGTGGATTTCCAGCTCATCACGCAGATCGGGAAGTTCAAGTTCGCGAAGTTTGAAGCGACGGCTGTCAATGGCGCCTGCCACCTGCACAAGAACCGCCTCGACCTGGATCACCTGCAGATGAACACATTGGGCGGAGCAGGGGACGTGAGCGGCTACATCGAGGTGCTCGATGAGCACCATTGCCATGTCGGGATCGATGGAGTGGTCAAGGACGTTGACGTGAACAAGACCTTCCGGACATTTGAGCAATTGGCGGCCTTCGCATTGGTCAAGGAGAACCTCTACGGCATTTTCTCGGGCAATGTCCATATCGAAGGCAACATTGATCAGAGCCTTACGCTGGATAGCAAGAGCCTCGTCTCCATCGGCAACGTGAACATCCGGCAGTGCAAGCTCGTGAACTTCGAACCGCTGGAGGGATTGAAGGGCTTCGTCAAGCTCGAGGAATTGCAGAATGTCGAATTCTCGGACATCACGACGGAGTACCGCATCGGGGAGGAGAGCTTCTACATCCCGATGATGAGCCTGAAGGCCAACCGCTACAACATGACCATCGTGGGCAAGCACGGCTTTGACAACAGTCTGGATTACAAGGTCTATGTGGAGCTGCCGCGCAAGGAAGGCCGCAAATCCAAGAACCAAGAGGTGCAGGACCTGATCGAAGAGAAGCAGGCCGACCCCATCAAAATCGTGATTCCAGTCCACATCACTGGGACCGTGGACCATCCCAAGTACCGCCTTGAGGGCCAATACGTCGCTGCCAAGCTGGAGGAGACCATCAAGAAGCAGGGCGATGAACTCAAGGAGGGCTGGAAACACGAAATGGAGGAGACATGGGGCCGCAAGGACACCAATGCTGTGGACGATCTGATCGATGTGCAGCGTGATCCAGCGGACACCAACGGCGGACGTGCCCGTCAGGTGCTGGAAAAGATGAAGAAGCCCCTCGACAAGATCAAGAAGCCTTTCAAATCAATTGGGGACCGCTTCATGAACTGAGGCTTCGCGCGCGGCAAGCCATTCTGTGAGCGGCTGCGGATGAAAGACCTTGATCTCCGACCCCACGGCGTACAGCGCAAATTGTGGCTTGGCTTCGCTCAGGAACGCCCATTCATCGCCATAGACCTTCCCGAAGTCAAAATCCAGGTCCACCTTGAGGATGTCCCGCGTTTCCCAGATGGGATGCGAAACTTCATAGCAGAGCGTGGTGCCATGCTTGTCCACACCGAACCCGAGGTCATGCTCCTTGAAGAAATGCGCCGCAGTGTCCGGACCGGGCGTTTTCGTCTTCGCAGATGCCAAGACTTCCAGCGTGTACTTATTGGTGTCCATCCACAGGCTGTTCATATACTGGACACTGCCGTCAGGCATCACGTCCACCCTGCTTTCCATGGGATGTGACTCATAGGGCTCATTGTAGAAGCGCTGCGCGACGTAGGCGATGCAATGCTTGGGCACGAGTTCCTTGACGAAGACGACTCCCCGGTGCTCGCCCGCCCGGACGTAGTAGCGCAGGTTGATCTCCGGAAAATCCACGTGGAAGGGGATTTTCACCCCTTTCACCCTTGTGTTCACGAAGTCAAATGCCACAAAGCTCAGGTGTGCATGCCCCTCGTACAGGTCGAGTTCGAGTCCCGGAGGGAGCAGCGGTTGCAGGATTTCGGCGGGAACGCGGTAGGTGAGATTGACCAAGTTGCGCCACTCGGCGCTCAGGAATACCTTCATGGGTAGGATGTCTTCTTAGAAGAGGAGAAATTAGGCATCCTCCCACCAAAAATCAATACCGGGAAGCGCCAGCGAGGAAGGTTTCAGGCAGAAAGCAGCAATTCTGAGATGACCAGCCCTGCAAACACGACGGCTGCCACGCCATTGGTGGTGAAAAATGCGAGGTTCACCCGGCTCAGGTCGTTGGGCTTGACCAAGAGGTGCTGGTAAATCAGCATGGCCACGAAGAATGCGACTGCGCCCCAGCTCAAGTATGTCCCGCCGATGAGATAGACGAAGACCGCGATGCAAGCCGCCGAAAGCAGGTGCAGGAAGCTCGAAACGTAGAGCGCCCGATCCTTGCCCAGAAATGCAGGAATGCTGTGGAGGCGATGCTCCCGGTCAAATTGCTCGTCTTGCAGGGCGTAGATGATGTCAAATCCGCTCACCCAAGTCAGTACGCCAGCCCCGAGGATGATGACAGACGGGTGGAACTGCCCGGTGACAGCGATGTAGGCGCCGACGGGGGCGAGGCTCAGTCCCAATCCCAGGATCAGGTGGCAGAGTGCCGTGAAGCGCTTGGTCAAGGAGTAGCCCAGCACCACAGCCAAGGCGACCGGCGACAGGAAGAAACACAGCCAATTGATGAAAAAGGTCGTGGCGATGAATGCTGCCGCATTCAGGATCACGAAAATCAAGGCGTTGCGGGCGGTGATCGTGCCTGATGGGATCTCGCGCACCTTGGTACGGACGTTGCCCGCGTCGATGTCCCGGTCTGCCCAGCGGTTGAAGCCCATGGCCGCATTCCGCGCAAAGACCATGCACAGCACGACCAAACCCAGCAGATACCACTCGAACCGATCCGGACTTGTGATGTAACCCACAAAAAATCCGATCATCGCAAAGGGCATCGCGAAGATGGTATGCGAAAACTTGACGAGAGAGAGGTACTTCTTTACCAAGTTGATCTATGCCTAAGTCACTCAAATCCAATGGCCCGCACCGACAGGTGGAGCAGCCGCAAAATTAGTGGATTCTAACCAATTTCAAGACTTTCCAATCGCTTCCAAGCACTCGCCGATGTAGTTGCGGATCTCCGCACAGCCTACCCCGGTCTCGGAGGAGGTGAAAAACATCGGCGGCAGCTCCTCCCACTCCTCCAGCAGCTTGGATTTGTAAGCCTCGATGTTGCGCTCAAGTGCCATGGTGCCCAGCTTGTCGGTCTTCGTGAACACGATGACGAAGGGGACTTGCGACATGCCGAGGTACTCCATGAACTCCGTGTCCAGCTTCTGCGGCTCGTGGCGGCTATCGACGAGGACAAAGACCGTCACGAGGCTCGTGCGCTTGGTGACGTAGTCCCGGATCATGCGTTCAAAGACCTCACGCTTCTTTTTCGACACCTGAGCATAGCCAAAACCTGGCAAGTCCACCAGGTACCAGGACTTGTTCACGTCGAAGTGATTGATGAGCTGCGTCTTGCCCGGTGTCGAACTCGTCTTGGCGAGGCCCTTTTGTCCGACAACCTTGTTGATGAGAGAGGATTTTCCCACGTTGGACCGGCCCACAAATGCGAACTCCGGCTTGTCGGCGGGGGGAAGTTGCCCGAAATGCTGCGAACTCCTAAAAAAATATGCCGTCTTAATCTCCATTTTCAGGCTGTTTTCCCGTACTTGGCCCTGTTTTTGAAGGGATAGGCTCCTAGAGAATGAAAGTGTCAATAAATTTGCCCCACGTTTTAGGAACCACTGCGCCAAAGATACGTTTATATTAAAACACCTGAGGCAATGGCTGAAAGCAAAATCGTCACACCCTACCAAGATGCGGACCGCTCCAAAAAGGAGCAGGTCACGGAAATGTTTGACAACATTGCTCCCAGCTATGATTTCCTGAATCATGCATTGAGCATGGGCATTGACATCCGGTGGCGCCGCAAGGCCATCAAGTTGCTCAAGCCCTACAAGCCCGAGATCGTCCTGGACATCGCAACAGGCACGGGTGACTTCGCACTCGAGGCGATGCGCCTTGAACCCAAGCGGGTGATCGGACTCGACATCTCCGCAGGCATGCTGGAGGTCGGTCGCAAGAAGATCGGGAAGCGCAAGCTCAGCGACAAGATCGAAATGGTGCTCGGTGACTCGGAGGATTTGCCATTCGAGGACGACAGCATTGGAGCGATCACTGTGGGCTTCGGTGCCCGCAACTTTGAACACTTGGAGGTCGGGCTTGGAGAGATCCTCCGCGTCTTGAAGCCCGGTCATGCAGCCGCCATCTTGGAGCCTGCAGTGCCCTCCAAATTTCCCATGAAACAATTATTCAGTATCTATTTCAGAGGACTTCTACCCTTTTTTGGCCGCCTGGTTTCAGGTGACCGCCGCGCTTACACTTACCTGCCCGAGTCCGTCAAGGCCTTCCCCAATGGGGAGGACTTCGTCGCGATCTGCAAAAAAGTCGGTTTCAGGAAGTGTACCTATAAACCGCTTACGTTGGGTATATGCTCGTTGTATCTGTTAGAAAAGTAGTCCTCTCGCTTGCACTTACTGTCTGTTTGATCTCCGGATTCGCATTCGGACAGACTTCGCATTACTTTGACTACCGCCCCTTCAACCTGGGATTCACCATGGGCATGTGCCTCGCGCACTATGACATGACCTCCCAGATCAATCAGTTCGATCAGAACACAGGCCGGGTCGTGGCGCGGGTGCAGCAGATTGCCAAGCCGGGGGTGTACTTGGGCTTGATCACCAATCTCAAGCTCCACGAATACTTCGACCTCCGGTTCATGCCTTCCGTTTCCCTGGAGGAGCGTGACTTCTTGTTCTACCTCGACTCCACCACCACTGTCCTCGAACCTGTGGTGCGCAAGAAGATCGAGTCGAGCAACCTCAACCTGCCCTTGGCCATCAAGTTCAAGTCGGACTTCAGCAAGAACCTGCGGGTTTGGGTGATGGTTGGCATCCAGCCGTCCATCAACCTCGCCAGCAGCAAGAAGGTGCGCAACGACCCAGAGCTCCTGAAGGTGCAGCCCTTTGACACGCAGGTCTTGGCCTCAGTGGGCGTGGACCTCTATGGCGAAAAACTGAAGCTCTCCCCAGAACTCCGGTTCACCCGCGGCCTGAGCAATATCTATGTTCCGGATCGCACCCGCTTCCCCCGCGCGATCACCGACCTTTTCTCGCAATTGTTGGTCTTCAACATCAATTTCGAGTAAATCCGGCATCCTCCGCGGTCAGTTGACTACAGGAAATTCTCCCATTTCAATATCTCGACCCCTGATTTGGCCATCGGCCTCGATTTCGCTTTCACTTCCGACTCAATGGATTCCCATCTGCTCGAACTGATTTCTATCATGGGGGAGAATGCGCCCACATTTTTCTTGGAAATCGCCATTTCCCAGCTGGATTCGACGAAAATGGCCCTGAAACAGATCTGAGTCTAGGACTGGCGCAAGTCGTGAACATCCCATTTTGGCGTCGCGGGGCATCAAAACCTTTCATGGAGGCAATTCGCAACTGCCCGCACACTGCCTCCCAGCCTTACATGCGCCACCACATCCATTGACCTAGCGGAGGCTTATTCCTACCTTCATATTATCCCCTAGAGTTGGTAAGGGGTCAAGGAGGAGAACAATGGAATCAACGATTACGCGTGTCTTTCGCACGGGGTGGCTCCCTATTTTCTGGATCGCAATCACTGCAATGGCCCTGCAAGCCCAGTCCATCGAGCGCGTGGTGGTGGGCGAATCCAGCGATGCCGACAAGCTGAATCCCTATACCAATTTTTCGGCGACAGGCTCCTATATCAATGAGTACCTGTACAGCTCGCTGCTGCGCACTGACAAGGGCTCCGGCCACTACCTGCCCATGCTCGCGACGGACCTGCCCGAAATCAGTGAGGACCAGCTGACCTTCACCTACGCCATCCATCCACTCGCCCGCTTCAACAATGGCGACAAGATCACCGCCGAGGATGTCGCATTCAGCCTCAAGGCCGTCCGCAACCCTTGGGTGAACAATTCGCAGAAGCGCGTCCACTACGAGGCCATCACCCAGGTGCAGGTCATCGATGAAAACACGGTGCGTTTCCACGTCGCGCGTCCGAGCAGCCAAGCCTTGCGCATCACCAGCGACTTCGCCATCCTGTCACGGGCGTACTTCGACCCCAGCAATACCCTCAGCAGCATCACCCTCGCCGACCTGAGCCACGGGACCAAGGTTCCTTCCCAGAAAGCGCAAGTGCTCCGTGCAGTGGCCGAGCGGCTCAATGTCTTTGGCACTTCGGGCACGTCTTGGGAGGCAGCGCCGACCTGCGGCACCTATGTCCTCACGGAATGGACCCGTGGCGTTTCCATCAACCTCGAAGCTAACAAGCACTTCTGGGGCCGCAAACTCGACGCCCCTCTGAACATCTACTTCGCCCAAAATGTGGCCCAGATCGAGTTCCAGATCGAAACCAATGAGCAGCAATTGCGCCGGGGCATCTTCGAGGGCCGCTACGACCTCGTGGCCTCCATGCCGCCTTCCCTCTACTCGAACCTGATCCATATTCCCGCCTTGGTGGAGAAATACAAGTTCGTCGCTCCGAATGGGCCTTCCTACGAATACGTGGGCCTGAACATGAAGGCCGGCAGCCGAGGCCGCAACCGTGGCATGGAGGACCTCGCCGTGCGTCAGGCACTCTCGCAACTCGTCCATGTGGACCTGCTCATGGTCTTGCACGCCTACGGCCTCGGCTCACGCATGGCCAGCGATTTCCCCGCGCAGCATCCCGGCTACCAAAACACCGACCTGCCCCTGATCGAATTTGATCCCGATGCTGCAAACTCCGCCCTGGACAAGGCAGGATGGCTGGACTCCGACGGCAATGGCTTGAGGGACAGAGTGGTGGATGGCGAAGAGGTGCAGTTGGTCCTGGAGTGCATCTACAATGACAACAGCAACCTCCGCAAGGCCATTGCAGAGCACATTGCCGAAAATGCCATGAAGGCAGGCATCCTCGTGGTGCCGGTGCCGCTGCCTTGGAAGGAGTACATGGCCCGCCTGAACAAAGGCGACTTTGAAATCAGCCTCGGAGCATGGGTTGCCGACCCGAATGAGGACAGCTACCGTCAAATCTGGCATTCAAAGAGCTGGGGTTCAGGATCCAACTTCGTGGGGTTCGGGGACGAGGAGACGGACCATCAGATCGAACTTTATGATGAAACGATTGACCCGAATTTGCACAAAGCCATGTCTCTGGAGATCCAACAGAAGATCTATTCGCAGCAGCCCTACATCTTCCTCTGGCGCAATGACTTGTGTACGATGGTGTCCAAGCGCTACGAAAAAATGCCCATATTCTCATTCAGGCCGGGTTTTTGGATTCCGGCTTGGGGACTGGGCACGGAAACTTTCCAGAATTGATCGGTTTTCGGGTTTAATTTCATCAACAGTTTTTACCACGTAAGAATTTCCCTAGTTTTGTACGGAAAATTACCCGGATCTCGAAGTTCGAGAATAGAAGCTAGTTGAATTTGCGATGCTGAACATTGAGGAAATCAAAGCGGTCGTAGCCGCGAACAAGGATCGGTACCTGAACGAGTTGATCGAACTCCTGCGCGTGCCAAGTGTGAGCGCCGATCCCACCCACAAGGGTGATGTGCAGAAGACCGCGGAGATGGTCCACGACCACCTGGTCAAGCTCGGGGTTGCCCGTGCTGCGATCTATCCCACTGCAGGACACCCAGTTGTGTATGGCGAGACCGAGCAGCGGCCCGATCGGCCGACGATCATGGTTTATGGCCACTACGACGTACAACCGCCGGATCCGCTCGACCTTTGGGAGAGCCCGCCCTTCGAGCCGGTGATCAAGGATGGCAAGATTTTCGCCCGTGGCGCCTGCGATGACAAGGGCCAAATGTTCATGCACCTCAAGGCTGTGGAAGTCCTGAAGCAATTCGGCGAACTCCCCTGCAACGTGAAATTCGTCATTGAAGGCGAGGAGGAGGTGGGTTCCAAAAACCTGGAAACCTTCATCCGAGACCACAAGGAGATGCTGGGCTGCGACGTGATCGTGATCTCTGACACCTCCATGATCGACAACGATACCCCGTCCATCACTTCCGGCTTGCGAGGCATGTCCTACATGGAAGTGGGCGTGACCGGACCCTGCCGTGACCTGCACTCAGGCACCTACGGCGGAGCCGTCGCCAACCCGATCAATGTCCTCTGTGAAATGATCGCCTCCCTCAAGGATGGGAATCAGCACATTACCATTCCGGGATTCTACGACGATGTCGTGGAACTGAGTGCGGCTGAGCGTGCGGAGATGGCCAAGCGCCCATTTGAATACAATGCCTACTGCGAGGAATTGCAGATTGAATCCACACGTGGTGAGGCTGGCTACACTGTCATCGAGCAGGTTTCCATCCGGCCCACGCTGGACGTGAACGGCATCTGGGGCGGGTATATCGGCGAAGGCGCCAAGACCGTCCTCCCGAGCAAGGCTTATGCGAAAATCTCCATGCGCCTGGTTCCGAACCAGACGCCGGACAAGATCGCACAGCTTTTCCAGCAGCATTTTGAATCCATCGCCCCCAAAGGCGTGAAGGTTTGGGTGAAATACCACCACGGCGGCCTGCCTGTCGTGACTCCGATCGATTCCATCGGTTACAAGGCGGCAAGTGCGGCATTGGAGGAGAGTTTCGGCAAGTTGCCGATTCCGACTCGCGACGGCGGCTCCATCCCGATCGTGGCCATGTTCAAGTCCGTGCTGGGCGCGAACACCGTCCTGATGGGCTTTGGCTTGAACAGCGACGCGATCCACAGCCCCAATGAGCACTATGGCCTCTTCAACTTCTACAAGGGGATCGAGACCATTCCGCTTTTCCACCAGCATTTCGCTCGTCTGAGCCGCTGATAGGGGAGGGGCCGCTCATCTGAATTCCAAGTCGGGCAACTTGCCCATTTCGCCGATCAATCCCGGCCCATCATCCTTTTGCGGTGCTCGGTGCCCCATTCCATCAGGGCCACAAGCACCTTCCCCAGCGTCCGTCCGTAGTCGCTCAATGCGTAAGTGACTTTGGCTGCGTTGCCAGAATGCACATTCCTTGTGATCAATTCGTTTTGCTCAAGGTAGCGCAATTCGCTGGTCAGCACCTTCGGCGTGATCTTGGGCAACTCGCGGAGCAGGTCATTGAACCGCAACTCCTGATGATGCAAGATCCCCAGAAGCGGCATCCTCCATTTGCCTTGCAGCACATCCAATGCGTCACGAATCGGCAGTCCATGCTGGCGACAACCTTGGGGCTTTCCCGGGACAAAGCCGTGAACCTCGGTGGGCTGTGGTTGAGGAGACGTGTTTTCCATTTGGCAAAGCTACGACGCTTTCCCGGAGGTAAGCACTATCCTCTAGGTAAGTCTATTTCGTGGGTGCCTCGTATCGGCTTATTCTTGTCCTATCAAAATCAATGAAGAATGGAAACAACGTTGTCCAAAGGAAATCGGATCGCAGCCTGGGTGCTGAGCGGATTGGTCACCGCCCTGCTGCTGATGTCCGCCATGGCGAAATTTTTTGCACCTGAGATGGCCGCCAACTTCGCAAAATGGAATTTGGGAGATTGGCGGGTGATCATCGCGATCGGGGAGATCGTTTCAGCCCTGCTATTCCTGGTTCCGCTCACCCATCGGGTGGGATTGCTGCTGCTCAGCTCCTACTTCGGTGGTGCAATCATGGTCCACATGAGCCACGGCGAGCCATTCACGGCGCCCGCCGCCATCTTGGTATTCGTTTGGGTGACCGCTATCGTCCGCGACCCGAAGCGCTTGGGTTTCAAGGCGTGATGCGCTGATCCTCTGTCCTGGGGCGCGGCTCAGTCCCGGAATTGCAAGGCATGTAGGCTGCGGTACGTCCCGCCCAATGCCAGCAATTCTTGGTGTGTGCCGCGCTCCACGATTTTTCCCCCTACAATCACACAAATCTGATCCGCGTCCAGGATCGTGCTGAGCCGGTGAGCGATCACGAGCGAGGTGCGGTCCTTCATCAATTCCTCCAAGGCAGCTTGAACGAGGCGTTCGGATTCGGAGTCGAGGGCTGAGGTCGCTTCATCCAAGATCAGGATCGGCGCATTCTTGTAGATCGCGCGGGCGATGCTGAGTCGCTGCCGTTGGCCGCCGCTGAGTTTGGTACCGCGCTCCCCGATGGGGGTGTCGTAGCCTTGGGGCATGTTCGCGATGAAGTCGTGGGCGTTTGCCACGCGGGCGGCGCGCTCGGCGCGGGCACGGTCAGGGTTGCGGTCGCCGTAGGCGATGTTAGCGAGGACGGTGTCGTTGAAGAGGATGCCCTCCTGCGTCACCACGCCGATGGCGCCACGCAGGTCGGCGACCTTCACGTCGCGGATGTCTTGCCCGTCGATGGTGATGCGGCCTTTTACAGGGTCGTAATAGCGGGGAAGCAGGTCCACAAGGGTGGATTTCCCGCCGCCGGATGGGCCAACGAGGGCGATCTTTTGGCCCTTTTTGATCTCGAGTTGGATGTCTTGCAGGACGTGTTCGTCGCCTTCGTAGGAAAATGTCACGCCTTCGTAGCGGATACTTTCAGAAAATGCCGCCATGGGTTGCGCCTTGGGGCTTTCCTTCACGTCCTCGGGGATTTCCAAGAACTCCCTTCTACGCGCTGGAAGGAGGCGACCCCACGCTGAATCCGCGACAATGCTGAGCTGAACGTCTTGATCGGCTGAATGAAGGAGCCAAACAAGGCAATGAAGCCGATGAAGGCCGACGGCATAAGTTCGCCTTGGCCGGAAATGATCAGGTTGCCGCCAAAGAGGATGATGGTGATGACCACGCCGACACTGAGCACCTCGGTCAGCGGGCTTGCCATGTCGCTGCGGCGCTTCACAGAGATCATCAGGTCGCGGTATTGGGCGTTCATTTCCTCGTAGCGGGACTTTTCATAGCTCTCCGTGCGGAATGCCTTGACGATGCGGATGCCGGACACGAACTCATCGATGATCGCGATCACCATACCGAGGCGCTCTTGCCCAGCGCGGGCGCGACGCTTGAGGGATTTGCTGATGAAATTGATGAACAGGCCCGTCACGGGAAGCACTAGCAGGGTGAACAGGGTCAGTTTCCATGAAATCACCAGCAAGCTGCCCAGGATCAGGATCATTTGAATGGGGTCGCTGATCACGTTTTGCACCGTCCCGATCACCGATTCCTGCACGATTTGGACGTCTGTCACGAGGACGTTGATGATGCTGCCCTTCCGTTTGCCAGTGAAGAAGGACATGCTAAGGATACTCAGGTGATCGAAGAGCCGGGTGCGCATGGCATGGATCACCCCTTGCTCAAATGGCGCGATGAAGTAGGAGCCGAGGTAGCGGAACAGGCTTTTGAGGAAAATGCTCACCCCCAGCGTCCCGCAGAGCCAATACAGCACCTCCATTTTGCCACGCTCTGCCACCAAGTCGGAGACGAAGAGGTAGCCTCGCTGCATCAGGGAAGGGTCGGCGCTGTGCCGCGCGGCTTCGACCATGGCCGTGGCATCGCCCTGCTGAAAGAGGATTTGCAGGAAGGGGATGACCAATGCGATGGAGAAAATGCTGAACGCATTATGCAAGATGAGGCAGGAAAAACCAATGATCCCTTGGGTGAGGAAGGCTTTTCCATAGCCCAAAATGCGCAAGTATAGCTTCATTTCGTACCTTTGCGCAAAGGTATCGATTTTAGACAGAACGTATGAGCGAGTCCAACCGTCAGAAAAAGTTTGGCAAGCTGCTCCAGAAGGAACTGAGCGAGATCTTCCAGCGTGAGTTCCACTTGGAAGGCCATCCCATGCTGACGGTGACCGTGGTGCGCCCTTCCCCCGACCTGCGCATGGCGCGCATCTTCATCTCGGTTTTCCCCGACGAGAAGGGCACCGCCGCCATGGAGGAGATCAACCTCCGCCAAAAGGAAGTCCGTGGCATCCTCGGGCAGCGCATCAAGCAACAGGTGCGGTTCATCCCGGAGCTGTACTACTTCCTCGACGACACCCTGCAGGAGGTCGAGAAAATGGAGGACTTGTTCAGCTCCCTTCGGAAACCCGGCAAATCCTGACCTGCGCCGCCCCGCCGCATGTGCTCCGCGCAAGAATACATCTACTTGGCCCTTTTGCTCACGGTCGTGCCGTTCCTTGCAATGGGGTTCGCGTATTTGACGACCAAGTATTTGCTGCGGCGACTCATGTCCCTGATCCTCGGGAGGGTGCCGGCCTACATCGCTGATCGCTACCTCTTTTCAAAGGAAAACCGCAACGCGATCAACATCATTTCCTTCATTTCGGTCCTAGGCATCACGTATGTGACCTACGTCCTGATCGTGGTGCTGTCCATCTTCAATGGCTTTCAGGGCTATATCGAGGGCATGTACACCGCCTGGGATCCCGATGTCCGGGTCGTTCCTGCCCGTGGGAAGACCATGCCTGCCTCCGACTCCCTGATTGCCGTGCTCAAGGGGATGCCCGATGTCTATGCCGTTTCCCCAACGGTGCAGGACAAGGCCATGCTCAGCTATGGCGACAAGCAGTACATGGTCGAGGTCAAGGGGATCCAACAGGATTACCTGAAAGTCAACCGCCTCGACACGCTAGTCTATGAGGGCGAGTATGCCTTTGAAGGTGTGGATGGCGGTAAGCAGGCAGTTCTCGGCGGCTCTGTGGCCTATTACATCAATGCCCGCATCAGCGACCGCCTCAATCCCATGAAACTATGGGCCGTGGGCGACGCGAGCGACCTCATGACCAATCCTGAGACGGTTGTCCGGGGCAAGGACATATTCACAGCGGGTTATTTCAAGGTGCAGATGGAGTACGATACACGCTACATCATCGCGGATTTCGGCTTGACGCAGGACCTTTTTGACCTGAAGGGGCAGGTGTCCTCTTACGACATCGCGCTGAAGCAATTCGATGACGCTGAGGCATTTGCTGTTGAACTTCAGGCCAAACTCGGTACCCGCTACAAGGTGCAGACGTGGTACCAAATGCACGACACGCTCTTCCAAGTGATGCGCAACGAGAAATTGGTGGCGTATTTCATCCTCACGCTCATGCTCATCATCGCGGCGGTGAACATCATCGGCGGTTTGAGCATGATCATCGTGGAGAAGACCCGCGACATCGCCATCCTGCGGTCCATGGGGGCGCAGCGCAGCACGATTCGGCGGCTGTTCATCGTGGAAGGGGTTTTGGTCGGCGCGATCGCGGCGGCATTGTCGGGATGGTCTGCGCAGGTATTTTCACTTGGATGCAATCCACCTACGGCGTCGTCTGCCTGAATGGCGGTGAGTCCTTTTCCGACATCCAATACTTCCCGATCGTGGCATGGTGGGGGACTATGCCCTCACTTCTCTCACGGTGTTTGGGATTTTGGTCATTGCGTTTACATCCTGCCGAGCGCCCGGGCCTCGAATACGAACATAGTGGCTTCTTTGCGGAAGTAGGGGGCGTATTTCGAAAGGACTTAACTATCCAAAATGAGTTTGCTCTACAGGATTGTTCGAGGCTTGTTAATCTGTGGGTTGATCAATGCCATTGCGATGGCTTTGAAATTTCCATGGTACAGCCGTCTCATTCTGATAAATCCGCCCCTGAATGGTATTCTTGGACGACTATCTATTGCTATCACGAGCCAATCTTGTTGGGGCTGATCTGTTCTCAATATTGCTTCTGATTTCGGACTTGTGGGATTGCTCGAAGCTGGAACGCTTATTCTCAAGCTGGCATGTTTGAGTGCTACTGGTATTGTGAGCCTGTTGGGCGTTCTTTCATCTTCCGTTCACGACGACCCGTTCCTTAGAGGGGAAATAGGTGCCTTGATTGCAACTGGAATTGGCCCTCTGATGCTACGTTGTTGCTTTTGGATCTCTCCATGAGGGAGTTCCGTCCAAGCAGGAGCGATTATGAATCGACTGATTGGAGCAAACCCACACCGCACCAGCATCCGCATTCAATCATGAGTCCAGTTCCGGAGGCTTGCACAGGCTAGCTCGGAGCCTTTCATGGGCCCAACCAAAGGAGTTGGAAGCCGAAGGGTTGCTTTTTAGGCGTTGCATCGAAACAAAAATCGGAACCGAGGGTAAATTTGAGTCCAGTGGCAACAAGCTGGATAATCGAATTTTAGAAACTCGGCGCGTCATCATCAAACCTTGGAATGGGGCATTCACCTCGCGACGCTTGCGACGTTGGTGCTGTCATTTGTGATGTGGAGGACATTTGAGAGGGGCTTTTCAGAATGGGAAGTGTCAGTATTGGTTCGAGGATGAGCTGATCATGGTGCCAGTGATGTCCTTCACTCTGCAATGGATCCTTTTTGACGGTTCTTGAGTACGTGGGCAGGGCGTTTTCCTTGCTTGCAGAACAACTTACTGGTGCCTTGATTCTCTGCCGTGGCTTGCGGTATTGATGGGTGTGACTTTCTCTCCGGATGAAACCGGATATTGGGGGGCAATTGCCGCCTGGACCATTTTCCGATGGTATTTGTCTTATTCTGCGCTATAAATAGGTCACCAAGGTGCAGGTATTCCTTGACCTGGGGGAATTATGATCCAAGCACAAGCCCTCACCGCACCCGAACAGGCCGCATGATGTCCTTGCTTTGCACGACCTTGACGCCAGCGGACTTCATTTCATCGACGGCTTTCCGCACATCGCCCGGATTGAGGTCCACGCCTCGGCTTGCATCCTCGATCAGGGTCGTCTTGAATCCCAAAGAAAGCGCGTCCAATGCAGTGAATTTCACGCAGTAGTCCGTCGCCAATCCGCAAACAAAAACCTCAGTGACACCCTTGTCTTGCAGGTAGTCACCGAGGCCACGCTTTTTTCCTTCCGTTGTCAAAGAAGCCGCTGTAACTGTCGATGGTAGGGTCGGTGCCTTTTTCGAAGATGCGGTCCACGTTTCGGATGTCGATGTCCTTGCTGAATTCCGCGCCGGGGTTGCCTTGGACGCAGTGCGTGGGCCAAAGGACTTGGTCCAAGCCACCGAGTTTCACCACATCGTAGGGCCGGAGGCCGGGGTGGTTCGCAGCGAAACTGCCGTGGTTCGCGGGGTGGTAGTCTTGCGTCATGACCACCAGGTCAAAGGTGGGTGTGAGCTTGTTCACGATGGGGATGATTCTGTCGCCGTCGTTCACGGCAAGCGCGCCGTCGGGCAGGAAATCGTTTTGGATGTCCACCAAGATGATCGCTCTCATGATGCAAATGCGTTTTTAGTCCAGAGGTAGGTCAAGATAGTCATATTTTGAACTGTAAGCCAGTGTTTTCCAATTCACGGTACCGCGCCTCGTCAAATTTGTAGAGACGCGCCGCACGGTGAGGCACGCCCTTCACATGTTCGTCCAGCTCCATGAGGATGCCCATCGACAGCATCTTCTTCCGGAAGTTCCGGCGGTCAAACTCCTCTCCGAGAATCGTTTCGTAGAGGTTTTGAAGCTGTGTGAAGGAGAATTTTTCGGGAAGCAATTCGAAGCCAATGGGCTGATAGGAGATTTTCCCTTGCAGGCGTTTGTAAGCGGTGGCGAGGATTTTGTCATGGTCAAATGCCAGCGGCGGCAATGCTGTGAATGGGAACCAAGCTGCAGCTTTCGCATCGCTCGCGCCTATGGGTTCGGCATACCGTGTCAGGTCGATCAGCGCATACCAAGCCACGGTGACAACCCGCCCCCGCGGATCCCGACCCACGCCACCAAAAGTGTAGAGCTGCTCCAAGTACATGTCCCGCAGCCCCGTTTCCTCCTCCAATTCCCGCCGCGCCGCGTCCTCCAACTCCTCATCGATATGGACGAATCCACCCGGCAATGCCCATTGCCCCGTGAAGGGCTCCTCCCCACGTTGGATCAGCAAGACCTTGAGGTTCACGCCGTCCCAGCCGAAGACCACGCAGTCCACTGTCAGCGCCGGGCGGGGATATGTATAAGTGTAGCTCAATGCCTTTGTGTAAATTGTACGCAAATATACATCCACTTATACTGGAAAGCAAGAAAATGGTTGCGGAAAGTGGTGTAAAATATTGATTTTCATTATATTGATGGTTGGATGAAAGGGATGGCCGGGTGTCATCCTGAGGCCCGGCAAGGGCCGAAGGATCTAGCACACAACGTGATCCAATTCAAATGGGATGAGCAGAGCACCTTTCAAAAAACCATCCCGCATCGCCACTCGCATCACCATGACCTGCTAGATCCTTCGGCCGAGAATCGGATTCAGGATGACGTTGGAGGAAATCAGTCCTCAAAAGCACAACGCTCGATCTAGGCAAATGTCGATCCCTTCATGCGATCCCAGATACGCTGACCAATCAGAATCAGCTGAACTGTGCCTGAATCCACTTGTCGAGGATGCCCGCTACCGACCGCACTTCTAGGAATCCATTTTCCAGTTCCACCGCATGCGGATGCGTGTCCGTCACGATCACTTTCTTGAAAATGCCGCTGTCTTGGATGCGTTTGAGCGAGTCCTCGGGCAGGATGCCATGGGTCGCGATCGCGGAAACTTCCGTCGCGCCCGCGCCGAGATAGGCTTTGGCAGCATTGATCAGTGAGCCTCCGGTGCGGATCATGTCGTCGTAAATGATGACCTGCGCGTCCTGAACGCGTGCACTCATCGCAGTGAGTTCGGTCGTGCGGCCGTCGATCCGGCGTTTGAAGACAAATGCGCCCTCCACCCCGAGGTCATTGGCCAATGATTCCACCCATTTGGCGCGGCCTGCATCGGTCGAGCCGAGGATGAAATGCCCCTTTGCCATGCTGCGAATGCCTTCCAGGATCGTCTCCTTGGCATACAGGTGCAACGGAACCACGGCGCCCTCGAAGTAATAATTCATTCCCTCCGCATGCAGGTCCATGAGCACGATGCGGTTCGCCGTCCCGGCAGGCGGGATGCTCGAAAGCAATCTCGCGCGGTTCTTGGCCGTCACGATTTCGCCCGACTTGATCGCCCGCTCCATGGTGCTGTACCCGAAATAGGGGATGATGATGTTCAGGCTCCGCGCCCCGTACTTGGCAAATGCGCAACTCAGGTCATACAGCTCCATGGTCGCCGCCTCGGTGTGCGTCCCGCCGATGAGCACGATGTCCCGCTGCGAAATGGGGGAGAGGATGCGCTGATACCGCTCCCCGTCCGGGAAAATCTTGACCTCGACCTCGCCCAATTCGTATGTGTTCAGGGCACAAATGCGCTGCAAAAGGTACTTGTAGGGCGTGGTCGCAAACAGGAGCGGCGGTTGAATCATTGGTCTTTCGCTTTTTGGATGAGTTGCATTTTCAGGTTGAAGAGGCCTTCTTCGAGTCCAAATGGGTACGCGGCTGAAGGCTTCAGGGCGGTCACGCTTTCGGGAAATGTAGCCTGTTGCGCGAGGCTGCGGTTGCGGATTTCCTCAAGTGAAGGCAGCGCGTACACCAGTTTGCCCTTTTCGAAAATCGGGACCAGGAGGTCTTCGGCCGCATCATGGTCGGGCACTGGGCTGAATTGGGTGGCGCTCAAGGGATCAAAAATCCGTTCCTCCATCGCGGCTTGCTCCTGATTGCAGAGCATGTCGGCAACCGGCTTTCCGTCCCTGAAATACCGCCTCACATTCAAAAGGCCGGGATTCGAGACCTTGATCAGATTTTCACTGAGCTTGACCTTGTAGTCCCATTCGCCGTCCATCCCTCGGATCGCACCCAGTTTATAAACGCCGCCCAATGCAGGCTGGTCGTAGCTCGTCGCGAGTTTGGTACCCACGCCCCAGATATTGATTTGGGCGCCTTGGGCCTTCAGTTCGGTGATCGTGGAATCGTCGAGGTCGTTGCTTGCGACGATGCGCGCCTCAGGCAGTCCGGCTTCGTCCAGGATTTTCCGTGCCGCGATGCTCAATGCTCCCAAGTCCCCGCTATCGAGGCGAATGCCCGCGAGTTTGTGCCCCCTTTCCTTGAGCCAGAGGCCGACTTTCGCCGCTTTTTGGACGCCCTCAATCGTGTCATAAGTGTCCACAAGGAAGACGCAGTTGTTGGGCATGGCGTGGGCGTAGGCTTCGAATGCCTCCATCTCCGTCTCAAATGACATGACCCAGGAATGGGCATGCGTGCCCCGCACCGGAATCCCGTACAACTTGCCCGCCAATACGTTGGAGGTCGCATTGCAGCCGCCGATGAAGGCCGCCCGTGAGGCGCTCAAGCCGCCGTCAATCCCCTGCGCCCGCCGCAAGCCAAATTCCAGGACCGAATCCCCACTCGCTGCGCGGCAAACCCTGGAAGCCTTGGTCGCCACCAAAGTCTGGAAATTCATCACAGTGAGCAGCGAGGTTTCCAGCAATTGGCATTGGTAAAGCGGGCCACGGATGCGCAGCAACGGCTCATGGGGAAAGACAATCGTGCCTTCCGGAATGCCGTCCACCGTGCAAGCCCATTCCGTTTTGCCCAAGAAATTGAGAAAACCCTGCTCGAAAAGCGGCTGCCCGTCATTGCCGGTGAGGGTAGCGAGGTAATCGAGGTCCTCCTGCGGGAAATGCAGGCCCTCCATGAGTCCAATCGCCTGCTCCAAACCCGCCGCGATCGCATAGCCGCCTTTGAATGGATTGGTCCGGAAAAAGAGGTGGAAGACCGATTCCCGCTCCGCCATGCCGTTTTTCCAGTACCCGTAGGCCATGGTGAGTTGGTACAGGTCCGTGAGGAGGCCGAGGGAAGGGCGGTAAAGCTGCATCAAGCTGTTCATGCGCTCAAATGTTTCATTGTGTAAATTTTACACAATTACGGAACCGGGCAAAATTGGATATGCCAAGTAGCAAAAATTCTCCGTTCCGACCATTGCCGGACAATTGCCTATCTTCGCCAACGATGGGAAGAGTGATCAATATCCACGCAGTCAAGGTGCCCAACCCCTTGGCCATGAAGTTTGAGGTGGACGGGCTGCTGCTCACGCCGGGCGGGTTTCATTTTGCGGACAGGGGGCAGGCGCTCCAATCTCCGCTCGCAACCAAGCTGTTCGGGCTGAGCTATGTCGGGCAGGTTTTCATCGCGAAAAATTTCGTCACAGTCACCAAAAACGACGAGGAACCCAGTTGGGACAGCGTCCTGATCGATGTCCGCATCATCATCAAGAAGCACTTGGAGGATGGGGAACTGCTATTCGACTTCGACTCGACGCAGGCGCGCCCCAAGCCAGCCAATGAATCTGAACTGAATGGCCGCATCCGGCAGGCGATCGAGGAGCAAATCCACCCGGCGACTTGGCAGGATGGAGGCGAGATCTACTTCGAAAGCTTCGAAGACGGTGTCGTCAAGGTCCAACTCGCGGGAGCCTGCGTGGATTGCCCATTTGCGCCGCGCACCCTCAAGCATGGGGTCGAGGTCTTGCTGAAGCGGCAATTTCCTGAGGTTCAGTCCGTCACGAGTGACCAAGTCGATTGGGAGGATACACAGCGCGAGGAGGCGCCACCCAAGCCATGAGTCAGCCCATTGTGCAATACCATGACTGGGGCTTGGTCCGCTACAAAGAGGCTTGGGACAGGCAGGATGCCCTCCTGAACCAAGGCGTGGTCATCAAGACGGAGAACCGCAAGCACCCCGAATTGCCGCAGCGCACGCCGGAAAATCACCTCATTTTTGTGGAGCATCCCCATGTCTATACCCTCGGCAAAAGCGGGAGCATGGACAACCTCCTCCTCACCGAGGACCAACTCCGGGAGCGCGACATCGACTTCTACCGCATCAACCGCGGCGGCGACATCACGTACCACGGGCCCGGGCAGATTGTGGGTTATCCCATCTTCGACCTCGAGCAATTCCGCCCGGACATCCACGAATACCTCCGCAAGCTGGAAGAGGCTTGTATCAACACGCTGGCCGATTACGGGCTCGTCGGCGGCCGCATCAATGGGCTCACAGGCGTGTGGCTCGACATCGACGGTCCCGATCCACGTAAAGTCATGGCGATTGGAGTGCGTTGCAGCCGCTGGATCACCATGCACGGCTTCGCCTTCAATATCAACACCGATCTGAGCCTCTTCGACAACATCATCCCCTGCGGCATCGACGACAAGGGTGTCACCTCCATCGCGCAGGAGCTCGGAAGACCCATCGATTTCGAGGAAGCCAAGGCGCGGATGCGGCACCATTTGCAGAAGCAATTTGGTTATGTCGAACAGGAATAGTCCGCTGTAGGGACAGGTCGCGACCTGTCTCTACAGCGGCCCCATTATCCAATTTCAAAGATCCCGGATTTGTCCTCCCTCCAAAACACCTTCGGCAACATCGACATCTACCTCTTCGACCAGATTCAGAAGGGCAGGTTCGCCAAGTCCCGGACGGTGATCGACTTGGGATGCGGCGGCGGGCGGAACTTGGTCTATTTCCTGCAACAGGGATTCGAGGTGTATGGCATTGATCCGAAGCCGGAGGCGATCGCCGTGGTCCAGGAACTGAGCAGGTCATTGGCGCCGGAGAATCCGATCGAGAACTTTCGGGTCGGGACACTGGAGGACAATCCATTTTCCCCAAAGCAGTTTGACCTCGTGATCTGCAACGCCGTCTTGCATTTCGCTGAGGATGAGGCGCATTTTGACCGGATGCTGCGTGGGGCTTGGGCGGCGGTTGCCTCAGGAGGGTTCCTGTTCATCCGACTTGCATCGGACATCGGGATCGAAAGCAAGGTGGTGCCGCTGGGAAATGGGCGATTCCGCCTTCCTGATGGCTCGGAGCGATTTTTGGTAAATGAGGAGACGTTGTTGCGCTACCAAAACCTGCTCGGGATGAAGCAGTTGGAGCCGATCAAAACCACGAACGTGCAGGGGCTGCGTTGCATGACGACTTGGTGCGTGGGCAGGTAGGATTGGGCGGGCAGCCCAGCGATGATCGCAAGCCACTGCGAATCATGCTTTCGCCTCGCCATCAAGCTGGAACTTCTGCGTGAACACACAGGCGAAGCTGAATCCCGCTGATTGCCAGAACCAAACACTGGTGTAAAAGAAGCCTATCCCCAGCAAAAGCAAGCCCGAAAACGACAGCACCATTCCACAGAGCACGATTCCCCAAGCCTTCCAATAGGCAGCTCCGCCCTCGACAACCCGGCGCATGGCACGCATCGGGTCAAAGATTTCCCGTGGATCGAGCTTTTTGCAGTAGTGACTCATGTACCCCGGCACCGCGACGGTCGCGATGATCCACAAGACGATGGAAAGGATGCGCAGTGCAAAAATGTCGTGTTTCCAAGCAAAATAGCCACATACCACCGAAGGCGCATGGTACTCCACCATCCCCAAAAACGTGAGAAACCCATGCTTGAACAATGCGCCGTAGTCCGTCCACGCAGGCCAAGCCGGACGGCCATTTTGCATGTTGTGGACCATCATGATCCGGTGCCCCATGTTCAAAATCCACCCCACCGGCGGCAGGAACAGCAGCCATAGCGCACCGATGAGCACCTCCCGTCGCGATTCCTGGGATTGCACCGGAAAGCGGAACGAACTCGCAAAGGAACGTGGAGATTGCAGGTTGACCGGACGATGTTTGGGTTGCTGCGTGGCTTGAGACATGGGCAATTGATCGATGACCGAATTTAGGCCAAATCCGGGAGCTTGCCTACTTTCTCCCGGCAGGCAGCAACGCTCCGCTCAATCCCATTCCAAATTGCATTTTCAGGCACCAAGAAGCCCTTGCTCAACAAGGTGTACAGCAGCGTATTGCTGTTGAAGTCAAGCTCGTAGCGCAGCACCACGGTTTGACCCATCTGTGTGGTGGTCGCCGTTCCACGCGTTTCAGTTTCTGCCTTGAATAACGTATTGTGGTTGCGGATGGCATCGGCCTTCATGCACTCCCAAACCGCTGGGGTGACGCCGGGATAGGATAGTGAGGAGGGCATGAGCTATCCGGGCTTTGATCCAAGCTATCCCGAAGATAAGCGGTGAATCAATGCGTCCAATCGGTCTGTGCCTTTTGCCCTATCGCACCAATCTTCGGGTGAGCCGCTGCTCGCCATTTGTCCCTTGCAGGGTCACCGAAACGCAGTACAGGCCATGCGCCCAGTCAGCCGACGGCAGCACGAAACGGTGTTCGCCGGGCTGCTTGTAAATCCCAGAAGCCTTGAAAACCACCTCCCCATTCGCAGCGACCACTAACAGGCTTGCCGAGGCGGCCTTGGTCAAATTGAGGGAAAGTGTCGCATCACCTTGGGTAGGATTGGGAAACAAGTCCATCGAGCCTAGGGTTGCTTTTGGCCCCTCGGATGCAGTCACGCCACCTGTCCTGGTATGCAGGATTTCTCCGCCAAATCCCACTGCCCATCCGCTGGTCGGGGTCGCGAAGCAAATGCCTTGCAGGGTTACGTTCGATTCGGAATGCTGCTCTGTCCAGTTCAGCCCGCCATCGGTCGTATTGAAGATCTTCCCATTCGTTCCCACGATCCACCCGTGCTGCGTGTCCACGAAGTGAATCCCCTTGATGTCAAAGGGCATGGTCCCACTGGGCCAGCGGTCGTGCCAAGATTGCCCATGATTGGAGCTGCCGAAGACTGAACAATCGCCGCCCGTGAATCCAGTGTCCGCATTGACGAAATACACCGCCATCAAGTCGCAATAGAAGCTGTCCGCAGGTGCCTGCACCCAGTTTTGGCCGCCATTTGTGGTGTACAGCAATGTTTCGCTGCTTCCCGCGATCCACCCATGCTGTCCATCGATGAAGTGCACGGCCCGGAGATAATTGGTAGTCGTGGGGTTCGTTTGATTCGTCCATGTCAGCCCTCCGTCCGTGCTGTGCTTGATTTGTCCGTAGGTGTCTACAGCCCATCCCAAAGTCGGTGTGCCAAATGAAATGTCCGTGAGGCTCAGCCCCAAATCCCGGATTTCCCAGTTCGTGCCGCCATCGGTCGTGCGGTAGATTTGGCCGTCGCCACCTGTGATGAAGCCCGTTTGCGCATCCACGAAATCCACCGACGTCCACACCACGGACGACCCGAAACTCTGCGAAAACCACGTCACGCCGCCATTGGTCGTTTTCATGATGGTAGAGGACTCACCCACGACCCATCCCGTGAGGCTGTCCACGAAGTCCACCGCCATGAGCCAGTTCGCGGTATTGGAGGTTTGGGCCTGCCACCCGGGTTGAGCGAGGACAAATGCAGGCAGGAAGATGGTCAACAGGAAAATCTTGAAGCTTTTCATCGCACAGGGTATTTATGCGAAGTTCCGGCTTCCTACCTGCTGAAAATGTGCGCGTTGTTGGATGAATGAGTGATTCCTGTCACCATTGCCAGTTGCATAGCCAGAGCAATCACTACAAAAAAGCTTGCTTCGAATTTCCCTCAAGGCGCTTGGTAGGGCAACAACCAATCTATTTGGAAGCCCCCAACACCTCGACCCTTCTCACTCCCGCGAATGCACCATTCAGCTCCATCCGGAGCAGGTAGATGCCGTCGGGAAGCCCGCCCAGATCGATTTCCACCCCATGGGCAGCCGATCCCTTGGGCGTCGCCAGCAACATCCGACCTTGGATGTCCATCAATTGCAGGCTGAGAGCGCCATGGGCGCGGTCATTGCCACGCACATGGAGGGCGCCAGAGGTGGGGTTCGGATAGACCTCCCAATCGCTCGCCGTGACGGCTTGGGAGGCAGAGGATTGGATGAGATTGCCTTGGTAAAAGCCGATTCCCCCACGGACATTGCCCACGAACCATTCCCAGATGCCGTCTCCGGTCAGGTCCGCGCCAGTGATGGCCGTCCGGGAACCTTCTGTGATGTTGCCAAAATTGGCTTGGTCGAGGGTGAAATTGCCGCCGAGCTCGCTCTCGATGTCCTCGTAGTACTTGAGATCGCCACGTTCCGAGCCGAGCAGCAGGTCATAGCGGCCGCTCACGGGATTCTGGTAAATGAAGGGTACCGCGAATCCAGTGCAGCAGATGGGTTCGGTGTCCACGCCGCCCCAATTGCTCACCGCAGTGGCGCTGAAGACCGCGGATTGGGCGGTTCCGGTGTTCTCGAAGAACTTCAGGGTTCCACTCATTTCACCCACGATCATGTCATTGTCCCCGTCCCGGTCGATGTCCACAATACATGGAGCCGCAAAGAGGCCCACATCGATGCCGCTGTAGTTGACCGTGACATTCGGGAAGTTGGCGACCTGCCCCTGAGGAGCAGTGTTGGTGAGGTAATGCAGCTTTCCGTCAGCGTCCCCGATGATCATGTCCTTGTCCCCGTCTCCATCCATGTCGCCAAATGAGGGCGTGATCCCTTGGATGGCAGGGTTGAAAGCGGTCTGAAGTCCGGCATAGTTCCGGCTCGTTTGACTGAAAACTGGTGCGGTCGCGGTTCCGGTGTTTTCATAGAGAAACAGGACCGAGCTTGCATTCGAGATATTGGTCTTGCGGTTGTAATTGCCGATCACGAGGTCCATCAGGCCATCGCCATTGTGATCGAAGAGCGTAGGGTAGGCGCACATGCCCACATCCACCATCTGTGAGGTCAGGAAGTTCTTGGACTGACGGGACAGCAGGACGCCATTGCTGGGGTGCACATTTTTGTAGTACCAGCTGTTGTCATAATTGATTGAGACATTGATCTGATTCGGAGCAGTGAGCATGTCCTTCTTGCCATCATTGTCCACGTCCACGAAGTAGCCCGCTGGAAAGATGTCGATGCCCACGGAGGCGTCGTAGGAGGGAAACTGGATATCAATCGAGTCCATTTCCGCATCCACATTGGTGCCGGCATTGTGGGTGTAGGTCAATCCGTCATACAGCAGGTCGCCAATCACCAACTCGAAGTCCCCATCGGGTTCCTCGTCAAAGGCCGCCAAGGTGCTACCCGCATGCAAGCTGGGCTTGCCAGGCTCCGCCAATGTAGGTGCGAATCGGCATTGGTAGCCCAGTGTAAGGTCCTGATTGAGGCCGCTTTCGATGAAATTGCCCCAGCAGGCGTCCACCATTTCCAGGACCATGCCATTGCAGTTGCCGGAGGTTTCTTGGATGGTGTTCTTGTGCCACTCCACGGTCGTGCCGCCGGAGTTGTAGGTCAGGGCGTCGAGGTCTCCATCACCGTCCACATCCACGAAGTCCGGAATGTCGCCGGTATAGACATAAAACAATGCTGGCCCAGCCCCCAGGTCGGTGAACAAGGTGTCCGCATACAATTGGAAACTCACCGGGTTCCCGACGGTGGAGGTGTTCTCATAGACCTTGACGCCGTTGGTCGTGCCGAAGAACAGATCCATCAACCCGTCGCAATTGAAGTCCCGGCAGAGTGCGAATTCGGTGATGCCAGTGGGGAAATTGTCGATGTACTCGGGTGCGAAGTCATAGTCCACCTGTCCAGCGGTGCCACCGTTCAGGAAGGTGAGCACCTTGCGGCCCGACCTGTCAAAGATGAACAGGTCCAGGGTGCCGTCATTGTCGAGGTCGATGGGGGAAAATTCAGGTGCATTCAGTCCGCCGGCCGAGGGATTGCGGAGCTGAGTATTGGATTCCTTCACCCGCACCGAGTCCCACCGTTGGATGGTCTGGGCCGACAGGGCAGTGGAAACAGCGGAGAGAGCTAGGAAAAGAATGAAGTGCGTCCTCTTGATCATCGACCATTCGTTTGATGCAAATTAATCAAAATTCCCGCGCTTGCAGTTGACTCCTTGCGGACGTATGGCACCCGAATCTCTTGTATTTCGACTGAGGGAAAAAGAAAAAGGCCGCCTTCCGGCAGCCTTTCTTATGCTTTCGCACCCAAATCAGTTGGGCTTGATATAGACCTCGCAGGTCTTCATTCTCACGTTGTTGGTGAAGTCGTTGCCGTACACCTCCACGTTGTAGTTGCCGGGGACAGTGCCCGCAGGAACGTTCAGGTTGGTGTCGATCACGAACTGAGTCACGAAGACGGTGTCCCAGAAGACGTAGGAGTTCTCCATGAGGTTCTTGGTGACTTTGTCGCGGACGCGGAGCGTGACGTTGCTCAAGAGCTCGCCGGGAACTTCGCTAATGATGGCACGGATGTGCATCGGGTTGCCGATGGCAAAGGTGTCAATGCGGGCGGTGTCCGGGTCTTGATAGACGATGGTCGGTCCGACCAGGTCCTGACGGTTCCTCACGTAGAAGTAAGTGGTGCGCTCGGCAGTTTTGCCAGCCATGTCGGTGACCTTCACCTTGAAGACATAGTAGCCTGCGGTGGGATCGTAGATCACAAATTCGTGGAAGTTCACCCCGCCGCTCATGCCGTCGAGGTCGCCGTACCAGGTTTCTTTCCATGGGGACACAGCCGTGCGGGCATAGTCCAAGGTGGGCTCGAAGCGGATGGTGATTTCCCAGTCGCGCAGTTCCTTGTCGTCAGCAAAAGAGATGTCCACTTGGAAACTGTCCGTGCTCATGATTTCAATCGGACTGGTCGAAGGGACCTCGATTGGGCTGGTCATCACGATGGTCGGGTTTTCGAGGTCTCCCGGTGTGGTGACGGGCTTCTCCTTACAGCCCACAAACAAAGATCCGGCTACCAAGATGGCAAGGACAAACGAAAACGTCTTTCTCTTCATTCTCAATTGCATTTGTAACAATCGCATAAAAGTAGGGAGAATTTTTCTTTTCAGAAACTGGAATAGGGGCTTTGTCGCGAAAAACCATTTTTCATTTGCAACATTGTTTCATGTTTCGAAGTCATGTGTATATTTGCAACAGTGTTGCACGGCTGTAGTGCGATGCGTCGATTGGAACATGCACGGACACATTCATCATAGAGGAATCGAGAGGAGCAACCGCGTGAGTGCGATGCTGAGTTTGATCTGTGCGATCCATTGCGCGGCGACCCCCATGCTCATTTCCGTTTTGCCACTGATCGGCATGCAGTTTTTGGCCTCCCACCTCATGGAGGGGCTTTTGCTGGCATTTGGTGTCGGTTTCGGAATCTACGGCGTGGTGCGCGCCTATTGGATGCAGCACCGGGACATCCGTCCGGTCGTTGTGCTTGGCATTGGTACGAGCCTCATCGCCTTCGGATTTTTCTTCGCTCCCGAATCCATTGAGCCTTTCATGGTTTCCATCGGGGCGATCTTCATGGCTGTGGCGCAGGTCATCAACATCCGCCTGAGCCGTCGCTGCGAGCACTGAATTCTCCCCACATTGTCCTGAAAAAATGCCTTCTCCGAAATGGAGAGGGATTCATTTTGCTCGATTGACAACAGAAAGATGCGATGAGTAAGTGGGGATCGGAATGGTTCAGACAGCGCTACATTCCCGGCAAGTTCCGCTGAGCAAGAGGTTGGCTTCCGATAGGACATAGCCCTTCGGCAAAGAAATCACCGGAACCTCGATGTCCTCGATGCAGCTGGTATTTCCGCAGACCATGCATTTGAAATGAACATGCTCATGGCGGTGGTCATGGGCATGGCAAGTGTCCGGGCAAAGTGCATACTTCATCGCGCCGGAATCGTCGAGGACCTTGTGGAGGATGCCTTTTTCGAGGTAGAGGGTCAGCGTCCGGTAAATCGTCACCCGGTCGTATTGGTCGCCGAGGGCTTTTTCCAGATCAGGCTGCGAAAGGGCATGACCCATTCGGTCAAAATGCAGCAAAATCGCCATGCGCCCATCCGTGTGCCGGATGTCGTGGTTGCGCAGCAATTCCTCGAGGTGCATTTCCTTCGTGGCCATGCACAAAGCTAAGCCTTCTCGCTTGCTCCTGCAATCTTCAGTATTTGGCCCAGTAGTAGAAGAGTTTGATGTATTCGCTGTTCACAAACAGCAACCCCGGCTCCGCCTTCCACCACGCATCTTCATCAAACGCCTCCTCGTCCGCCCCCCGCAGCACCATTTCGATTCCTTCGAATGCCAGCCGCATCCGGAAAAACTCGTGGATCCGCCGCGTATGGAACAGGGACGATACCACCATGATTTTCTTCAGGTTCCGAGCCTTGCAGTACCGTGTGATCGCTTCGAATTCCTCAAATGTGCTCGTCCCCTCTGGCAGGCTGTCAATCGCCGAGCGCGGCACCCGACGGTCGATCAGCACCCGCATGGTCGTCTCGTAGGTCAGGTCGCAGATGCCGTAGAGTTCCAATGCTGGATTGGTCTCGCCGCCGAGGCAGACGACCTTGGGGGACCACCCCGCACGGTAAAGCCAGGCCGCCTCACGCCCTCTGTCAAATGAATTCCCTGAAAGCACAAACATGGCCTCGACCTGCGACAATTTATCTTGGACGATCAGATAATGCCCCATGGCGCGCAAAATCGGCCGGTGCAGCAATCCCAGCAGGATCACCATTCCCAAGCACACGCCCAGAAAAATGCGCATTTTTTTGCGCCTCCGGGGCTGTGGTGGATGATTCTGGATTGCCATCTCCCGCCAATCTACGTAAATCGGCACTATGAAGCGTTTCCATCTGGCATCTTGGGCGCCAGCGGCAGTTGCGGGGCTCATCACGGCGGCGGTCTGCGTCATGGCTTGCTCACGCATCGTCTCCGAGCAGGAGCGGGTCGCGCGGACCCTCGTCAGCAATTACATGGTCAAGGATTCCGCGCTCAACAATCAGTTTGAGCTCAATTCCCGTGGATTGGCCCTCTACGATGTGGATACGCTGAATCCGAGCCGGGTGCCCGAGGCGGTGATCTACTGGGACGAGGCCGACCTGCTCCAGCGCATGCTCCGCGCCATGCCCATCGACACAGTGCTGCGCCATTACCGCGCCAAGGGCGAGACCCATTGGAACCCCAACCAATTCAAGGACCTCCCCAATGCACCGACGAAATTCCGCTCCACCGACCCTAATCTGCCGCTGAAAGGCATGCGCATCGCCCTCGACCCCGGCCACGTCGGCGGCAAGATGGACTATGCGCAGTTCATGGAGGAGAAATACGTCCGCATCAAACCCGATGCTGCCATGGGCATCACCGAGGAGATCGGCTTTTGCGAGGGCAACCTGGCATTGGGGACTTCGCTGATCCTTGCGGAAAAGCTGCGCGCTGCTGGGGCCGAGGTGCTCCTGACCCGTGAAAAGGAGGGGCTGAACGCATTCGGAGGCACTTTCGAGCAATGGTTGCAGGGCGAGGTCGTCCGCCATGAGCGATGGCTCACCGAAAATGGCCGCGCCGTCAACCGCAAGGACTCTGCCCAATGGCTCATCCACTGCGCCGGAGCCAACTATGCCCGCGACTACGACCTCAAGGGAAAGGACGCCGATTTCTGGGCCAACAAAGCGAGCCTCGCCCAAATCCACCGCATTCCCTTCCTCAAGGCCGAGTTCCTGGAGCGTGCCCGCATCATCAATGGCTTCAAGCCCCACGTCACCTTCATCATCCATTACAATGTAGGCGGCAACAACCCCGCCACGGCGGATGGCTACCGGCGGGCCCTTCCCGAGGACTACTGCATGGCGTTCATCCCCGGGGCATTCATGAGGGGCGAACTCAAGACCCCGGAAGACAGACTCGCGTTCGCCGCCAAGGTCTTCACTGACGACATCCGACAGTCCCAGTCCCTCTCAGCCGCCGTCGTCAAGGCCCATGAAAAGATCCTCGGCATCCCGGTCATGGCCTGGGACGACAGCCTCACCTACCTGCGCAATGCCTCGCTCCGCACTCCTGAGGTCGGTGTTTTCGCCCGCAACCTGCAACTCACCCGCCTTATCCACGGCACCCTCTGCTTCGGCGAGAGCCTCTACCAGGACAATGCAAAAGAGGCCATGGCGATGAATGCGAAGGATTTCACCTTGCCCGGCATGACCACGCCAGTCCCCAATCGCATCCGCGCCGTCGCCGATGCCTACTACCAGGGCCTCATCGATTGGCTCGCCTCCGAATGACCCCAATGCCTAATTTTGCCTGATGGAAATCTCCCTGCCCTTGCAAGGCATCGCTGAAAATGTCTCGCTCCGCAGCTTCAACACCTTTGGCTTGGATGCCAATGCAGAGTTTTGCGCGGAAGTGGCCACGGTCGAGACGCTTCGCGAGCTCTTGCTGAGCCCATTTGCCCAGTC
>JAXLVK010000042.1:0-51659 GCA_046329055.1 Bacteroidia bacterium
AAGATGAGTGCATGGCGCATCATGGGAGCCGGAAATTTACAGAATGCGCTGCAATTTGCGGGGGAGAACTTGGACGCCGCAGCTTCAGGCGATCAGCAGCATCCCTCCCAACCCGAAGAGGGAGCCGACATGGACCAGGAAAATGAGCCTTTCATCGGCATGGGGGCGGTAGAGGAGGTACATGTGCGTGGCCAATGCGATCAGGTTCAGTGGCCAAGCCCACCAAAGGTTGAGCAGGAGGCCTCCCATGATATACGTGGCGGCAGTGGCTGCGGCGATGAGGTGCCGGGCATTTTGCACCCCCATCAAAACCGGGAGGGTGGCGATGCCAATGGCGCGGTCGCCTTCCACGTCCTTGAGGTCGATGAAATTGGCCGCAAGGGCGAGGGGGACGAGGATGAAGATGCTCCATGCCACCGGGAAGTCGGCGATG
Source organism: Bacteroidia bacterium (assembly GCA_046329055.1). Taxonomy (GTDB): domain Bacteria; phylum Bacteroidota; class Bacteroidia; order J057; family JADKCL01; genus JADKCL01. The sequence continues at coordinate 434 of JAXLVK010000042.1, forward strand.
GCTCCGCCCGAGAGGGCAAATCCGCCGAGCGCCACCACCCATGAATTAGCGCCGATGATGACCTTGGCGAGGATGGGGACGCGCTTGAGGCGCAAGGGTGGGCAGGAATAAACGAAATAGCCGAGGGAAATGCCCGCTACGGCGAGGGTAATGGGCAGTGCTTGCGCAGTCGGGAGCAGCCAAGGGATGGCCAAGGCCCAGATTTGGCAAAGGATGCCTGCGATCAGGTAAGGCTTGGGGGCGACGGTGCCACGCACCGTGGGGCGATTGGGGTTGCTGATGTGGTCGGCGGCGAGGTCGGCGAGGTTGTTGGTGACGATGGCGAAGATCGCGGCGAAGGTGAGGGAGAGGACTAGGGTGGAAAAGGCTGCACTTAGACTCGCAAATGGGTCGCTTCCAGGGTTTTGTAAGGGATGAAAGTGGAAGGATGAAAGATGAGAGCGGTGCACTGAGCCTGTCGAAGTGATGGGAGATGAGAGTGGTCCTTCTGCCGCGTCTGACCCTTCTGGTGTCCCTGGCGCACTCTTGAGTTGCAGGGCGACGCCTAGGAAAGCCAGGGCTACGAAGTGCAGGATTCTGGGGAAGCGGAGGTCGCGGAGGAGCTCTTTCGTAAGATTGGGCGCAAAGATGAGACCGATGACCACCGGCAGTAGGGCTGCGGCTACGAGGAGCAGGGCGGTGATTTGGGTCGGCAGGGGCATCTTGCGGGGCAATGATAGGGAAAAGGCAAGCAGATTTTGGCTATCTTTCTCCAAAATCACCTGCATGGCCTCGACATCACTCCCAGTAGGCAGCTCCAAATCCGGCAAATGGATCCCCATCGCCATCGGGGCGGCCATCGTCTTGGCATTGATTCCCTTGGTGTGGTGGTGGATGAACCGCACTTCCAACGAGTTCCTCATCGCAACGCAACCGATCACGCTCGACGGCAAACCCCTCCAATGCAACCTCTTGGAACGCACCAACTCCAACGAAGTCCGTGGTCTGAATTCCAACCCCAATACGCAAATGGAGACCGGCCACGTCCACCTCGGTTACCGCCTCGAACTCTACGACAGCGCAGCCGGCAAATCCCTGAGCCAAATTGAATTCAAATCCCCCGTCTCCAATATCCAAAGCGACCCCCGCATGGTGATCGTGCCGGGCGGGCGGATTTGGCTGGTTTCGACAAGCCTCAGCACCGATGATGACAAGCGCGGCTTCATTTTACAATTTGTAGCCACCGGCACCAAGCTGCAGCAGGCGGAATTCTCACTCGACGAGGTGTTCCGCATCCGCGACCTCGACGGCACCAAGGTCATCCTCAGCGAAGGCCCAAGCAACAGCGGCGGCTACATCGACCCGATACGAGGTGGGATATTTCTGGATCTGGTGACGGGGAATGTGGTGGATGCGCGGGTGCGGCCTTGAGGGGGCTGGTTTTTGGGGTTGCCTTCTGCATCAAACACCTTTTGCGCTACCCTTTGGCGAAATCAATGGCGTACAGTTTCCCATCCAGACCAATGAATCGCAAGTATCTCGATTTCGTTGCAGCATCCTTGAAATGCGCGAATTTGACCCACAATCTGGATTCGGCATCCAATTCACCGGCTAACCCTGTGAGAGAAATCTGTAGCCTTGCTCTTTTCTCCATTTCGGATGAAGGATATACTTTGGCCAACTTGTCTCCCTTGAAGGCTGAGGGCAAAATGATCGTTACGATTGCATTCGGATCATCCAATCCAATTTGTGAAGTCATTGCGATTGGCAATCCCACATTTATCCCTACATAGACAAGCCCCATGGTACCACTTAGCCACAATTTCTGGTTGTTTCCGTTGATATTTCCATAGTCTTCTATTGTCGCATCGACTGATGAAGTTGTCGCACTCCATTTCGTTTCGCTGACTTTACTTTTGTTGGGATTTTTTGAGTCACCGCCGCGGCTAGGGTCATTGGGATTCTGAACTCGGAACAGGCAATCTTTGAAAGGAATGAATATGGGTTCCGGTTCAACCTCCATAAAGGCAGAATCCAATTCGGCTTGAAGGGCAAGTACTTCCTCGAGGCTCGGTTGAGTATCCAAATATTTGTTGTTGAAGAAGTACTTTCCAATCGGATCCTTCTTGTTTTCAAGCCACTGACTACTCTTCTGCTGCCATTCGAAATAGCCTTGAATTGTTCCGTTACCTGTCTGGTGAGGCAGGCTTCGGGTAGCTGGGATATTCTGTGTTGGCGATGATTGCAATGATTTTGCCCCCATCACATCCGCCTCACGCTCCAATCCGCTGTCATCATTGATTGCGACGCCCTTCAACTGCAAGGTCGGCTTCACGCGCCCCTGCTTCTGCTGCACCACGTGCCATGCCTCGTGGGGGAGGTGCCGCTCCTGCCCGGGGGCGAGGTGGATGTCCGTGCCTTGCGCGTAAGCGTGCGCTTGGAGCTGCGCGGGCTTGCTGTTGTTGTAGTGAACGCGGACGTCGTCCATGGCGATGCCACTGAGGGACTCGATGCCGGACTTGAGGTTGGTGGGGAGGCCGCCTTGCGGAGCGACTTGACGCTGAATGGGCGCGACAGTGCCGTTGGCGATGGTACTGTAGTTCGCAGCCCGCTGGAAAGCACTTTTTGAGCTCAAGTGGTTCTTGAGCCCACCGCTTTCGGACATTGATCGCAATTCTAAATGCGGCCCACTTGTGGAGGGCCATTCCTTTATGGATGGTTGGTGTTTCTTTTCTCGATTCATTGTTCTAATCCTATTAGATTGCTTTAGGGTTTCTTGAAAGGTCTTTTCCAATGGAGATCATTCATGATTTTCTCAGGTTACCTCGTTGATATCTTGATGGACATTCTGCTTGGCAATTTCTATCTCGTCCTTTTTCACAAAGGCAACTTGGGCATTGCCTGGGGTGCGAATCGCATAGAATTCAGTGGTTTCCCCCATGATACTGATTTGCGCATTGATATCGACTGCATTTTGCATCTCTGCATCTGCTTGAGTTTCTGTCGAAGCGATATGAGCCCTTTCTGGCAATCGATGGAATGCAACTGGGGTTTTCTTGAATTTTCCAGTCATCAACTTTGGACGGACATAAACTGTCGCCTCGGGGCTTCCCATTGGCTGAATGTTCGCCAGCGAAACGGTCCTCTTCACGGCTTTCATTCTCACGAGGAGCGCATCCTCATCCACTCGAAGCTTGGCTCGTGCAATTTTTCCACGCCCGCAAGTGGAGCGTATCCGTCGAGCACCTTGCCCAAAATCTGTGACAGCTTCGGGTCGATAATTGCCGTGGGATCAATAGGAATGATTTTCAAGAGGAATTTGCGAGCCTTGCCTCGCGCACTTGACTGGGACAATGCACAAATAGCGATTGAAATGGATGCGGGAGTGGCCTGCGAGTCGAAAATCGCATCCAATTGAGGTTCAATGATCTCCCAGGAAAGGTAGGGGGCGATTTGGGCGCAAGGATATTCCGTAAGCACTTGCATCAAGGGATTGGAGGTTTTGAACAGATGGAGATGTATCTGCTCCGTCACGAATCGGCGTTCATAATCATCCAATGTGATAGCTCCAGATGGTAAAACGGTCACCATTTAGAACTTCACTTCCATGGCACCACTTTTGAGCGGAATGAAACTCATTGATTTTTGTTTTAGGAATTCTTTTATGAGGATCGACATTGAACGTTCGTTCAGGTATGGTCAATTCACGTTCGATAGTATTGGTTGCGACAGGTGACTTTCGTACAGGCTCTTCATCAATCTGTTGATGCTTGAATTGTCTGTTCTTGTCAGGTCAAACACGGAACGCACCGATTTGCCTGCCAACCATTTTCCTGTTTCATTAGGGTCCAGTTTGAGGGCAGTGGTGATGAACTTGCCAGCTTTCACGTCGATTTCTTCTTCGTCCAGCTCATCGATTGCCTTGAATGGATACAGCATTATCTGGATTTCACTGAAGTTCAGGCTTCAAACGAAATCAGTGATGATCGTTTGTACGAGGCTTGGGTTGTTCTCCAAGAATTCTTTCAGGTCAGTTCCCTGCAAGTCTTCTGGCTTGGATGGCAGCACGATTCCGTTGACATCGCATGCACTGAATACGATGCGGCTCATGGCTTCGATTTCTGAGGGGGGAACAGGTTTGGAGAACCATCTTCTCACCGTATCAGTGATACCTGGAGTGGGGCGGACGAACATGAGGTTGAGGAGCGTTTTGAAAAATTCAATAGTAAGTTCATCCTTCCCTCTCTTTACGTTCAATCTCTCCTGTTCAGTAGGTCCCAATGCAAGCTCTTGCGTTGCACCGTGCCCGCAGATGACCAACTCGGCAATCTTTCCCTTGTAACCATGAGCGGCAGCAACACGTTCGCATAGATTCGCATTGGAGGCGAGCGATTCCCGGCTCTCGATCAGTAGGGTCTTGTGACTGTCCCGCATGATAAGTGGGGTGAAAGAGTCCTTGTTTACAAAGGCTCCCACACTGTCATCAGTGGTATTGATTACGAGCGTCAGCGGTTTATCATTTTTCTCATCCGCCATATTCTGTTCTAGCCGCTCCAGTATGACCTTGCTGTATCGATGTGGATTCAAGATGTATCGTTGCTTAACCAATTGCAGGCGATCTGATGAACCGAGATAGTAATCTGGGTCGTCGCAGAATAGGGCAAAATCGCTGGCGTTCTGAAATACCGCCTCTGGATTCTTTTTCTGATAGGCAGTGAAATTTGGATATATTTTGGGGTCTGAAAGCATGAGGAAAATATTCCCAGACATTGCTTCGATCACCTTGTCAGGGACGTCCAGCATCATTTTTTTCATTCCTGCTGCTCGCAGCATCGTCACTGAAAATGAAGGGAATGCACCTCCCTTCGTGATTGGTTCACGAAACATCGTTGTCTTCGCGTTGGTCTGATCGAGTGCCAATTTGAGGCTTTCCATGGCCACAGGCAGGGTTGGGCATAGCTCCTTGAGTTCCTTGAAGCCCGAGATATCGTCGATGGCGAAGGACCCCACAAACCCAATGCTTTCGGAGCTTTGTGTAAACTCCAGGATGGAAAAAAGCAATTGGTGCTCATCAGCATTCAAGGCCGCTGTCCAGTCGGCATTTGCGGCTGCGTAATGAGCGAATTCAGCGACATTCATCTTCGAAATCTCTTTGAAATCGAGCAACTTGTGCTCCGCTTCCTCAACCTTTGCCCGTTGAATCGGAGGGAGATGGCTGCTCCTGTAAGCTTCCGGGAAAGATGCCTTTTGTATAGGGTTCGTCCCAACCTTCATGGCAAGGCTTCCCATTTCATCTGCTTCGTGTTCGAGTCTGGAATCATCATTGATCTGAATCCCCTTGAGCTGCAGTGTCGGCTTGACCCGTCCCTGCTTCTGCTGCACCACATGCCATGCCTCATGCTGTAGGTGCCGTTCCTGTCCAGGAGCAAGGTGGATCTCGCTGCCTTGAGCGTAGGCATAGGCACGGAGTTGTGCAGGTTTAGGACTGTTGTAGTGAACCCGTACATCCTGCATTGGGAGGGAGGTAAGGGCTTCGATACCCTCCTGCAATCGCAGTGGGAGGTTGCCGCTCTGCTGGATAGGTTCGCTGAGAGCATGAAAGTCTCTTCCAGTCTGTGTGATCGCTGAGAGTTGATGCATTCGCTGCACGGTGGATGCGCGCCCTGCGATATTGTGAGCTGGTGATGTGATTGCAGGAATTACCTTTACGGGGTTTGTTTGTTCCGAAATTGGAGTTCGCTGATGTTCTATTTGCGAAAGCGCCTTTTTCATAGCCAATTTTCAATCTGATGGAGGAATGGGAGGTGTGCTGCGAGTTGTTCGTTAGCTGGACATGTTTTGAATGATCTTGGCAAGTACGACCACTGCAATCGCAAGCACGATTCCTCCGGCAAGTAGATAATTGTCGTCGGACTTGCCCAATAAGATTTTTCCGTCAACCTCATAATCCACTGAATTGGCTCGGATGATCGCATCCCGCTCTGCGGCGAGTTGAGTTCGCTCGGTTGCTAACACCTGCCCGTCTATCTTGGATTCGGCTCCCTTGGTATCAAATTCGAGTTGCTTGGCCATGTAGGTCTTGTTTTTCACGCGCCAGGGTTCAAGTGCTTTATCGTAGGCTGGGCTGTCCTTCACGATTCTGATTTCACCATTGTCGAGCACCACCATTCGCCCAGTGAGCCCAATGACTTTTGCCTTATATCCTTCTTTGTTGAGTTTTCCCGCCAACTCCCCTGCGAGGCTTGGCCCTAAACCAAAGTTTGTGCGAACACCCGAATCGCAGGCCGCGATGATGATCGTGCCAGTGTAGTCTTTCCGGAGGTTCATTTCTTTCAGTCCAGTCAATAGACCTTCCGCATCGAAACTCCCGATTTGTCCAGGACTCCCATGGCCGACGAAGTAGATCGATTCCTCGTTGGGGACCTGCGCCAATGATTTCGTTTCGATTTGGCCAGCATCCGGACGGTTCTGAATGGATGACATGCCACGCTTTAAATCTTGGGATTCTTCGTGAAGGGATTTCATGTCTGTATGGTCAGCTGAAGGAACCTCCAAAATTGCCCTTTGGACAGGGGAACCATTTGACAGTTGCGAAAGCATGCGTCGGCTATTTCCGCCTTGACTGTTGATGGATTGCCACCCCATCGCCCGAACCCCCATCACATCCGCCTCGCGTTCCAATGCGCTGTCATCGTTGATCGCTACGCCCTTGAGCTGCAATGTCGGCTTCACGCGCCCCTGCTTCTGCTGCACCACGTGCCATGCCTCGTGCGGGAGGTGGCGCTCCTGCCCGGGCGCGATGTGGATGTCCGTGCCTTGCGCATAGGCGTGGGCCTGCAATTGCGCGGGTTTGCTGCTGTTGTAATGCACCCGCACGTCGTCCATGGCGATGCCGCTGAGGGACTCGATGCCGCTCTTGAGGGTGTTGGGGAGGCTGCCTTGCGGGGATGCTTTCAGTTGAATGGGATTGAGGCTGCCGCCGTTGGCGATGTGGGTGTAGTGTACGATGCGCTGAATGGGATTGCCCGCTACGATGTGCTGGATTGATATTGATCCCTCCGCAGGATAATCGTTGACTGCCCAGTCAGATTTAGTGGTCTGGGAAAAGGAGCGCGCAGGGGTGTGATATGTTGTCATCGTGTGGGTATTTTCCTTAAGGCAAATTCGCTATGAATGGCATTCGCTGGACAAACATGCGGGAACATGGCTGGTGAGGAGCTTGTTCCAGCTCCGGATGCAATATCGAATAGGACTTTTCCATTTCTCTAAGTGAATACCGTCTGGCGATTTAGACTTCAAACGCTTGTGCAAGCCAGTCCGTACCGTTTGGTGAGGCATTGTGGAGGGAAAACCGATGCCTAGATTTTGGATTCTAAATCCAGGTATCTTTATCGAATTTAAGACCAAGTGCCGCCATTGTCTCATTTGTGATGGACATCGTGGTATAGATTTCCGCACTGCTGATGAAAATTTGCTCTCTTCCATCTGTTGGATGGTTTCTTTGGGTCTTTATGTTGTACTTTACCAATTCATCCACAATATCCTGTTCAGTAAGGTTTGATCCCATGGGATGCGCTGCGAATTTTCCTTTGCCTTCAACGAAAGCGTTTTCATTACGAAATGGAGTCCCCTCGCCTTTTGGGTTCTTGAAGCAAACACGGGAACCGATTGGCAAATTCTCGACAAGAGTCTTCTCGTCGATTCCTTGACCTACCACCGCGTTTTTGGCTTTTTTGACCAAGACATCAAACTTGGCATCTTTGTCGTTTCGCACAAAGGTTATCCCTCCAGCCTGAAAAATGGTTGAGTCATGCTGACGCAGCCGGAAGTCTGGGTATTGTTTGTCAACCTGCTCTCCGCCATAGGTCATGCAGGAGGCATAGATGTTGCATACTTGGACAAACTCGGCACAGTCAAATGACCACTTCGAAGGTGAATTTACCATTTCGACCATGGCCAATGAAGGTTTGGTGCGGCACTTTAGGGCTTTGAGATAATCGGGGTCATCGACCGCCTCCCAATGTTCAGCATCATACTTGCTCTCAGGCGATGCGCCGAATCCGATTTTCCCCAATAGGGCCGTCTTGGCCTTTTGGAGATGGGACTCATATTCTGATGCAAGTATCGCATCTTCAGAACCGCCTTTTGATGACATGCCTCCACATTGAATGACAGCACGTTGGGCCACTGGCAGCAGGCTGCATGTCTGCACCGGATTCTCGGCTCTGGGTATCCCCATCGCCCGCCCACCCATCACATCCGCCTCCCGCTCCAATGCGCTATCATCATTGATCGCAACCCCTTTCAGCTGCAATGTCGGCTTCACCCGCCCTTGCTTCTGCTGGACCACGTGCCATGCCTCGTGGGGGAGATGCCGCTCCTGTCCGGGGGCGATATGGATGTCCGTGCCTTGCGCGTAGGCGTGTGCCTGTAGCTGCGCGGGCTTGCTGCTGTTGTAGTGCACACGGACGTCGTCCATGGCGATGCCGCTCAGGCTCTCGATGCCGCTCTTCAGGTTGGGTGGGGAGGCCGCCTTGTGGGGCTGCTTGTCGCTGGGCGATTGGGGTGGACTCACCATTCGCAATATGGCTCATCGCCCTGAGTTGTCCGACTTGGGGGCTTGCGGCGATGGTTTGATGCTCAGGCGATTGGGTGAGATTCGCTTCGCGCTGGGCGGCTAGGGGTTCGGTGACTTGGCCCTGGTATTCGGATGTGATTGCAGCTTTCATACGGTCACAATTTCAGTGTTGGAAAATACCCCATACCCGCGCAGCAACTCCACAGCCTGCGCATTGTCAGGGTCATGCGCCACGACTTGTTGCAACAGGGGGACGGCGTTTTCTGTGTCTCCCTGCATGTGGTGGCAGACTGCCATATTGAAGAATGTCCCAGTGTAGGCTCCGTAAATGTCTGTGCTCTGTGAGAAGTAGTACAGGGCCCATTCGTAGGCATCGAGGGCATAGCAGATGCTCCCGATGCCGGTGGCGAGGTCTATCCCCTCTGCGAGCGGGAAATAATTTTCCCAGCAACGGTTCAGGATGCGGAGCAGGTCGGAGCTCTCTTGCGGGGTCAGATTTGGCAGCAATGCAGCGATCCGAGGGATATAAATATTGAGTTGATGGCTGTCGAAAAGGCTGAGCCTCAGCGCGGCTGCGATGTCGCGGAATTGTATGGTGTCGAGGTGCGTGCGGATGCACTTGTACACGGTGAAGTACGTATCGGGGCCGCTTTCATCGAGAAATTTGTGCGTGGCGCGGAGGGTTGCTGCATAATTCTGCGTTTGTTCCAAGAGCAGCAGGCAGCCAGTATTGACGCTGAAATAGGGGTGCTCCGGGAAGAAGCTGATGCCGCCCTGGCCTTCGCAATATTTGCTCATCGCATGGTAGTTGACATTCAGGCTGATGGAGCCATGATTGGCAAATGTCGGAGGGTAGGGGTGAACGGCTCCTTGGAGGTCGTGGGCACCTTTGTCGGCGGTCAGGAGCATGAGTCCTTGCGGGCTGAGGGCGCGCAACCATGACAGGCAACGGATCGCGGAGGCGGGAAACAATGTCCAACCTTGTGGCACGGACACCGCATATTGCGCGAGCAGCGGCTTGAGCAGGGGAGAGGACATCCATGTGGGTGCCTTGGGGGCAAGGGCGTAGTCCAGTTCAGCTTTTTCGAGCAGCATGGCAGGCCCCATCAATGCGGGTTCACCTACCACGTTGACCATGACGTGGACGGCTTGGGTTTCTCCATTCGCAACATAGACCAGCTCCTGCGGGATGCTGTCCCAGAGGTAGTTGGCGATGACCACAACCGGACTGTCGAGCTGACCAGGCCCCCATTCTGTGTCGGAGATTTGCAGGTGCAGTGGCCCGGGTTGCGTGACATCGAAGCGCGCAATATCCAGGACTTGCATGTCGATGTAATTGCTGAAGCGCGGATGTACCTTCCAAAACTCAACGTTGCGCTGCGTGAAATCGGAGAGAACGTACCGGAATTCATTCAAGGAAATACCCTCATCTTCACAGAGTTGCTCCAGTCGGCGCAGCATGTAGTAGGCCATTTTTCCAGTGCCGCTCCCCAATTCCAGGATGTGGATGGGGGAGGAGCTTTTGGGGTGCAATCGGCGGTGATCGCGGCGCAAGGCCATGATCATTTCCGCATACGCATTGGCCTGCCGGGGATTGGTCGTGACGTAATGTGGCACCTCGCCCTGCCGCCAAGCCTCTGTTCCACGCTCCTCAAAATATGCCCGCTGCAAGTCCCAAATGATGCTCTCCGAAAATGCCGTCCAATCTTGCAACAGCGTAGGGGGAGGGCTTTGGTCGATGGGTTCTTCAACGCTCCCCTGAACCATGTCATGTCGAGCGGAGTCGAGACATCTGGTACAAATGGTAGCACCTGAAACTGTGTGCGTCAGATGTCTCGACTCCGCCCCTTCTGGGCTCCGCTCGACATGACAAGAGGTAGGGTCTTCAGGGCTCCGCTCGACATGACAAGAGGTGGGGTCTTCAGGGCTCCGCTCGACATGACGATTGTCGCCAGCCTCAGAGCTCTGCTCCAAAATGGCGTCGATTTCCGCTCCGCAGATGCTGCATGTTGTTGCCACAATATCCTCCGCTACCAGTGTGGGTGTGAATTCCATGTCTTTCGATTCCTTTCAATCCATTCTGAAAATGCCAAGTTTGGCTTGCTCGCGTTTGATGCCTTCCAGCACCAATTCCTCGCTCACCGTCGCCTGCCCGAGGCGCAGGGCTTTCATCGTCGCGAAGCGCACCACGTTCGTGATATTGCCCCCAGCGAGTTCATGTTTTTTCGAGAGGCCAAATGCATCGATTCCTGGATCCAGAGGCAATGCCGGGCTGAACGCAGACTGCCACAGTTCGAGGCGCTGATGCGGTGTGGGCATGGTGAAATGCGCCATCAAGTCAAACCGCCGCGTGAAGGCCTCGTCCATATTGTCCTTGAAATTGCTCGCGAGGATCACCAAACCGGGATAGTTTTCGACTCTTTGCAGCAGGTAGCTCACCTCCTGATTGGCGTGGCGGTCATTGCTTGTGCTCACCTGCGTCCGCTTTCCAAATAGGGCATCAGCCTCGTCGAAGAAGAGAATCCAATCGTGCGCTGCGGCCTTGCGGAAGACATTCGCCAGATTTTTCTCCGTTTCGCCGATGTATTTGCTCACGACCATGCTCAAGTCAATGCGGTAAACCGGCCGTCCCGTGCGCTTGCCCAACCAGCTCGCTACCATGGTCTTGCCTGTTCCCGGAGGGCCATAGAACAGCGCCCTGTACCCCGGTCGCATCCGCTTTTTCATGCCCGGCAGGGCCTCGAATTGTTCCCGGTATTCCAGCCATTCCAGGATCTCGTCCACACTCGCCCAGGTCGCAGGATTGAGCACAATGTCCTCGCGTTCCATGGCCGTGGTGACCTGCTCGGCGGGAAATTCCGCGCTGAATGCCGGACCCTCAATCTGCCCCATGGTAAATGTCGCCAACCAATGCTCCCCAAACATCAATTGTCCGCCCACAATGCTATGCTGTCCCTGCTGTGACTCGATGCGCATAATGCCCTCCAGATGAAACAGGTGCTGATTCGAGAGCAATTGTTGCACCCGGAAGCGCTGACTCAGGTCATTCCCCGCTAGCAGCCAGAGCGCCGTCTCCCCGGTGGGCCAAAAGGGCTGTGATCCGCTCGAAGGCGCTCCCCCAAAGCAGGAGAAATTGCGGTTGTTCACCGAATTGAGGACGAGCAAGGGATCGAGCAATTCCGGTCGCAGGTGCGGTGCCAGTGCCAACAAGAGCAACAACCGCTCCTCCCGGTTCAGATTGTGCTGCCGGACAAAGGCGGCATACCTCCCTGTCGCTGCCTCCGGGATCGACGGCGTAGGCACGTCCTCCATCCGCTGATACTGATCGGGTTGCTTGAAATGCAGCTTGAACCGAGTGTCCAGCACCAGCGCCAGCCAATCCAATTCCCTGGAAATCAGCCGTCCATCATCAATAGGTTCGAGCCGCTCCCCCTTGGGCACCAATGCTGGTTTTTCCTTGAGGCTCAGGTTGATATCGGGTGGCATTGTGCTCATATTGCGTTGAATTTTGCTTTTTCGCCCCAATCCACATAAATCACCGCTGACATCCAGGGCAAGGAGATGTAGGCGATGTCCCAAGGCAACAGTTCCAGCAGCATGTCAGCTCCCATCGCCTCGACGCGGAGCAGCCAATGATCGTCGCGTATCCGCAGGCTTGCATTGCGTGCCAACCAAGCAGCACGGAAGCCTTCAATCCCGATTTTCCCAGCCGCAGTCCAGTGACTCAGCGCGACCTCAATCAGGGCGGCATCTTGTCCCCTGAGGTCTTCAGGAAGAGGGATATAGGGATCGACGATGGAATCGGGTTGCAATCCGCACAACAGTTTAGGCAGGGCCAGCGATGCCTCATTCCATTCACCACTTGGATCGACCATCATTTGCAGCAACCGAACCCCATGATGCCGCGCCTCCACACTGACCCAGGACTTGTCCTCGACGAGGCCCGCATATTGCAGGTAGCGTTGTAGGAAGGGGCTGAACAGGATGAGTCCGGCATTGTCGATCCACAGGCTTTTGTCCGGTTCTGATTTTGCTGCCGGCTTCGGTTTCGGACGTGGCTGTGTTTCAATCGCATCCACCAATGCCTGCGCCAAGATCGACATGCTGCTTGGGGGATGATGCACTCTTTAGCCAGGTTTCAAATGCTACCGTCGTCGCCGCGCCCGGGTAATCTTTCTGATACTGGAGCGAGTAGCTGCGCGATCAAGGAAGCAAATCCTGCATCAGGCTTGCGCAATTGTTTGCGCAACCAAACAATCGCAGTTTGGGTCGGCAGCTTGGGTTTGGGGGCTTTTTCTAATGTCGGTGGAGCGCCTTGTGGCTCAGCATTGTCCTCAGATTTTAGCTGAATTTCTGGCTCGGAATTTTCTTCGCTCTGCTTCGATTCCACCTCTGTATTCTTTCCCCTTGTTGAACAACCACCGCCTCCGCAATTACTTGCCGGGCAGTGGGTTGCAACGGGAAATTTTGCCGCAACCATTCCACTACTTCTGAGGCTTTGGCCTCGGTAGCTTCAGTCGCATTGGCGTACATTTCCCACAATCCGCTCAGCAATTCATCAAGCTTTCCTTGAGGCTTGCCCACTGTGCGCTGCAACCATGGCAGGTGCATCTTAACTTCTTGGAAAAGAGTGGATTCATTTTCAGTACTGACTTCCGAGAAGTCCTCTTCTTTTGCTTCAGCATTGCGTACATCGGCTGATGATGGGGCACCTGATACATGGCCGATTTTTCCTGATTTTGGGGCAGATATATCTGCCGAATTCACAGCCGGATTTCCGGCATTTTCAGATGACTGAAAGTCCGATTCCGGCTTCTCCTTACTTGCGTGATGGGAGACCTCCCGGAGCTTCACCTCTGCCAAATGCACAACTCTACCGACAATGCCGTCCTCACATCCGCAGCGAGCGGAAACCTCTGCTGCAACCAATGCGTGATGGCGTCCTGCTCCAAATTGATTTCATCTTCGGAGGTCATCAGCCTTTGAAGCAATGCCTCTAGGATGGCGGGCAAGTCCGAGTTCGGTAGATTTAATGCCCGTTGCAGTCCGTACAGATGTTGCAGGAGCGGAGAAAATAGATGCTGTACTGTGGGATGATTGAGGCGATTTTCTTCCGGATTCAATACGCTAGAATCAGCAGAAATGCTGATCTCTTTTTTAGCATCAATTTCGAGATATTCAGGATGCAGCGCATCAACATTGCTCTTTGCATCCAATTCCTCTTGCAGTGATTCCTCTTGCAGTGATTCCTCTTGCAGTGCTTGTGCCCGTTTGTATTGCCGAAACATGACCTCCGACAGTGCCGCCCTCGCCTGCAGGGCAACCGGGCCGAGCCTCCATCCATTCCGCCAATGCCTTGACTTCCACGGATTCCGCTCGTCTCTTCCAGAAATACCCTCGTGAGACCGTCGATCAATGCAAGAAATCCCGCCTCCGGTTGCCGCAAAATACGGCGAAGCCAAGGCAGGATGGCAGGCAATGCCAATTGCGATGCCGTTCCATTTGACCCAGATTCCGAGACATTTGATTCACCAATTGCGTCATTGCTCGATTCCTCCATCTTGCCATGTCGGGTTCCCTTTTCATGAGGCGACCGCGCAGATTTTTGCCTCCGTCCGGCTTCTGCTCCGTCCTTGCTTTCGATCTGCTCAATCGCCTTTGTTTCAGGCCGTTGGCGATTGGATGACATCTCCCAATTGATACGAAGCCCAGCCTCAAGCTCCTGCGAATGTTCCGCTTGCCAGCCCCAATTGTTGCTCCACCAATCCGTGAAGGCTTTGGAACCTGTTGCCGCATTCGAAGAAAAATCGGATGCGTTTCGACGATTAATTTTTCTTGTGGAAGAATGATCCTGCGACTCTCGACCCCTGTTATCTGACCCAGTGACCGAATGCGCAATCACTTCCGCCAGCATCTCTGATGGGACCTGCGCCACCTCCAGCATCCACCAAACCAACACCTCAAATCCATCCTGTGAATTCGGTTCGGAAGATGCTCTCCATTCGGGAATGGAGTTTGCCACCTGTGCCGTGAAATTGCTCCACTTCCCCGCATATTGAGGGCCGTGGAGCGCAAATTTGATGGCTCGCTCCGCAAATCCTGTCCATGCCATCCGCCCAATGCGCGGCGCCATGAATGCCCTCCGGGTCGCATCGACGAGCGTCGCCTGTGCTGCAATTGGAGGCAGTGTCGCCTGCACCATTTCCCAAGCCTGATAGACCTGAGCGGGAGGCAATCCCGCCACCAACCGCGCAATGGGATTCCCTCCCTGACGCAATCTTCTTGCAAGCCATTCGCCTCCGGAAGGGTGCGAGAGCAACCGATTGATTGCCTCATGCAGGCGCTCAGGTGCAGGCGTACCCGCCCACCAGGGGTATTGCCCGGTGAGCAGGTAATCGTCCACGAGGGACTTTGCGCGCTGCTCGGGACTGCTCTGCGGTTGCTGCCCCAGCAATTCTGCCAGACGCAACTCCAAGCTTTCCCGAAACTTAACAACTAGGTCATCAATGGGATGCATTGGGTCGATGGAACCCAAATCCAAGTCCAATTCGTCCAGGGTGATGTAGGCGTCCGACGGCACCATTGCCGTGCAAACGTCCTCGATCACTTCCGCAAATTGGTCCTTGCAGGCGGCCATCAATGCAGCAGACATGGGCTCGGCGTCCCGTCCGTCCTGAAAATCGAGTTCCAGGCGACAGCGATTCACCAGATGTGTCTGCGCTTGTGGCATCAGCTATCAAGTCAGAGTCAGGGTAATCTTCTGATGCAGCAGCGCCCCGACTTGCTGCACAGGATCGAGCGCCCATACCGCGAAGGAATTGCTGCCTTTGGACATGCCGGATTTTGTGAGGGAAAATTTCAGGCTCCCATCCGGCTGCATTTGTCCCTCGGCGATCACGGGATACAAGCCATCGTCATTTGGGGCCACATCCTCTGCCAACCGGTACTCAATCCCCGGCTCCAAGGTCGGCAGTTTCACTGTCAGTGTGCCTGCACCCGACAGCGTTCCGGTCACCGTAAAGTTGTGGTGATCGTCCTGGGTCACAGTCGCCTGAGCCCAAGCCTGCACCATGACGGGCAGGTCCGTCAATGGCTCCACTTCGCCGGCCATGATGCTGCCAATCAATTGATTGCGGGCATGGCGGAGTTCCATGAGCAGGTCGGAATTGTGAACGCTTCCGATGGATTTGTCCTGCAAATAGGATTGGTGTGCAACCCTCCACCGCGCATACCGGGCGCAGGCATGTTGCATTTCCACGGAATCCAACCAATCGATATGGATCGCAACATGTGCCGGCGTCTCCTGACGCAACAATTGCTCCACATATTCCCGCTGATACGCCTCTTGGTAACGAGGATCGTAGGAGGGAAAGAGGTACGTCACCTGCAAGGACCAGGCATCCGCATACAGGTTCGCGTCGCCGCCGCTGATTTTGTTCCAGCTGCCTGCTTGGGGATTGCCTTTTTCGCTCGTGGCCAATTCTTTGGGCACTGCCACCGTGAACAACCCTGCCACCTTGCGGACATCCTCGACTGCTCTACGCAATTTCCCCGCATGGCCCTGAAAAGTGATCTCGATCACGTCCCCAGTTTCCAATGTCCTCAAGCCGGAGCTCAGGCAGCGGAATTTGTACCTGTCGGGATCGATATTGCTCCTGAGCCGGACAATGCGTGAAATCTTGCCCGTCCGGAACCTGAACAGCATTTTTGCTTGGGCATAATCCTGAGGCAAAGGCCGGAGATGGATATGCTCCACCATCAGGAAATCCACCTGCTCTGCAAGGTTTTGCAGGTCGTGGATGCGGCCAATGTCCGGGTCGGTCGGGCGGAGGCCGAGCAGGCGCGCAATCCGCGTTTTGAGTCCACCGGGTGCGTCAGGTTGCGGGGGCGCAAACACGTTCGGCCCTTGTCCACGTGCGCGGGTGAGCAGGGGCATGTCCCGGTAAAGCGCGAGCATGTTTCCGACATGTCCCTCCGCCTCAGCCAAGGGTGTCAGTTGTGGCTGATTGGTAGGAGGGAAGAAGCGGACCTCATGGCCATACCTTGCGATCAAATGTGACAGCAACCGCTCCAGGCGGTGCAGGCCTTGCAGCTTGGTTTGATCCGAAATTTTGGATGTATGCCCCCCCTGCCGAAAGGAATGTTGCAGCAAGGGCACATCCGATAAATCTCCACCCGGATAATCGGTTGTCACGCCGTCGCGCAGGGCAAAGAAATGCCCTAGATTGCCCGCCTTGGCGAAGTAATCCGAGAGGATTTGCTCGAAGAAGAGCAGCCAAGTCTTGAGCTGATGGGCTTGTGCCTGCCGCAACAGGTTGGCGTCCACGGGTAGTCCATGCGCATTGATCCCATAATTGTCGGGGAACTGATGCTGAATGCTCTGATAGGCAGCGACCTTGCGGTTGCGAACGGAGATATCCGAGCCGGGAGGACTTTGCGTTGACCTTGCGGTGACTTGATTCCGCAATTCGGTGAAGATGTCCCGTACCCGCTGCCCGTCGATGCGCTTCACCACCCCGTTGAACCGGACAGTGATGTATTGGATCTCGGGTTCGAGCCTTGGCACCATGCCCTTGGTTACTGTCGGCACCCAATAATGCACGCCATCGTCCACATTGATTGCGGTTCCTGTGGCGTAGAGTTCCATGGAGCGGACATCTTTCACGCCCTTCACCCCATAAGCCTGCTCGATGATGCGCGACAGGTAAAACACCGATTTCGCCGTCCCGTTGGCCAATTCCGCAGAGTCGAGAAAGCCGTTTTTCAGCAGCGGGCCCTCAAAGATCGCGTCGATGCCCATGCCCGTTCCGAGCATTTGCGACAGCGTATGGAACCTCGCGAGCGGGGCCAAGTATTGGTCGGCTTGGAGCAGCACCAATGCCACAACCTGCTCAGGATCAACGCCCGGTTCGAGGTCGAGGTCGGCCTTGAGCCATAGCGGGGCAGGCAGGAGCTGCACGAAGTTTTCCATGTCTTCCCCGACCGGACGCTGACTGTGGTACAATTCCCAGAGTGCCTGTCGTGCCTCCTGAAACTTCCCTTCCTCGGCATCTACGGCGATTTCATGCAAGCCCCGGATCGCAATCCTTCGTAGGTTATCAGGCTGCGAGGGAATGGACTTGAGCTCGGTATTGACCGTGTCGAAGTAGAGGTTGGGGCTGGGGTCGGGGAGGGGATTGAGGTGCACGGAGCGGGTGCCCTCGACATCTAGCATCACCTTGCGCCAATCCTCGGCAGTCGTGGGGGCGGATGGCAGCACTTCGGCGATTCCTGGCATTCCCGGCAGGACTTCGTCACGCCCGGCAGGGCTGTCCGCAAGCAACTCAGGGACACTGAATTGCAAGCGATAGCCGAGGTCGGTCAGTGCATAACAAAGCTGCTCCAGGATGGTGATGCCGGGATCGTGGAGGTTATGGTCCGTCCACGACTTGCCGTCCCCGGTGCTGCCCGCAAGTTGACGGATGACCTGCATGGCCTCCTCCCGCAACAGGAGGAAGTCCATGGAGGGCTTGAGCGGCACTCCGGGGCTGATGGCGCTCTTTTGCAGCATATCAGTTCTCGATCACTTGGGCCACTGCCTGACCGTTCCCGACCGGGGAGGACAGTTGGGCGGAGGCTTGCTGTTGGATTTTCTGAACCAATCCGAAGACTTGCACATAGGGTTGGTTGCCGAGGAGCGCCAAAATGTTGTTGACCTCCTCGATGCTGAGGGACAGCGTGATGTTTTCCATAAACTTTAAGTCTTAAATGTTGAATTGAACAAATGTGTTTCTCTCTGTGAATAGATGCAGGGGAGGGGCTGTTTTCACAAATTTTCCGCCGTCAAAATGGACTTTTTATTGCGGTGAAAATGAGGCCCCTGAGGAATCCCTGCCGTGGCCCCGAATCAGGCCACGGGCAGGTCACCACCGATCCCCAATGCTTTCTTGATCAGTTCGATTTCTTCGCGCAAGGCGGCATTTTCGGCACGCAGCACATCCACCTGACGGCTCAGTTCCTGTGTAGCGCTGAAACCCATGGCGAATACGCGTTGGTAGTCCACGACCATGAAGTCGCTGACCTTTTTCCCAAAGACGAACACGTCATCCTTGCCATACTTCCATTTCTCGACGGAAAATGTCTTGTCATCCATGATGGTCACTTCGGCTTCATGCATGCCACTGGGGCATTGCAGGCGGACCACATCCTTGAGCGACAGGCCGTGCGGCGCCTCCATGGTGATCGTCAGCTTTTCAGCCTCCAATTTGGTGCTTGTACCCAAGGCATACACATCGGGTACAAATTCTTCGCTGACATTGACGGCATCGGGGAAGATGTCCATCACCTGCTGTGCGATGAATCCGAGCCGCCACGTATCACCCTTGCGTGACTTGTCCTTGTATTGGTAACGCACCACTTCCAGCTTGCGCAACTTGGACAGGTCTTGGCTGCCTTCGCTCAGGGTGATATTGGCCTTGGTCCGGCGGTCAGAGACGGAGTTGAATTCGGAAGCGACGATGCGCCGTTCTGCCCAGATGGATACATAGTCATTCATCCCTCCACAATGCCCGCCACCATAATGGTTCATGTACTGATAGTCCCCGATCCAGTGATACCATGTCGCACCATCGATGTGCATCCGCCCATGGAGGTAGGCACCACCCTCAGCCCAGAAGTCCATCCGGCGCGTGAGGTAGTTCTGGTCAGCTGTCATCCCCACGAGAGCAGAGCGAGTTAGCGACGTGCTTGCCAGCGGAAATCTGCGCTGAGTTGACCTCCTTGCCGTTGTTGTTGCCGCCGAAGAGGATGCAATCATTGGTGATGTGCATGGAGCTGTCAGGCCATTCCTCCTTGCCGTTGCCCGCCGCGATGGACAAGGGGCTTGCGGGTTGCTGTGTTGGATGCCTACAAAACCATTGCTGTGAACGCGAAGGTCTCGTTGTTCCCCATGGTGTGGAACACGGCGCTTGCATGGCGGAACAGGAGGTTGCGCCATGCGGCACTTGGGCTGAGGGAAGTGATGCAGCCTTGCGCCGCTGCAATGTCCCAGCTCAGCGCCACAGCGCCTGAATCATTTCCGCTGGCTGCCTCCCGACCCACCACAAACGTTCCGCCATCCCACCAAGGCACGTTGCCAGTGGAGGAGAGGGTTGCGACATGCATTTTCCCTGCGGGATAGATTGTACCGATACCCACATTGCCATTGTCATTGAAGGTGGCGATGTCCATGATGCTGCTGTCCCCGGAGTACCGCTTGGCGATGGTCATCTTCCAGCCGGTATTGTCTGAGCCGAAGATGATCCTGTTGCCAATCGGGCTGCCTGAGCCGGGGCCCATTTCCAGCGATCCCACAGCTCCGAAGCCCCAGGGACTTGTCTTGAACCCGCCATGGGCATAGCTCCAAGCCCTGCTGATGGTGTCGCCCTCTACAAGCAAGCCATTGGTAGGCGCGGCGGAATTGTGGGCGATGCCGCCGCCTATGGTGAGGTTGCCTGCGATCGAAAGCCGGGATTGTGGCAGGTTCGTGCCAATGCCCACGTTGCCCGCCTCCGTGATGCGCATCCGCTCCACTGCTGCTTGCCACTCTGTGGAGGTGCAGAAGGCGAGGTAGCCAGCGTCATCCCAACCAGTGCTTCCGCAGGTGATACGCGCGCTGTCATTGGGCACGTTGCGACCGTGGCCGTAGAAGTACAGGGAGCCCAGGTTCGGACTTGGTCCAGCAGATTGTTGGCCCGGTTCATCGGAGGCGTAGATCGCGATATGGCCTGAGTTGACCTGCAATTTGTGCTTGGCGATCTTGGTGCCAATGCCCACAAACCCATCATTTCCGATCCTCACCCGCTCCTGACTCAGCGTCCCCAGCACAATATTGTTGTTCATGTCGGGGATCGTGGAGTAGCCGCTCAGGTCGATGAAGCTCTTGCAATTCGCGGATGTGCCTGCTCCCGCGCTCAGACGCAGGAAGCCGTCATCGGCCCCGGTGCCAGCATTGGAGAAGCCGCTGATCTCACCCCAATAACGGGTGGCATTGACCACGGGCCTTGTGGAGGCGTTGTTCAGCCCGCCATTGAGTGCCAGGCCGCCAGTGCGCATGAACATGCCCCCGTCCGACCAGATGTCGATCCGGCGATCGCTGCCAGCGGGATTGGTGGACATGCCCACGATGCAGAGCGAATTCGCTTGGTGCCGACCTGCGGAGATGGAGGCCGAATAGACGTCCCGGCCTGCCCCATTGGCGCCGCCCAAGACGATGCAGCCGCTGCTCAAGTGCAATCCGCCGTCGGGGCTGCTGTCCTTGCCATTGGAATAGATCGAAATGGGCGCCAATGCATTGGTCGTGGTTCCCAAGCCGATATTGCCCCGGACATACAAACCGCCTTCGCTCCAGAAATCCACCCTGCGGTTCAAGAGGTTGGCATCGCTCATCCCCACGATGTTGAGGGAATTGTTTTGATGGCGTCCGGCGGAGATTTGGGCGGAGTTGCCCTCCCTTCCGGCATTGGGACCGCCGAAGAGGATGGTGTCATGCGAGAGGTGCATGTTGGCATCCGGAAAGTCGCGTTTGGCTCCTGCCAGGGCACCAATGCTGAGCCCGGACAGCGGGATGTTCGTCCCAATGCCTACAAACCCAGTATTGGCACGCAGATGCAGGCCGCCGGAGCCGCTGTGGAGGCGCAAGTCGCCCACGTCATTGCGGACGGTCATCGTATGGGGGCCGCCGTCTCCTACACGGGCGCTGCCATTTTTGAACACGACGCCCTGGCCGCCATCGGTGTCGTAATATGTGATGACGTAGGCGTCGCTGGTGGTGGACTTGTTGGTGATGCACATCGCTGTCGCGCCAGTACCGTCGCGGCGCAGGTGCAGCGGATGCCAGGGATCGTTCGTCCCGATGCCCACGCGAGCGGATTCAGTGATGCGCATCACCTCGTTGTTCCCGGCGGTGAGGAAGGCGGTATGCTTGGAGCGCAGGGCCAGGGTTTTCCATTCCACCCCGGGCGCCAATGCGCTGATGTAGGCGGTGTTCTGTGTGGGATGGTAGCTGAAGCCCAATGCCCCGCTGTTCACCCCGCTTTTTTCGCCCTGACCAACCACAAGCTGCCCGGTGCCCCATTCGCTCACGATGCCATCGCTCACCCCGGTCACGATATGTGCCTTGCCTGCCGGGGCAGCTGTGCCCACACCGAGGTTGCCGGAGGTGACCATGAGGCCCCGGCCGTTCACGATCTCGACATAGCTTTTGGCATAACCTGCATTGGGTCCGGTGCCTGCGCCCAGTTGGATGCCCGTGCTGAACTGCATCCGCAATTGCTGATAATTGGGCGCGTCCCAGCCGCCGGGAGTCTTATACAGCGCATACCCGTAGCTGTCCACGCCGAAGTTGGCGCCGTGCCAGAACAGGCCGGGCTGATCGGTATTGGCGACGGAGGTGCTTGGGCTCGGGAAGTAGATGTTGTAGCCATTGAAGGTGGCGTTGCCGTTCACGTCCAATGTCATGGTGGGATTGGCATTGTTGATGCCGACCGCTTGCACACCGCTCTTGAGGGTGATCGTCGCATTTTCGCCTCCGGCTTGCAGGCGCAGGTCGCCCGAGGCATTGCGCACGGTCATGGTGCCGGGGCCGCCGTCGAGGGTCCGGGTTGCGGCATTCTTGAAGATCTCGCCCTGCCCGTCCGAGGTGATGAAGCGGATGATGCTGTGGGCATTGTTCCCGGCATTCACATTCTTCAGGCTCAGGCTTGTATGCCCATTGTTGTCGCGGACCAGGTTCAGGGTGTCGTTGGTGTCCTGCGTGCCAATCCCAATGTTGCCGGAGAGTTTGTCCAGGAACAGGACGGGGTTTGCGGCAGCGGAGCCTTGACCGAAGTTGAGGCCCTCGCGGTTGTTGGCGAGCAGGCTCAGCACCCATTGTGGATCGATGACATCCTTGGGACAGAGTTGCAGGACGGGGACATGGCCCTCCTTCCCGGCCATCACCTTCAGGGCGGTGTCAGCGTTTTTATCGATGCCGTCATCGTTCCGGCTGATGACCGAGGTGATGAAGGTCTTGAACTGATCTCCGGTGGGGATCATCTTGTCCGCAAACTGCCGGATGAGGTTGTCGCGTGGGGTTCCCATATTTTTGACTTATGCTCGGGGATTGATGGTGTTCATTGAAAATATTGTGGATTCCATGCGAGGGGTTAGAATCCGACGGCGTCAGCAAATTCACGGCGGACGGCCATGACCCAGACTTCCCAGCCTTCGGGGCTATCCATGACACCCCAAAGGTCGCAGTGCAGGTGCCAATCGCCGGAGTTGGGCATGGTGAGGGGCAATACCATGGTTCCGTAAACCGCAGTGGTGGATTTGGCGAAGAAGCCCACCACACCGACCACGTAATTCGCGTAGGAAAATCCTGTATTGAAGTAGGGATTGTCCCCGGGGACCACCATTTTCTTGAGCACGATGGGTTTCACCCCTTCGACCAGCATCTTGCCGTGCAGGTTGAATCCTCCCTCGGCAAAAACATCGACCTTCCTGTTGGCTACACTGGTATCGCTCGACATGCCCACGAGGGTGAGGCTGTTGGGCACGTGAAGGCCCACGGAGATGCCTCCCGAACTCATTTCCTTGCCTGCATTGGGGCCGCCGAAGAGGATGCTGTCGTTGCAGATGTGCATCGAGCTGTCCGGGTTGAGCTTTTTCCCAGTATTGGATACCGTGATGGGAGCGTAAGCCGTGCCGGAGCCCACCGCGAGGTAGCCATTGCTTTGCAGGCGCATCAGGTCACTGCCGCCGCCGTAGGAGAAGACGAAGTCCTTCGCACGCATGTGCAGGTTCCGCCAGCCCACGTTGGGGGAGAGCGAGGAAATGTACCCGGTACTGTTTTCCGTGGAGTAGCTGATGCCAACGCCTCCGGACTGCGGGCCGTCCGCCTTTTCTTGACCCACCACCAATTGGCCTGCCCCCCAACCTGCTACGTTGCCATCGGAGCTGAGCGTGGACACGTGCAGCTTGCCCGCAGGGATGCCTGTCCCGATGCCGACCCGGCCCAGCTTGTCGATCCGCATCCTTTCCGACGTGATGTCCAACAGTTCCGGGTTGTAGGGGCCATAGCTGCCGCCACCCGTGTAGAATGCCAGTTCGGTGGCCTGTATCAGGTGGGCATTGGGCGAGACGTAGTTGGAGTAGCGCAGGGCTGCGATCTTGGCCCCGATTTGGTTGGGTTCGGAGTCGCGCCAACCTGCAAATCCTATCTCAATGCTGCCCAGGAGTTCGCCAGCCACTGTGGAGGTCTTGAGCATGTCATTCAGCTTGCCCAGCAACAAACCCTGACCGTCCACGACCCTGCCTGTGGCCGCCACATGCATTGCTGAGGCGGGGCTGCTCGTTCCCACTCCAACCCGGCCATTCGCATCGATGCGCATCCGTTCCACGGAGGCTGCACTGTCGTTGGAGGTGGAGAAGGCGAGGTAGCCGCGGTCATCCAATCCGTTGCTGCCGCAGGTGATGCGGGCGCTGTCATTACTCAGGTCGCGCGCATGGCCGAAGAAGAGGATGCTCCCGAGGTTGGCATGCCCATTGGGGCCTTGGAGAGTGGGATTGTCGGAGGCGGTCAGGTTCAGGTTGCCGTTCGTGACTTGCAAGCGACTCTTGGGGGATGCCGTCCCGATGCCGATGTTGCCATCGGGTGTGATGCGCATCTGCTCCTTGCCTGCCGTGCCCATCACGATGCTGGTATGCATCTCGGCAACTTGGCTGTAGCCCGTCAGGTCGATGAACGACTTGGTGGCAGCATTGGTGCCTGCGCCTGCGCTGAGCCGGAGGAAGCCGTCGTCCCAGGTCGTGCCATTGGAGGAGAAGCCGGTGATCTCACCCGGAATGCGGGCTGCGGTCACTGGCGGACGGGTGCTCAGATTGTTCGTGGCTGCACGGTGCATCTTGGGGCCATAGAGGAACATGCCGCCCTCGGCCCAGAAGTCGATCCGGCGGTCGGTATTGGCAGTTCCGGAGGCCATCCCCACGATGTTGAGGGAGTTGGGCACGTAGAGACCCGCGCTGATGGAGGCGCTTTCGGCTTGTCGGCCTGCATTGTTGCCGCCGAAGAGGATGCAGTTCGCGCCGATGTGCATGTTCCCGTCGGGATTGTTGGTCTTGCCAGCGTTGGCGATCGTGACGGGCGATGCAGGTGTGGTCGTCGTGCCAATCGCCAGGTTGCCGCCCCGCAGGTACAGGCCAGCCTCGGACCAGATGTCCACCCTGCGGTTGTTGCCAGCTGTATCACTCATGCCGATGACGCAGAGCGAATTGGCTTGGTGCTTGCCGACGCTGATTTGCGCCGAGTCCGCCTGCCGGCCTGCATTCGCGCCCCCGAACAGGATGGTGTCCGCCGAGAGGTTCATGTTGGCATCCGGGGAGTCCTTTTTGCCAGTCACGCCGATGGAAAGTGGTGCCAGGGCATTGGTGGTGCCAATGCCGACGAATCCGCTGCCTGCCTTCACCTGCATCCCGGGGCCGCCCGCTGCCATGAGCCGCAGGTCGCCTTGGTCGTTGCGCAGGGTCATGGTATGCGGACCACCGTCGTCGTTGCGCGTGCTGGAGTTCTTGAAGAGCACGCCCACGTTCGCGGTGTCGTTTTCCAGGTGCAGGCTCGTAAAGGCGTTCGGATTGGGGCTTTTGTTGGTCACCAGGAAGCCGTGGCCGCTTGTGACATCCTGCCGCACCTCCATGAACAGGCGGGGATTGTTGGTGCCGATGCCCACCTTGCCGTCCGGAAGGATGCGCATCCGCTCGGCATTGCCCGCACCGAGGAGGAGCAGGTTTTTCCCGCGCAATGCCAGGTCGCGCACGCTGTCGCCAGGGGCATGGGCGCTCACGAACCCAGTCTTGGAGGTATGATTGTAGCTCAGGGCCACGCCACCCGAGTTCACGCCGCTGCTCGGGGATTGGCCGACCACAAACTGCCCGTCGTTCCATTCGGTCACCTCGCCATCGCTGTTGCTCGTGACGACATGGGCCTTGGCCTTGGGGGTGGTGAGACCCACGCCCAGGTTGCCCGCGCTGACCATTAGGCCCTTGCCATTCACGATTTCGACGTAGCTTTTGTCGAATCCGGTATTGGCTCCGGTGCCTGCTCCGAGTTGGATGCCCGTGTCAAACTGCATCCTGAGCTGCTGGAAATTGTTGGAGGTCCAGTTGCCGGGCGTGCGGTAGATGCCGTAGTTGTAAACCCCGCTGCCGAAGCTGTTGCCTTTCCAGAAAATGCCCGCTTGCGCCGTGGTGTTGACATCTTGCCCTTGGCCGGGCAGGAAGAGGCTGCCGCCGTTCAGGGTGGTATGCCCATTGACCTCCAAGGGGAGCTGCGGATTGGCCACGCCCACGCCCACGAAGCCGGAGGGATGCGCGATGTTGACCGAGCCTGCTGCCCCGGCGCTTTGCAGCCGCAATGCACCCCCATCGTTGCGAATGGTCATGGTGTCCGCGCCACCATCGGCCGCGCGGGTATTGGCATTCTTGAAGATCACGCCGTCGCCGCTCGTCCCGGCCCGCAGGCGATGGATCACGTAATTGTTGACGCCGTCGCTGTCATTGGAGGTGAGGATGGCATGCTCGCCGTCCACAGTGTCATGGACTTCCAATGCGGCTGCCGGGGACTGCGTGCCGATGCCCACCCGTTGCGTCGCGGCATCCAGGTACAGGATCGGATCTTCGGGCGCATTGGCGGTGGCGAAGTTCAGGCCATCCTTGCCATGCGGTTTCATGCAGATCACCCAATGCGGATTCGCCAATTGGTCCGGGCAAAATTCCAGCACGGGTTGGTAGGCCGCTGAGCCTGCCACGGTCTGCAGGGCACCACCATTGGTTTTTTCGATGCCATCGTCCTTGCGGCTCACGATCGAGTTGACGAGCAGCCTGAAGTCTCCGCCATTGGGGCTCTTGCCATCAGAAAATGCGGAGATGAGTTTTTCGCGTGTAGTTTCCATGTTGAATCTTATCCATGCCCCGGTCAGTTGCCGGGCGTATCAGTCACTTTGAAATCCTTGCCGACCACCATCCAAGAGATGCCCAGCCATTCTTCGTATTCTTGATCCACCTTCACTGGATCGACCGCCACCTCGAAGTCCGAGTTGATCACCATCCAGGAAATGCCGACCCAGATTTCATTCAGGGCCTCCTCGTCGTCGATCTCGTTGATGAAGTGCAGCGGTGCGCTTGTGAGCACGTCCGTGTCGGCCACCTCGATGTAGGCGGAGGTGTCGCTGCCCGGTGTGGTCGCCTCGGTGTATGTGCCCTCCTTGTTCCCCACAAACAGCCGGGTCTTGCCCACAAACTCCACGTAGGGCTCGGATTGCAGCACCTCCACCACCTCGCTCACATATAGCCTGCCGCCAAACGCCATCGCTGTCGCGTCGTCAAATGCCCATGGGGCGAGGAATGACTTGAGGCGCCGCTGGATCAGGTGCCTTCCTGTTGCGGAGGAAATGCCGTCCTTGAAGTTCAGGGTAGTGCCCACCACGACAGGGCGGTATTGCGGGTTCACGGCGCGGACCTTGGCGGCAGGCGGTGCCACTTTTTGTAGGTAGCCGGTGATCTCGTTCAGGTCGCCAAATCCCAGCCGGGGTTGGAAGGGGCTCGCAAACCGCTGTCCGCGCAAGTCGGGCACCACCACGAGCCGCATTTCGCCAGGACTCCGGCCAAACTCCGCCTTGGCCTGCAAGGTCTTGATGGCATAGAGGCTCGGAAAACGCTCCAGGCACAGGTGCTCATAATCCCAAGCGGTCAGGGCCCGGCCCTTGTGACGCAGGCGTTCGCTCACCCGACGGTAAAACTGATCGCCTGCCTCTCCGGCGCGACCGCCAAACGAGGGATAATGCTGCTTGGCATCCATCACGGCCTGCAATTGGCTCTGCTCCAACTCGGTCACGGTTCCAGCTGCGGCATTCCAGATTGGCACAGCCCCATTTTCGATCACCTGCCGCGCCTGCACCGAGTGGAGGTGGATGTCTTCCCAATCCGGCAGCAATTCGCAGTCACGCCCCACAGCCGCCACCAACCAATGCAGCTTTTGCGGCATTTCCAGTTGGGTGGAGATGGCATCCTCGGGCAGGATCATGCGGATGATGCCCGTCTGTGTGAACCCCAGTGTCTCGTCACGGAGCAGGCTGCCGCTCGGCAGCAGGTTCCAGCCCGCTTGCGAGAAGTAGTGCCAATGCACGGACGGCGGCAATTCCTCCGGATTCCCTGTGCCGGACAGCACCTTGACCAGGAATGACAGGGGTTGTCCAGGTGTCGCCTCCTCCAATCCGATCAGCAAGGCCCCTTCATCTACCACCACGGGCATCATCGGGACCGGGCTACCCATCCCGATGGGGACTTGGCTGAACCCGAAGGGCTGTTGGTGCAGCAAGACCTCCTGCGGGCTTGCCTTGGGTGCCCACTCCACGAGGTCGATGGTGGCCTTGGCGGTGTAGCCGAGCCGCATTTCGCGGAGCTTCGGCACAAATGGGGGCTGCAAGACGATGCTGCTCAGCTCCTGCACCACGGCCTGGGCCTCGGCAAAGCGTGTGGCATTGCTCTTGCCGCTTGTGGTGCCATTGGGGCTGGTGGTATAGGTGATGGAGGCTGCTGCAAATTCATTGGAGGCTTGGCTGATCGCGGCGGTGAGCCGGCGTTCGGCCTTGGCGTAGGCTTGGTAGGGCGCCCAGGGGGTAGAATAGACGAGCTTGAAGTAGCGCGGCCAATCCGTGGGTTCCTCCCAATCCTCCATCTCCTCGGGACTGTATCCTGCGTCCAGCGGCTCGATTCCCGGTGTGAGCAGGCTCACGGAATTGTGCAGGAAGGGCACATCGGCCTGTCCCAGGCGGCTGCTCCAGCGGCCTGTCACCACCTCCAGGGAGGCGCTGAAGTCGTCCAATCCATGGGCGACACCCGTGACGGCGGGCTGATTGCCCATCTTCACGAAGTAGGGGTCATAATAGCCCTTGACATCCGCAGGCACATCCATCCACTCCAGTTGGAGGTCGATGGATTGCAAGGGCTTGAGACAGAGCTCGGGATGCGCGATCATGAAGGCGCTGTGCGGCCCCGGCAAGCTGCCAAATGGCTCGAAAGGGGCATTGATCCGGATCTCCCCGTCGTGGTTTTGCGCTTGGAACTTGGTGATCCCTTGCACGGAGACGGCGAGGTCGAGCTTGGTCATCTTGAGCGCGTCCAGGATCAGGTGATGCGTCTCGCGGGCCACCCCAGTGGGCAGGGGCAGCGGACGGATGCGCAACAGGGACGCGGAGCCAGCCAAGCTGGCATCGGGGAACTTTTCCCCGGGCGAGGCGATCGCGGGATGGCTCGCGGGCACTGTCAGCGTAAAGCCGACCCGTTGGTGGACCGGGTCAAATGTCGGTGCGACCGACCTCCAATCCACTTCCAGCCAGGCATCCTCGCTCGACACCTGGAATCCAAATGGGGAATACCAATCCTTGGAATCTGGAGCAGTGAGCAGGAAGCATGCCTGCAATTGCGCCATGTCGAGGGGGACGAATTCGATCTCGACTTGGATGCTGCGCTCGCCCTCGGCCATCGCCAGCACGGGGGAGGCGATCACCAAGCCCAGATCGGGAAAGGTGGCATTTTCCGCTGCGGCTTGCAGGCCGTAGGGAAACCATCCCTCTTGGACATCACCGCGTTGCAGGGACTTGGCGTCCGTGTAGGTGTCGAGGTGCAGCAGGCGGCGGCGGCGCAGGATCGGTGCAAACATGGAGGCTTTTTGCACACAGGCCTCCAGGATGGGCAGCGGCATGCGCGACATCCCCTTGCCACCCACGCTCAGGTCATGCAGCAGGGCATAGTCCTCCGGGCTCAGGTACAATTGCTCCCGGACGTACTGCCGGGCGGCGAGGCCATCGGCTTCACTTGCGGGGCGTTGCAGGTCTTGGTACAGGTCAAATGCCTTGAAGGCCAGATTCTTGTACTGTGGCAGCCGGGCCCGGTTGAAGAGGGCAGCGGCCAGTTTTTCCTCCAGGGTTTTGCCACCGGATATCGTGTAGGTCGCCGTCCCTAATTCCGGGAAGGCATCCACGATCACTGTCCGAGCGAGCAGGGCCTCCCAGCGCAGGAAGTACTCCTCCTCTGATTCGGTCAGCACCTCGGACGCCGGGGCGATCTCCATCATTTTTCGGAACTCCTCCCGCGTCACTTGCAGCTCCTCGGGGAAATCCCTGCGCAATTCGCGGTCTTCGAGGTGCTCGTAGAGGTCCTCGAAGCTGCTCCAGCCGCTGCCCGCCAGCAAATCTCCAGCGCCGTTGGCCCAGATATAGGCTCGGATCGCTGCCATGCCGCCTTCAGCTACATTGGGATTGAGCATGGCCCGCAATCCGGTTTTGGCAAAGGTCGCCCGTTGCGCGGAAAGCTTGGCGATGCGGGAGTGGCTGACTTCCAGGTCCTCGACCGTCTCATAGACCGGGGCATCGTCCTCCTCGCCGCCGAGCAGGCGCACGCCTTGTGGCAGGTAGGTGGAGGATTCGAGGGGCTTCAGCTCAAACGTGACGTGGACGTCGCCCGGGGTAGGGGGGAGGGTTTCCAGTTGCAGCACCTCGCGGAAGTGGTGGTCCAGGTGCCGGGAGGTGAAGGTGTTGATGTCGGTGCTGGCATGGCGCAGGATGGCGATGAAGGCCGTGAACAAGGCCACATGCGGCTGCGAAAGCGGATTTCCATTCGCGGGGACGTAGTCCTCGGGGGCTTCGAAGAAGCGGGCAAACTCGGCTGCGAGCCTGCCATCGGGTTCGCCCAGGAAGCCCGTCCAGTCTGCCTGCGCCGCGGACAATGCCTGCTGCCAGTCGCCCGAGCTCAGGTCTGCCGCCGACACGTATTTGAGCTGCCGCGCCAGTTCGATCGCCCTTGCCAGCAGGTCCTCGGGGCCGCTGTCGTCCAATGCGACGTGGGCTGGGTCCAAGGCTACCGGGGGACGGTGGCTGCGGTGCGTGCCGATTTCTATGTTTTTGCTGATTTCCACTGCTTCGTGATGCGATCAGGGCTCAGGTGGCCTTGTGGGTGAAGTTGAGGGTGAAAAAGCGGCCCTTCCCGAAGTAGAGCGGGCAGGGATCCTCCACCACCGCCGGGGCGACGAGGACCTTGGCCTTGGTCTTGGGTTGGAAGACCGCGTCGAACATCATGCCCTTGAGCAGGATGGGTTTGCCCTTGCAGGTGGATTTGGTGGCGATTTGATTGGGGGCCAATGCCAGCAGCTTGATTTCTCCCACGCCGGGGGCCGCATAGCCGGGCACCGTGTACATGACATTGGGGAGTTTGATGCTCTTCTTGGCATCGTCGATGATGCAGATTTTCTTCCCCTTGTGCTTGGCGGGTCCGGTTGCCTTCATCGAGATGGGCCGCCACATGATCACCGCCGGGGGAAACATGAAGTCGAACAGCACCAGGTCGCCTTCCACGATGTATTGGTCCAGGGCCATCTTATGCGCGGATCATTTCGTTGTACAAGCCCCCTTCGGCCAGGTTGAAGGGGAAGACCATATTGTGCCGGGTGTTCGTGCCGCGGATGGTGAATTCCAGCTCGATCGTGATCGAGGTCACCTCCTCCGGCTCGGTATTGATGTCCAGGCGGTCCACGCTGATGCGCGGCTCGTAGGTGTCCACAGCATGACGGATCATGTCCTCCAGATCGGTGAACAGCTGCTGATCGATGTCCTCGAAGAGGAAGCGCTCGAAATCGGCCCCGAAGTCGTGGTGCAGCACCCGCTCCCGCAGCCGCGTCGTGAACAGGATGCGCAGGCTCTGCTCGATGTCCTGCTCGCCCTCGACCATTGCCACGGTCCGGCCTCCCTCGCCAAATGCGGGCGGAAATGCCCAGCCTCGTCCCAGAAATGCGCTGTCTTCCATCTGCTTCGTTCCTATTTGAGTTCGACCATGCCGCCTTTGATTTCTGCCTTTGGTCCGCCGTCCATGATCGCGCCTACGGCCTTCATGCTGAGCTTCTTCTTCGTGTCGATCTTGACCCCGGCTTTCATGACTTCCAGCTTGCTGCCTCCGCCATTGATTTTCACGCCATCCTTGTTGATCTCCAGCTTGTTGCCCTTATAGACCAGGATGATGCCCTTTTTGTCCAGCTTCAGCACGGCGCCTTCCCCGCGTTCCTTGACGATGATGCTTTGCTCCTTTTCATTGAATTTCATCTCCAGTTTCTCCTGGTGCTCGGGTCTGCCTTCTTCACATCGTCAAATTCCAGCTTGGAGCCGCTTGGTGATCAGGCCCTTCTTGGGATTCTTGGCATCGTGGGGATAGATCGGCGGATTGGGTGAATTGTAGAGCGATCCCAGCACGATGGCCGCGCGAGGGTCGTCGTTCAGGAAGCCCACGATCACCTCATCACCGACCTCCGGCCAGAATAGCATGCCCTGCTGCCAGCTCTGCCCTTGCCTGCCGTGGGCATCGCCAGGCGCGCCCAGAGCAGTCTGCGGTCTTGCCCATCGCCGGGAGGTGAACTTGCACGCGGCACACGCCTTCCTTGTCCTCCTTGAACTTCTGCACCACCCCGATTTGCAGGCCATTCACTGCGGCAAACAATCCGGCGGCAGGTGCATCCATGGTGTCGCGCGGCTCGATGCGGGCCGTGCGGGCATGCCCACTTGCACGTCTGTGATCCAGCCATTCAGCGAGGCGCGTTGCCGCACGGCTGTGACGAAGGCCAACTGAACCGGGTGCCCACGCCCACAATCTTGCAGGTTTGGCCGGGGGCGATTTTTGCATTCCCTTGGACCTCAAATCGGCCTGGAGAAATGCCAGGCGCGACCGCGAGATGCTGCCCGCTGCCCAAGCCTTGAGCTCGGCGGGCGGCATGGGGGTGCCATTGAACAGCTGCTGCGAGATGGTCTTGGACAGGCTTTGCAGGGCGCCGGGCTCAAATTTTCCGGGATTGTGCTTGGTGCCTGTTTCCTTCACTGCTGCGGCAATCGCTTGCGTTTTCACGTTCCAAGCCTGCGCCGTAGCCGACTCATATTGGGTGCTCCCATCGACGGCAAGCTCCATGGCGTACAACTCGTTCACGTTGAAATCCATGACATTGCCTTGGGGACGCCGGAGATGGTCCTGGGTTTGCCATGACCTTCAGGTTGGCGACTTTGGGAACCACCAGCCACCCATTTGCGAGGCAGCGGCTCATGAGGAAGTCCCAGTCGGAAGAGAAGTATTGCACCAATTCGGTATGCT
This sequence comes from Bacteroidia bacterium, assembly GCA_046329055.1. Classification (GTDB taxonomy): domain Bacteria; phylum Bacteroidota; class Bacteroidia; order J057; family JADKCL01; genus JADKCL01. The sequence goes on from JAXLVK010000042.1 coordinate 33,168, forward strand.
CGGCGCCTTTCACACCCGACACGTCGATCTTGAACTTCCCGGCATAGTTGCCACCCAGGATCTTGAGGACTTTGGAGTCGGTTTTTCCGGTGAAGACCATGCTCTTGCGGGTCCGGGTCATCGCATGGCATTGGTGCTTGCACTCGATGCGCAATACCTGCCCGCTGCGGTTCATTTCCACCGCCTGCCCGGTCACAATTCCCTCAAATACAGGTGCCTGTGTGCCGGGCTTGTTCACATAGCTCATGGTGATGCGCACCTTGGTCCCGGGGTCAAAGTCGCCACTTTCGCTCACTGTGAATTTCCGCTTCGCGGCGTCACCGTCGATGAGGCAGATTTCCGCCCACGGGATGCGGTTCACCTCCGTGTGGATGTCGAGGGATGAAAGCTGATACGAAGCCTTCATCTTCTTGCCATTCAGGGTGATATGGATCGCAGGGATGCCCATGGATTACAGGTCTTCCTCTTCGCTGTCACCAGCTTTTTCGGTGGGGGGGAAATGCAGTTTCTGACCCGGGGAGATGGCCCGGAAATGATCGAGTCCGTTCGCCTCGGCAACGAGCAGGTACATGTGCGCGTCGCCATAAATCTCCTCCGTGAGCATCGGCAGGGTCTGCCAGGATTTCACGGTGATGGCATGGGTGAGGTCAGGGGAGCTCTTGGACTTGGCGCCGAGGGGATCGTCGAGGGTGCCTTTGAAATTGACATTGATCTCCGCCCGGATGGGCTTGCCTTCGTTGTCAAATGCCGTGTAGTTGATGTCGGCGGATGTGAGGTAGCCCGTGAAGGTCATCTTGCCCCAGCTCACCACCAATTCCCGGGGTTTGTGGTCCTTGCCCACTACCTCGTAGGCCACGTTCAGGAACTTCTTGACCCGGTCGGTGACCGAGGGTTTGAGTCCGAAACTGAGGAAGCCCACCTCGGGGATTTCCTTTTGCAGGATCAGGGTCAGCGCCAGGGTTTCCGGCATCGTCGCCGTATAGCGCAAGGCCGCCCCGCTGCTGTTCATCGCCTGCTTGTTTTCGTAGCAGTTGCGATAAGCATGCTTGTAGCTCGTCGGGTTGAACTGCGCCTCAAAGCTCGGGCCCAGCAAAGCCTTGGTTTTGATCTTCAGCTTCGCCAGCCGCGACGTGAGTCCTATCAATGTTCCGAACATGCTCTATTTCTCTGTTGGATCTTCCTTTATCGCCAGCCTTTTTTCTCCAGGATGCGCAATACAGCCGCCACAGCCTTATCGACAATCGCCGCCTGCTGCTCCTCCGTGCAAGTGCAGGAATCCGTGCCCTCCGGGTCGGATTCCCCCTTGTGCTCACCCTCCTTCCGCGACCCCGGCACAATCGCTTTCACCACCATTTCTCTGATTTCTACTGGCATTCTGTTGCTGTACTTTTCAAGTGCCTTGCGTCTATTCGTGGATTGAAGTCTGTTTCCCTACGTCATCCTGAGGCCCGGTACGGGCCGAAGGATCTAGCACGTGCCATTGACCAATCACAACGCCTTTCCATGATCCACTCATTTCTAGACTCCTAAGCCACACCGGTAAGCTACTCATGTTAAATCCTTCGGCCGATTCTCGGCCTCAGGATGACGCGGGATGTCTTGGTGGCTCAAACCTCAGCATCACAACAATTTCGAAAACCGCTCATACGCCAATTCCAATGTCTCGATCACTGGGCTGCCTTGGCTTGCGTCGAGGTCGCTGAACGACCACTTCACCGGAAATGCCTTCTCGAACAGCCAGGTCGCCATCGGCAATCCGGACTCATCGAGCAGCATCACAAATGCCGTGCAGCCCAGGAACTGATAGTCATTCAAGGCCAGTTCCACCGTGAACCGCAGGGGCGACATCACTGGCATGCCGCGCGTGAGCACGAGGTTGCCGTATTTGATGCCATTGGGGACCCGCTGCTCGAAGCGGTTTTGGCCGCCGGAGGGGATGGACTTCACATCGGCGCTCACGCTCAGGCCCGAGACCTTGCTGAAACGCATGTCCAGCAGTTGCGGGATGCCGAGGTTTTCCACCAGCAGCACGGAGAATCGGAAGCCTTGTAGAGGAGTGGACATCAGGATATTGCGCTAGGATTCAGGGATTGTAGTCCACTTTTAGCCGCTCCGCCACCAGTTCCAGTGACTCGATCGCCACCTCGTTGTCACTGGCTTTGAAGTTGGGGCCGTGGAGTTTGACGGGCATGGCGCCGATGGCCATCCAAGCCACCAGTGCCTTGCCGTCTTCGTCCACCTGGACAATGCGCAGGTTTTTCTTGCGCAACAGGTCGCTCAGCAGGCCGCCCTCGGTTTGCATCCAATCCGCCAGCTGCTTGCGGTCCCGGACGATGCCGCGACGCAATGTGATCGTCACCGGCTGACGGATGCCCCGCATCAGGTCCACCCCCAGCATGAAGCTCATCCCATCCCGATAGACGTGGTGTTCGTAGGAACTGTCCAGCCCGCTCACCTCGGAAAAGCTCCACTTGGAGCCACCGATGGACGTGAGCGTGATGAGGCTCCCCAGGTAGGGATAGAGCTCCACTTGGAAGCGGTACGCGGGTAGCGGATATGCCGCCTTGATTCTTGCCTTGGACGTGGCCATGAGGACCTGCTTCAGGGATTATTGCTTGCGCACCATGTCAGCGGTGAGCGCCAGGGTTTCGATCGCCACGTCGTTGCTCTTCGCGTCGAAGGTGGGCATGTCCAGCTTGTTGGGGAAGGCATTGATCGCCACCCAAGTCAGGCGGGGTTGACCCTGCTCGTCCAGCAAACTGATCGTGATGTCTTTCTTCTCCACCAGGTTGTATTGGGTGGTGTTGATCCAGTCGTAGAGCACACTTGCGCTTCCCTCCACGATACCACGCTTCAGGGTGATGTGTACCTCCTTGATCTGACCGGGCATACGCATCACCACGGGGCCGAGGCCGCTCGTTGCGCTTTCCTTGTATGTGGTCATCTCGTAGTCCACGGTGAGGCCAGATACCTCTGCAAACGACATTGTCACACCTGCCACTTGCACCCGGAACTGATAGACGGGCATCGGGTACAAGTTCTTGATTTCAGCTGCAGTAAGTGCCATAATAAATGATTGAGTTTTGTGAGAATTAATTCAGTGGAAAAAAATGATGGATGGGTCTAGTTGCCCAGTGATTGGACTTGGTGGAAGATGCGCAGACTGATGAACTCAGCCGGGCGCTTGGGCGCAATCTGCACGTGCGCGATCATGCGGCCCTCGTCGATGTCCGCTTGCGTCATCGTTTCCCCCAATCCGATTTGGATGGTGTAGGCTTGCTCCTTGCGCCCCCCGGCAAGTCCTCCGGATTCCCAGATTTCCTTCAGGAACGTATCGAATATGCCCCTGATCACCAGCCATGTGCGCATGTTGTTGGGTTCAAACACGGCAAACATAGTGCGGTTGCGCAAGGTGCTTTCGATGAAGCTCTGCAGTCGGCGGACATTCACGTGTTGCGCTTGGGCATTCAGCCCCGCAAGTGTCCGCGCGCCCCAGACATAAACTCCACGTCCATGCAGGGCACGCAGCAGGTTCACTGCCCGGCCATCTTCTGGAGAATAGAGCTGCCCCATTTCCTGGATCTCCAAGCGTTGGCTCAGGCCCAGGACGCCCGTCACCGGGACATTCGCAGGGGCTTTCCAGATGCCGCGATCTTGGTCGGTCACCGAGTAGGCCGCCGCTGCTGCCGCCGAGGGCAATGCCACGGATTTGCTGCTGCCTTGCAACTGATCCTGCACTGTCCGGGGCTTGAGCAATAGGTACGGGTAATAAGCTGCCCCCCATTGTAGATGCTCGGAACCCAGACTTTGCACAAACTCCCGCGCAATATTCCCGCCGCCATTTGTAGATGCCTCAGCCTGACCTGCATCCATGATCACAAATCTTCCGGCGCTCCGGGCGCACAGCCGCAGGTAGTCCTCGCAGACCCCCGCATAGTCCGCCGCAGGGAGCAGGATCGCATCCGTCGGCAGGATCAATGTGATCTCAGGTACCCGGTCGATCGCCTCCGCCGTGTCCGCAAAATCCTTGCGTCGCGGCTTGCTGCCATCGAGGGTACCCACAGGCAATACGAAGCAGGGGCCGCCGCCATTCAGGAAATACAGGAAGATGCTGCTGCGCAAGTAGGGACCCTGGGCCGCCACTGACTCAGGTCCGCCTGCATAGTCCCAAGCATGGCTGTCATGCCCCGCGCCATTGCAGAACCGGCGCTCGTACTCGGAGTAGCGGGTGATGTACGTGGGCACACCCTGCAAGGCAGGATCAAGCCGCTGCACATAGCCGATGAACACGGGCACCGCTGTCAGCGATGGCTCCTGCTCAGGAATCCGCGTGATATCGGCTTCCATCAAGAATCCCGGTAGGGTGCCCGTATGCATCTTGCTTCAACGCCCTCAGGCGCCCTGTACGTTTTGGGTGAAGGTGATGATGACAAACTCTGCCGGACGCACAGGGGCCACCGAAATCTGCACGCTCATGCGGCCTTCCTTCACATCGGCGGGGGTCATCGTTTGGCCCAAGCCCACGTGGACCTGATAGGCTTCCTCTGGCTTACCACCTGCGAGGGCACCTTGGCTCCACAGTTGGAACAGGTAGCTGTCGATCGAGGATTTGGCATTGGTCCAGGTGCTCTTGTCATTCGGTTCGAAGACAAATGCACCGATGGCCTTGCTGATGCTCTCCTCCATCATGATGAACAAGCGGCGGACAGAGATGTAGGTCCAGTCGGCGGCCTTGTAGTCCAGAGTGCGCGCACCCCATACGAGGTTGCCCTTGCCGCTGAAGAAGCGGATGGCATTCACAGGGGATTGGCCGTCGGGCACGTTCAGGTCCTGCTGCTCGGCATCGTCGATGGCAAGGGTGGGACGTTGGGCATAGCTCAGGCTCACGTTTGCAGGAGCTTTCCACACGCCACGGTCGCGGTCCACGGATGCATACACGCCCGCAACGCCAGCGCTCGGGGGCAGGGTCACCGCGCCGCGCAGCCAAGAGGTCAGCTGCGCATAAGCAGGCTTGTTGCTGGGGTCGGAGAGGGGCGCGCCATTGTAGAGCACCGCGTCATCGCTGTATTCCCAGGCCAGGCCTGTCGCCACATTGGGGTAGTAGGCGGCGCCGTAGCTCAGGTTGAGGCTGCCGATGTTGTCGCGGAATGCTTTCACGTCAGCGGCCACGCGTTGGCTCGATGTGCCGGTAGCGGCATCGTTGCGCACGTCGAGGATGCAGAAGCGGTCGCGGAGGCGCTGCGCCTGTGCCAATGCACCGCCACTGAAATTGTGGTAGTCGGTGGCACTTAGGTTGATGGCACCGCAAGGCACGATCAGCGTGGGCTCATCCACGTTTGCCAGGGCGCTCAGTCCCGCATTGTATTGCGCGAGTTCGTCCGCAGCCGTCGCAACGATGTAGCAGGGGCCGCCGCCATTGAGGAAGTACCATTGCACCGCATAATACAACAGCGCCGGGCCAGCAGGCACAGCCTCCTGCGGACTACCAGAGATCGAGGGCGCATTTGCACCACCCGTGATCACCCAAATCGGCGAAGCCGGACGGCCAAAGCGTTCCACGAATTCCAGCATCCCAGTGATGCGGACAGGTTTCGGTGTGGCCGAGCCACCCTGCGCCGTGCTCCCGAAAAATGCGGGGATCGACGTAGCAACATTGGGGATCGATACCGTCTGGGAACTCTCTTCCTGGACGTAAACCCCTGGGGTCTTATAAGTAACTGACATGAGTTGATAGTTGAAAGTTGAGAGTTGATAGTGGGTGAGGCGAGCGGCTTACCGGAGGCGAGAGGCCTCTGGCCCGATGCCGATCAGACAGCGCGCCTCTGGCGCGTAGAGGGGGGAGTGGCGTGGGATTCAACAAGTCGAGAGGGGCCGAAAATCGAAATTCAACTTTGGCAAATTGCCCGTATTGAAAGCCAATTTCTCAGGTTCACGCCCGCCAGAGGCCTTGTGCCTTTCGGCTTTGGGCCGGAGGACCAAAGCCTCAGCGCCTCACGCAGTCTGCTGCGTCTGCGAGAATTTCAGAATGATGAACTCCGCGGGGCGCACTGCTGCCATGCCGACTTGGATGATCATCCGGCCTTCGAGCACGTCTTGGAAGCTCATCGTCTCACCGAGGCCCACCTGCACGAAGTACGCTTCCTCGGGTTTGCCACCCATCAACGCGCCTTTTTGCCAGAGGCTGTAAAGGAAGTTGTTGATCATGCCTTTGACCTTGGTCCAGGTGCCTTTGTCATTCGGCTCAAACACCGCAAACTGGGCAGCCTTCTTGATCGATTCTTCGGCCATGATGAACAGACGGCGAACAGCGATGTAGCGCCAGTCTAGGCTGCTGGCGTCCAAGGTCCTCGCGCCCCAGGGCAGGGTGCCTTTGCCAGTGAACTTGACAATGCAGTTGATGGATTTGCCGGAGGTGGCGTCCACGTCGAGGCCCTCTTGCTCATCGCGGCTCAGCAGGGTCGCGGGGCCGGTTGTCGCGCTCAGGGCCACATTGGCGGGGGATTTCCAGACGCCACGGTCGCGGTCCACGCTGGAATAGATGCCAGCCATGGCACTTGCAGGAGGGAGCACCAGCGCATGGCTGCGGTCGGAGCTGATCCGTGCCGCAATATCCGCGTACAGTGCAGGATGGCTCTGCTTCAGGTCACTGACGCTGGCCTCTTGGGTGGTCTGGGCCAATGTGGGACGCAGGAAGGCCGATGCCTCATGGTCTTTCGCAGGGCTGGGATTCGTGAGGACGTTTTCGCGCATCGTGTATCCCTCGGCATTCGACAGCTTGTCAAACGCCGTCTTGATCTGCGCGCCGCTGTAACGCTCGCCATTTTTGAGCTTCAGGGTGAGGACTTTGCGGATACCACTGGTGCTGACTTCGAATGCAGCCTCGGTATCATTGTTGTCGTTCACGTCCAGTTCCACGCCGGGGGTGCTGCTGCCTGTATAGCTCAGGACAGGGAGGCTATTGCGGGTGGAGACCCAGCTGCTGTAGTTTTTGCCAGCATTGGTATCGGCCCAGATTTGGGTCTTGTACACGAAGACGGGGCGGCGGCTCAGGCTGGTTTCGAGGTAGGGATAATAGGCTGCGGCGTAGCTGGGCTCCTCGGTCACCGCCGTGCGGAAGGCCGTTGCAGCTTCGGCGACGTCGATATTGCCCGCCTCAGGCATGTCCGCGATCACGAACCGGTCCTTCAGGCTATCGCATTGTCCCATGGCGGCGTTCAGCACATCCAGGTACATCTGATGGCGCTTGGTATAGTCGGAATCGTCCACCTTGAGGGTGTTGAGGGCATCGCTCAGGACGATGAGCGTGGGCTCGTCCAGTTTGCGGAGCTTGTCCAGCGCGGCGAGGAATTCGTCACTCGTGGTCGGCAGAGTGGAGCCAGCCACGCCCGTGGAGATCACCCAGCAGGGGCCGCCGCCGTTGCGGAAATAGTGCTCCACGCAATAATACTGGTGGTAGGGCAGGGCCTCGTCCCAGTTCAGGGTGGGCACGTCCATGTTGGCGCCGCCCAGGGTCACGGTGGGACCGGAGCGGGCAGGCGGCAGCCCGAAGATGGACTCAAACTCCATCAAGGACTGGATCCGTTGAGGGGCGTCCACGGCGACTGCGGTATAGCCCAAGAAGGCCGGAATCGCCGTGGCTGTGGCGCTCACCGAGGGCGGAAAAACCGATTCCTCTTCGATATAGACGCCGGGGATTTTGTATTCACTCATAAATATCAAACGGTTGTTTTTGAATCATTTCAAGATGGCGGAGTAGTCCAGGATCAGGTGCGGTGCTGCGCCGGGCCTGGGTTTGGGCAGCGTGGGCACATCCTCGACATGGGTCGCGGTGCCGCCATTGACGCTTGCCAGCAGGTACCAGGCGGGATAGCTCGTCCGCAGTTGCGTCGTCACTTCCAGGGTTTGGATGGCCTTGCCAGGAAACCTTGCCGCAATCGTCGCCAGATCAGGGCCGTCCGGAGGAATCGGCAGGGGACAGATCACTTGCGAACCCTCAGCGATGCCCAGGCTGCCAACATAATTGGCCCCAGTCACCACGTAATACTTCCATGTGACTTGTGGTGCGCTCATCGGCAGTTGCAGGGCCACGGTCGCACCGAGTGCGAGGGCAGCCTCCACCCGCAATACGCCGATCACACCCGCAGGCAATTGCGCCTCCGCCGGGACCGCGCTCGCTGCCTGCCAATTTCCTTGTGCATAGACATGCAGGCTCGGTACCAAGCTGTCATTTCCCTGCCCCATGCCCGTCCGGTCCGTCACGCTCAGGAACTCTGGATTTGTCATCCGCAGATGGAATTCGAGTTCCATGCTTCCGTTGGGCAAGGCGACCACGGCAGGGTTTTCTCCGATGATTACGCCACCCCTCGGCAATGCCTGATAACGAAGGCGGTAGCTGCGCAACAAGGCCGCACATTCCGGACTCGGCTGCAGGCTCAGGTGCGGACAATATTGGCCCGGATAGTAGCCGTGGACCACCTCCACTGTGAGCAAGCGTTCGTAGCTTGTGGCAAGGAAGGTGACCAGATTCATGATGCTTGGACGGATTTTGCGACGATCTCACGGACGGTCGGCATGACCTCGCTTTCATCTGCTTCCGCGACCATCAGCAAGCCCATCCGGAACAGGACCGAGGGCAGGTAGGCAATCTGCAAGCTGCTCCACACCGCACGTTGCACCTCGAAGGTCATGGGGATCATTTCCACGATCACCTTGTCCACGTCCGCCGGGAAGTCGTGGTGCGCATGGCGGTCGAAATAGCGGTGCGCTTGGAAATACTGGATGCAGAGGGTGAGGTTGTCGAGGGCCGTCAGGTAATCCTTGAATTTGGCCGCGACCAGGAAATAGACATCGAGCTTCACCGGGGGGTGCATCACGCGTTTGGAGCCATCGATCTCGGCCATCTGCCACAGGTCGGCAGGTCGGTGACTGCGGTTTTCCTCCAGGTTCACCAAGAAGACATTGAGCACCTCTGCCCCCAAGATCGGGTCGGAGCCGCCTCCAGTCCGGGACAGGTCCGGAAAACTCAGGATTTGCGCCCCGCTTTGGATTTTCCCCTTCGCCACAAAATGCGCGTTGAGGTCATCCTTGATGATGTTCAATAATCTCCCGATCACTGGAATCCAGTTAGCAATGAATAATGAAGAATGAACAATTGACAATCCACGAATCGCAAATTGTACTTGGCGATTCGCACTGCGCAGACCATTGGACATCAATGACTTGGTGCCTTCAGCCCTTGCTCAATTGGGTAAATGACAAGCTAGTGAAATTCTCTGTGGAGGATGCCCCTAGTTGAGCGGGGTGCTCCAGTTGCGTTTCTATCAATTCATCACAAGGTTAACGCAATCCGGAGTACCACCTACAAACATGCGGGAATATGACGGCGAACTGTCCTGTTCCCGCATGTGCCGCCTCAGACATCCATGTCGTCGATGGGAGTGGAGGGCATCTTGTGCCGGGCCACATGCGCGTACCTGTGCGTGGTACGGATGCTTTGGTGCCCCATCAGGTCCTGCAAGGCGTCCACGGCGATCCCAGCCTCCAGTTGATGCCGGGCATAGCTGTTGCGCAACAATTGCATCGAGACCGCCTGCGGGAGCTGAGCACGGTCTGCCGCCAGCCGCACCGCCACCTGCGCGCTGCGCTCGCTGTACGGTTGTCCCCGACGCTCGCCCTCGAAAAGCCATTGCAAGGGGTTGAATTCCTCGAAATAGCCCTTGAAGGCCTCTGCGAGCTTCGGCGACAGCGGCACCGACCGCGAGCAGCGACCCCGCACTGTGGTATGGATCGTGATGGTCATGCGGTTCAGGTCGATGTCGCTCACCCGCAGGGACAGCACCTCATTCAGCCGCAGTCCCGTGCTATAGGCCACCAACAGCAGGCAGCGGTGCTTGATGTTCGACGTGCTCGCGAGCAGCCGTTGCACTTCCGCCTTTGTCAGCGTCACCGGGACCGGAGTCTCCTGCTTCGGCCGCCGGATGTCCCAGTCGTCCAGCCGCAGGTCCTCTACCACGGTATAGTAGATTTTCACCGCATTGATGATCGTGTTTTGATGGGCCGTGGAGCAGGATTTGGTCCTGCAATGCCCTTCCAGCCAGGCCTCCACCTGTTCCTTGTCCAGGTCCAGCGGCAGCGCCGGGGCGATCTCCTGCAGGAAAGTGCGGAAAGCCTTCTTGTAGTTCTTGAGGGTGCTGCTGCTGTATTTCCGGCGGCCCAGGCTATGTTCATAGTGTGCCAGCAACTTCAGCTGTGCCTCACCCAACTCCGCCTCCGGAGCCGCACCATGGACCGAAGCCCCAGCAGCCAGTTCCTGCGCCACCCCCAGCGGCACCCAGTCATTCGCCAGCGCCGCGATGCGTCCAGCCGTCGCCTCGATCGCCTCGATCGCCCCCGGCGGGTCAAGTGGCTCAGCTCCAGCACAAAGCATCCCTGCTCCGCGCACCAATTCGCCCCGAAAGCCTCCAGCTTCGTGCGAAACTGCCCCTCCTCTGCGCCCACATACACCCCTGAAATTCAAGCATGTCTCTCCAAGGGCAGCCATAGGTGGGCCCCCCATAATAGCCGTTTCACTGATTCATGAACGATTCTTTCCTAAGCTGTCTATGGGATGCAAATGGCGAGAGTTGCATACGAGTGTTAGGAAAATGGTGGGAGGGGGGCTCAATTCCCCAGTCCCATACAGCCCGAAACTCTCCAGTCCAGCCTCAGATTTTCAATGATCTCCTCCGCCAACACATCCGGGTCAGGCAGATTGTCCAGGTCCGCAAGCGACTTGTCCTTGAGCCAAGTGATGTCCAGCGATGTCTTGTCCCGGGCCATCAGCTCAGCGTAGGTGAATTTTCGCCAGCGGCCACTCGGGCCTTGTTCGGGCGTACCCGAGAATCTTCCAGACTCCGGGTCTCCGTGCGCACATGCGGTTTTTGGGATTGTAGCATTGGATGAAATCCCGCAAGTCCTCCAGCCGCAACGGATTTTCTTGAGGGTATGGTGTACATTCGTGCGGTAATCATAGACCCAGACCTCCTTGGTATGCGGATCCTTGCTGCTCGCCTTGTTGTCGAAGAAGACCACATTTGCCTTCACCCCCTGCGCATAAAAGATGCCCGTGGGTAACCTCAGGATCGTATGCACATCCGTCGTTTCCAGCAGTTTCCGGCGCACCGTCTCCCCGGCACCACCTTCAAACAGCACATTGTCCGGCAAGACCACTGCGGCGCGGCCATTCACCTTGAGCATCGTGCGGATGTGCTGCAGGAAGTTCAGCTGCTTGTTGCTCGTGGTCGCCCAGAAGTCCGGCCGGTTGTAGGTGAGGTCTTCCTTTTCCTGTTCGCCCTCCGCATTCGTGAAGGTCGAGCTGCTCTTCTTCCCAAACGGCGGATTCGCGAGGATGTAGTCGTAGTGATCGCTGCTCGATGAGATCAGGGCATCAGCAGGGGAGATGAAATTGTCGCTGTCGATGTCCCCGATATTGTGCAGGAACAGGTTCATCAGTGCCAGCCGCCGGGTACTCGCCACGATCTCGTTTCCCCAGAAAGTCTCGTATTTCAGGAACTTGTTCTGCGCCTTGTCCAGCTTGTAGTTCGCCACCAAGTAATCGTAGGCAGCGAGGAAAAATCCCCCCGTTCCACAAGCCGGGTCCGCGATCGTCTTCATCGGCTCCGGCGCCAGGCATTCCACCATCGCCTTGATCAGCGCCCGGGGTGTGAAGTATTGCCCAGCCCCGCTTTTGGTGTCCTCCGCATTCTTTTCCAGCAATCCCTCGTAGATGTCGCCCTTGTCCTTCACCCCCATCATGAGCCAATTTTCCGCGTCGATCATCAGGATGATCTTGCTCAGCTTCGCCGGGTCCTGAATCTTATTTTGGCTCTTCGTGAAGATTTGCCCCAGGATGCCCTTCTCCTTGCCCAGCTCCCGCAGTAGCGCATTGTAATGCGTCTCCAGCTCCGCCCCCCGCAGGTCCACCAGGCTCCCCCAGTTGTAAGCCACCGGAATCGGCATAGCTCGGTTATGCGGCGGCTTGCTGTACTCATCCGCCATCTTCAAGAACAGCAGATAGGTGAGCTGCTCCAAGTAGTCGCCATAGCCCACCCCGTCGTCGCGGAGCGTGTTGCAGAATGACCAGACCTTGGAGACGATGGAGGAGGTGTTGGGGGTTGTGGACATGTCTAAGGTAACTTTAGTAAAGTGACTTTACTGAATGGATTCTGAAAGTTTCCGGAAATGGTTTGAGATTCACAGTCTTGCCAAAAGTGTCACTTTTTGCAAGTATGCCAGCCTTGCAAGCTATTCCGGTCTTGGTTCTGGCAGTTTCTGGAAGAGAACTTTCAGTAGGTTCCTCAATTGCATCACCGGATACAGTCAAGCCACATGTCTGAGCTCTTCGAGTCTTGTATCTCGCAGTATCTCGCAGTTGCGGTCTTTCAAAAGTTTCATCAAATGTATCACCAGACACGGTCAAGCCACATGTCATAGCTATTCTAGTCTTGTATCTCGCAGTATCTCGCAGTCTCGGTCTTTCAACAGTATCACCAAATGCCTCACCAGATTCAGTCAAGCCACATGTCACAGCCATTCGAATCTCGTATCTCGCAGTATCTCGCAGTTCCGGTCTTTCAACAGTTTCAATAAATGCATCACCAGACACAGTCAAGCGATATGTCTCAACCATTCGAGTCTTGTACCTCGCAGTATCTCGCAGCCGAGGGAACGTTCTCAATCCACTAAAAGGGTAAGTGCCAAGGCAATTCATTTCTCTACCGACTTTTCGGTCCTCACATAGCGCGTTTGTGGGCCATCGCCTACCTTATCCACCCAGCCACCTTCTTGCAAGCTAGCAATGTCAACTATTGCTGTTCGCTCTGAGATTGCACCAACGTGAAATTCATAGTATTCCTTACGAGTAAACACCCTCCCCGGCCTATACTCCCTCAAGAACTGAGACATGCGAGGATGAAGGCCGATCGACTTGGGTACTCCAAAAATGGTAAGCGTGGTGTAGCCACTCAACGTTGTCCATTCAGGGTCTCTCAAGCCATATTCACTGCAACGGTCCTTGATCAAGGAAAGTCCCCTCCCCAGCTTCTCCATCTTGCCTCGGAAATAGAACATTTGCGCGATGATCGGATTGCGCAGGATCGAGTGATGGGCATTGACGGTACTCTTGCCTTTGATGATATCAGGCGGAATGACACCAGAGTTGATCACTTCTATCCGATCCTTATGGATATTGATGGTGATCTCACCCGACATGTCTCCATAGTCGCGATGCACCATGGCATTCACCACGGCTTCATCCAAGGCGTTGATGGGATAAGGAGAGCGATCAATGCGGTTCCAATCATTTGCCTTGAACTCACTTGTTATGGGAAGATTCTTCAAGAAATAGGAATGCACCCGGTCAAATGCGGTGAACAAGTTGTCATCGATGAGTTCTGTATCCTCAAATCGAGAACCCGTTCGCCCTTCAGGCATAAGAGTAATACGAATCCGACATTGGCCATAAAACTTAGCCGGGGTTGTCCCAAAAAGCACGATTGCCCCATTCTTCACGCTTTCATGATCGAAAAGCTGGAAGTAGTTCAGGAATTCTTCCGAAGTTTCAGGGAATCTAGCCCCCTTGCCCAATTGGATTGCATGGGTAATCGTGGTCTTGATTTCTTCCGAAACAAGATCACTCATGCTTGCATCGATGGCGGTGAGTCTCTCCCAGGTGGAGGCGAAGCCATTGGAGGTGCGCAACAACAGACTGATATCATCGGGGTTAGCCTCTCGAGCGCTCGAACCAAGCTTTACATAGAACTTTCCGCGCAAGGAGTATGGCTGTCGCGCACCCTTGAGTACATTGATCAGAATTACTTGTTGATCATCATAGGTCTCGCTTTGGACATAGACCAAGGGCATGGGTGAAATTTCCCGATAAACATCTGCTTGCAGCCTCTCCACTGAAGCATCGTCAACCCCAGGGAGTCCGTAGAGCTTCTTTCCATTATGCCCAACGAGTATCCATCCCCCATCGCCATTCAGAAATGCGCAGATTGTCTGCAAGATGGCAACTGCGTCGAAATCTCTCAAAAAGACAATTTGAGTAGTTCCCTTTTGCTTCAGAAGCTCATCAATAAAACTGTTTTTTTTCATTGGATGGATCCTTTCCCTTGATCAATGAGTCTCTTGATGCGTTCAGGATATTTGAATTGCGATTCTAAGTGCAGCACGATGTCCGAGAGATTCATGTATTCCTGTACCCAATTTCCCGTACGGCGAGAGGCAGGACGTTCCTTGTCCTTAATCGCATCGTTGTACATGCGGATGCACCGAGTGTCCATCACTTTGCTCTTCTCAAAGGAGACCTTATCAAAATCGATTTGCTTGGCAGTCATATCCTCTACAATCAAATTGTCACGAAACAATTCCCTTGTAAACACGACACGGTAGTCTGCCAAGATAAATCTTGGAATCTGTCTAGCAAAAGCAGTCTCGAATTCGTAGTGGGTGATGGACTTGCCGCCCTTCTCCAATACTCCGGAACCGTAATCAGGGCGAATGAAGCCAACGAAGACATCACACTCTTGAACACCATCCGTGCAGTTCTTCAAGTTCGAGGCAGAGCTGTCCAGGGGAATAGTTCCCATGTGGGAATTGAGCACATCATAACCAAGCCCGTCCAACAAGTCATATACCCGTTCCAGATTGGGCTGGAAATTGTAAACCGTAGAGGCGACAAACACCTTGATATGATTTCTTTCAGCTGGCATAGCCAATAATTAAGCGATTTCTTGTTTCGTTTTCAAATCTCCCCCATCACACCAACCTCCCCTCAAAAGCCCGTTTCAAAATACTCTGACGCAGCACCTCAGCCTGTGCCAGACTGTTCGCAAGCGTTGCCTCCATCGCATTACACACGCTCAGGCGGCTTTCGATTTCCTGAACGATGCGGTGTTGTTCGGGGAGGGGGCAAATTTTTATGATTGCATTCATTAGTGCTTTTTTTGTTAACTTTTTACGTCCGGTTGTGCCAGTAGTCAAAGGTAAGAACGGATAGTAGGCCAACTGATAGTTAAGGAAATCGATGTGACAATTCTCCTTTGCGCGTAGAATGTGAGCATGATTGTTTACCCAAGATTTTCCAGATATCTTATATGAAAATGGGAGCTCGCGACCTGTGAATGTTTCGTCCTCAACCACAAGAATTAGTGGTTCATTAAACAAATAGTCATTGATCCAGCCAGTCCTTCCATTTGCACCATAATATGGTATCGTGCCTACCCGCTTTGCGCGTTCGGTTTTGTTAATTGGCTTTCTCAAGTTGTCAAGGCTCTCCGCTGCATTTTCAACCTTCACCCATTCCCACCCCTCCGGCAAAACCCCATCCTCCACTTCCGCATTCGTCAGCCGCCCCTCAAACGCCCACTTCAACACCGCCTGCCGATACGTCTTCAACTGCTGCCGAGCCAGCAAGATTTGCTCCTTGCCTTTTTCCAGCTCGCTGAACAGTTCCTCGATCTTCGACACGATTCGCTCTTGCTCAGGTAGGGGAGGGAGGGGGATGGTGATATTTTCTATGTCCGATTTCCTCACGGAAGGGACTGTTGTAGCCTGCGATAGAGCTTCTAGTTTGATCGTTGTGAGGAAATGGAAAAGGAATAGATCGTCAATAACTAAATTTCTAGCTTTGATGCCGATAGCATTGTTGTCTATCAATGAAGGGAGCTTTGTTATCGCACGTCGGTTAAGTTTGAGACCTTCGCCAATTTTGGCAAAAACAATTGAATTCGGAGGCAGTAATTTGGCCTTAAGGGTTGAAAGAGCATTGGAATCTACATAGTTTTCGCAAGACTCTAAGTACCTTGCACCAGACTTTACATTGGCTGAGATATCACCAACTTTGTAAAACGGAATACTTCCTTTGGTCGATCCTTGGAGGCTCTTTGGAAACCCGTACCCTGGTAGAATTTGGCAAGTTCCACCAATCGACTCCAAGCGCCACCCCTCCGGCAAAGTCACATCATTTCCCATATTCTGTTTCCCATCCATCGCCATCATCCGATTTTCGATAACCAATTTACCAAAACACCAGACAGTATCGCTACCGCATTGTTCGCCATGGTGCCGACCAAGACATACTCGCTGTGGATCTTTTCAGTGGATTGCACGAAACGGTTGAAGTTGATGCCCATGATTACCGCGTATTCCGTGGAAAAAGCAGATAAATCCATATTCACAAATCTAAGGCCTGAGCCTGATAAATGACTATTATAAGCCTTGAGACTTATAATAGATGAATATAAGGCCTGAGACTTATATTTGCTCAGCAAGCCGAGCGGAAATGGAGCGATCGCCCTCACGCAGCCAAATGCTCATTCATTTCCCCAATAATACCATCCATCTCCCCGCCAAACAAGCTCCAGAACTTCCCCAATCCACCTGCCGCATTGAACGGGCTGTAATCAAAGTCCTCCCGCTCGACATGAAACGAACCTGCGATGTAGTCCCGGATCATCCGCAGCCATTCCATCTGCTCCTCCGTGAATTTCACCGCCCCGGCTTGCTTCGCGAAGACCCAAGTCTGGAAATTCTTGGCCACCGTCTGATCATACGCCGTCAGGATTTCATCGATCCCGACCGCCCGGCGCACCAAGGAGACCAATGCCACAAGCTCGTTCTGCGGTTGCCCGTTCACCTTTTCCAGCCGCTCGTAGGCCCGCCATACCGACACAGGGGCGAGGTTCGGACGCATGACCTTGAGCCTTGCCGATAGCTCCTCGATCATCTGATAGGTGAGCTCCCGGCGCCGATAGGGTTGGTCGTAGAAGATTTGCAGGGCCGTGATCTCGTCCTTGTGGGCGGCGATCCATTCCTGAAATTCGGAGACCTTGGCCCGCGCTTGTTCGTTGGTGACCTCCACGAAGCCCTCGTGCAGCACCTCGTCGCGGTTGACCAGGTCGATGAGCTGATCGTATTTCTTGCGCACCTCCAGCACCAGCTCCCGGAATTCTGGGCTGTCAAATGGCGCCGATGCCTCACGGAAAATCTCCTTGCGCCGCGCTGCCACGGCCTCGTCGATGTCATCGGGGGCTGCGCCGGGCATGGCGGACCGCACTTCCGCGACCAAGGCCTCCACCCGGTCGGGGTCGTGGGCATTGAGAAGGGACGCTGCCACCTGCTTCAGGCTCTTGCCGCCGCTGCGCTCGGTGAATGCGGCCTTCTCGCGGTCATTGATCTGATGGTCCAGGCGCAGGAGGCGGTTGGCAAGGGAGCTGAAAAGGTCCTCATGGGTATTCCCAAGTTGCACGGCCTCCATCAATTCCTTGAGCGAGGCGCTTGGCTTGCGTTCCAGCGGGCGGCTGTCGGTCTTTTGGCTCCGCTCCACGCCCACGGCATCGATGATCACAAAATGGTCCTTGGTATGCCGCGCCGCAGGGGAACCCGATGTCTGCAACTCTTCCAAGGAGCAGGTGCGGGTGCCTCGACCCTTCATTTGCTCATAATAGCTCCGGCTTTTCACGTCCCGCATGAACAGCAGCACCTCCAGCGGGCGGATGTCCGTGCCTGTGGCGATCATGTCCACGGTCACCGCGATGCGGGGGTAATAGTCCTGCCGGAACTGAGTCAGCACCGACTTGGGATCCTCATCGCTTTTGTAGGTGATTTTTTTGCAAAACTTGTTCTCCTCCCCGAACTCCTCCCGCACGATGCGCACAATGTCCTCCGCATGGCTGTCGCTTTTGGCGAAAATGAGGGTCTTGGGAGGCTCGAAGACGCCATCCTTGAACCGATCCGGGAAGAAATCCGGCAGCAATGCCCTTGTGCGCTTGATCACCAGCCGGATTTGGCTCTCATTGAGCACGGTCTCGTCGAGGTGTCGGCCAGTGTATTCGTAGTCTTCGTCGAGTGTCTGCCACGTCTGCCTGCGGCTGAGCCGCTCACGCACGGGGACGCTGCCATCGCTTGCGATCACCGCGCCCTGCTTCGTGATCTTGGTGATGATTTCATAAGCCTCGTAGGGGACGAGGACGCCGTCCTGTACCGCCTGCGCATAGCCATAGTCACTGACCAGGTTCTGGTTGAAGTAGCCAAATGTCCGGTTGTCGGGCGTGGCTGTGAGTCCGATTTGGAAGGCATCGAAATAGTCCAGCACCTGCCTCCAGAGGTTGTAGATGCTGCGGTGACACTCGTCGATCACCACAAAGTCGAAAAACTCCGGCGGGATGCGGTCGCTATAGACGACTGGCATCGGCTGCTTATGTTGCCAGCCCTGTTCGTTGGGATTCTCCTCCTCGTTGCCCTCGTCCAGTTCCTCGCCCTTCAGGACCGAGTACAGCCGCTGTATGGTGGAGATATAGACCTGACTGTCAGTGGGGATGAAGGAGCTGCTGAGCCGGGTCACGGCATAGAGCTCCGGGAAGAGGCGGTTGTCATCCTGTGGCTCATAGCGGCGAAATTCCTGCTCCGCTTGCTCCCCCAAGTTCTTGGTATCGACCAGAAAAAGCACCCTTT